>CP108997.1:4259403-4867890 GCA_036226585.1 Streptomyces sp. NBC_00708
TTGCCCGGCGCGACCCGAGTCGCGTACTCTTCTGCAGAAGCCAAAGACCGCTGGTCGTTGTTCTGGATCCGTAAGGGTTCGGGCAACCGAAGGCTCCGTTGATGCGGACGACCTGCGCAGGTGACTGTGGAAAGCTCCCGGACTTCGTTTCGGTCGAGCTACGCCCTGGCGCCTGCGCCGGGGCGTTTCGTCTTTCCGGGTCCTTTCGAGCGGTCCTCATCACCCGGAAGGAGGCCGACGCTATGGCAAGGCCCGACAAGGCTGCAGCGGTAGCCGAGCTCGCGGACCAGTTCCGCAGCTCGAATGCCGCCGTGCTGACCGAGTACCGGGGTCTCACCGTGGCACAGCTCAAGCAGCTGCGCCGTTCGCTCGGTGAGAACGCCCAGTACGCCGTGGTGAAGAACACGCTGACCAAGATTGCGGCCAACGAGGCCGGGATCGACACGCTGGACGACCTGTTCGCAGGTCCGACGGCGGTTGCCTTCGTCACCGGTGACCCGGTGGAGTCGGCGAAGGGTCTTCGTGACTTCGCCAAGGACAACCCGAACCTGATCATCAAGGGCGGTGTCCTTGACGGTAAGGCGCTGTCCGCCGATGACATCAAGCAGCTCGCGGACCTCGAGTCCCGCGAGGTTCTGCTCGCCAAGCTGGCCGGTGCCATGAAGGGCAAGCAGACTCAGGCTGCGCAGCTCTTCCAGGCGCTGCCGTCGAAGTTCGTCCGCACCGCGGAAGCGCTTCGCGTCAAGCTGGAGGAGCAGGGCGGTGCCGGTACGCCGGCTCCCGCCGAGGCCGCCGAGTAATCACGCTCAGCGGTCCAGCGGGCCCCACGTACGCCCGCCGACATATACATCCGGCACCTGCCGAATAGTGGAAGGACGCCTGTCATGGCGAAGCTCAGCCAGGAAGACCTGCTCGCCCAGTTCGAGGAGCTCACCCTCATCGAGCTCTCCGAGTTCGTGAAGGCCTTCGAGGAGAAGTTCGACGTCACCGCCGCCGCGGCCGTCGCCGTCGCGGGCCCGGCCCAGGGTGGCCCGGCTGCCCCGGCCGAGGAGGAGAAGGACGAGTTCGACGTCATCCTCACCGCCGCCGGTGACAAGAAGATCCAGGTCATCAAGGTCGTGCGCGAGCTGACCTCCCTCGGCCTGAAGGAGGCCAAGGACCTCGTCGACGGCGCCCCGAAGCCCGTCCTCGAGAAGGTCGCCAAGGACGCCGCGGAGAAGGCTGCCGAGTCCCTCAAGGGCGCCGGCGCCTCCGTCGAGGTCAAGTGATCCAAGGAGTCGTCTGACTCCTTCGGACCCCCGTGCCGCGAGGCGCGGAGTCACATCGCGAAAGGCGATCACCCAAACGGGTGGTCGCCTTTCGGCGTACCGGTGGCGGGTGCCTTGCCCTTCCCGCGTTGACGAGTAGGGTGATCTTCGCCGTGCGCCTCTCGTGGGCCGTACGGCCGCCGCCGAGGGGCGGCGCCTGCGGGGCCCGGGGGCCGGCCGGGCCCAGGGGGCCTTGACGAACCGCACGCGGCGCGCAATTCTCAAGGCGCGTCGCCGAATCGATCCGAATCCGAGGCATGGATCGATGGCGAAGCGGGCAGTAAAGAAGGGCGCACCTCGCGCAGGGCTGGACAAGGGTGTTGAAACAAGCTGTTGAGAGCAACGTGGGTCTCTGAGAACCCCGACTGGACATCAGTGTGGCACTTGGCTACACTGACCCTTTGCGCTGCCTGTTAGCTGCCTCCTGCCCGTCACCAGGGGCATACCCATCTTGTGCACCGTGGACCGAAGCATCCCTGACCTGGGATATCTGTCCACCTGTCCAGTTTGGGACCGGTACGCGCGTAGTGAGTCCGAGCCCTCGGAAGGACCCCCTCTTGGCCGCCTCGCGCAACGCCTCGACCGCGAATACGAACAACGGCGCCAGCACCGCCCCGCTGCGCATCTCTTTTGCAAAGATCAAGGAGCCCCTCGAGGTTCCGAACCTCCTCGCGCTGCAGACCGAGAGCTTTGACTGGCTCCTCGGCAACGCCGCCTGGAAGGCTCGCGTCGAGGCTGCTCTGGACAGTGGACAAGACGTCCCCACCAAGTCCGGCCTCGAGGAGATCTTCGAGGAGATCTCACCGATCGAAGACTTCTCCGGGTCGATGTCGCTCACGTTCCGCGACCACCGCTTCGAGCCCCCGAAGAACTCGATCGACGAGTGCAAGGAGCGCGACTTCACGTTCGCCGCCCCGCTCTTCGTCACGGCCGAGTTCACCAACAACGAGACCGGCGAGATCAAGTCCCAGACGGTCTTCATGGGCGACTTCCCGCTCATGACCAACAAGGGCACCTTCGTCATCAACGGCACCGAGCGTGTCGTGGTGTCGCAGCTGGTCCGCTCGCCGGGTGTCTACTTCGACTCGTCGATCGACAAGACGTCCGACAAGGACATCTTCTCCGCCAAGATCATCCCGTCCCGGGGTGCCTGGCTGGAGATGGAGATCGACAAGCGCGACATGGTCGGTGTCCGCATCGACCGCAAGCGCAAGCAGTCCGTCACCGTCCTCCTGAAGGCTCTCGGCTGGACCACCGAGCAGATCCTCGAGGAGTTCGGCGAGTACGAGTCGATGCGCGCCACCCTGGAGAAGGACCACACCCAGGGCCAGGACGACGCGCTGCTCGACATCTACCGCAAGCTCCGTCCGGGCGAGCCGCCCACCCGCGAGGCCGCTCAGACGCTGCTCGAGAACCTCTACTTCAACCCGAAGCGCTACGACCTCGCGAAGGTCGGCCGCTACAAGGTGAACAAGAAGCTCGGCGCCGACGAGCCGCTGGACGCCGGCGTGCTCACCACCGACGACGTCATCGCGACCATCAAGTACCTGGTCAAGCTGCACGCCGGTGAGACCGAGACGGTGGGCGAGTCCGGCCGGACGATCGTCGTCGAGACCGACGACATCGACCACTTCGGCAACCGCCGCCTGCGCAACGTCGGCGAGCTCATCCAGAACCAGGTCCGTACGGGTCTCGCCCGTATGGAGCGCGTCGTGCGCGAGCGCATGACGACTCAGGACGTCGAGGCGATCACGCCGCAGACCCTGATCAACATCCGGCCGGTCGTCGCCTCCATCAAGGAGTTCTTCGGCACCAGCCAGCTGTCGCAGTTCATGGACCAGAACAACCCGCTGTCGGGTCTCACCCACAAGCGCCGTCTGTCGGCTCTTGGCCCGGGTGGTCTCTCCCGTGAGCGGGCCGGCTTCGAGGTCCGTGACGTGCACCCGTCCCACTACGGACGCATGTGCCCGATCGAGACCCCCGAAGGCCCGAACATCGGTCTGATCGGTTCGCTCGCCTCGTACGGCCGCGTCAACGCGTTCGGCTTCATCGAGACGCCGTACCGCAAGGTCGTCGACGGCCAGGTCACCGACGAGGTCGACTACATCACCGCCGACGAGGAAGACCGTTTCGTCATCGCCCAGGCGAACGCGACGCTCTCCGACGAGCTGCGGTTCACCGAGCCCCGCGTGCTGGTCCGCCGCCGCGGCGGTGAGGTCGACTACGTCCCCGGTGACGAGGTCGACTACATGGACGTCTCGCCGCGCCAGATGGTGTCCGTCGCCACCGCGATGATCCCGTTCCTGGAGCACGACGACGCCAACCGTGCCCTCATGGGCGCGAACATGATGCGTCAGGCGGTCCCGCTCATCAAGAGCGAGGCCCCGCTCGTCGGCACCGGCATGGAGTACCGCTGCGCCACCGACGCCGGTGACGTACTGAAGGCCGAGAAGGACGGTGTGGTCCAGGAGGTCTCCGCGGACTACATCACCGTGACCAACGACGACGGCACGTACACCACGTACCGCATCGCCAAGTTCATGCGCTCCAACCAGGGCACCTCGGTCAACCAGAAGGTCGTCGTCTCCGAGGGCGACCGGGTCATCGAGGGCCAGGTGCTCGCCGACGGTCCGGCCACCGAGTTCGGTGAGATGGCGCTCGGCAAGAACCTGCTCGTGGCGTTCATGCCGTGGGAGGGTCACAACTACGAGGACGCGATCATCCTGTCGCAGCGCCTCGTGCAGGACGACGTCCTCTCCTCGATCCACATCGAGGAGCACGAGGTCGACGCCCGTGACACCAAGCTCGGCCCCGAGGAGATCACCCGGGACATCCCGAACGTCTCCGAGGAGGTCCTCGCCGACCTCGACGAGCGCGGCATCATCCGTATCGGTGCCGAGGTCGTCGCCGGTGACATCCTCGTCGGCAAGGTCACGCCCAAGGGTGAGACCGAGCTGACCCCCGAGGAGCGCCTGCTCCGCGCGATCTTCGGTGAGAAGGCGCGCGAGGTCCGCGACACCTCGCTGAAGGTGCCGCACGGTGAGATCGGCAAGGTCATCGGCGTCCGCGTCTTCGACCGCGAAGAGGGCGACGAGCTGCCGCCGGGCGTGAACCAGCTGGTCCGCGTCTACGTCGCGCAGAAGCGCAAGATCACCGACGGTGACAAGCTCGCCGGCCGTCACGGCAACAAGGGCGTCATCTCGAAGATCCTGCCGATCGAGGACATGCCGTTCCTGGAGGACGGCACCCCGGTCGACATCATCCTCAACCCGCTGGGTGTCCCGTCCCGAATGAACCCGGGACAGGTCCTGGAGATCCACCTCGGCTGGCTCGCCAGCCGCGGCTGGGACGTCTCCGGCCTCGGTGACGAGTGGGCCAAGCGCCTGCAGGCCATCGGCGCCGACCAGGTCGCCCCCGGCACCAACGTCGCCACGCCCGTCTTCGACGGTGCGCGCGAGGACGAGATCTCCGGTCTCTTCGAGGCCACGATCCCGAACCGCGACGGCATGCGTCTGGTGCAGCCCTCCGGCAAGGCCAAGCTGTTCGACGGCCGCTCCGGCGAGCCGTTCCCGGACCCGGTCTCGGTCGGCTACATGTACATCCTCAAGCTGCACCACCTGGTCGACGACAAGCTCCACGCGCGTTCGACCGGCCCGTACTCCATGATCACGCAGCAGCCGCTGGGTGGTAAGGCGCAGTTCGGTGGTCAGCGATTCGGTGAGATGGAGGTGTGGGCCCTTGAGGCTTACGGCGCCGCATACGCCCTCCAGGAACTCCTGACGATCAAGTCCGACGACGTCACCGGCCGCGTGAAGGTCTACGAGGCGATCGTCAAGGGCGAGAACATCCCCGAGCCGGGCATTCCCGAGTCCTTCAAGGTGCTCATCAAGGAAATGCAGTCGCTCTGCCTCAACGTGGAGGTGCTGTCCTCGGACGGCATGTCCATCGAGATGCGCGACACGGACGAGGACGTCTTCCGCGCGGCGGAGGAGCTCGGTATCGACCTGTCCCGGCGCGAGCCGAGCAGCGTCGAAGAGGTCTGACGGGTTGGCCGGCCGGATCCCCGTGATCCGGCCGGCTCTCCCCGGACCCGTTCAGACCATTGCTGAAGTGCCCCGATTTTCTCGCGTGACGCGAGGGGGCTCGAACCCCCGAAAGAGGGATTGACGACAAGTGCTCGACGTCAACTTCTTCGACGAGCTGCGGATCGGCCTTGCCACCGCGGACGACATCCGGACCTGGTCCCACGGCGAGGTCAAGAAGCCGGAGACCATCAACTACCGCACCCTCAAGCCCGAAAAGGACGGACTCTTCTGCGAGAAGATCTTCGGTCCGACCCGGGACTGGGAGTGCTACTGCGGCAAGTACAAGCGTGTCCGCTTCAAGGGCATCATCTGTGAGCGCTGTGGCGTCGAGGTCACCCGCGCCAAGGTGCGCCGTGAGCGCATGGGCCACATCGAGCTTGCCGCTCCCGTCACCCACATCTGGTACTTCAAGGGCGTCCCGTCGCGCCTGGGCTACCTGCTGGACCTCGCGCCGAAGGACCTCGAGAAGGTCATCTACTTCGCCGCGTACATGATCACGTTCGTCGACGAGGAGCGCCGCACCCGCGACCTCCCGTCGCTGGAGGCGCACGTCTCCGTCGAGCGCCAGCAGATCGAGAACCGCCGCGACTCCGACCTGGAGAACCGCGCCAAGAAGCTCGAGACCGACCTGGCCGAGCTGGAGGCCGAGGGCGCCAAGGCCGACGTGCGCCGCAAGGTGCGCGAGGGTGCCGAGCGCGAGATGAAGCAGCTGCGCGACCGTGCGCAGCGCGAGATCGACCGCCTCGACGAGGTGTGGAGCCGCTTCAAGAACCTCAAGGTCCAGGACCTGGAGGGCGACGAGCTGCTCTACCGCGAGCTGCGTGACCGCTTCGGCACGTACTTCGACGGCTGCATGGGCGCCGCCGCGCTGCAGAAGCGCCTGGAGTCCTTCGACCTCGACGAGGAGGCCGAGCGCCTCCGCGAGATCATCCGTACCGGCAAGGGCCAGAAGAAGACCCGTGCGCTCAAGCGCCTCAAGGTCGTCTCCGCGTTCCTGCAGACCAGCAACAAGCCCAAGGGCATGGTGCTCGACTGCGTGCCGGTCATCCCGCCGGACCTGCGTCCGATGGTGCAGCTGGACGGTGGCCGCTTCGCGACCTCCGACCTGAACGACCTGTACCGCCGCGTGATCAACCGCAACAACCGCCTGAAGCGGCTTCTCGACCTCGGCGCGCCCGAGATCATCGTGAACAACGAGAAGCGCATGCTCCAGGAGGCCGTGGACGCCCTCTTCGACAACGGTCGTCGTGGTCGCCCGGTCACCGGCCCCGGTAACCGTCCCCTGAAGTCCCTCAGCGACATGCTGAAGGGCAAGCAGGGTCGTTTCCGTCAGAACCTGCTCGGCAAGCGCGTGGACTACTCCGCGCGTTCCGTGATCGTCGTCGGTCCGCAGCTCAAGCTGCACCAGTGCGGTCTGCCGAAGGCGATGGCGCTGGAGCTCTTCAAGCCGTTCGTGATGAAGCGCCTGGTGGACCTGAACCACGCGCAGAACATCAAGTCGGCCAAGCGCATGGTCGAGCGCGGCCGCACCGTGGTGTACGACGTCCTCGAAGAGGTCATCGCCGAGCACCCGGTGCTGCTGAACCGTGCACCGACCCTGCACCGCCTCGGCATCCAGGCCTTCGAGCCGCAGCTGGTCGAGGGCAAGGCCATCCAGATCCACCCGCTCGTCTGCACCGCGTTCAACGCGGACTTCGACGGTGACCAGATGGCCGTGCACCTGCCGCTGTCCGCGGAGGCGCAGGCCGAGGCCCGCATCCTGATGCTGTCCTCGAACAACATCCTGAAGCCGGCCGACGGTCGCCCCGTCACCATGCCGACCCAGGACATGGTGCTGGGCCTGTTCTTCCTGACCACCGACGGCGAGCTCCGTGACACCAAGGGCGAGGGCCGCGCGTTCGGCTCCACGGCCGAGGCGATCATGGCGTTCGACGCCGGCGAGCTGGCGCTCCAGTCGTCCGTCGACATCCGCTTCCCGGTGGGCACCATCCCGCCGCGTGGCTGGGTGCCGCCGGTCGCCGAGGAGGGCGAGCCCGAGTACCAGCCGGGTGACACCTTCCGGCTGCGGACGAGCCTGGGCCGCGCGCTCTTCAACGAGCTGCTGCCCGAGGACTACCCGTTCGTCGACTACTCGGTCGGCAAGAAGCAGCTCTCCGAGATCGTCAACGACCTCGCCGAGCGCTACCCCAAGGTCATCGTGGCGGCGACGCTCGACAACCTGAAGGCGGCCGGCTTCCACTGGGCGACCCGTTCGGGCGTCACCGTGGCCATCTCCGACGTCGTCGTGCCCGAGGCCAAGAAGGCCATCGTCAAGGGCTACGAGGAGCAGGACGAGAAGGTCCAGAAGCAGTACGAGCGCGGTCTGATCACCAAGGACGAGCGCACGCAGGAGCTCATCGCGATCTGGACCAAGGCGACCAACGAGGTTGCCGAGGCCATGAACGAGAACTTCCCCAAGACGAACCCCATCTTCATGATGGTTGACTCGGGTGCCCGAGGAAACATGATGCAGATGCGTCAGATCGCCGGTATGCGTGGTCTGGTGTCCAACGCCAAGAACGAGACGATTCCGCGTCCCATCAAGGCGTCCTTCCGTGAGGGCCTCACCGTTCTGGAGTACTTCATCTCCACGCACGGTGCCCGTAAGGGTCTGGCGGACACCGCCCTGCGTACCGCCGACTCGGGTTACCTGACCCGTCGTCTGGTGGACGTCTCGCAGGACGTGATCATTCGCGAGGAGGACTGCGGCACCGACCGCGGCCTCAAGCTGAAGATCGCCGTCAAGGGTGCCGACGGTGTCCTCCGCAAGACGGACGACGTCGAGACCTCGGTCTACGCCCGCATGCTCGCCGAGGACGTCGTCGTCGACGGCAAGGTCATCGCGCCTGCCAACGTCGACCTCGGTGACGTCCTGATCGACGCCCTGGTGGGCGCCGGCGTCGAGGAGGTCAAGACCCGCTCGGTCCTGACCTGTGAGTCCGCGGTCGGCACCTGTGCCTTCTGCTACGGACGCTCGCTCGCCACCGGCAAGCTGGTCGACATCGGTGAGGCGGTCGGCATCATCGCCGCCCAGTCCATCGGTGAGCCCGGTACCCAGCTGACGATGCGTACCTTCCACACCGGTGGTGTGGCCGGTGACGACATCACCCAGGGTCTGCCGCGTGTCGTCGAGCTCTTCGAGGCGCGTACGCCCAAGGGTGTCGCCCCGATCTCCGAGTCCGCGGGCCGTGTCCGCATCGAGGAGACCGAGAAGACCAAGAAGCTCGTCGTCACCCCGGACGACGGCAGCGACGAGATCGCCTTCCCGATCTCCAAGCGTGCCCGTCTCCTGGTGGGCGAGGGCGACCACGTCGAGGTGGGCCAGAAGCTCACCGTGGGTGCCACCAACCCGCACGACGTGCTGCGCATCCTCGGCCAGCGCGCGGTCCAGGTCCACCTGGTCGGCGAGGTCCAGAAGGTCTACAACTCGCAGGGCGTGTCGATCCACGACAAGCACATCGAGATCATCATCCGGCAGATGCTCCGCCGCGTGACGATCATCGAGTCCGGCGACGCGGAGCTGCTGCCGGGCGAGCTCGTCGAGCGCTCGAAGTTCGAGACCGAGAACCGTCGTGTGGTCACCGAGGGCGGTCACCCCGCCTCCGGCCGTCCGCAGCTGATGGGTATCACCAAGGCCTCGCTGGCGACGGAGTCCTGGCTGTCGGCCGCCTCCTTCCAGGAGACGACCCGAGTGCTGACGGACGCGGCGATCAACGCCAAGTCCGACAGCCTCATCGGCCTCAAGGAGAACGTCATCATCGGTAAGCTCATCCCGGCCGGTACGGGCCTGTCCCGCTACCGCAACATCCGGGTCGAGCCGACCGAGGAGGCCAAGGCCGCGATGTACTCGGCCGTCGGCTACGACGACATCGACTACTCGCCGTTCGGCACGGGCTCCGGCCAGGCCGTTCCGCTGGAGGACTACGACTACGGTCCGTACAACCAGTAAGCGAGTCGCCTGATACGACCGGATGGCGGTCACCCCGTACGCGGGGTGGCCGCCCTCCGGCGTGTGATACGTCACAGCGCCGCCCGGGGTGCTGGGGCTGCCCGGGGGTCACGGACCCGGCCACAGGGCTCGTACGGGGCTCTGAGGCGGCCTCACGGGGCCGCGTGGCATCCGTACGGGTCGGGACAAGCCGGGCGGCGCGGCCGGCGGGCCCGGCTGGACACCATTTGTTTTGACCCAGGTCCGTGAGGTAGGTACGCTCAGACCTTGTGCCTGGGGTGTGCCTGGGTTCGTGTGCGTGTCCTCAACCGCATGGCGAGCCTGTCTTCGGCCACCGTGATCCGTGCTCCTCATGCCGTTCCGGTACGGGCTCGCAGGATTCGACACACCCGACCGCGTGGGTCGGCGACGTTCCAGGTTAGTTTCACCGACGGCACACAGAAACCGGAGAAGTAGTGCCTACGATCCAGCAGCTGGTCCGGAAGGGCCGGCAGGACAAGGTCGAGAAGAACAAGACGCCCGCACTCGAGGGTTCGCCCCAGCGCCGCGGCGTCTGCACGCGTGTGTTCACGACCACCCCGAAGAAGCCGAACTCCGCGCTCCGGAAGGTCGCACGTGTGCGCCTGACCTCCGGTATCGAGGTCACGGCCTACATCCCGGGTGAGGGACACAACCTGCAGGAGCACTCCATCGTGCTCGTGCGTGGTGGCCGTGTGAAGGACCTGCCGGGTGTTCGTTACAAGATCATCCGCGGCTCGCTCGACACCCAGGGTGTCAAGAACCGCAAGCAGGCCCGCAGCCGCTACGGCGCCAAGAAGGAGAAGTAAGAATGCCTCGTAAGGGCCCCGCCCCGAAGCGCCCGGTCATCATCGACCCGGTCTACAGCTCTCCTCTTGTCACGTCGCTGATCAACAAGATCCTGCTCGACGGCAAGCGTTCCACCGCCGAGCGGATCGTGTACGGCGCCATGGAGGGTCTTCGTGAGAAGACCGGCGCCGACCCGGTCATCACGCTGAAGCGCGCGCTGGAGAACGTCAAGCCCTCGCTCGAGGTCAAGTCCCGCCGTGTCGGTGGCGCCACCTACCAGGTGCCGATCGAGGTCAAGCCCGGTCGTGCCGCCACTCTGGCCCTCCGCTGGGTCGTGGGTTACTCCCGCGCCCGCCGTGAGAAGACGATGACCGAGCGGCTCATGAACGAGCTGCTCGACGCCTCGAACGGTCTTGGCGCTGCCGTCAAGAAGCGTGAGGACACCCACAAGATGGCCGAGTCCAACAAGGCCTTCGCGCACTACCGCTGGTAGTCGCTACCCCCATCGAGACCGAGAGAAGACTGAGCCTTATGGCCACCACTTCGCTTGACCTGGCCAAGGTCCGCAACATTGGGATCATGGCCCACATCGACGCGGGCAAGACGACCACCACTGAGCGGATCCTGTTCTACACCGGCGTTTCGTACAAGATCGGTGAGGTCCACGACGGCGCTGCCACGATGGACTGGATGGAGCAGGAGCAGGAGCGCGGCATCACCATCACGTCCGCCGCGACGACCTGTCACTGGCCGCTCAATGATGTTGACCACACCATCAACATCATCGACACCCCGGGTCACGTGGACTTCACCGTCGAGGTGGAGCGTTCGCTCCGCGTCCTCGACGGCGCCGTCACCGTGTTCGACGGTGTGGCCGGCGTCGAGCCGCAGTCCGAGACCGTCTGGCGTCAGGCGGACCGCTACGGCGTCCCGCGTATCTGCTTCGTCAACAAGCTCGACCGCACCGGTGCCGACTTCCTGCGCTGCGTCAACATGATCGTGGACCGCCTCGGCGCGACCCCGATCGTCATGCAGCTGCCCATCGGCGCCGAGGCGGACTTCACGGGCGTCGTCGACCTCGTGTCGATGAAGGCCTTCGTGTACCCCGAAGAGGCCGCCAAGGGCGAGATGTACAACGTCGTCGACATTCCGGCCGACCTGCAGGAGCAGGCCGAGGAATGGCGCGGCAAGCTCCTCGAGGCGGTTGCCGAGAACGACGACGCCATGATGGAGCTGTACCTGGAGGGCACCGAGCCCACCCAGGAGCAGCTGCACGAGGCGATCCGCCGTATCACGCTGGCCTCCCGCGGCAGCGCCGACTCCGTCACGGTCACCCCGGTGTTCTGTGGCACGGCGTTCAAGAACAAGGGCGTTCAGCCCCTGCTCGACGCGGTCGTCCGCTACCTGCCTTCCCCCCTGGACGTCGAGGCCATCGAGGGCCACGACCCCAAGGACCCCGAGACCGTGGTCAAGCGCAAGCCCTCGGACGACGAGCCGCTCTCGGCTCTGGCGTTCAAGATCGCGAGCGACCCGCACCTCGGTAAGCTCACCTTCGTCCGGATCTACTCCGGTCGCCTGGACGCCGGCACCGCGGTGCTGAACTCCGTCAAGGGCAAGAAGGAGCGCATCGGCAAGATCTACCGTATGCACGCGAACAAGCGTGAGGAGATCGACTCGGTGGGCGCCGGCGACATCATCGCCGTCATGGGCCTGAAGCAGACCACCACTGGTGAGACGCTGTGTGACGACAAGAACCCGGTCATCCTGGAGTCCATGGACTTCCCGGCGCCGGTCATTCAGGTCGCCATCGAGCCCAAGTCCAAGGGTGACCAGGAGAAGCTGGGTGTCGCCATCCAGCGCCTCTCCGAGGAGGACCCGTCCTTCCAGGTGCACTCCGACGAGGAGACCGGCCAGACCATCATCGGTGGTATGGGCGAGCTTCACCTCGAGGTGCTCGTCGACCGCATGAAGCGCGAGTTCCGCGTCGAGGCGAACGTCGGCAAGCCGCAGGTCGCGTACCGCGAGACGATCCGCAAGGCCGTCGAGCGCATCGACTACACGCACAAGAAGCAGACTGGTGGTACCGGCCAGTTCGCGAAGGTGCAGATCGCCATCGAGCCCCTCGAGGGCGGCGACGCGTCCTACGAGTTCGTCAACAAGGTCACCGGTGGCCGCATCCCCCGTGAGTACATCCCCTCGGTGGACGCGGGTGCCCAGGAAGCCATGCAGTTCGGCATCCTGGCCGGTTACGAGATGGTCGGCGTCCGCGTCATCCTTCTCGACGGTGGTTACCACGAGGTCGACTCCTCGGAGCTCGCCTTCAAGATCGCCGGTTCGCAGGCGTTCAAGGAGGGTGCCCGCAAGGCGTCCCCCGTGCTCCTGGAGCCGATGATGGCCGTCGAGGTCACCACGCCCGAGGACTACATGGGCGATGTCATCGGCGACCTCAACTCCCGCCGTGGCCAGATCCAGGCCATGGAGGAGCGCAGCGGCGCTCGCGTCGTGAAGGGCCTCGTGCCCCTCTCGGAGATGTTCGGCTACGTCGGAGACCTCCGCAGCAAGACCTCGGGTCGCGCAAGCTACTCGATGCAGTTCGACTCCTACGCCGAGGTTCCGCGGAACGTCGCCGAGGAGATCATCGCGAAGGCCAAGGGCGAGTAACTCTCCCGAGCTCACGCTTTAGGCTTGTCACCGGAGCCCGTGGGGCATTCGTCGCGCAGTTCACACTTCGCGGAGAATGCCCCCGGGGGCCGGCATCCCAGCAAAGATCACCTGGCGCCGATGAAGCAAGGCGTACAGAACCACTCCACAGGAGGACCCAGTGGCGAAGGCGAAGTTCGAGCGGACTAAGCCGCACGTCAACATCGGCACCATCGGTCACATCGACCACGGTAAGACGACCCTCACGGCCGCCATTACCAAGGTGCTGCACGACGCGTACCCGGACCTGAACGAGGCCTCGGCCTTCGACCAGATCGACAAGGCTCCCGAGGAGCGCCAGCGCGGTATCACGATCTCGATCGCGCACGTCGAGTACCAGACGGAGTCGCGTCACTACGCGCACGTCGACTGCCCGGGTCACGCGGACTACATCAAGAACATGATCACCGGTGCCGCGCAGATGGACGGTGCCATCCTCGTGGTCGCCGCCACCGACGGCCCGATGCCGCAGACCAAGGAGCACGTGCTCCTGGCCCGCCAGGTCGGCGTTCCGTACATCGTCGTCGCCCTGAACAAGGCCGACATGGTGGACGACGAGGAGATCCTGGAGCTCGTCGAGCTCGAGGTCCGCGAGCTGCTCTCCGAGTACGAGTTCCCGGGCGACGACCTTCCGGTCGTCAAGGTCTCGGCGCTCAAGGCCCTTGAGGGCGACAAGGAGTGGGGCAACACCGTCCTCGAGCTCATGAAGGCCGTGGACGAGAACATCCCGCAGCCCGAGCGCGACGTCGACAAGCCGTTCCTGATGCCGATCGAGGACGTCTTCACGATCACCGGTCGTGGCACCGTCGTCACCGGTCGTATCGAGCGTGGTGTCCTCAAGGTCAACGAGACCGTCGACATCGTCGGTATCAAGACCGAGAAGACCACCACCACGGTCACCGGCATCGAGATGTTCCGCAAGCTGCTCGACGAGGGCCAGGCCGGTGAGAACGTCGGTCTGCTCCTCCGTGGCATCAAGCGCGAGGACGTCGAGCGCGGCCAGGTCATCATCAAGCCCGGTTCGGTCACGCCGCACACCGAGTTCGAGGCCCAGGCCTACATCCTGTCGAAGGACGAGGGTGGCCGTCACACCCCCTTCTTCAACAACTACCGCCCGCAGTTCTACTTCCGTACCACGGACGTGACCGGCGTCGTGACCCTCCCCGAGGGCACCGAGATGGTCATGCCGGGCGACAACACCGTCATGTCGGTCCAGCTGATCCAGCCGGTCGCCATGGAGGAGGGCCTGAAGTTCGCCATCCGTGAGGGTGGCCGGACCGTGGGCGCCGGCCAGGTCACCAAGATCAACAAGTAATCACTTGTTCGTCTGACCTGGTTGCTCCGCACAGAGCACCAAGAAGGGCCCCGTCCCACCGTTCACACGGTGGGGCGGGGCCCTTCGGTGTTGTACGGGTTACGCGGCGGCCCCCGGCCGCCGGATCATGAAGACGTCCACCGGGTCCTCCCGCTCGGTCACGAAGCCGTGCCGCTCGTAGAGCCGGCGGGCGGCGCTGCCCTGGAGGACGTTCAGCCGCACCGGTACCCCTTCGGCGTCCGTGCGGTCCAGCAGGTGCCGCAGTACGCCGGAGCCGATGCCCCGCCCCTGGAGCCCCGCGTCCAGGAAGAAGCTCTCCAGGCACCACCCGTCCTCGTACGGCCGCAGCGTCACGCAGCCCGCGAAGCGGCCGTCCACGAGGATGATCCCGGTGTGCTCGGGGACGTACGAGTCACGCATCCGCCGGCGCACCCGGTGCTCGTCGAAGCGGCCGAGGCGGACCAGGTCCGGGCGCATCACGACGGCCCGTAGCTCGACGATGTCGTCCAGGTCGGCGGGGGTGGCGGGGCGCAGGTCCCAGCCTTGAGTGGTACGTACATGCATGGCGGGAGTCTGTCAGAGGGGCGCCTTGCACCTCCCGGGCGGTTCTCTCCGGGAGGTGCAAGGCGCTGGGCGGTGCTACTCCGTTGAGGACGTTGACTTGTCGGACGGAGCTGGCCTGTCGGCGAAAACGACGAGGTGCCATGCGCCGTGTGTCTTGACCACGCTGAAGGTGTCCCGTGTCGTCCTGCCGGAATGTGCCTTTGCGGTCAGCTTTGCCGATCCGGTATCGGGGCCCATGTCGAGGTCGATTTGAATCTCAGTGATCGAAAGTCCTCGACCGCCCTTGTCTGCGAGGATCTGAGCGGCTTCGTGGCGAGCGCGCGCATCGTCAGGAACACCACCCACTCGAATCAGGTGATCCGTGTCGCGTGAGTTCAAGGCATCCACATAGGACTCCACCGCAGCGCGTGCGCCCTTTTTGGCCTCGTCGGCACTGTCTGAGTCTTCACCACTGCCACACGCGGTCAGAAGTATTGCTGTCAGTGCTGCAGTGATGAGTTGCCGTCGGTGCGTGTTCACTTCCCGGAGCGTCACGCGGGGCCAGCCCCAGGCTCCCTTCACGTCCGGTGTGCGTACCACCAGGCACCTCCGTGATCGGCCACGATCTTTTTTAGGCTCTTATTGTGAGTGTTGGTCGTGTGGTAGGTGAGGTACGGAACTCCGTTGTACTTCTTGGTGACGACCATGGTGTGGTTGATGTTGCCGTTGCGATCCCAGTCGGCCTGAAGCACATCGGAACTGACGAGCTGGTAGACGTTGTCGAGTATCTTGGTTCGCTTCGAGTGTTTCACAGCGAACCAGTACCAATTCTCTGCGCCGGCCCAGGTGTAACTCGTTCTTTCCACGAAGATGGTGTAGAACCATTTCGCGTTGTTCGACCGCCGTCCGGGGTCAGTTGGTCCGACTATGGACCAGCCGCCAGCCTTCATTGCTTGAGACACGAAGTTGGTGCAGTCGTTGCCGTATGTGCGGTAGGCCCCCTTGTTGGGGCTCTTCCAGTACTTATTGGCGTAGGCAACGATGTTGTTGTAGTTGTATCCGGCCTGCAGTCTCACATCCTTCGTGCTGCTATTCGGCAGTTCTTCCGTGCTGGATGGTGTGCCCTTGCTGCCCTCGGCCTGGTCCGGCACGCCACCGCTGGTGTCGTCTGCCGAATCCGGTTCGGTCACCTGGGTGCTGGGTGCCGGGCCTGGTCCCGTGTCGGCGTGGTCCGACGCGAGCAGCCATGTGCCGTCGGCGGACCGGGTGAACGTCACCGTGTGGGGAAGAGAGATCTCCTCGTACTCGGGCGCACCCTCGGCGATTTCCGCAGGCGTGAACGGCATGTAGAGCCGGGTGTCTTCCGTGAGTTGGAGGGTGGCCGTGGTGCCGTTCAGCGAAGATTCCGTGACCGTCACGTCCACTGCGGCTTTTGTGTACCCACCGTCCACCTGCTCGTACCGCTCGCCCTTGGCTGCGAGCAGGGAAAATTCATCCGCAGTGCGGTTCGCCATGGCCGGGGTGGCGGAAATGCCTGACATTCTGGCCTGAGTGGGGCTGGTGGTGACCATATTCGCGCGTGCTTGGAGGTATTCCTCCGCGTGTTGAGCCAGTCCGTCGACCTCACTTGTCGTGAGATTGGCGTTGTTCGAGATTGGTTGAGGTTGGGGTGGCGCAGCCCCCAATAATGCGCTGACGGCAGCGATGGTGATCGCGGCACCTAACTGTCTCTTGTAAGCGGTTCGCATGAAGGTCCCCCATTTTGAGCCTGACTGGTCGATATCGTTTCTATCCATCAACTGCGGATTGCGTGCTGCGTTGCCCGCCTGTCGGCTGATTGTGGGCGAGGAATGTCCGGTTCCGTCAGGGCTCTGTCAGCTATGGGGGAACCTCCCGTCAGCCGCCGCCCAGGACGCCACGAGCCCCCGCGCACACGCCTCCAGGGCGGCGTCGCGGTTCTCCGGGGAGGTGTCGTCCACGAGGCGGGCCACGGTCGGCAGGAGTGCGGGTACGGCGGAGGGCCAGCGGGACATCAGGGACGCGGCGACCCTGAGCGCGCCCGCCCGTTCCGTCGTGCCGGCATGGCGCAGCAGCGCGCGGGCGAGGGCGAGCCGGCCGGGCAGGTCGGCCCCGAGGTGCCGGTCGGCCTCGGTGATGACGTCGGCCGTGGGGACGACGCACTCGGCGGGCGGCACGGCCCACGGGGCGAGTAGCGCGGCGGTGGTGACGGGGGCGTAGCGGGGATCGGCGTACCCGGGCAGGGCGTGGCACAGGGCCTCAACGGCCTGGAGCCGGACGTCGTGGCGGATCTCCTCGTCCCAGGCGACCCAGGCATCGGCGTCCTCGGCGATATCGGGTTCCGGTCCCTTGCCGTCGACGGTCATGAGGTGCCGCAGCCATGCGACGGCCTCGTCGCGCCCCATGACGGCGTGGCGGGCCAGCTCGCCCACGCCCAGCACGAGGCGCCCGGCCGACCAGCGGTCCGGCTCCTCGTTGAAGCGGGCCCGGAAGCGCGCGATCAGCGCGTCCGCGTGGGCCGTGGACCGGGCGAGCGCGCGGACCGTCCCGCCCCGGACGACGGGGGCACCGTCGTCGAGCAGGGGCAGCAGCTCCTCGGCGGCCCGCTCCCAGGCGGCCGGCCACAGCGCGTCGACCCGCGCGGCCGGGGCGGTGTTGCCCGTGCCCGCGATGTGGGCGATCGTCCGCAGGACCGCGAAGCGCACCGTCACGTCCGGGTCCCCGGCCGCCTCGACGAGGTACGGCAGCAACTGCGTGGCCGCCGCCAGCACCGCGCTGCCTTCGCCGATGGCCGCGAAGCGCAGAGCCGCGCAGGTCTCGTCGGCCGTGACGCGGTCCGGCGCCCAGAGCCCGGCAAGCACCTCGGGGCCGTACGACTCCCCGGTGTAGGCGTCGACGACCTTCGGCCAGTCGGTCCGGGCGGCGAGCCGCGCCAGCCGCCGCGCTCGCGTGTCCGGTACGGACATCCGGCCGCCGTCAGCTCTTCGCGGCGAGGCCCAGCACGGGCAGAACGAGGGCGCGGTTGCCCCGGCGCCCGTCCCACGCCTCGTAGACGAGAGCCTGCGGTCCGGTGACCCGCAGGGCGTCGCGCAGGCCGGTCACTGTCATCCCCGCCAGCCTGCGGTACGCGTCCGAGGGCGAGGGCCAGGGCAGCTCCGCCCACCAGTTGTGGCCGTAGACGGTGTCCTCGGGCGCCTGCCAGCCCGCCTCGACGATCAGCCCGGAGCCCGCCTCCCCGGCGCGCAGTTCCGGGGCGAGGTGGTGATCACCGACGAGTTCGGCCTCCACCCCGTCCTCGCGCTGCAGGAACTGCGCGTACCGGCCCGAGTCCCCGTCCTCGCGGATGATCAGCACCGATCCGGCGGACAGCGTGGACAGCTGCTCGGCAAGCTTCTCCGCGAAGACGTCCCAGTCCGTCACAGCAGCCCCTCCTCGTCCATCCGCAGCAGCTCCTCGTCGAGCGACAGCCGCTTGTTGGTCACCAGCTCCAGGTACACCGAGTCCCCCGCGTTCTCCAGAACCAGGGTGGTGTCGGGGCCCTCCCAGTGGATCGCCGCCGTGGTGCCCGGCCTGCGGTCGGTCGGCGCGCCCAACGACGCCTCCAGCGCGGCGGCCATCCGCGCGAACGCGTCCAGGGACGGGGCCCACCCAGCCGCGTAGTCGGTCAGGCGCAGCCGTACGCGCTCGACCATCTCCTCGTCCTCCGCGCGCCTGCGCCGGGACGCGGTGCTCCTCTCGAACCCGGTACGGAGCTGGTCCCACTGCGGCCGGATCATCAGCGCCTTGCGCGTGAACTGGCTGGACCGCCGGGAACTCGACGTAGCCCCCAGCTCCCACGTGCATTCCGACGACCGCAGCCGTGCGGCCAGTTCGACGATTTCGCTGCTGCTCAGCGCGTGCCATTGCGTCATACGTCCCCCGGAGGCACGGCGCCCCCGCCCTCCTCGCCCTCGTACGCCGGTCGGTGGCGCCGATCATGGCATACCAACGCCGCGCCTTGAGCGTGGAGTTGTACCACCAAGCGGTCAGCAGGGCGAAGGGTGTGCCTACGGGGCGGACCTAGGATGACCGCATGCCTACGACAAAGCGCCAATGTGCCACGTTCGCAGTGCTGTTCACGTTTCTTGTCAGCTTGGCGGGGTGCGTGACAGAAGGGAACGGCGGTACCGGTACGGGAAAGGGTGCAGGCGCGTCGGGTGAGAAGCGGCCCTTGCCGAGGCCCCCGAAGGCCGGTCCGGGCAACATCGTTGTCGAGGGCCGGGCGATTACCGGTTCCCGGCTGTCCGGGGTCCGCATGGTTCCGTACCGGCGTACGTACACCGATGGCGAGCTGTACGCGGCAGTAACGGGGTTCCGGTCGGTGGCATACGGGCGTGCCGAGCTGGAGGCGGCGTATGACGACGTCTTGAACCCTGGTGGGTCATCCCGGGGGAGTCGGCCGGCCAACGTGGTGACGGCTATCTCGCCGGCGGTCCAGCGTGCCGCCGCAGACGCGCTGGGCGACCGCGAAGGAGCCGCGGTCGCCGTGGACGTGCGGACAGGGCATATCCGTGCCCTGGTCAGTACCCCGTCGTACGACCCCTCCACCTTCAGCGGCAATGTCATGGCGGACAGCCGCGCATGGCTCCAACTGATGCATGACAAGCACCAGCCGTTGCGGAACCGGACAAGGAACGCAACCGCGCCCCCGGGTGAGACCTTTCATCTCATCGTCGCGGCAGCGGCCCTGGAGAAGGGGCTCTACTCCTCGGTGGACGAGGTGACGCACTCCGAGGCCTCCTACACTCCGCCCGGCAGCAGCAAAGCGGTGACCGGTGACCGCGCCCATTGCGAGAACGCCTCGATTCGCACTGCGCTGCACTATGCGTGCGGGAACGTCTTCGCGCGGTTGGCGGTCGAAGTGGGCGACGTGGAAGTCACCTCCACAGCCGAGTCGTTCGGCTTCAACGATGACGAGCTGCGCATTCCGACGCTCCTCTATCCGAGTAACTACCCTGGTGGACGAAGCGCGGGGGACCTGGCCGCTGCGGCCAACGGATCCGCAGGGGTCACGGCCACGCCCGTCCAGATGGCACGAGTGATGGCCGTCATCGCGGGCGGTGGCAAGCAGGTGTATCCGCAGCTTGTCACGAAGGTGGTCCGGGCCGACGGAAGCGTGGCGCCGCCGAAGGATCTCGCCCAGCACGATGGCCGCAGGGTGGTGGGACAACACACCGCCGAACAGTTGCAGTCGGCCTTGCGAACCTCGGCCGGTGGTGTGAGCGGGTGGGTGCGACAGTGGGACGTGGACCACGGTGCTGAGTCGGTCGCATGGTCCGTTTCCCTTGCTTCCTCGGCGGGAGGGGAGCCGATGGCCATCGCGGTGTACCTCTCCAACCCTCGAGCGTCGAGTGACCGCGCCGACGATGTCGCATTCACCGAGCGTGTCGCGGAACGGATGCGCCTGGCCGCGGCTGAGGTGCGGTGACTGACGGGGCGCACCGCAAAGCTCAGGCTGCGTCGGCGGTCAGCACGGAGACCCGCAGTCGCTCGCCGCCTGCGGTCCGGCCAGGACGTCGAAGCCGTAGCCGACGGCGGCGAGTCCCGCGACGGCCGCCGCCAGTCCGTACGCGGTGCGCCACCGGCCGCGTACGGCGGCGAAGGCGGCCAGGGCGGCGACGGTCCCGCTGGCGAGCAGGACCGGCAGGCCCAGCAGGAGTACGTCGGTGTTCCGCTCACCCTCGAAGGCGCCGAAGAGGCCCCTGCGGCCGTACGGAAGCCAGACCGCGAGGCCCGCGAGGGCGCCGAGCAGCGCGGTGAGGAGCCCTGCGGCGCCGGTGAGGGCTTCGCGCCGGGACGTCTGTTCGGTTTCCATGTACGGAGAGACGCTCGGCCGGGCCCCGGCGGTTTCGCCCGGTCAGGCGGATGGCGGGTCGTTGGCGGCGTCGAGAGTGAGCTCCTCTGCGGCCATGTCGAGGAAGTGGTATTCCGACACCCTGGTACGGCCGACGGCATCGAGTTTGCGTCTGAAGCGCACCCGGAAATGCACGTTGTCCCCCAAAACCAAGCGCATGCGGAAGAGCTGGTCCGGCTCGACGCGTACGTCGTAAGCGGTAGCGTTCTGAGCCACCCCGGACTTCACTTTGACCACACCGCTGCTGCGCAGCTCGGTGATATGGCCGGAGATCGTGATTTCCTGATCATCGTCCCGTGTGGCCTGGAGCCGCTTCGCGTATTGAACTCCTCGCTGCGTCAGGTCTGCCTGCCGTACGCCTCCGTCTGCCGCGTACCAGGTCAGGCCGAGATTCAGCTGGAGGCGCTCCAGCGCTTTGGACAAGGCATCGACTGAATCGAAGAGCTGGGCCCATTCCCGCACGTCGCTCTCCTCCTCCAAAGCGGTGAGGAGGCGGGCGAACGTACGCACCCCCTTGTCCGCAGCTGTGGGCACAGAACCTTCGAGTGCTTCCGGATCAGGCACCACCGACACGACCGGGCGGGCATGGACGACCGTGCTGCCCCGCGACAGCCCGGTGACCTCGAGCTCGACAGGCGTGCCCGCCGCCTTGGAGACCGCCTTCTCGACAGGGTCCAGGAGCGCGTTGCCCCACTGGAAGCGCAATGCTCCGCGCTCGGCCTCCGGGCCGCTGAGACGAAGGCGAAGTTCTTCCTGGAGGGTGGCCCCGGGCTGGTACCTCCGCATGGCTTCGAGGCGGCTCATACGGTGGTCCGCCTCGATCTCGGCGCCATCCCGGTCTTCTGTGCCCAGTGCGTCCAGCAGCTGTGCGGTGGCGTCCGGGTCCTGGGCGCGGGCCGCACGCATGCGCCGGCGCCAACTGCTCTCGCTCACAGTCGCACCTCCAGGTAGCCACGTACGGGTGCCGCACTCGCCTCGGTCGGGGCTTGGTCGTTTCCGGCCGGAAGGCGGCACCGCTGCCACCAGTCGTCCCAGATTCCACGGTGCAAGAAGTATGTCTGGTCATCCGGCGAGACGCTTTGCAGCTCGAAAACCGACGCTACCGGACGGTATCCCACGCGGAGGGGCGAGACGCCGAACTTACGCAGCATGGGGTCTCGGCTCTTGAATGCGGTGGTGAGCCACTTCGAGCCGGGGTTTCCTCTGACCGAAGCCTCGGCTGCCACATCGACGAACACAGTCGCATCGATGTTCCGGGGGTCCTGCTTCGCACTGACGAAGCTTCCGCCGAGCCAGACGCGGTGGATCAGGGCCCGGCCCTGCAACTCTTCGGAATAGATGTCCTCAAGCGTCACGAAGTGGCCGAGGTACTCCTGGAATCCATCCCACAGAGTGGGGCGACGCACTGACTGGGCGAACAGAGGGTTGCCCACCAGGAGGTACTCGGCCTCGTCCATGGTCACCGAGAAGCGCCCAGGCGGGAGAAACCCGTCCGCAGTGAAGTCCAGCAGCACAGGCTCCCCCGTCACACTCTCCACCCGATATCCGGGGCGTTCACGGTATCGGCTCCCTATCTGGTGGAAAACAGGAATCGATGGAAAAGCAGTGTTCGCGCGTGAGGTGATGCCGCTGGTCTCAGCATGCCTGGGCCTGCTGACGGCCGGTGGAGAGATGCGCGTGGGTCGTGGCCGTTTCGTCGGTGCGGCAGTCGCGGCAGTGGCCCGGTTCCGGGGCGCGGAAGACGCGGTCGCAGCGGTCGCAGTCCTGGAACGGGTCGATCTCGGGGGCGGGGTCCGGTGCCGGGAGGTCGGGGAGGGGCGGTGGGAGGAGGTTGGTGATGCGGGTGCGGACGAAGCGGGCCGGGTGTTTTACGGGGATCGGGAGGTCGCTCGTCAGGGCGTGCCGGATGGTCTCGGGGTGCGCCTCGCGTTCCAGCCAGGTGGCGATGGCCGGGGCGAGTTCCCTGACGTCCCGCTCCGAGAGCGTGAGCGAGGGCGCGTAGCGGCGGAGGCCCGCGAGGAGGGTGGTGGCCGTCCGGCGCAGTTCCTCGGTGGGGGCCTGCGGTTCGGGGAGGGGTGGGGGCGGTGCGGCGGGGGCCGTTACGGGGGCGGGGGCCGGTGGTGGCGGGGGTTCCTGGGCGGCGGGCTTCCGGCGCGGGGGCGGGGGCGGCGGGGGTGTGGTCGTGATCGGCTGGTTGAACGACGTCGTGCGCGTGACGACGCGGCCGTCCGTGAGGCGCAGGCGGCTGCGCAGGAGGTAGCCCGCGGCCTCCAGCTGGTTCAGCGCGGCGGCGATGCGGGCCTCGCTCTCCGGGAAGCGGGCGGAGAGGGCCTTGATGCCGACCTTCGCCCCTGCGGGCAGCGACTGGATGTGCGCGGCCAGGCCGATCGCGGTGAGTGACAGACCCCGGTGCTGGGCGAGGTGGTTGCCGATGACCGTGAAGCCGGAGAGGTGGCGGACGTTGACGTGGATGACGCCGGAACCCGGCGTGACGTCGTGGGGCCCGGGGGAGCCGGGCGGGGCGCAAGGCGCCGCGATAACCTGCGGGATAGCCATCAGGAAGCGGTTTCTTCCTCGTTGGTCAGGCCCTCGGTGGAGATTGGTGTCTCGCCGGGGGCCGCTGCGTTCTGTGGTTGTCGCGGCGAGCATATGCCGGACAACCCGTCCCGGATCCAGCCCAGTTGCCGTTCTTCACTCGCGCGAGTGATGCAGGTCAGAGCGAGGGTGGGTGGGGTTGGGTCGGGTTCTTTCCCCAGGTTCTTTAAAAGCCTTAAAGCGTCGCGGGCCGCCGCGTTCCGGCTCACCGGGTCGCGGCCGGCCACGACCCGGTGGAGCCCGTCACGGTACGAGATCGAGCTCGGCCCACACCGTCTTGCGCGGCACCGGCCCCGCGACGACGCCCCAGCGGTCGGCCAGCGCCTCCACGATGAGCAGGCCCCGGCCACTCTCCGCGTCCGGCGCCGGGGTGTCGGGCACGGGCAGCTCGTCGCCCCGGGTGTCGGTCAGCTCGATCCGCAGCGACGTGTCGGTCGCGATGAGGCTCAGCCGGAAGTCCCGGCCCGGCACGCGGCCGTGCGCGGCGGCGTTGGCGGCCAGCTCCGCCACGATGTGCGCCGCCGATTCGGTGGGAAGCCCCCAGCTGCCCAAGTGCGCCGTCGTGAGCAGCCGCGCGAGCCGTGCGCCCCGGCGCGTGGGGGAGAGCTGCACGGCGAACTGCCGGGCGGGAGCGGAACGTTCGGTTCGGGTGATTTCTCGATTCACGTCACTCAGGGTGGCCGCGCGCGCCTACCGTGAACAGTGACTCGGTGCTTACGTACGGTCATTGTCCCGAGCTTGTCCAGCGTTGTCCCCGCTGTACGGGGTGACGCCCGGGGGACGTACACGGTTGAGGAAGAACGGCACGCGCGCGGGAAGCGGGGCTTGGATGAGTGTGGACGAGATCGGTACGGAGTGGCAGGCGGACGAGCCGGGCTGGGACGTCGATCCCGATGACGAGTCGGGCGTCGCGGTGATCGCCGCCGTGGGGCGCCAGATCAGGGCGTGGCGGGAGGCGGCGGGCCTGACGGCGGCGGAGTTGGGTGCCGCGATGGGGTACGGCGAGAACCTCGTCTACAAGGTGGAGGGCGGTCGCCGGATCCCCCGCCCGGAGTTCCTGGACAAGGCGGACGGCGTGTGTGGTGCGAACGGCAAGATCGCTGCGATGAAGCAGGACCTGGCGACTGTCCGGTACCCGAAGCAGGTGCGGGACCTGGCGAAGCTGGAGGCGAAGGCCGTCGAGCTGTCGGCGTACGGCAGCCACAACTTGCACGGCCTCCTGCAGACAGAGGAGTACGCCCGAGCCCTCATCGGTACGAGGCGTCCCGTCCTTTCGGCGGATGACCTGGAACGAGCCGTGGCCGGACGTGTGGCCAGGCAGTCCATTTTCGACCGGATGCCCGCACCCGAACTCAGCTTCGTGCAGGAGGAGTCCTCGCTGCGCCGTCCGGTCGGAGGCGTGGCAGTGTGGCGTCGGCAACTGGACAACCTGCTGCGGTTAGGCGAGTTGCCCTTCGTGGACATCCAGGTAATGCCTACCTCCCGGTGGGATCACCCAGGGACGGGCGGGCGTATCCAAGTCCTGAAGTTCGCCGACGGATCGGCAGTTGGGCGTGCAGACGATGAGTTCGCAGGCAGGCCCATTGCTCACCCGAAGCAGCTCCGTATCCTTGAGCTAGGGTTTGGCATCATCCGGGCTCGGGCTCTGACGCCGGAGGAGTCCTTGGCCTTCATCGAGCAAGTGCGGGGAGAGACATGACCCACAGGCCAACTGCCGGGGAAGCCTCTGAGCTGCGGTGGTTCAAGAGCAGCTACAGCGACAGCAGTAACCCCAACGACTGCGTCGAGGTCGCTACGGCTCCGGGTGCTGTGCACGTACGCGATTCCAAGAACGTCCAGGGCCCCAGCCTCGCCGTCGCGCCCCGGACCTGGGCAGGCTTCGTTTCGTTCGCTGTCGACTGCTAGTCCTTGGCAGGCTTGGAGAGACATGATCCTGGAGTGGTTCAAGAGCAGCTACAGCAGCGGCAGCGAGGGGGACTCGTGCGTCGAGGTCGCGGCGGCGCCCGGCGCGGTGCATGTCCGTGACTCCAAGGACCTGTCCGTGTCGCCGCTCGCCTTCGGTGAGACCGCGTGGGCGGGGTTCGTTTCGTACGCCGCTGACTGCTGACCTTGCATACGTTGGGAGACGTGATGGGCGACGAGGCTTTCGAGCTGGAGTGGTTCAAGAGCAGCTACAGCGACAGCAGCGACGGTCACGACTGCGTCGAGGTCGCGGCGGCACCCGGTTCGGTGCACGTCCGCGACTCGAAGGACCTCTCCGTGTCGCCGCTCGCCTTCGGCGAGACCGCGTGGGCCGGGTTCGTCTCGTTCGCCGCAGCCCGCTGAGCCCGCAGTAATCGGCCCCCGCATCGCGCGGGGGCCGTTTCTTTCAAGCCCGTCCGGCGTTTGAGGACGGAACCCCGTGCCCCGGACCGGGGTGCAGCGGCATCAGCGACGCCCCCGGGATGCCTCGCAACACCTCCGCCCCGATCTCCGCCAGCCGATGCGCCCCCGGCGCCTCCGCGCCCAGGCCGATCGCGTACCCGGTGCGACTGCCCACCGTCCGTACGCGCGGCCAGATCCGGACGTCCGGGGCGCCCGCCTCGGCCAGGGCAGCCGTCAGGGCCAGGAGACGGCCACGCAGGCGGCCCTCCTCGGGCGGGGCGGCTGCGGCCAGGGCCCACGCGGTGTGCTCGGTGAGCGTGGGCGGGGCGCAGAGCGTGTCCGGCTCCGTGTCCAGGAGTTCCCATGCCCGGAACAGCTCCGCCGTGAGCAGGTCGCGGCCGGCCGGGGAGACCTGGATCGTGCAGGAGCGGGCCGGGGGAGTCGGGGTGTACACCGTGACCGGGTCGCCGGTCGCCGGACCCTCGCCCACCGGCGTACGCCAGTCCCACGCCGCCCACGTCGCGAAGAAGTCCCGGAGGCCGCCGCCCTCGTGCGCCGTACGGGCCGCGAGCAGCGCCCACGCGATCCCCGGCAGGCCGCCGCACGGCGCGGAGTCCAGGCCCCGGGCCGCCGCCCACTCCTTGACCTGCCGGGCCAGCGCGGCGAACGCCTCCCGGTGCGGTGAGGCCGCCCCGAGCACCGCTTCCGCGTCGCTCACCGCGCTGAGCGCGACCGCCGCCGCCTCGCCCAACTCCGCCCGGCGGCCCACCGCTTCGGCGGGCGGCACCGGTCCCGTCGCCACGACGACCAGGTCCACCCGCAGGCCGTCCACGTACCAGCGCAGTCCGGGGACGCGGGCGCCGCTCACCTCGCGCAGGTCCCGCGCCTCCGGGAACGCGCCGGTGAGCCGGTCCCGTACCCCCGTGGCGTCGGGCAGCGCCGCCACCAGGTCCAGGTCCGCGCCGGGGCGTGCGCAGCCCATGCGCCGGGAGCCCACGACGTGGACGCGCGCGCCGGGGAGCGCCGCCGCGACCCGGCCCGCGACCTCGTCGGCCTGCGCGGAGGGCGCGCCCAGCTCCACCCGTACCCCGTAGTGGTCGGAGACGTACAGGCCGTCGGGGCTCGGGGTGTCCCCCGTCAGGGTCGCCGTGCGTGCCCGGAGCCGTTCCGTGCGCAGCAGCACCCGGTCCAGGCGGGAGACGCGGCCGGAGAGGGAGGAGATTGCGGCGAGGGGGTTCGTCGACGGGTCGAAGGTCGGGGTGTCGTCGGCGGGGCCGCGCACCTCGGTCCAGGCGTCCGCCATCGCGAGCCGGGTCTGTGGGTGGTCACCGCCGTCGTTGAAGTCCCCGACGAGGGCGAGTTCGCCCGCCACCGCCGCCAACCCCGTTCCCAGATCGGTCAGTTCGGCGTCCCGGCGGACCGAGCCGTCGGGGGAGTGGTCGCTGCTGAGGTGGGTGACGGCCACCGTGACGGGGCCGTCCGCCGTCTCGACGACGACCGCCGCGACCGCCTTGTGCGGGCCCAGCGTGTGCACGGCCGCCTCGCTCACCGGCAGGCGGCTGAGCAGCAGCAGCCCGTGGTCCGGCACGTCGTGGCCGGCCGGGTCCGTGGCGAGCGTGTAGCCCTCGCGCACCCAGGCGCACCCCAGCAGCAGCGCCAGCAGCGCGGGCTCCGCCTCCTGGAGCGCGATCACGTCCGCGTCCGCCGCGCGCAGGGCCTCGGTCAGCAGGGGGCGGCGCCGGGCGGTGTCGATGCGGTCGCTGTCGTAGCGGTCCCAGAGGGTGTTCCAGGTGAGGACCGTCAGCGGACCCGCCGGACCCGGCCCGGAGGCGGGCGCCGGTTCCCAGGTGCCCGTCGCGGGGGAGTACGCGTGCGGGACGCGGGCCGTGAAGTAGGGGGACGGCAGGCGGCGCGACTCCCGTATCCGGCCGGCGTCCGTCGCGTCGATGCGGTCCGTGCCCGTCGCCCGGTCCCAGACCACCTCGCCGTCCGCCTCGAAGAACAGCACCCGGTGCCAGGGGATGTCCCCGCCCGGCGTGAACCGGTCCAGCGGCACCCGCTTCGGCTCCCGGCCGCGCTGCGCCACGCCCAGCACGAAGCGCGCCGGGTCGAAGCGGGCATCCCAGCGGACGCGGTGATAGATCTCCTCGCTCGTGCGCATCAGGCCCGGTCCTCCACGGTTCCGCTGGTGCCGATGTACCAGGTGCGGTGCGCCTGGCCGGGGTACGGCGGGACGAAGCGGTGCAGCTGCGAGGCCAGCACCTGCGGCGGCACAGGGTGCTCCCGGCGCCCGTTGCGCGCGGCCAGCTCCGCTTCGCCGACCCAGGCCACGGCGTGCGTGACCAGGGCGTCGCGGCGGCGGGCGACCGCGTGGACCAGGGAGCGCTGGTGCGCGTTGAGCGAGGTGGCGTCCCAGACCACCGTCGCACCGGGGACCAGGGCCGCGTCCAGCCGGTCCAGGCCCTCCCGCAGCACGTCCCCGTTGGCGCTCTGGTCCGCGCGCGAGCCCCGCGCCAGGCGCAGGTCGTCCAGCGAGAGATACGTGGCGATGCCCGGCAGGCCCCGGCCGAAGGTGCTCTTGCCGCTGCCCGAGGGGCCGGCCAGCTGAACCAGGCGCGGGAAGTCCCCGGACCGCCACCGCCAGGTCGCGGCGACGGCCTCCTCGGCGGTGGAGATGCGGCCGGCCGCGTACGCCTCGCGGGCCTGCGCCAGGCAGCGGGCTGCGGCCTCCGGCGCGAGATCCGCGAACGCCCCGGCCAGCCCTTCCGGCTCCCGCACCTCCTCGGCGTGCAGGGCCGACCACTCGACCTGCTCGCGCGCCTCGGCGGTGTCCGCCAGCACGCCGGACAGCGCGTGCAGGACGGGCAGGTCGGCGGCGAGCGCCATCCGGGCCAGCCCGGCGCGCCGCTCCTCGTCGGGGTAGGGGCGGTGCAGCCCGGGGTACAGCCCGACGAGGTCCGCGACGCGGCGGGCGAGCGGCATGCCCACGCTGCCCGCGAGGGCCGGGGCGAGGGCGGTGCGGCGGGTGCCGTGCAGCAGGGCGGCGAGGACCCCGGCGAGCCGGTCGTCGCCGGTGCGGCCCAGCGCGTCGAGAGCGTCGGCGGCGGCGAGGGCGGCGGGGGCGTCGTGGGGCGTGGCCGGGGGGTCCTCGTGCGCCGAGGGGCCCGCCGACGGATGCGCCGAGGGGCCCCCGCCCACCGCCGCCGCCAGCGCCGTTGCGTCGACCGGCGCTCCGGACCGTACGGACCACAGCGCCGCCGCCGGGGCGAGGCCGTTCTCGACGACCTCCGCGTGCATCCAGTGCGTATCGGTCACCACATGGCCCGGCCGCACCCACTTGCCGACGACCTGCCCGAACCGGGCGGCCGGGAAGGCGGCGGCCGGCCGCACGACGTACCCCTCCTGCCGCCCCGTGTCCGGCTTCAGCGCGCGCAGCGCCTTCGCGTCGAACACACCGCGCCACAGCACCGGCGGCGCCGGGATGCCCAGGGAACGCAGGAACTCCACGGTCCGGTCCCAGCCCAGGCAGCGGTCGCCGTCCCAGACGGAGAACCCGTAGAAGTGGCTCTCCAGCGCGCCGTAGGCCAGGGAGTGCCGGGCGAACATGTTCTCGCCGCAGATCCGCCACCCCTGCGGGACGCGGGGGCCTACGCGGGCCTGGAGGGCCTTGACCCAGGTGCGGGAGGGGTGGTGCGCCGAGTCCAGCGAGCGGGCGTGCAGCCCGTCGGCGTACAGCGTGGTGTTCTCGCCGTCCAGCTTCTCGGTGACCACGACCTCGGTGCCCGCCAGCGCGGCCAGGTCCGTCATCCGTACGTCGTCCGACGTGGCCCCGGGCGACCAGGGAAGATGAGGGGTCCGCGGATAGTGCGTACGCATGTTCTGTCCCCCGTGCCGTTGCCGTACCCGGCCGGAAACTGTAGGGGCGGGGAGGCGGGGCGTACGACCGAATATCGCGTGCGGGGGCGGGGCCGAGGGGTCCGCGGAGCGCGCCCGCGTTTGACCAGCCACTCGGTAGGGGTAAGATCCCGGGCCCGATTGGCCAGGCTCATCGCCCGTATGGCACACTAGCCAGGTTGCTCGGTTGAGTGTCAATGCTGCGCGCCTCCCGCCGGGAGGACCGGAAGCGAGTCCCACAGTACTCGTCGGCCCCATGCGGGCCGGACGTACGGGAATCTTCCGGGAAGCGTAAGTGGGGCACCGGCCAGGCACCCGGTGGGGTTTCACCCCCGGCAGCGTGGTCTTCGGCCCGCACCCCCTTGGTTGGGAAATCCTTCGGGACTTCTGCGTAGAGGGGATGCGACACGCCCGACCGCGTGGGTCGGAGGCGGAGTTGGTAGAACCCCGGGTTCCAGAGCGTTAAACGAGAGACAGGACTACTAGTAGCCATGGCGGGACAGAAGATCCGCATCCGGCTCAAGGCCTACGACCACGAGGTCATCGACTCCTCGGCGAAGAAGATCGTCGAGACGGTGACCCGCACTGGTGCGTCGGTCGCGGGCCCGGTGCCGCTGCCCACTGAGAAGAACGTGTACTGCGTCATCAAGTCGCCGCACAAGTACAAGGACTCTCGCGAGCACTTCGAGATGCGCACGCACAAGCGCCTCATCGACATTCTCGACCCCACGCCGAAGACGGTTGACTCGCTGATGCGCCTCGACCTGCCGGCCGGCGTCGACATCGAGATCAAGCTCTGAGGGGACGGGCCGAGATGAGCAAGAACATCAAGGGCGTCCTGGGCGAGAAGCTCGGTATGACCCAGGTCTGGGACGAGAACAACCGGGTTGTCCCGGTGACCGTCGTCAAGGCCGGTCCGTGCGTCGTGACGCAGGTCCGCACGAACGACAGCGACGGCTACGAGTCGGTGCAGATCGCCTTCGGCGAGATCGACCCGCGCAAGGTGAACAAGCCCCTCAAGGGTCACTTCGCCAAGGCCGACGTCACCCCGCGCCGCCACCTGGTGGAGCTCCGCACCCCTGACGCCAGCGAGTACACGCTGGGCCAGGAGATCACCGCCCAGGTGTTCGAGTCCGGCGTCAAGGTCGACGTCACGGGCAAGAGCAAGGGCAAGGGCTTCGCCGGTGTCATGAAGCGTCACAACTTCAAGGGCCTCGGCGCCGGCCACGGCGTCCAGCGCAAGCACCGTTCCCCCGGTTCGATCGGTGGCTGCGCCACCCCTGGGCGTGTCTTCAAGGGCATGCGCATGGCCGGTCGCATGGGTAACGAGCGCGTCACCACCCAGAACCTGACCATCCACGCGGTTGACGCGGAGAAGGGTCTGCTCCTCATCAAGGGCGCGGTCCCCGGTCCGAACGGCGGCCTCGTCCTGGTCCGTACCGCGGCCAAGGGGGCTTGAGGTAATGAGCACCATTGACATCCTTTCGCCGGCAGGCGACAAGGCCGGTACCGTCGAGCTCCCCGCGGAGATCTTCGACGCGAAGACCAGCGTTCCGCTGATCCACCAGGTCGTCGTCGCACAGCTGGCAGCTGCCCGTCAGGGCACGCACAAGACCAAGACCCGTGGCGAGGTCCGCGGTGGTGGGCGCAAGCCTTACCGCCAGAAGGGCACCGGCCGCGCGCGCCAGGGTTCGACCCGTGCGCCGCAGTTCGTCGGCGGTGGCGTCGTCCACGGCCCGCAGCCGCGTGACTACTCCCAGCGCACCCCGAAGAAGATGAAGGCCGCCGCCCTCCGCGGTGCCCTCTCCGACCGGGCGCGTCACTCCCGCATCCACGTCGTCACCGGCGTGGTCGAGGGTGGGATCTCCACCAAGGCCGCCAAGACGCTGTTCGGCAAGATCTCGGAGCGCAAGAACCTGCTCCTGGTCGTCGACCGCGCCGACGAGGCCGCGTGGCTCTCCGCACGCAACCTGCCCCAGGTGCACATCCTGGAGCCGGGCCAGCTGAACACGTACGACGTGATCGTCTCTGACGACGTGGTCTTCACTCAGGCCGCCTTCGAGTCCTTCGTGTCTGGCCCCCAGACCGCTGAGACCGAAGGGAGCGACGCCTGATGAGCGAGGCGACCGTTACCAGCAAGACCTACGACGACCCGCGCGACGTTCTCGTCAAGCCGGTTGTCTCGGAGAAGAGCTACGCGCTGCTCGACGAGAACAAGTACACGTTCATCGTCGCGCCGGGCTCCAACAAGACCCAGATCAAGCAGGCCGTCGAGGCGGTCTTCTCGGTCAAGGTCACCGGGGTCAACACGATCAACCGCCAGGGCAAGCGCAAGCGCACCAAGAGCGGTTTCGGCAAGCGCGCTGACACCAAGCGCGCCATCGTGACCCTCGCTGAGGGCGACCGTATCGACATCTTCGGCGGCCCGACCTCCTAGTGAGGCCGAGTCGTCCGGAATCGGACGAGGACTGAGAAATGGGTATCCGCAAGTACAAGCCGACGACCCCGGGCCGTCGTGGCTCCAGCGTCGCCGACTTTGTCGAGATCACGCGGTCCACGCCGGAGAAGTCGCTGGTCCGCCCCCTGCACAACAAGGGCGGCCGTAACAACACCGGTCGTGTGACCGTTCGCCACCAGGGTGGTGGCCACAAGCGCGCCTACCGCGTGATCGACTTCCGTCGTCACGACAAGGACGGCGTGCCGGCCAAGGTCGCGCACATCGAGTACGACCCCAACCGCACCGCGCGCATCGCGCTCCTGCACTACGCGGACGGCGAGAAGCGCTACATCATCGCGCCGCGTGGTCTGGGCCAGGGCGACCGTGTCGAGAACGGCCCGGCCGCCGACATCAAGCCCGGCAACAACCTGGCGCTGCGCAACATCCCGGTCGGTACGACCATCCACGCCATCGAGCTGCGGCCCGGCGGCGGCGCGAAGTTCGCCCGTTCCGCGGGTGCCTCCGTGCAGCTGCTGGCGAAGGAGGGCACCATGGCCCACCTTCGTATGCCGTCGGGTGAGATCCGCCTGGTCGACGCCCGCTGCCGCGCCACCATCGGCGAGGTCGGCAACGCCGAGCAGTCGAACATCAACTGGGGCAAGGCCGGCCGCATGCGGTGGAAGGGCGTTCGCCCGACCGTCCGTGGTGTCGTCATGAACCCGGTCGACCACCCGCACGGTGGTGGTGAGGGTAAGACCTCCGGTGGCCGTCACCCGGTTTCGCCGTGGGGTAAGAAGGAAGGTCGTACTCGTTCGCCCAAGAAGGCGTCGAACAAGTACATCGTCCGCCGCCGCAAGACGAACAAGAAGCGCTAGGAGCGGGTTTAGATGCCGCGCAGTCTCAAGAAGGGGCCCTTCGTCGACGGCCACCTCGCCAAGAAGGTGGACGTACAGAACGAGGCAGGCACCAAGAACGTCATCAAGACCTGGTCCCGTCGCTCGATGATCGTCCCGGCCATGCTGGGTCACACCATCGCGGTGCACAACGGCAAGATCCACGTCCCGGTGTTCGTCACCGAGTCGATGGTCGGCCACAAGCTCGGCGAGTTCTCGCCGACTCGCACCTTCCGCGGCCACGTCAAGGACGACCGGAAGTCGAAGCGCCGCTAACGCGGGGTGACTGACTATGACTTACACCGAAGGGACAACCATGGAAGCCAGGGCCCAGGCGCGGTACATCCGCGTCACGCCCATGAAGGCCCGCCGCGTGGTGGACCTCATCCGTGGCATGGATGCCACGGAGGCTCAGGCGGTCCTGCGTTTCGCCCCGCAGGCCGCGAGCGTGCCGGTTGGCAAGGTGCTGGACAGCGCCATTGCCAACGCTGCACACAACTACGACCACACCGACGCCTCTTCGCTGGTCATCAGCGAGGCGTACGTGGACGAGGGCCCGACCCTGAAGCGGTTCCGTCCGCGTGCCCAGGGCCGTGCCTACCGGATCCGTAAGCGGACCAGCCACATCACCGTGGTCGTCAGCAGCAAGGAAGGAACCCGGTAATGGGCCAGAAGGTAAACCCGCACGGGTTCCGGCTCGGCATCACCACGGACTTCAAGTCCCGCTGGTACGCCGACAAGCTGTACAAGGACTACGTCAAGGAAGACGTCGCCATTCGTCGCATGATGACGAAGGGCATGGAGCGCGCCGGCATCTCGAAGGTTGAGATCGAGCGCACCCGCGACCGCGTCCGCGTCGACATCCACACCGCTCGTCCGGGCATCGTCATCGGCCGCCGCGGCGCCGAGGCCGACCGCATCCGCGGCGAGCTGGAGAAGCTGACCGGCAAGCAGGTCCAGCTGAACATCCTCGAGGTCAAGAACCCCGAGGTGGACGCTCAGCTGGTGGCCCAGGCCGTCGCCGAGCAGCTCTCCTCCCGCGTCTCCTTCCGTCGTGCCATGCGCAAGAGCATGCAGAGCACGATGAAGGCCGGCGCCAAGGGCATCAAGGTCCAGTGCGGCGGTCGCCTCGGCGGCGCCGAGATGTCCCGCTCGGAGTTCTACCGCGAGGGCCGTGTGCCCCTGCACACGCTCCGCGCGAACGTCGACTACGGCTTCTTCGAGGCCAAGACGACCTTCGGCCGCATCGGCGTGAAGGTCTGGATCTACAAGGGCGACGTCAAGAACATCGCCGAGGTCCGCGCCGAGAACGCTGCTGCCCGTGCGGGCAACCGCCCGGCCCGTGGCGGCGCTGACCGTCCGGCCGGCCGCGGTGGCCGCGGTGGCGAGCGTGGCGGCCGTGGCCGCAAGCCGCAGCAGTCGGCTCCGGCCGCCGAGGCCCCCAAGGCCGAGGCGCCCGCCGCTGCTCCGGCTGCTGAGAGCACCGGAACGGAGGCCTGACCGAAATGCTGATCCCCCGTAGGGTCAAGCACCGCAAGCAGCACCACCCGAAGCGCAGCGGCATGTCCAAGGGTGGCACGCAGGTTGCGTTCGGCGAGTACGGCATCCAGGCGCTGACCCCGGCGTACGTGACGAACCGTCAGATCGAGTCCGCTCGTATCGCCATGACGCGTCACATCAAGCGTGGCGGCAAGGTCTGGATCAACATCTACCCGGACCGTCCCCTGACGAAGAAGCCGGCCGAGACCCGCATGGGTTCCGGTAAGGGTTCGCCGGAATGGTGGATCGCCAACGTCAAGCCCGGACGCGTCATGTTCGAGCTGTCGTACCCCAACGAGAAGATCGCCCGTGAGGCGCTTACTCGCGCGGCCCACAAGCTGCCGATGAAGTGCCGGATCGTCAAGCGCGAGGCAGGTGAAGCGTGATGTCGGCCGGTACCAAGGCGTCCGAGCTGCGCGAGCTGGGCAACGAGGAGCTTCTCAACAAGCTCCGCGAGGCCAAGGAAGAGCTGTTCAACCTCCGCTTCCAGGCGGCGACGGGCCAGCTCGAGAACCACGGTCGGCTCAAGTCCGTCCGTAAGGACATCGCCCGGATCTACACCCTGATGCGCGAGCGCGAGCTCGGTATCGAGACGGTGGAGAGCGTCTGATGAGCGAGAAGACTGTGACTGAGACCAAGACCGAGCGCGGCTTCCGCAAGACCCGCGAGGGCCTCGTCGTCAGCGACAAGATGGACAAGACCGTCGTCGTCGCCGTCGAGGACCGCGTGAAGCACGCGCTGTACGGCAAGGTCATCCGCCGTACGAACAAGCTCAAGGCCCACGACGAGCAGAACGCCGCCGGCGTCGGCGACCGCGTCCTCCTGATGGAGACCCGGCCGCTGTCCGCCACGAAGCGGTGGCGCATCGTCGAGATCCTCGAGAAGGCCAAGTAATTCCTGAGGGGACTTCCCCTCAGGTCAGTTCCGCCAGGCTCGGCAGGGGCTCCCGTTAACGGAGCCCCTGCCGGGAACCGGCAGACGATCAGGAGATAGACGTGATCCAGCAGGAGTCGCGACTGCGTGTCGCCGACAACACGGGTGCGAAGGAAATTCTCACCATCCGTGTTCTCGGTGGCTCGGGTCGCCGCTACGCGGGCATCGGTGACGTCATCGTCGCCACCGTCAAGGACGCGATCCCCGGTGGCAACGTGAAGAAGGGTGACGTCGTCAAGGCGGTCATCGTTCGCACCGTCAAGGAGCGTCGTCGCCAGGATGGCTCGTACATCCGCTTCGACGAGAACGCCGCCGTCATTCTGAAGAACGACGGCGACCCCCGCGGCACCCGTATCTTCGGCCCGGTGGGCCGTGAGCTGCGCGAGAAGAAGTTCATGAAGATCATCTCGCTCGCGCCGGAGGTGCTGTAAGCATGAAGATCAAGAAGGGCGACCTGGTTCAGGTCATCACCGGTAAGGACAAGGGCAAGCAGGGCAAGGTCATCGTTGCCTACCCCGCTCAGGACCGCGTCCTCGTCGAGGGTGTCAACCGGGTCAAGAAGCACACCAAGGCCGGCCAGACCGCTCGCGGTTCGCAGACCGGTGGCATTGTGACGACCGAGGCCCCGATCCACGTCAGCAACGTGCAGCTGGTTGTTGAGAAGGACGGCAACAAGGTCGTTACTCGCGTCGGCTACCGCTTTGACGACGAGGGCAACAAGATCCGTGTTGCCAAGCGCACCGGTGAGGACATCTGATGACTACCACCACCGCGCCGCGTCTCAAGACGCGCTACCGCGAGGAAATCGCCGGCAAGCTGCGTGAGGAGTTCTCCTACGAGAACGTCATGCAGATTCCCGGTCTGGTCAAGATCGTGGTCAACATGGGTGTGGGCGACGCCGCCCGCGACTCCAAGCTGATCGACGGGGCCGTCAAGGACCTCACCACGATCACCGGTCAGAAGCCGGCCGTCACCAAGGCCCGCAAGTCGATCGCGCAGTTCAAGCTGCGCGAGGGGCAGCCGATCGGCTGCCACGTCACCCTCCGCGGTGACCGCATGTGGGAGTTCCTGGACCGTACGCTGTCGCTCGCGCTGCCGCGTATCCGTGACTTCCGCGGCCTGTCGCCCAAGCAGTTCGACGGCCGTGGCAACTACACCTTCGGTCTCACGGAGCAGGTCATGTTCCACGAGATCGACCAGGACAAGATCGACCGGGTCCGGGGCATGGACATCACCGTGGTCACCACGGCGACCAATGACGACGAGGGTCGTGCCCTCCTTCGTCACCTCGGCTTCCCGTTCAAGGAGAACTGACCGTGGCGAAGAAGGCTCTGATCGCTAAGGCCGCCCGCAAGCCGAAGTTCGGCGTCCGGGGTTACACCCGGTGCCAGCGCTGCGGCCGGCCCCACTCCGTCTACCGCAAGTTCGGCCTGTGCCGCGTGTGCCTTCGTGAGATGGCTCACCGTGGCGAGCTGCCGGGCGTGACCAAGAGCTCCTGGTAATTCTCCTTCGCCCTTTGGGCGTTGGGAATCACCGGAGACTCTCGGTAAGCATCTGGTCGGCAGGAGCCCGGCCCCGCATGCCGTAGGCTTGCAGGGTTGGGCGCCTGCCGCCCATGACCGACTTACTACGCCGTAGGTCCCCGCACCGCACCCGTCCCGCCTCTGAGCGGGGAGAGGGATGGCGCATACAGGAAACCCCGGCGAGAGAGGCCGAAGGCCAACTCATGACCATGACTGATCCCATCGCAGACATGCTCACGCGTCTGCGCAACGCGAACTCGGCGTATCACGACGACGTCACGATGCCGCACAGCAAGATCAAGTCGCACATCGCGGAGATCCTCCAGCAGGAGGGCTTCATCACCGGCTGGAAGGTCGAGGACGCCGAGGTCGGCAAGAACCTCGTCCTCGAGCTGAAGTTCGGCCCGAACCGCGAGCGCTCGATCGCCGGCATCAAGCGAATCTCGAAGCCGGGTCTGCGTGTCTACGCAAAGTCCACCAACCTGCCGAAGGTCCTCGGCGGCCTGGGCGTGGCGATCATCTCCACGTCCCACGGTCTCCTGACCGGCCAGCAGGCCAGCAAGAAGGGCGTAGGTGGGGAAGTCCTCGCCTACGTCTGGTAGTCGGGAACGGAGGAATAGCTCATGTCGCGAATCGGCAAGCTCCCCATCCAGGTTCCCGCCGGTGTGGACGTCACCATCGATGGCCGCACGGTCAACGTGAAGGGCCCCAAGGGCACCCTCACGCACACCGTCGCGTCGCCGATCGAGGTCACCAAGGGTGAGGACGGCGTCCTGAACGTCGTCCGCCCGAACGACGAGCGTCAGAACAAGGCCCTTCACGGCCTGTCCCGCACGCTGGTGGCGAACATGATCACCGGTGTGACCCAGGGATACATCAAGGCGCTCGAGATCAGTGGTGTCGGTTACCGCGTCCAGGCGAAGGGCTCCAACCTGGAGTTCGCCCTGGGCTACAGCCACCCGATCGTGATCGAGGCCCCGGAGGGCATCACCTTCAAGGTGGAGACCCCCACGAAGTTCACCGTCGAGGGCATCGACAAGCAGAAGGTCGGCGAGACCGCGGCCAAGATCCGCAAGCTGCGGAAGCCTGACCCGTACAAGGCCAAGGGCGTCAAGTACGCCGGCGAGGTCATCCGCCGCAAGGTCGGAAAGGCTGGTAAGTAGCCATGGCATACGGCGTGAAGATCGCCAAGGGCGACGCGTACAAGCGCGCGGCTCGCAAGCGGCGCCACATCCGCGTCCGCAAGCACATCTCCGGTTCGCCGGAGCGTCCGCGCCTGGTCGTGACCCGCTCCAACCGCCACATGGTCGCCCAGATCATCGACGACATCGCGGGCCACACGCTCGCGTCGGCGTCGACCCTGGACGTCTCCATCCGTGGTGGCGAGGGCGACAAGAGCAGCCAGGCCAAGCAGGTCGGCGCCCTGGTCGCCGAGCGTGCCAAGGCCGCAGGCGTCGAGGCCGTCGTGTTTGACCGCGGTGGTAACCAGTACGCCGGGCGGATTGCCGCTCTGGCTGACGCCGCCCGTGAAGCCGGGCTGAAGTTCTAGCCCCGGTTCCTACGCACAGCGGACGTAACAGAGAGAGGTAAATCCAATGGCTGGACCCCAGCGCCGCGGAAGCGGTGCCGGTGGCGGCGAGCGGCGGGACCGGAAGGGCCGTGACGGCGGCGCTGCTGCCGCCGAGAAGACCGCGTACGTCGAGCGCGTCGTCGCGATCAACCGAGTCGCCAAGGTTGTGAAGGGTGGTCGTCGCTTCAGCTTCACCGCGCTGGTCGTGGTGGGCGATGGTGACGGCACCGTCGGTGTCGGTTACGGCAAGGCCAAGGAAGTTCCCGCGGCCATCGCCAAGGGCGTGGAAGAGGCCAAGAAGAACTTCTTCAAGGTCCCGCGTATCCAGGGCACCATCCCTCACCCGATCCAGGGCGAGAAGGCTGCGGGCGTCGTCCTGCTCAAGCCGGCTTCCCCCGGTACCGGTGTGATCGCCGGTGGCCCGGTGCGCGCCGTTCTCGAGTGCGCCGGCGTTCACGACATCCTGTCGAAGTCGCTCGGGTCCTCGAACCCGATCAACATCGTGCACGCGACCGTGGCGGCCCTCCAGGGCCTGCAGCGTCCCGAGGAGATCGCGGCCCGCCGCGGTCTGCCCCTCGAGGACGTCGCTCCCGCGGCTCTGCTTCGTGCGCGTGCGGGAGCGGGTGCGTAATGGCTCGCCTCAAGATCACGCAGACGAAGTCGTACATCGGCAGCAAGCAGAACCACCGCGACACCCTGCGTTCGCTCGGGCTCAAGCGCCTGAACGACTCGGTTGTCAAGGAGGACCGCCCCGAGTTCCGCGGCATGGTGCACACCGTCCGCCACCTCGTGACGGTTGAGGAGGTCGACTGACATGGCGGAGAACAAGCCGCTGAAGGCGCATGACCTCCGGCCTGCCCCGGGTGCCAAGACCGCCAAGACCCGTGTGGGTCGTGGTGAGGCGTCCAAGGGTAAGACCGCTGGTCGTGGTACCAAGGGCACCAAGGCCCGTTACCAGGTTCCGGAGCGCTTCGAGGGTGGGCAGATGCCCCTCCACATGCGTCTCCCGAAGCTCAAGGGCTTCAAGAACCCGTTCCGCACGGAGTACCAGGTCGTGAACCTGGACAAGCTCGCGACGCTCTACCCCGAGGGTGGAGAGGTCACGGTGGCCGACCTGGTCGCCAAGGGTGCCGTGCGCAACAACCACCTCGTCAAGGTCCTCGGACAGGGCGAGATCTCCGTGGCGCTGCAGGTTTCGGTTGACGCCGTCTCCGGCTCCGCCAAGGAGAAGATCACCGCCGCCGGCGGTACCGTCACCGAGCTCGTCTGAGACAACTCGGACGCTTAGGTGACCTGAACATCCGACCGGGGATGCCCTCTCAAATGGGGCATCCCCGGTTGGTCGTTCCTAGGGGGGCATGTACGCCGGTAAGGTGGCGTCCGTTGCTGTGGTAACCCCTGGGCGCATGCGTCCGGGGCCCTTTGACTGTTACGTATCCGTCGATCCTCAAGACCGTCACCTCTACGCTCTGCGCGGGGGTCGCAGGAGGCACCGTGCTCACCGGCTTCGCCCGGGCGTTCAAGACGCCCGACCTGCGCAAGAAGCTGCTCTTCACTCTCGGCATCATCGTGCTCTACCGGCTCGGGGCCCACATCCCGGTACCGGGCGTGAGCTACGAGAACGTCCAGACCTGTGTTGATCAGGCAAGTAAGGGCAACAACAGCCTCTTCGGCCTGGTGAACATGTTCAGCGGTGGTGCGCTGCTGCAGATCACGATCTTCGCGCTCGGCATCATGCCGTACATCACGGCCAGCATCATTCTTCAGCTGCTGACCGTGGTCATCCCCCGACTCGAGGCGCTCAAGAAGGAGGGGTCGTCCGGGCAGACCAAGATCACGCAGTACACGCGTTATCTGACGGTCGCGCTCGCGATCCTCCAGGGCACCGGCCTGGTGGCCACCGCCCGCAGCGGCGCCCTGTTCAGCGGCTGCCCGGTCGCCGACCAGATCGTCCCGAACCAGTCGATGTTCACGACGATCGTGATGGTCATCACGATGACCGCCGGTACCGCCGCCGTCATGTGGCTCGGTGAGCTCATCACCGACCGCGGCATCGGCAACGGCATGTCGATCCTGATGTTCATCTCGATCGCCGCCAGCTTCCCGTCCGCCCTCTGGGCCATCAAGACCAGCGGCAAGCTCGCGGACGGCTGGATCGAGTTCTTCACCGTGATCCTGGTCGGCTTCGTGATGGTGGCGCTCGTCGTCTTCGTCGAGCAGGCCCAGCGCCGTATCCCGGTGCAGTACGCGAAGCGCATGATCGGCCGCCGTTCCTACGGCGGAACGTCCACGTACATCCCGCTCAAGGTGAACCAGGCGGGTGTGATTCCCGTCATCTTCGCTTCTTCGCTGCTCTACATCCCGGCCCTCATCGTCCAGTTCTCCAACTCCAAGGCGGACTGGGCGATCTGGATCCAGGACAACCTGACCAAGGGCACGCACCCGTACTACATGACCGCCTACTTCCTGTTGATCGTCTTCTTCGCCTTCTTCTATGTGGCGATTTCGTTCAACCCCGAGGAAGTCGCCGACAACATGAAGAAGTATGGTGGCTTCATCCCGGGTATCCGGGCTGGTCGACCTACTGCCGAGTACCTGAGCTACGTGCTCAACAGGATCACTTGGCCGGGCTCGCTGTACCTGGGTCTGATCGCTCTGGTGCCGACGATGGCGTTGGCAGGCTTCGGTGGCGCTAACCAGAACTTCCCGTTCGGCGGGACGAGCATCCTCATCATCGTGGGTGTGGGTCTGGAGACCGTGAAGCAGATCGAGAGTCAGCTCCAGCAGCGCAATTACGAAGGGTTCCTCCGCTGATGCGAATCGTCCTCGTCGGCCCGCCGGGTGCCGGCAAGGGAACGCAGGCCGCGTACCTTGCCAAGAACCTGTCGATTCCGCACATCTCCACGGGCGACCTCTTCCGCGCCAACATCAGCCAGGGCACCGACCTTGGCAAGCAGGCCCGCGCCTACATGGACGCGGGGCAGCTGGTGCCGGACGAGGTGACGAACGGGATGGCCAAGGACCGCATGTCCCAGCCGGACGCGGTCGACGGCTTCCTGCTCGACGGCTTCCCGCGCAACGTGGGCCAGGCCGAAGCCCTGGACGTGATGCTCAAGGACGAGGGCGTGAAGCTGGACGCCGTGCTCGACCTGGAGGTCCCCGAGGACGAGGTCGTGAAGCGGATCGCGGGTCGCCGCATCTGCCGCAACGACAGCGCGCACGTCTTCCACGTCACGTACAACGCGCCGAAGACCGAGGGCGTCTGCGACACCTGCGGCGGCGAGCTGTACCAGCGGGACGACGACACCGAGGAGACGGTGCGTACGCGGCTGGAGGTCTACCACACGCAGACCGAGCCGATCATCGATTACTACCGCGCGCAGGACCTGGTGGTCACCATCTCCGCGCTCGGCAAGGTCACCGACGTGACCGACCGGGCCATGGAGGCGCTGAAGAAGCCCGCGAAGGGCTGAGCGCTCCCCACCCCGTAGTACGCGCAGTACAAGCCGGCCGCGGCGTCCTCGGACGCCGCGGCCGACTGCTTGCCGCCGCGTATCGTGGAATACCGCGTACCCGTCACCGTCCCTCCTCACCGTCCTACCGGAAAGGCGCCGCAGCATGGTGCAGATCAAGACCCCCGAGCAGATCGCGAAGATGCGCGAGGCGGGGCTGGTGGTCGCTGCCATCCACGCGGCCACCCGTGAGGCGGCGGTGCCCGGCGCCACCACCCGGGACCTGGACCAGGTCGCCCGCAAGGTGATCGCGGACCACGGCGCGAAGTCGAACTTCCTCGGGTACGGCGGCTTCCCCGCGACCATCTGCACCTCGGTCAACGAGGTCGTCGTCCACGGCATCCCGGACGAGAAGACCGTCCTCAAGGACGGCGACATCATCTCCATCGACGCCGGCGCGATCGTCGACGGCTGGCACGGCGACGCCGCGTACACCGCCTTCGTCGGTACGGGGCACGCTCCGGAGCTGGTCGAGCTGTCCCGGGTGACCGAGGAGTCGATGTGGGCCGGCATCGCGGCGATGAAGGTGAACAACCGCCTCGTCGACATCTCCAAGGCGATCGAGTCCTACATCCGCCGCCAGCCCCGCCCCGCCACCGGCAAGTACGGGATCATCGAGGACTACGGCGGGCACGGCATCGGCACCGAGATGCACATGGACCCGCATCTGCTGAACTACGTCTCCCGCAAGCGCGGCAAGGGCATCAAGCTGGTCCCGGGCGTCTGCCTGGCCATCGAGCCCATGGTCTCGCTGGGCACCCCGCACACCGAGGTGCTGGAGGACGAGTGGACCGTCATCACCACGGACGGCACCTGGTCCTCGCACTGGGAGCACTCCATCGCCCTCACGGAGCAGGGGCCGCTGGTCCTCACCGCCCCGGACTGCGGCCGTGAGCGCCTGGCGGCGTACGGGGTCGAGGCGGCGCCCGACCCCCTGGGCTGATCCGTTCGCTCCGGGAGGTCTAAGGATCTCCCGGGGTGGGCAAACTTGACGGATTCGCCTTTGGGAGTCCGCTGACGTAGACTGACTCGTCGGCTCTCGTGCATCCGTGTGTCCGCATACGGCGAACGAAAGTCGATCAAGGTAGCCGATTCGAAGGGCGAAGCGTGGCCAAGAAGCAAGGTGCCATCGAAATTGAGGGCACCGTGATCGAGTCCCTCCCGAACGCCATGTTCAAGGTGGAACTTCAGAACGGTCACAAGGTCCTCGCGCACATCAGCGGCAAGATGCGTATGCACTACATCCGCATCCTCCCGGATGACCGGGTCGTCGTGGAGCTGTCTCCGTACGACCTGACGCGTGGCCGGATCGTCTACCGCTACAAGTAGATCTTGCCGCCGCCCGCCTCGGCGCGGTGTTGGCACTGACCCGGAGAACCTGACATCCCATGAAGGTCAAGCCGAGCGTCAAGAAGATCTGCGACAAGTGCAAGGTGATCCGCCGTCACGGCCGGGTCATGGTCATCTGCGACAACCTGCGCCACAAGCAGCGCCAGGGCTGACGCACGACCCCCTGCATCTCGCAGTTCTTCGCGCGACGCACGTAACACGTACATACGCAGAGCCCGTCCAAGCCACGGCTGACGACACCTCCGGCGGGGGCCGGGGACCCGGACGTACCACCTCTCCCAGCGAGAGGTCGGCGGTCGGGAGTGGCACTGCGGAAGACCCCCGACTTAACAACTGGAGCCATTGAATGGCACGCGTTTCAGGTGTTGACATCCCGCGCGAAAAGCGCGTGGAGGTTGCCCTCACCTACGTCTTCGGTATCGGGCGCACCCGGTCCAAGGAGATCCTCGCCACCACCGGCGTGAACCCGAACACCCGCGTTCGTGACCTGGCCGAAGAGGACCTGGTCAAGATCCGCGAGTACGTGGACGCCAACCTCCGCACCGAGGGTGACCTCCGCCGCGAGATCCAGGCCGACATCCGCCGCAAGGTCGAGATCGGCTGCTACCAGGGTCTCCGTCACCGCCGCGGGCTGCCGGTCCACGGCCAGCGCACCAGCACCAACGCCCGTACCCGCAAGGGTCCGCGTCGCGCGATCGCCGGCAAGAAGAAGCCGGGCAAGAAGTAGTCCTCAGCGGACGCACTGCGAGCGACCGGAATCCCGGGGCTCCGCAGCAACCAGCGGTCTTCGCTGTAGGACCGATCACCTCCCCTCTCCATCTGGAGTCAAGACATGCCCCCCAAGGGTCGTCAGGGCGCAGCCAAGAAGGTGCGTCGCAAGGAAAAGAAGAACGTCGCTCACGGCCACGCGCACATCAAGAGCACGTTCAACAACACGATCGTCTCGATCACGGACCCCTCGGGCAACGTGATCTCCTGGGCCTCCGCCGGCCACGTCGGCTTCAAGGGCTCGCGCAAGTCCACCCCCTTCGCCGCGCAGATGGCCGCCGAGTCGGCCGCCCGCCGCGCGCAGGAGCACGGCATGCGCAAGGTCGACGTCTTCGTGAAGGGTCCGGGCTCCGGCCGCGAGACCGCGATCCGCTCCCTCCAGGCCACGGGCCTCGAGGTCGGTTCGATCCAGGACGTCACCCCGACGCCGCACAACGGCTGCCGTCCGCCGAAGCGTCGCCGCGTCTGATCCGTCACGGCCGGTGACGGCCGTGCGTCAGTAGCGCCGGGTCCGGGCGGTACACCTCTTCGGAGGCGTACCGCCCGTACCCTTGTTACATCTGTCGGGCATCAAATAGTGGGTGCCCACGACTGAAGGATTCACATCATGCTGATCGCTCAGCGTCCGTCGCTGACCGAAGAGGTCGTCGACGAGTTCCGCTCCCGGTTCGTCATCGAGCCGCTGGAGCCGGGCTTCGGCTACACCCTCGGCAACTCCCTGCGTCGCACGCTCCTCTCCTCGATCCCGGGTGCCGCTGTCACCAGCATCCGCATCGACGGTGTCCTGCACGAGTTCACCACCGTGCCGGGCGTCAAGGAGGACGTGACCGACCTCATCCTCAACATCAAGCAGCTGGTCGTCTCCTCGGAGCACGACGAGCCGGTCGTGATGTACCTGCGCAAGCAGGGCCCCGGCCTGGTCACCGCCGCGGACATCGCGCCGCCGGCCGGTGTCGAGGTGCACAACCCGGACCTGGTCCTGGCCACGCTGAACGGCAAGGGCAAGCTGGAGATGGAGCTGACCGTCGAGCGCGGTCGCGGCTACGTCTCCGCCGTCCAGAACAAGCAGGCGGGCCAGGAGATCGGCCGTATCCCGGTCGACTCCATCTACTCGCCGGTGCTCAAGGTCACGTACAAGGTCGAGGCGACCCGTGTCGAGCAGCGCACCGACTTCGACAAGCTGATCGTCGACGTCGAGACCAAGCAGGCCATGCGTCCGCGTGACGCGATGGCGTCGGCCGGTAAGACCCTGGTCGAGCTGTTCGGTCTGGCGCGCGAGCTCAACATCGACGCCGAGGGCATCGACATGGGCCCGTCGCCGACGGACGCCGCGCTCGCGGCGGACCTGGCGCTGCCGATCGAGGAGCTGGAGCTCACGGTCCGCTCGTACAACTGCCTCAAGCGCGAGGGCATCCACTCGGTGGGCGAGCTGGTGGCCCGCTCCGAGGCGGACCTGCTCGACATCCGCAACTTCGGTGCGAAGTCGATCGACGAGGTCAAGGCGAAGCTGGCCGGTATGGGTCTGGCGCTGAAGGACTCGCCTCCCGGGTTCGACCCGACCGCCGCCGCCGATGCGTTTGGCGCGGATGACGACGCGGATGCCGGTTTCGTGGAGACCGAGCAGTACTGAGTCGCCTCCCGGCTGGGGTGTCCGTTCTGGGTGCCCCGGTCCGGGCGAGGGCTTTTGTCCTCAATCGCCGGACGGGCTTGAGCTGGTTCGGCTGAGGCTTTGTCCTCAATCGCCGGACGGGCTTGATTTTCGAGCTGAGGCTCGATGTCGAGTGCGGACGGCATTCATCACACTTCCGCTCGGCGGCCGCCGGGTGGGAACTGACATCGGTACCTGATACGGCCGGTGCAGCACACAAGGAGAAAACCCATGCCGAAGCCCGCCAAGGGTGCCCGTCTGGGCGGCAGCGCCGCGCACGAGAAGCTTCTTCTCAACAACCTCGCGAAGTCGCTGTTCGAGCACGGCCGCATCACCACGACCGAGGCCAAGGCTCGCCGCCTGCGTCCGGTCGCGGAGCGTTTCATCACCAAGGCGAAGAAGGGCGACATCCACAACCGTCGCCTGGTGCTGCAGTCGATCACGGACAAGGGCGTCGTCCACACGCTCTTCACCGAGATCGCCCCGCGGTACGAGAACCGCCCCGGTGGTTACACCCGCATCACCAAGATCGGCAACCGTCGTGGCGACAACGCCCCGATGGCCGTCATCGAGCTGGTCGAGGCGCTGACCGTGGCGCAGCAGGCCACCGGTGAGGCCGAGGCCGCCACCAAGCGTGCGGTCAAGGAAGACGCGGCCAAGAAGGACGAGACCCCGGTCGAGTCCGTCGAGGACGCGCAGGACGCCTGAGCGTTCCGGAACCACTGAACGGGTCCGCATCTCCCTCCGGGGCGGTGCGGGCCCGTTCGGCTGTGCGGGATCTTGAGAGGATGCGCTGTGAGTGACGAGGTGGAGCCCGGCTTCGTACGGGTGCGGCTGGACCTGGCCTATGACGGCAAGGACTTCTCGGGCTGGGCGAAGCAGACCGCCCGGCGGACGGTCCAGGGGGAGATCGAGGACGCGCTGCGGACCGTGACCCGCTCCTCGCGCACGTACGACCTGACGGTGGCGGGGCGCACCGACGCCGGGGTGCACGCCCGGGGTCAGGTCGCCCATGTGGACCTGCCGGCCGAGGTGTGGGCCGAGCACGAGGAGAAGCTGCTGCGGCGGCTGGCCGGGCGGATGGCGCCCGATGTGCGGGTCTGGCGGATCGCGGAGGCGCCGGCGGGGTTCAACGCCCGGTTCTCCGCGCTGTGGCGCCGGTACGCGTACCGCATCGCCGACCGCCCCGGCGGCGTCGACCCCCTGCTGAGGGGCCATGTGCTCTGGCACGACCGGCCGCTGGACGTGGCCGCGATGAACGCCGCGGCGGCCCGGATGACCGGGGAGCACGACTTCGCCGCGTACTGCAAGAAGCGCGAGGGCGCGACGACGATCCGGACGCTCCAGAAGCTGCACTGGGTGCGGGACGCGGAGACCGGGATCATCACCGGGACCGTGCAGGCGGACGCCTTCTGCCACAACATGGTGCGGGCCCTGGTCGGCGCGATGCTGTTCGTGGGCGACGGCCGGCGCCCCGACCCGTGGCCGGCCGAGGTGCTGGCGGCCGGGGTGCGCGACCCCGGGGTGCACGTGGTGCGCCCGCACGGGCTGACGCTGGAGGAGGTCGCGTACCCGGCGGACGGGCTGCTGGCGGCGCGGGCGCTGGAGGCCCGCAATGTGCGGTCGCTGCCGGGGACCGGGTGCTGCTAGGCCGTACGCCGTGCGGGCCCTACGTCGTGGTGAGGTTCGCGGCGGCCGACGCCTGGACCTCGCCGCGGTGGCGGATCCGGCGGAACGTGTAGTCGGTGAGGTCGTCGCCGGTGGTGTAGACGTTCTTGTCGGCCTCGGTGACGTTCCCGCCGGCGGTGAAGCCGCCGACCGTGAAGTACGCGTACCGGCCGTACGAGTTCGCCGTGCGGCGGCAGATCACGCCGTCGCGGCAGAAGACCGGGACGCCCGACCCGCTCAGCGAGGCCAGCCCGCCGCTCGCCAGCCGCGCGGTCCGCTTCGCCCGGTCCTCCGTGTCGAAGACCGCGATGCCCACGGTGACCGCCACGCCGTCCCGGCTGTACGTGGCCCGGATGACCCGGTCGCAGCCGTTGGCGGTGAGGATCGCGCCCAGCGCGCCCTGGGTGGTCGCCGCGCACTGCTCGGTGCGGTGGGTCGCGCCCCTGGTGTACGTACGGCCTCCGGCGATCAGCTTGTCGTCGGGGAAGAAGGCGTCGACGGTGACCGGCAGCCGGTCCTTCTTCACGTCGGCTATGTAGTCCCGGGGGTCCGGCGGGGGCGGGGGCGCCACCGAGGAGAAGGACGGCTCGGGCGCGGGGAGCTCGGTCGGCAGGTCGTCCGCCGTGGGCAGCTCGCTCGCGTGCTTCCCGGCGCCCTTGCCGGAGCCGTCGCCGTTCGCCGAGACGACCGCCGTCGCCACGAGCGCGGCGACCGCCGCGGTGGCGACCGCGCCGCCGCCGATGAGCAGCCACTTCTTGCGCCTGGCACGGGCCGCCGACGCCTCGGCGAGCGCCTCCCAGTCGGGAGTCCCGCCGTTCCCGGGCCCCTCGGAGGGCCCCCCGTCCCCAAAGCTCATGCCGCGCATCCTAGAGCCTCCCGTAAACCGGTTGGGTCCACGCTCCGCGGCCCGTGACAATGCTCTGCATGGGACATCTCGAAGCAGGCCACCTGGAGTACTACCTACCGGACGGGCGGGTGCTGCTCGGCGATGCCTCGTTCCGGGTGGCCGACGGTGCCGTGGTCGCCCTCGTCGGGGCGAACGGCGCCGGCAAGACCACGCTGCTGCGGCTGCTCGCCGGGGAGCTCCAGCCGCACGGCGGCTCGGTGTCCGTGAGCGGCGGGCTCGGCGTGATGCGGCAGTTCGTGGGCTCGGTGCGCGACGAGCGCACGGTCCGCGACCTGCTGGTCTCCGTCGCTCAGCCGCGTATCCAGGAGGCCGCGCTGGCCGTCGACCGGGCCGAGGAGCGCATCCTCACCGTCGACGACGAGGCCGCGCAGATGGCGTACGCGCAGGCGCTGAGCGACTGGGCGGAGGTGCGGGGCTACGAGGCCGAGACGCTCTGGGACATGTGCACCATGGCCGCGCTCGGCGTCCCGTACGAGAAGGCGCAGTGGCGCGAGGTGCGCACGCTGTCCGGCGGTGAGCAGAAGCGGCTGGTCCTGGAGGCGCTGCTGCGCGGGCCCGACGAGGTGCTGCTGCTCGACGAGCCGGACAACTATCTGGACGTCCCCGGCAAGCGGTGGCTGGAGGAGCGGCTGAAGGAGACCCGTAAGACGGTCCTCTTCGTCTCCCACGACCGGGAGCTGCTGTCCCGGGCCGCGCAGAAGATCGTCAGCGTGGAGCCGGGCCCGGCCGGCAGCGATGTCTGGGTGCACGGCGGTGGCTTCGACACGTACCACCAGGCCCGCAAGGAGCGCTTCGCCCGCTTCGAGGAGCTGCTGCGGCGCTGGGAGGAGGAGCACAAGCGGCTGAGGGCGCTCGTGCTCCGCCTGCGCCAGCAGGCGGCGATCAGCCCCGACATGGCGAGCCGCTACCACGCGATGCAGACCCGCTTCCGGAAGTTCGAGGAGGCGGGCCCGCCGCCGGAGCCGCCGCGCGAGCAGGACATCCGGATGCGGCTGCGCGGCGGCCGGACCGGGGTGCGCGCGGTGACCTGCGCGCAGCTGGAGCTGACCGGCCTGATGAAACCGTTCGACCTGGAGATCTTCTACGGGGAACGGGTCGCGGTCCTCGGCTCCAACGGCTCCGGCAAGTCCCACTTCCTGCGTCTCCTCGCGGGCGAGCCCGTCGCGCACACGGGGGAGTGGAAGCTGGGCGCGCGGGTCGTCCCCGGGCACTTCGCGCAGACCCACGCGCACCCGGAGCTGCTGGGCCGCACGCTCGTCGACATCCTGTGGACGGAGCACGCCAGGGACCGGGGCGCGGCGATGTCCGTGCTGCGCCGCTACGAGCTGGAGCGGCAGGGGGACCAGCCGTTCGAGAAGCTCTCGGGCGGCCAGCAGGCCCGGTTCCAGATCCTGCTCCTGGAGCTGTCCGGCACGACCGCGCTGCTGCTCGACGAGCCGACGGACAACCTGGACCTGGAATCGGCGGAGGCGCTGCAGGACGGTCTGGAGGCGTACGAGGGCACGGTGGTCGCGGTGACCCACGACCGGTGGTTCGCGAAGAGCTTCGACCGGTACCTGGTCTTCGGTTCGGACGGGGTCGTACGGGAGACGTCGGAGCCGGTGTGGGACGAGCGGCGGGTCGAGCGGGCGCGGTAGCCGGGGGCGCGTTTTGACCCGTCCGGGACCGGGCGGGTAGTCTCGACCTTTGTTATGCGTTCGGGCTGCGCCGCAATGGTGTGCAGAGCCCTTGCGCAGGTTCTCTGGAGCAGTTACCAGTGGCACGCATACGGGCATCGTCCCGGCATTGTGCGCCCCAGCTGCATGATCGCTTCAGAGGTGTCGTGTGTCTGGACCCCATCCACTGAAGAAGCGAAGGCTACGAAGTGCGTACGTACAGCCCCAAGCCCGGCGATGTGACTCGCCAGTGGCACATCATTGACGCTCGGGACATCGTCCTCGGCCGTCTCGCCACCACGGCTGCGAACCTCCTCCGAGGCAAGCACAAGGCGATCTACGCCCCCCACATGGACATGGGCGACTTCGTCATCATCATCAACGCCGACAAGGTTCACCTGTCCGGCAACAAGCGGACCCAGAAGATGGCCTACCGCCACTCCGGGTTCCCGGGCGGTCTGCGCTCCGTGCGCTACGACGACCTCCTCGCGAACAACCCCGAGAAGGCCGTCGAGAAGGCCATCAAGGGCATGATCCCCAAGAACTCCCTGGGCCGCCAGATGATCTCGAAGCTGAAGGTCTACGCGGGCGACCAGCACCCGCACGCTGCGCAGCAGCCGGTCCCGTACGAGATCACCCAGGTCGCGCAGTAGTTCCGGCCTCCCCCCAAAGACATAAAGAAAGATCTGAGGAGAATCGTGGCCGAGACCACTGTTGAGACCGTCGAGGGCACCGAGGGCGAGGAGACCTACGCCGAGGTGACCACCTTCGAGTCGGAGGTCCCCGTCGAGGGTGAGTACACCTCCGAGTCGCTCGCCGGCCGCTTCGGCGACCCGCAGCCCGCCGCCGGCCTTGGCCGTCGCAAGAACGCCATCGCCCGCGTCCGGATCGTTCCGGGCACCGGCAAGTGGAAGATCAACGGGCGCACCCTCGAGAGCTACTTCCCGAACAAGGTGCACCAGCAGGAAGTCAACGAGCCCTTCAAGGTGCTCGAGCTCGACGGCCGTTACGACGTCATCGCCCGCATCGCGGGTGGCGGCGTCTCGGGTCAGGCCGGCGCCCTGCGCCTCGGCGTGGCCCGCGCGCTGAACGAGGCGGACGTGGACAACAACCGCGCGACGCTGAAGAAGGCCGGCTTCCTCTCCCGCGACGACCGTGCGGTCGAGCGCAAGAAGGCCGGTCTCAAGAAGGCCCGCAAGGCCCCGCAGTACAGCAAGCGCTAAACCGCCTGCTCATCCGCGTTACACGTTCGCCCCGGCGGCACACCTCGTGCTGCCGGGGCGTTCGTTTATCGACATCCTCGGGCATATAACGACATAAGGCGTTCATAGGCTTCTTGGTTGCATGATCTGACTTTTGCGTTTCGGAGCACTTTCGGAGGACACCAGTGGGACGACTCTTCGGCACGGACGGCGTGCGCGGCGTCGCCAATGCGGACCTGACGGCCGAGCTCGCGCTCGGCCTCTCGGTGGCCGCGGCGCACGTACTGGCCGAGGCGGGCACCTTCGAGGGCCATCGGCCGACGGCCGTGGTGGGCCGCGACCCACGCGCCTCCGGAGAGTTCCTGGAGGCCGCCGTCGTGGCCGGCCTCGCGAGCGCGGGCGTCGACGTCCTGCGGGTCGGCGTGCTGCCGACCCCGGCCGTCGCCTACCTCACCGGCGCCCTGGGCGCCGACATCGGGGTCATGCTCTCCGCCAGCCACAACGCCATGCCGGACAACGGTGTCAAGTTCTTTGCGCGGGGCGGCCACAAGCTCGCCGACGAGCTGGAGGACCGCATCGAGACGGTGTACGAGCAGCACCGCACCGGAGAGCCGTGGTCCCGCCCCACCGGCGCCGGCGTCGGCCGCGTCACCGACTACGCCGAGGGCTTCGACCGCTACGTCGCCCACCTCATCGGCGTCCTGCCGAACCGGCTCGACGGTCTGAAGGTCGTCCTCGACGAGGCCCACGGCGCCGCCGCCCGCGTCTCGCCCGAGGCGTTCGCCCGCGCCGGGGCCGAGGTCGTCACGATCGGCGCCGAGCCGGACGGGCTGAACATCAACGACGGCTGCGGCTCCACGCACCTGGAGCTGCTGCGCGCCGCCGTCGTCGAGCACGGCGCGCACCTGGGCATCGCCCACGACGGCGACGCCGACCGCTGCCTGGCCGTGGACGCGGCGGGCGAGGAGGTCGACGGCGACCAGATCCTCGCCGTGCTGGCCCTCGCCATGCGCGAGGCCGGCCAGCTGCGCGGCGACACCGTCGTCGGCACCGTGATGTCGAACCTCGGCTTCAAGATCGCCATGGAGCGCGAGGGCATCCAGCTCGTCCAGACCGCCGTCGGCGACCGCTACGTCCTGGAGTCGATGAAGGCCGAGGGCTACGCGCTGGGCGGCGAGCAGTCCGGACACGTCATCGTCCTGGACCACGCCACGACCGGCGACGGCACGCTGACCGGCCTGATGCTGGCGGCGCGGGTCGCCGCGACGGGCCGCTCGCTCGCGGAGCTGGCCGGGGTCATGGAGCGCCTGCCGCAGGTCCTCGTCAACGTCCCGGACGTCGACAAGTCCCGCGTGAACACCTCGCAGGAGCTGGCCGCCGCCGTCACGGAGGCCGAACGCGAGCTGGGCGCCACCGGCCGCGTCCTGCTGCGCCCATCGGGCACGGAGCCGCTGGTGCGGGTCATGGTTGAGGCGGCGGACATCGAGCAGGCGCGCGCGGTGGCGGGGCAGCTGGCGGATGTCGTGAAGTCGGCGCTGGGCTAGTCCGGTTGCTGGGCTGGTCCGGTTGCGTAGAGGGGCGGGTGCGCGTGGGGCGCGCCCGCCCCTTCGCGCGTCCGGGGCGTGGGCCCGTGCCTCTCGCGCGGCCGGGTGTCCGTGTGCGGCGGCGATGTCAGCGCGTCGGGGCCGTCGGCTTCGTGTGGGCCCGCTGGTGGTGCCGGGTCTTGCGCCACAGGGCCTTCTGGGCCAGCAGCGTCAGTGTGCCCGCGAGCACGATCCCGCCGAGGTTCGCCAACAGCTGCTGCACGGACCCCGTCATCTGGCCGTAGTCGCGGTAACTGAAGGCCACCGCCGCGTTGGCCGCCGCCGGCACCGTCGTCACCGAGATCGCGACGCCGATCAGCGCGCCGGACTTGGCGGAGGTCAGGGAGAGCGTCCCGGCGATGCCCGCGAGGAACGCCACCACGAACGACATCCAGTCCGGCTGCCAGACGAACGCCGTATTCGGCCGCTTCCCCTCGATCATCGACACGTCGAACAGCCCGAAGGCGTCCATCAGCCAGGCGAAGCCGACCGTCAGCAGCATGGCCGCGGCGAACCCGCCGATCAGTGCCGACAGCGAGCGCCACACCAGGCGCGGGGCGCGCTGCACCAGCGCCGTCGACACCCCGGCGAGCGGCCCGAACTCGGGGCCCACCGCCATCGCGCCCACGATCAGGATCGCGTTGTCCAGCATCACCCCGCAGGCGGCCAGCATCGTCGCGACCGCGAGGAACGCCACATAGGTGGCGCTGAACGTCGAGTCGTCGTGCGTGGCCTCGACCAGCTCCTCCCACAGCACCGCGTCCGAACCCTCGCCCGGTGCGGCCTCCTCGGCGCGGTCGGCGCGCGCCGAGAGCGTCAGGTCCATGTTCTCGACGGTGATCGCCCCGAACTCGTCGAGTCCCATCCGCCGCAGCGCCGCGATCAGCTCGTCGCCCGCCTCGCGCGCCACGTCGCACAGCACGATGTCGCCCACCGGGTCACGCGCGACCCCCGGCAGCACCGCGAGATGGGCGGTGCCGACGGTCCGCTCCAGCAGGTCCGTCACCTCGTCCGTGCGGCCTTCGGGCACGAGCAGGCGCAGATGCAGCACGGTGCACCCTTTCCGGGATCAGAGCTTGCGCAGCGACAGCCGCTGGACCTTGTGGTCGGGCCCCTTGCGCAGCACCAGCGTGGCACGGCCCCGGGTCGGCGCCACGTTCTCCACGAGGTTCGGCCGGTTGATGGTGCGCCACATGGTGGCCGCGTACTCCATCGCCTCGGCCTCGGAGACCTGCGTGTACTTGCGGAAGTACGAGGACGGGTCCTGGAACGCCGTCTCGCGCAGCTTCCGGAAGCGGTTGAGGTACCAGGTCTCGATGTCCTCCGGCTTGGCGTCCACGTACACGCTGAAGTCGAAGTAGTCGGCGAGCCCCACCCGGGTGCGGCCGTCCTTGCCGGGAAGCGCGGGCTGGAGGACGTTCAGCCCCTCGACGATCAGGATGTCGGGGCGCCGTACGGTGAGCCGCTCGCCGGGCACGATGTCGTAGATCAGGTGCGAGTAGACCGGTGCGGTCACCTCGTCCTTGCCCGCCTTGATGTCGGCGACGAAACGGGTGAGGGCGCGGCGGTCGTACGACTCAGGGAACCCCTTGCGCGACATCAGGCCGCGCGCGTGGAGCTCCTTCATCGGCAGCAGGAATCCGTCCGTGGTCACCAGTTCCACCCGGGGGTGCTCCGGCCAGCGGGCCAGCAGCGCCCGGAGGATACGGGCGCTGGTGGACTTGCCGACGGCGACACTGCCCGCGACCCCTATGACGAACGGCGTCCCGCGCTGCGCGCCCTGCCCGTTGCCCGCGTCCCCGAGGAAGGTGTTCAGCGCGCCGCGCAGCCCGGAGGTGGCCTGCACGTACAGGTTCAGCAACCGCGAGAGCGGCAGATAGACGTCCCGCACCTCGTCGAGATCGATGACGTCCCCGAGCCCGCGCAGCCGCTCCACCTCCTCGGCGGTCAGCGGCAGCGGCGTCTTGTCGCGCAGCGCGCTCCACTCCGCCCGGGAGAGATCGACGTACGGCGTCGCCGCGTGCTCGGCGCGGCGGGGGCTCCGTGCGGGTGAGGTGATCACGTCTTCATTGTTGCGGGAGTTTTAAGCGAGCGGGGGGTGGGCTCGGTCACGTGGGGGAGGGGGCGTACCGCTGCGGGGCCTGTACCCGGGCGCTGGTAGCCTGCCGCCCCGCCTTTCACTTACGTAACGAGGTGCGCATGAAATCAGGCAGAACCGGGGCCGTGGCCGCGCTCGCGGGGGCGCTGGCCCTCTCGGCGCTCACGGCACCGCCGGCGACGGCCGCCGACACCGGCACGGTGTCGGGGATCGTCGTCAACGGGGGCAAGCCGATCGTGGTGGGGACCATCGATGTGAAGAGCGTGCCGGTCTCGTACCGGGTCAACCTGCCCGCCGGTTACCGCGCCGCTGACCCCTACACCTGGAACGGCGGGCCGTACCTGTATCACGGGACCACGGCCGCCAAGGGGGCAGCGGGCGGCATCGGGATGAGCGAATACGGCTGTTACGAGGTGACCGAGAGGGTCGCGCAGTGCGCGGGCACCCTGTCCGTCGACCCCCGCTATGACCTGGCCGTGAACAGCGACGCGACCGCATGGACGGTCGGCTACGGAGTCGTGCTCTTCGGCAACGACGACGACATCAAGTCCGAGAAGCACGTGGGCACGTCCGGCCGCGTTCAGGTCCGCCGTTACGCCAAGGCCACCGTCAACGCCGCGCCAGAGCCGGTGGCGAAGGGCAAGCCGATCACCGTCACCGGCACTCTCAAGCGGGCGGACTGGGTGAAGGACTGGTACACCGGGGTGGCGGACGCGTCCGTCCAGTTGCAGTTCCGGCCCAAGGGCACCACCTCGTACAACACCGTGAAGACCGTGCGGTCCAGTTCCACGGGCGCGCTGAGGGCGACGGTCACCGCGTCGCTCGACGGCGACTGGCGGTGGAGTTTCGGTGGCTGGTCGACCACGGGCAGCGCGGTGTCGTCCGGTGATTACGTCGACGTCAGCGGGGCCGGCGGAGTGGTCCGGAAGATGAGCGCCGCCCAGGGGTGGTGAACGGCGTACGACGACGGGCCGGGCGCCCCCTCGGGGTGCCCGGCCCGTCGCGCTTCCGCCGTGGCGACTAGTCCGTGCCGGACTCCATCGCCGCGCGGTCCAGCATCTCGTCCTGGTCCGAGACCTCGCCGCGCGAGGCGATGGCCTCGGCGCCGCCCTCGGGGAGCTGGCCGATCAGGCCGGTGGCGGCGGCCTGGGCCGCGCCGATGGCCGGGTTGGCGGTGCCGATCATGCCGAGGCCCGCGTACTGCTCCAGCTTGGCGCGGGAGTCCGCGATGTCCAGGTTCCGCATGGTGAGCTGGCCGATGCGGTCCACCGGGCCGAACGCGGAGTCCTCGGTGCGCTCCATGGACAGCTTGTCCGGGTGGTAGCTGAACGCCGGGCCCGTGGTGTCGAGGATCGAGTAGTCCTCGCCGCGCCGCAGCCGCAGGGTGACCTCGCCGGTGACGGCCGTACCGACCCAGCGCTGGATCGACTCGCGGACCATCAGCGCCTGCGGGTCCAGCCAGCGGCCCTCGTACATCAGCCGGCCGAGGCGGCGGCCCTCGTTGTGGTACTGGGCGAGGGTGTCCTCGTTGTGGATCGCGTTGACCAGGCGCTCGTAGGCGGCGTGCAGCAGGGCCATGCCGGGGGCCTCGTAGATGCCCCGGCTCTTGGCCTCGATGATCCGGTTCTCGATCTGGTCGGACATGCCCATGCCGTGGCGGCCGCCGATGGCGTTCGCCTTCATGACCAGGTCGACGGCCGTCTCGAACTTCTCGCCGTTGATCGTGACCGGGCGGCCCTGGTCGAAGCCGATCGTGACGTCCTCGGTCTCGATCTCGACCGTCGGGTCCCAGAACCGCACGCCCATGATCGGCTCGACGGTCTCCACCCCGGTGTTCAGGTGCTCCAGCGTCTTCGCCTCGTGGGTGGCGCCCCAGATGTTGGCGTCCGTGGAGTACGCCTTCTCCGTGCTGTCCCGGTAGGGCAGGCCGTGGGCGACCAGCCACTCCGACATCTCCTTGCGGCCACCGAGCTCCGTCACGAACTCGGCGTCCAGCCAGGGCTTGTAGATGCGCAGGTGCGGGTTGGCCAGCAGGCCGTAGCGGTAGAACCGCTCGATGTCGTTGCCCTTGAACGTGGAGCCGTCGCCCCAGATCTGGACGTCGTCCTCCAGCATCGCCCGGACCAGGAGCGTGCCGGTGACCGCGCGGCCCAGCGGCGTGGTGTTGAAGTACGCCCGGCCGCCCGAGCGGATGTGGAACGCCCCGCAGGTCAGCGCGGCCAGGCCCTCCTCGACGAGCGCGGCGCGGCAGTCGACCAGGCGGGCCAGCTCGGCGCCGTACGCCTTGGCGCGGCCCGGCACCGAGGCGATGTCGGGCTCGTCGTACTGGCCGATGTCGGCGGTGTAGGTGCAGGGGACGGCACCCTTGTCGCGCATCCACGCGACCGCGACCGAGGTGTCGAGGCCGCCCGAGAAGGCGATGCCGACGCGTTCGCCGGTGGGCAGGGAGGTGAGGACCTTAGACATAGGAAGATTATGCATCATCTCGCATGACCATGCAACGTGCGGATGTTCCACGCGGATATTTCTCTGGAGGGAATACCCCTGGGGGGTATATGGTTCCGATCGTGGGGGAAGGACACCCGTCCCCGTACCGCCTTACGGAGGGAAGCGCGATGGACCACGCACACGGGCCCCACGAGCACGCCGGACACGGCGCGGGTCACGGCGGCGGCACGGTGCCCGGCGACCCCGCCGGACACGGCCACCACGGCGGTCATGCCACGCCCGCCACCTGGCGCATGGCCGCGCAGGCCACGCTGCACTGCCTCACCGGCTGCGCCATCGGCGAGATCCTCGGCATGGTGATCGGCACGGCGGCCGGGCTGCACAACGGCGCCACCGTGGCCCTCTCCATCGCGCTGGCCTTCGTCTTCGGCTACGCGCTGACCATGCGCGGGGTCCTGCGGGCGGGCGTGCCCCTGCGGCAGGCGCTGAAGGTGGCCCTGGCCGCCGACACGCTGTCGATCGCCGTCATGGAGATCATCGACAACACCGTCATGGTGACGATCCCCGGCGCCATGGACGCGGGCCTGGCCGACCTCCTCTTCTGGGGCGCGCTCGCAGGCTCGCTGGCCCTCGCCTTCGTCATCACGACACCGGTCAACCGGTGGATGATCGGACGCGGCAAGGGCCACGCCGTGGTCCACGCCTACCACTGAGGGGCGTGCGCGCTCACTTCCGCCAGAAGAGGTGGTGCGTCATCCCGCTGGGGCTCGGTACGACGTCCAGGTGGAAGCGGTCGCGCAGGTCGTCCGGCGAGTCCCAGAGCCGCAGGCCCGATCCCAGCTTCACCGGTGACACCGCCACGTGCAGGGTGTCGACGAGGCCGGCGTCCAGGAACTCCCTGACGGTCGTCACCCCGCCGCCGAGGCGCACGTCCTTGCCCTGCGCCGCCTCCCGGGCCTGCGCCAGCACCTCGGCGGGCTCGCCGTCCACGAAGTGGAACGTGGTGTCGGAGAGCGTGAACGAGGGCCGCTTGTGGTGGGTCAGGACGAACACCGGGGTGTGGAACGGCGGTTCGCCGCCCCACCAGCCCTGCCACTCGTGGTCCTCCCAGGGCCCGCGCTGCGGGCCGAACTTGTTGCGGCCCATGATCTCGGCACCGATGTTGTGCGAGAAGTCCCGCGTCATGTAGTCGTCCAGGCCCCGGCTCCCGCCCGGGTCCGTCCGATTGGGCCAGCTCGCCGTCGCCCCGGCCCAGGAGAACAGCTGCCCCGGGTCGACATGGCCGAAGGGCTTCTCCAGCGTCTGGTTCTCCCCGCAGGCGACGCCGTCGGCGGAGACGGTGAAGTTCTGGACCTTCAGCAGTTGAGTCATGAGTGCTCTTCTCCCGGTGATGGGTGACAACGCAAGGGGTGACTCCTCGGGAGGCCCGGACTCATCGCCGTACACCGTCCCGCTTTCTCATCCCACCGTAAGCACCGCGTTCCCCCGTACCCGGCGCGCCCGGATGTCCGCGACGACGTCGTCCGTGCGGGACCAGTCGCGGACCGAGCCGATCTCCGGGTGCAGGCGTCCGCTCGCCACCAGCCGTACCAGCGTGGCGAGTTCGTCGGCGTACGTGGTGTCCGCGCGGGTGTAGTCGAAGTGGGCGATACGGGCCTCGGCCGGGCCCTTGAAGAAGTCGAAGAAGTCCAGCGCGACCGGGGTGCGGCTGGCCTGGCCGAACCAGACCAGCAGGCCGCCCGGGGCCAGCCGGGCCAGGGCCGCCGGCAGCGAGTCGCCGCCCACCGACTCCAGCACCACGTCGTACGGGCCCTCGGCGTCCGCCGGTGACGTCACCACCGCGTGCGCCCCCAGCTCCAGCAGCCGCGCCCCGCGCTCCCGGGTCGCGCTGACCGCCGTCACCGCCGCGCCCGAGGACGCCGCCAGCTCGGTGACGTAGTGGCCGACGCCGCCGCTCGCACCGGTGATCAGCACCCGCCGCCCCGCGACCGGGCCCGCCGCGCGCAGCAGGCGCAGCGCGGTGATGCCGGCCAGCGGGAGGGCCGCCGCCGTCACCGCGTCGACGCTGTCGGGGAGCGCGGCGATGCTGTGCACCGGGACGGCGACGCGCTCGGCCCAGCCGTACGCCGGCGGGTGCGCGACGACGCGGGTGCCGGCGGTGGGGCCGGTGCCGTCGGCCGCCGCCCGTACGACCGTGCCGGCGACGTCCTTGCCGGGCCGCCAGCCGGCCCACCGGCGGTCGAGCTGCCCGTCGAGCTGGAAGGTCTCGCCCCGGTTGACGGAGTACGCCTCCACCGCGACCAGGGCTTCGTCGGCGGCGGGGACGGGCTCGGGGGCCTCGTCGATGTGGACCGTGCCGCCCGGTCCGGCGGCGGGAAGTTGTGCGCGCATCGCGGGCTCCTCAGTCAGGCGAAGACGACGTTGTGGGCGTGCAGGGTGTCGAAGTGCTCCCGCACCGAGGCGATACGGCCGTCGCGCACGGTGAACACGGCCAGGCAGTGCTGGTCGTATTGGCCGCCCTTGCGGGTCAGCCCGCGCGTCCGCCACTCGGCGAGCACCCGCTCGCCCTCCGCGAGCACGTCCAGGAATTCGATCTCCACCGTCTCCGGCACCAGCCGGGCGGTCATCGTGGCGACGAACCCGTCGAAGATCTCGTCCGGCCCGGTCCAGGTGCCCGAGACGGGCAGGTCCCCGGCGAGCGTCCAGGTGACATCGGCGTCGAAGAACGCCCTCAGCCGGTCCATGTCGCCCTCGGCCAGGGTCTTCATGTAGGCGAGGACGACGTCCTTGGGGGTGCTGTTCATGATCGTGAGGCCTTTCACCGAGTGGTTCCCTCCGATGCCTGAACGCTAGGGAGTGCGGGGCCGCCCAGGGAAAGACCTGTTTCCGATCGCTCCAGAACCATCCGGCATCACCGCTGGTCAGAGCCCCCTCGTATGCTCCTTGCCATGATGGATCTGCGGCGCCTGCGCTACTTCCTGGCCGTGGCCGGGGAACGCAACTTCACCCGCGCCGCCGAGCGGCTGCACATCGCGCAGCCCGCGCTCAGCCGCCAGATACGCGAACTGGAGAAGGAGTTGGGCGTCCAGCTCCTCGACCGCACCACGCACTCCGTCGAACCCACCGAGGCCGGGCGGCTGTTGATGGAGCGCGGCGCGGCCCTCTGCGAGGAGGCCGACCGCCTCTGGCGCGATGTACGCGGCTTCGCCGGCGGTGAGAGCGGCACGCTGGCCTTTGGGTACAGCATGAGTACGAGTTACGAGACGGCCCCCGCGCTGCTCGCCGCCCTGGCGGACCGGCTGCCCGGCATCACCGCCGACACCCGGCTGCTGTCCACCGCCGAGATCCTGTCCGGCGTCGCCGACGGAACCCTGGACGCGGGCCTGGTCCGCTGCCCGCCGCCGACGCCGGAGCTGGTGCGGACGCTCGTACGGCTGGAGCCCCAGGGCATCCTCATGGCAGCCGGTCACCGGCTCGCCGCGCTGCCCGCCGTGGACCCCGCCGAGCTGTCCCGGGAAACGCTGCTCATCCACCCGCGCGAGGCGAACCCGGGCCACTACGACGCGATCACGGCCATCCTGGCCGAGGCGGGCGCCGCCCCCGAACTCCTCCTGCGCCCCCTGGCGTTCGACGCCGGCCACACCCCGGTCGCCCGGGGCGACGCGGTCTCGGTCGTCGGCGACTCGGCCGCCCCGAGCCTCCCGGCGGGCCTGGTCTGGCGCCCCCTGACCGGCGGCGCCGCCATCGAACTGCACCTGCTCACCCGGGGCCGGGGCGCCCGCCCGGTGGTCGCCCAGCTCCTGCGTACGGCGACGGAGACGGCCCGTGCCGGAGGGTGGCTGCGGTCACCGGACGCGGCGGGGTGATGCCGGGGGCCCCAGCGGCTCGGCGGACCCGGGTGCCCCGCCCGGTCACCAGGGGAGGACGGCGAGGGCTTCCACTTCCAGGAGCAGGTCCGGCCGGAAGAGCGCGGCCACCTGTACGGCCGTGCTGGCCGGGGGGCGCGCCACGTCGACATGGGCGTCCCGCGCGACGCGGATCGCGGGCAGGAACGCCACGTCGGTGACGTAGAAGGTGAGCTTGGCGACGTCGGCGAACGTCGCCCCGCCCGCCTCCAGGCAGCGCTTCAGGTTCTCGAAGACCTGACGGGCCTGGGCGGCGGGATCGCCCTCCCCGACCAGGTTCCCCTTCTCGTCCAGCGCGATCTGCCCCGAGATCACGACGAGCCTGCCCTCGCCCACGACGACATGGCTGTAGCCCTGGGCGGGGGCGACCCCGTCCGGCGTGACGTGGGTGAGCATGGTCTCGTCGGACCCGTCGTGTGCGTCGTGCACGGGAACCTCTTTCCTGCGGCGGCTGCGGCAGCCCAACGATATGCGCCCGCAACCGAGTTCGGGCCTGCTGACCCGGTGGGCACCGGACGTCAGCGCCACGCCGCGATGATGTCCTCCGGGCCCCAGTGCGCGGCCAGGCCCTCCGCCGCCGTGTTCGTCGGGGCGACGCGGCTGACCGCGACCAGGGGGGCGCCCTCGGCGCCCGGCACCTGCTGGGCGGAGGCGCTGAGTTCCGCGAGGTCGCGTGTGCCGAAGGGGGTCTCGTCGCGCCATTTCACCGAGCCGGCGAAGCAGACGCGGCCCGCCACCGGTGCGGAGTCGGCGCCGATGAGGTCGACCTCCGGGTTGTTCTGCCGGTTCCACCAGCCGCCGACCTCCACGGCCTCCGGGAAGAGGCCGCCGGGGACACGGCGGGCCAGGGACTCCCTGATCACCGGCTCCACCGCGCGCCCCCGCCACGAGGGCCAGGAACGCTGGACGCGCGCGGCCGAGATCTCCCCCCTGCCCCTCTCCGCCTGGGCTACGGCATCCTCCAGGTGGGCCAGCCAGAAGCGCAGATAGGTGTCCGCGATGCGGTAGCGCTTGAGCTTGTGGGCCGGCCGGGTGGAGAGCGGGACGTCGGTGGCCACGATCCGTTTGGCCTCCGTGAGTTCGGCCAGTATCGGGGCGAGCGTGCCGTGCGCCAGGGGACGCCCGTCGGCGCCCCCCGTGCTCGCGGCGATGCCGGAGAACGTGCGCTCACCGGAGCCGATCGCCCGGAGCACCCGTCCCGCCTGGAGACGCGCGGGGAACTCCGCCGCCAGGGACCGCTCGCCCGTGGTGAGCAGGACCGAAGAGGGGTCCTCCACCTGGCGGTCCAGATACGCGGCGACCGGCTCGCCGGTACGCCAGCCGGTGACCACCTCGGGGAAACCCCCGGTGACGAGATAGGCGTCGAGCGCGGACCCCGCGTCCAGTCCGGTGGAGTCCTGTACGTCGGCGGGGCTGAGCGGCCCCACGGTGTACTGGCCGGCCCGGCCGTAGAACGGGTGATCGTACGAGGTCAGCCGGTCCATCATCGCCAGGTCGGAGCCGAGCAGCAGCAGGAGCACCGGCTTGGCGGACAGGTGCATGTCCCACGCCGTCTTGAGGGCCGCGTCGAAGCCCGGGTCCGCCTCGGAGAGCCAGGGGACCTCGTCCAGGACGAGGATGACCGGCTCGTCGGAGGGCAGGGCGGCGCCGACAGCGGCCAGCGTCCGCACCCAGTCCTCGGGAGCGGCGGCGTGCTCGAGCGCCGCGCCGTGGTCCCGCATCCCCTGGCCGCCGGCGACCGCGTCGAACAGGGCGCGCCGGGCGAGCGGCGCCGGCTGGCTGCGGGTCGCCTGGAAGAAGACGTACGGCCGGCCCGAGCGGGCGCAGAACTCCTGCACCAGCCGGGTCTTGCCGATCCGTCGCCGGCCCTTGATCACCAGCGCCTGTCCGGCGCTGCCGCCGGAACCCGCGACGACCCGCTCCAGCCATGATCCGAGGATGCGCAGCTCGCGGCCGCGTCCGGTGAAGGCCATGGGCCCTCCTGAAGTAGGAACCGCTCAAAGTATGAGCCGTTCCTACTTTACCGGCCGAGGCTTCCCGCTACCCACGGAACGGCCGGTACGTCAGCTGCTTCACGCGGCGCAGCAGCGGCATCGACTCCACGTGCTCGACGCCGGCCAGGCCGCCCAGGCGGTCGCTGAGGTAGCGGTAGAAGTGGGTGGAGTCGCGGGTGATCGCGACCGCGACGATGTTGGACGGGCCCGTGGTGGCCGACGCGTACGCCACCTCGCGGTCCGTCGCCAGGGCCGTGCCCACCGTGTGCAGGGCGCCGGGCGCGGCGGTGATGTACAGCATGCTCGGGTTCCGGTAGCCGAGGTGGCCGGAGTCGAACTCCACGTCCACGTACAGCGCGCCCGAGGCCACCAGCCGGGCCAGGTGGCGCCGGACCGCCGACTCGGAGAGGCCGGTCGCGCGCTGGAGTTCGGGGTAGGTCGCCCGGCCGTCCCGTTCCAGCGCGGCGACCAGGGGCTCGTCCTCGGCGGTGATGACGGCCGGGCCGGGCGGGGCCGGGGCGGGCGGCGGGGTGAGGGCGGCGGTCTCCTCCGGGGTGAGCGCGCCGCTCTTGTGGAGCCAGCCCGCGGGGCCGCCGTAGAAGCGGTGCAGCAGCTGGTGCGCGCGGATGTCGACGATGTGCGGGGTGCGCGGCAGCTTGCCGATGAGCAGGTCGTCCGCGTCGTCCCGGCTGCGGAGGTTGACCGTGCACGTCACCTCCGTACCGCCCGACGTCAGTCCGATCCACGAGGTGTCGGGCCGTTTGGCCAGGGCCTCCGCGATGGCCGTCGCGCCCTCGGGCGCGCACCGCACCCGCAGCAGCCAGTGCTCGAACGAGTCCTCCGACGCCGCGCACCGCACCCCCACCACCCGCAGCCCCGCCTCGGCCCGCAGCCTGCGGAAACGGCGCGCCACCGTCTGGTCGGAGACGCCGAGCACCGCTGCGATCCGGCTGAAGGGCGCGCGGGCGTCCAGCTCCAGCGCGTGCAGGACGCGCAGGTCCAGGGCGTCGCCCCGGATGGGTGATTCCACTGTCGAAGGCCCTCTCGGTGTCGGATTCCGGCGCCGGGGTGTCACTGGCTGGGGATTTGGGGCGCGGTCGTCCGATCGTACGTACGGGGTGGCCGCCGGTCACGCCGAAGCCGTACGGGAGAAGGACCAAGGACATGCGTAAGTGGGGGCCGCTCACCGCGGTCTGTCTGGGGACGTTCATGCTGCTGCTGGACGTCACGATCGTCATCGTGGCACTGCCCGACATGGCGCGGGCGCTCGACGCCTCGCTCTCCGATCTGCAATGGGTCATCGACGGTTACGCCCTCGCGCTCGCCGCGCTGCTGCTCGGCATAGGGGCGGCGGCCGACCGGCTCGGGCGGCGCCGGGTCCACGTCGTGGGCGTCGTGCTCTTCGCCGCCGCCTCGCTGGCCTGCGGGCTCGCCTCCTCGCCGGGTCTGCTGGTGGCCGCGCGCGGGGTGCAGGGCGTGGGGGCCGCCGCGATGTTCGCGACGACGCTGCCGCTGCTGGCCTCCGTGTACCGGGGCAAGGACCGGTCCGTCGCGCTCGGGCTCTGGGGCGCGGTGGCCGGGGGCGCCGCCGCGATCGGGCCCGTGGTCGGCGGGCTGCTGACCGAGGGGCCCGGCTGGCGCTGGATCTTCTACGTGAACCTGCCGGTCAGCGTGGCCGCCGTCTGGCTGACCGGCCGGACCGTGCCCGAGTCGCACGGGGCGCGGGACCGGCGCACCGACTGGGCGGGGACCGCCGCCTTCGCGGTGTTCGCGGGGGCCGCGACGTACGCCGTCGTCCGGGCGGGCAGCGTCGGCTGGGCGTCCGGGCAGACGCTCGCCACGTTCGGGATCGCCGCGCTCGCCCTCGTCTGCTTCGTCCTGGTGGAGCTGCGCGTCGCGCACCCGCTGCTGGACCTCTCGCTGTTCCGCACCTCCGCGTTCACCGGGGTGATGGCCGGGGCGCTCGCCTTCAACATGGCGGCCTTCGGCGTCCTGCCGTACACCTCGATCTGGCTGCAGACGGTCCTCGGCCTCAGCCCCGTCCAGGGCGGCCTGGCGGTCCTGCCGCTGGCCGCGACCTCGTTCGTGGTGGCCGCCGTCGGCGGCCGGCTGCTGCACGGGGCGCCGCCGCGGCTCACCATCGGCGTCGGGCTCGTCCTCATCGGCGCCGGCACCCTCGGCCAGGCGGTGCTCGGCGCGGGCTCCTCGTGGCCGGTGCTGGTCCCGGGCCTGGTGGTCGCGGGCATCGGTACGGGCCTGGTCTCCCCGGCCATCGCGGGCGCGGCGCTCGCCGCGGTGCCGCCGGAGCGGGCCGGTACGGCGGGCGGCGCGGTCAACACCTTCCGCCAGCTCGGGTACGCCTTCGGGGTCGCCGTGCTCGGGACCGTACTGACCTCCCGGATGGGGGAGAGCCTGGGCGACGGACCGTCCCACGCGCTGGCGGGCGGCGGCGCGGCGGGGCTGCGGGCCGCCGGGATGCCGGAGCACGCGCTGCGGGCGGCGTTCGCCTCGGGGCTGAACACGGCGGCCGTGGTGGCCGGTGCGGTGGGGATCGTGGCGGGGGTGGCGGTGCTGCTGCTGGTGAAGGGGGAGCGGAAGGCGCCGGAGGCGCCGGGGGCTGTGGGGGGCGGTGCGGTGGTGGAGGCCGTGCGGGCCGGGTGAGGGCGCGCCACCTTCGGCGGCGCCTTGTCCTCAATCGCCGGACGGGCTTGAAGTGGCCGGGCACTCCGCAATCGCCGGACGGGCTTGAAGTGGCCGGACGGGGCCTACGGGCTTCGTTGGGCTTGAAATAGGGGTCACTTCTGCGACTATGCGAAGAACAGGGGCTGGTGACCAGGAAAGGACCACTATGTGCGGGATCGTGGGTTACGTCGGTGGGCAGTCGGCGCAGGACGTCGTCGTCGCGGGCCTCAAGCGGCTGGAGTACCGGGGGTACGACTCCGCCGGGATCGCCGTCCTCGCCGACGGCGGGCTCGCCGCCGCCAAGAAGGCCGGGAAGCTCGTCAACCTGGAGAAGGCGCTGAGCGAGCAGCCGCTGCCCGCCGGTACCGCCGGGATCGGGCACACCCGCTGGGCCACCCACGGCGGACCCACCGACGTCAACGCCCACCCGCACCTCGACAACGCCGGCCGCGTCGCCGTCGTCCACAACGGGATCATCGAGAACTTCGCGGCCCTGCGCGCCGAACTCGGCGAGCGGGGCCACGACCTGCTCTCCGAGACCGACACCGAGACCGTCGCCCACCTCCTCGCCGAGGCGTACAGCCAGAGCGGGGAGCCGGCCGAGGCCATGCGCCAGGTGTGCCGGCGCCTCGAAGGGGCGTTCACGCTCGTCGCGGTCTTCGCGGACGCGCCCGACGTCGTGGTCGGGGCCCGGCGCAACTCGCCGCTCGTCGTCGGGGTGGGCGACGGCGAGTCCTTCCTCGCCTCCGACGTCGCCGCGTTCATCGAGCACACCCGGGACGCGATCGAACTCGGCCAGGACCAGGTGGTGGAGCTGCGCCGGGACGGCGTCCTGGTCACCGGGTTCGACGGGGAGCCCGCCGAGGTGCGCGAGTACCACGTCGACTGGGACGCCTCGGCCGCCGAGAAGTGCGGATACGCCTCCTTCATGCTCAAGGAGATCGCCGAGCAGCCGAAGGCCGTCACCGACACCCTCCTCGGCCGCATCGACCCCGAGGGCACCCTCCACCTCGACGAGGTCCGCATCACCCGGGGCGAACTGCGCGAGGTCGACAAGGTGGTGATCGTCGCCTGCGGGACCGCGTTCCACGCGGGGATGATCGCCAAGTACGCCATCGAGCACTGGACGCGCATCCCCTGCGAGACCGAGCTGGCCAGCGAGTTCCGCTACCGCGACCCGATCATGGACCCGCACACCCTGGTCATCGCCATCTCCCAGTCCGGCGAGACGATGGACACCCTGATGGCCCTGCGGCACGCCCGCGAGCAGGGCGCGAAGGTCCTCGCCATCTGCAACACCAACGGCTCCACCATCCCGCGCGAGTCCGACGCCGTGCTCTACACGCACGCCGGGCCCGAGGTCGCCGTCGCCTCCACCAAGGCGTTCCTCACCCAGCTCGTCGCCTGCTACCTCGTCGCCCTCTACCTGGGCCAGGTGCGCGGCACCAAGTGGGGCGACGAGATCCGGACGGTCATCCGGCAGCTCTCCGAGATCTCCGGCTCGGTGGACCGGGTCCTGGAGACCATGGAACCCGTCCGCGAGCTGGCCCGGTCGCTGGCCTCCCACGACACCGTGCTCTTCCTCGGCCGGCACGTCGGCTACCCGGTCGCCCTGGAGGGCGCGCTGAAGCTCAAGGAACTCGCGTACATGCACGCCGAGGGGTTCGCCGCCGGCGAGCTGAAGCACGGGCCGATCGCGCTCATCGAGGACGGGCTGCCCGTCGTCGTCGTGGTGCCGTCCCCGGCCGGACGCTCGGTGCTGCACGGCAAGATCGTGTCGAACATCCAGGAGATCCGGGCCCGCGGCGCCCTCACCGTCGTCATCGCCGAGGAGGGCGACGAGGAGGTCGTTCCGTACGCCGACCACCTCATCCGCATCCCCGCAACGCCTACGCTGCTTCAGCCGCTGGTCGCCACCGTGCCGTTGCAGGTCTTCGCCTGCGAACTCGCGACGGCCCGCGGCAACGAGGTGGACCAGCCGCGCAACCTGGCGAAGTCCGTCACCGTGGAGTGAGCCGAGCAGTAAGGGTGGGAACGTGATCATCGGGGTCGGGATCGACGTGGCGGAGATCGAGCGGTTCGACGCGGCGCTGGAGCGTACGCCGCAACTCGCTTCGCGGCTGTTCGTGGAGGCGGAGCTGCTGCTGCCGAGCGGGGAGCGGCGCGGGATCGCCTCGCTGGCCGCCCGGTTCGCCGCGAAGGAGGCCCTGGCCAAGGCGCTCGGCGCGCCCGCCGGGCTGCTGTGGACGGACGCCGAGGTGTACGTGGAGGAGAGCGGGCAGCCGCGGTTGCGGGTGCGCGGCACGGTGGCGGCTCGCGCCGCCGCGTTGGGGGTGCGGAGCTGGCATGTGTCGCTCAGCCACGATGCGGGGGTCGCGTCCGCGGTGGTGATCGCGGAGGGGGCCTAGCCGGTCCGGGGTGCGGTGCCCCGGTGGCCTTGGGGGTCCGGCGGGCCGGTTCCGTCCTCAATCGCCGGACGGGCTTGAATGTGCGGCCCGTCCTCGGTTCCGTTACCGATGTCCTCAATCGCCGGACGGGCTTGATTGTGCGGCCCGTTGCCTGCGTGCGGGGCTCGACCTGCGTACGTTGGGGGTATGCGTAGTGCCTACAGCGTCGACTCCGTACGGGCCGCCGAAGCGGCCCTCATGGCACGGCTTCCCGAAGGTGCGCTGATGCAGCGTGCCGCCGCCGGGCTCGCCGCCGCCTGTGCCGATCTGCTGCGCCGGGCCGGGCGGGTCTACGGCTCCCGCGTCGTCCTCCTCGTCGGCACCGGCGCCAACGGCGGCGACGCCCTGTACGCCGGCGCCCGGCTCGCCCGGCGCGGCGCGGGCGTGGTCGCCGTACGGGTCACGCCAGGCAGGTCCCACGAGGGCGGCACCGCAGCCCTGCGCGCCGCCGGCGGACACGTGGTGGACGGCGAGGAGAGCACCACCCACGAGGACTGGGCCGGGCGCATCGACCTCGTCGTGGACGCCATCACCGGCATCGGCGGACGCGGCGGACTGCGGCCGGCGGCGGCCGAACTGGTCGGGCGGTACACCGCGCACGGCGCGCCCGTCGTCGCCGTCGACCTGCCCAGCGGCGTCGAGGCGGACACCGGCGAGGTGACCGGCGACGCGGTGCGCGCGGACGCCACCGTCACCTTCGGCGCGTACAAGGCCGCGCTGCTCGTCGACCCGGCCGCCGAACGGGCCGGCGCGCTGCGCCTCGTCGACATCGGGCTCGACGCCGAACTCCCGGCCGTGCCCGACCTGGAGGCGCTCCAGTACGCGGACGTCGCCGCGCTGCTGCCCGTACCGGACGCCGAGAGCGACAAGTACCGGCGCGGGGTCGTCGGTATCGCCGCCGGGTCGGCCCGCTACCCGGGCGCCGCCGTGCTCGCCGTCTCCGGGGCGCTGCGCGGCGGGGCGGGGGCCGTGCGCTACGCGGGCCCCGGCGGCGAGGCGGTCATCGCGCGGCACCCGGAGACCCTGGTCCACGCGGGCCGCCCCTCCAAGGCCGGGCGGGTGCAGGCGTGGGTCGTCGGACCCGGACTCGGCGACGGCACCGAGGCCGTGGAGGCCGTCTCCGACGTGCTGGCCACCGAGGTGCCGGTGCTGGTCGACGCGGACGGGCTGCGGCTCCTGGACGCCGACGTGGTCCGCGCCCGTACCGCGCCCACCGTCCTCACCCCGCACGCCGGGGAGGCCGCCGCGCTGCTCGGCGTGGCGCGCGAGGAGGTCGAGGCCGGGCGGCTCGCCGCCGTACGGGAACTCGCCCGGCGGTTCGGCGCCACGGTCCTGCTCAAGGGCTCGACCACCCTCATCGCCACCGGAACCCCGCACACCCCGGTCCGGGTCAACCCGACCGGGACCTCCTGGCTGGCCACCGCCGGCAGCGGCGACGTGCTCTCCGGCCTGACCGGCTCCCTGCTCGCCGCCGGACTCGCCCCGCTCGACGCCGCGTCCGTCGGGGCGTATCTGCACGGGCTCGCCGCCCGGCGCGCGGCGGACGGCTCCCCGCTCGCCGCGATGGACGTCGCCGAGGCCATCCCCGAGGCCTGGCGGGACGTCCGGGCCTGAGCGAAGCTGAGGGCGAGCGTCCGCGGAGAAGCCGAGGAGAGGTGACCGGCCGTGAGCAGCAGCGGTGACGTGCGCGTCCGCCGGGTCTACGACGGGGTGGAGGAGGGCGACGGCACCCGCGTCCTCGTCGACCGGCTCTGGCCGCGCGGGGTTTCCAAGGAGAAGGCAGCGATCGACCGCTGGCTCAAGGACCTCACCCCCTCCGACGAGCTGCGCTCCTGGTACCACGAGGACCGCTCCGCCACCCGCTACGACGCCTTCGTCGAGCGCTACCGCGCCGAACTGGCCGGACCGGCCCAGACGGCGGCCGTCGACGAGCTGGTGGGGCTGGTCCGCGCGGGCGGCCCGGTCACGCTCGTCACCGCCGTCAAGGACGTCGAGCACAGCCACGTACCCGTCCTCGCCGACCATCTGGAACACGAGCTGCGCCACCGCTGACGCGCCCCGCCGGACCGGCCCGCACGGGCGGCTCTGAGAGACTGGGCGCGATATGAACGAGACAGCGTCCTTGCGAGCCCGTGCCGAGATCGACCTTGCCGCACTCCGCGCCAACGTGCGCGTCCTGCGTGCTCGGGCGGCCGGGGCGCAGCTCATGGCCGTGGTGAAGGCCGACGCCTACGGGCACGGCGCGGTCCCCTGCGCCCGCGCCGCGCGCGAGGCGGGCGCCGCCTGGCTGGGCACCGCGACCCCACAGGAGGCCCTGGCCCTGCGCGCGGCCGGGCTCGACGGCCGGATGCTGTGCTGGCTCTGGACGCCGGGCGGGCCCTGGCGCGAGGCGATCGAGGCCGACATCGACGTGTCGGTCAGCGGCATGTGGGCGCTGCGCGAGGTCACCGATGCGGCGACGGCGGCCGGCCGGACCGCGCGTATCCACCTCAAGGCCGACACCGGACTCGGCCGGGCCGGCTGCCAGCCCGCCGACTGGCCCGAACTGGTCGCCGCCGCCCGCACCGCCGAGCGCGCCGGCACCGTCCGCGTCACCGGACTGTGGTCCCACTTCGCCTGCGCCGACGAGCCGGGCCACCCCTCGATCACCGCCCAGCTGGACACCTTCCGCGACATGGTGGCGTACGCGGAGAAGGCCGGCGTCGAACCCGAGGTGCGGCACATCGCCAACTCCCCGGCGACCCTGACCGTCCCCGAGTCCCACTTCGACCTGGTGCGGACCGGGATCGCCATGTACGGCATCTCGCCGAGCCCGGAGCTGGGCACCTCCGCCGACTTCGGACTGCGGCCCGTCATGACGCTCGCCGCGTCCGTCGCCCTCGTCAAGCAGGTCCCGGCCGGCCACGGCATCAGCTACGGCCACCACTACACGACGCCTCGCGAGACCACGCTCGGCCTGGTGCCCCTCGGGTACGCCGACGGCATCCCGCGCCACGCGTCCGGCCGGGGCCCCGTCCTCGTCGGCGGGGTGCGGCGGACGATCGCGGGCCGGGTCGCCATGGACCAGTTCGTCGTCGACCTCGACGGCGACGAGCCGGCGGCCGGCAGCGAGGCGGTGCTCTTCGGCCCCGGCGACCGGGGCGAGCCGAGCGCCGAGGACTGGGCACAGGCCGCCGGCACGATCGCGTACGAGATCGTCACCCGGATCGGCGGCCGGGTGCCGCGCGTCCATCTGGGTGCGACGACCGAGGGGGCCCCGGCCGGGTCCTGACCGGGGAAGCGGCCCTGACCAGGCACGATCTGAAGACGGCCCAGGCTCGGGCCGGGAGCGACCGACACGACTCACGAGGAGCGCGGCACGGTGAGCGACATCAGCACGGGGGACGTGGTGGCGACGGCGGCCGCCTCGGGAGCCGGCTGGCGCCGGGCGGGAATCGCCGGCGCCGCCATAGGTGTGATCGCCGCGGGCGCGGCGGCCGGGGTCGCCGTGGAGCGGCTGACGGTCGGCCGGGGCATGCGCAAGCGCGCCCGGCTCGCCCTGGACGCCACCGGCCCGTACGGCTCGCTGCGCGGGCGCCCCGGCCGGGCCGCCGCCGACGACGGCACCGAGCTGTACTACGAGGTCGACGAGGTCGATCCCCCCGAGGACGCCGCCCCCTCGGGTTCCCGCAGGCGCCGCCTCTTCGGGCGCAAGGCGCCCGCCCCGGTGACCGTCGTCTTCAGTCACGGCTACTGCCTCGGCCAGGACTCCTGGCACTTCCAGCGCGCCGCCCTGCGCGGGATCGTGCGCACCGTCCACTGGGACCAGCGCAGCCACGGCCGCTCCGAGCGGGGCCGCGCCCAGGCCCGCGCCGGGGGAGGGGTGCCCGTCGGCATCGACCAGCTCGGCCGCGACCTCAAGGCCGTCATCGACGCCGCCGCCCCCGAGGGCCCGCTCGTCCTCGTCGGCCACTCGATGGGCGGCATGACGATCATGGCGCTGGCCGACCAGTACCCGGAGCTGATCCGTGACCGGGTCGCCGCCGTCGCCCTCGTCGGCACGTCGAGCGGCCGGCTGAACGAGGTCAGCTTCGGGCTGCCCGTCATGGGCGTCAACGCGGTGCGGCGGGTGCTGCCCGGGGTGCTGCGGGCGCTCGGTTCGCAGGCGGAGCTGGTGGAGCGCGGGCGGCGGGCGACCGCGGACCTGTTCGCCGGGCTGATCAAGCGGTACTCGTTCGGTTCGCGTGACGTGGACCCGGCCGTCGCGCGGTTCGCGGAACGGCTCATCGAGTCCACCCCGATCGACGTGGTCGCCGAGTTCTACCCGGCCTTCGCGGAACACGACAAGAGCGGGGCCCTGCCCCTCTTCCGGGATCTCCCGGTCCTCGTCCTGGCCGGTGACAAGGACCTCGTGACGCCCAGTTCGCACAGCGAGGCCATCGCGGACCTGCTGCCGGACGCGGAGCTGGTGATCGTCCCGGACGCCGGGCACCTGGTGATGCTGGAGCACCCGGAGACGGTGACCGACCGGCTCGCCGACCTGCTGGTGCGGGCCGGGGCCGTATCGGAGTCCTCTAACGTTGGCGGGCATGGAACCGCAGAACAGCCCGGCGGCCGCTGAGGCCACCGCGTACGAGAACGTCCCCGGCGCCGTCACCGTCAAGCTGGCCGTCGACTCCCCCGAACAGATGCGGGCCCTGGGCCGCCGGCTCGCCTCCGCGCTGCGCCCCGGCGACCTCGTCATGCTCACCGGCGAGCTGGGCGCCGGCAAGACGACCCTGACCCGGGGGCTCGGCGAGGGCCTGGGCGTACGCGGCGCGGTGACGTCCCCCACCTTCGTGATCGCCCGCGTCCACCCCCCGCTCTCCGGCGGCCCCGCGCTGGTCCACGTCGACGCCTACCGGCTGGGCGGCGGGCTCGACGAGATGGAGGACCTGGACCTCGACGTCTCGCTGCCGGAGTCCGTGGTGGTCGTGGAGTGGGGCGACGGCAAGGTCGAGGAGCTGTCGGACGACCGTCTCCAGGTGTTCATCGACCGCGCGGTCGGGGACACCGACGACGAGCGGCGCGCGGTGACGCTGGTGGGCGTCGGGGCGCGGTGGGCGGGGCTGCGGAACGAGTCCTGGGCGCCCTGGGGCTGAGACCGGCAGGCGTTTCCGACGTGGTGTCGGCAAAATGTTGCGCGGAACGGGGCAAGCGTGGTGACATGGAGGACGAGAGCGGGTTAGGTCTACCTAACCATGCCTTCCACCGGAGCCCCAGGAGGCGTCCATGCCGACACCCGAGCGCGAGCCGTCGCCGAGGCCGACGGTATCGATGACGGCCCTACTGGCCGCGAACGCGGCGGCGAACGCGGTGTCGACACCCCCTCGAACCCAGTCGCCCCCGCCGAAGCCCGAACACGCGAAAAAATCCGGACGGGCAGCACACTCAAGCCCGTCCGGCGCTTGAGGACACCCGCCGGCGCGCCCGGGGCGCGCTACGCGACCACGACCACCTTCACGCCCACCGTGGCGAACCGCCACACCGCATCCCCGTCGGCCCGAGACATCCGCACGCCCCCCGCCTTCACCGTCGGGTCCGGCTCCTCCATCGACCCGTCCTGCGCGGCGCTGAAGCCGATCGTCACGTCGTTCACCGCGGCGAACCGCACCACATGCTCGATCGGCACCCCGTCCGACCCCTTCACGCTGCCCGACCGCGAGGACACCGCGTAGGTGCCCTGCACCGCGCTCACCGAACCCGGCATCACCTTGAACGTCCGGGACGCCTTGCCCTTCGCGTCGACCAGCCACACCCGGCGGTCCTTCAGCGCGTACACGACCCGCATCCCGGTGCCGGAGCCGGCGGGGACCGCGAGCGGGTCCTTCTTCGGCCTGGCCTTCCCGTGCCCGCCGGCCGGCGCCGACGCGCTGCTGGACGCCTTCGGCTTCGCCGCCAGGTCGTCCGGCACGTTGGCGGAGGCCTGGTAGGCCAGGAAGCCGACCGCCACGACGGCCGCCGCGGTGAGCGCGGCCACGATTCCCGAGCTGCCCCTTGCCACCGTGCGTGCCTCTTTCGCTGTCGTGTGCCGTCGGTGCGCGGGCCCGTGCCGTGCGGCGCGAGCGGTGACCCGTACGGCACGAACCGTAAGTCGTACAAGCGTTTACACGTACTCCGCGTATACCCGGTGACGGTAGCAGCCGGGACCGCCCGTACCGGGACGCCGTACGGGGCGCGGGGCGGGCCGCGCCGGAGCCGTAGGCTGTTTGCGTGCTCTTGCTCGCAATGGATACCGCCACCCCCGCCGTCACCGTCGCCCTCCACGACGGGACCCGCGTCGTCGCCGAGTACGCCCAGGTCGACGCCCGCAGGCACGGGGAGCTGCTGCTGCCCGCCGTCGACCGGGTCCTCGCCGAGGCCGGGGTGAAACTCGACGCCGTGACGGACGTCGTCGTGGGCGTCGGCCCCGGCCCGTACACCGGACTGCGCGTCGGCCTGGTGACGGCCGCCACGTTCGGTTCGGCGCTCTCCGTGCCCGTGCACGGACTCTGCACCCTGGACGGCCTCGCGTACGCCGCCGGGCAGGCCGGGCTGGAGGGCCCCTTCGCCGTCGCCACGGACGCCCGTCGCAAGGAGGTCTACTGGGCGCGGTACGAGGACCCCCGCACCCGGACCGAGGGGCCCTCCGTCGACCGGCCGGCCGACATCGCGGAGCAGCTCGCGGGCCTGGCTGTCGTCGGCGCGGGCGCGGTGCTCTACCCGGAGGCGTTCCCGGACGCGCGCGGCCCCGAACACCTCGCGGCGGGCGCCCTCGCCGGTCTCGCCGCCGAGCGCCTGGCCGCCGGTGAGGAGCTGCTGCCGCCGCAGCCGCTCTACCTCCGCAGGCCCGACGCGCAGGTCCCGAAGAACTACAAGGTGGTCACCCCGAAGTGACCGTCACGACCGCGGTGCTGCGCGAGATGCGCTGGTGGGACATCGATCCGGTGCTCGCCCTGGAGCACGAGCTGTTCCCGGAGGACGCCTGGTCGGCCGGCATGTTCTGGTCCGAGCTGGCCCACGCGCGCGGCCCGGCGGCCACCCGCCGCTACGTGGTCGCCGAGGAGCCGGGCACCGGCCGGATCGTCGGGTACGCGGGCCTCGCCGCCGCCGGTGACCTCGCCGACGTACAGACGATCGCCGTCGCCCGCGACCACTGGGGCGGCGGGCTCGGCTCCGAGCTGCTGACCGACCTGCTCAGGCACGCCACGGCCTTCGAGTGCGCCGAGGTGCTCCTTGAGGTCCGCGTCGACAACACCCGCGCCCAGAAGCTCTACGAACGCTTCGGCTTCGAACCGATCGGCTTCCGCCGCGGCTACTACCAGCCGGGCAACATCGACGCGCTCGTCATGCGCCTCCACGTACACGAAGACGTACAGGAAAACGGGACTGACTGATGGCTGACGAACCCCTCGTACTCGGTATCGAGACCTCCTGCGACGAAACCGGGGTCGGCATCGTCCGGGGGACCACGCTCCTCGCGGACGCCGTCGCGTCCAGCGTCGACACGCACGCCCGCTTCGGCGGCGTCGTCCCCGAGATCGCCTCCCGCGCGCATCTGGAGGCGATGGTCCCCACCATCGAGCGCGCCCTGAAGGACGCCGGCGTCAGCGGCCGGGACCTCGACGGCATCGCCGTCACCGCCGGACCCGGCCTCGCGGGCGCCCTGCTCGTCGGTGTCTCCGCCGCCAAGGCGTACGCGTACGCGCTGAACAAGCCGCTGTACGGGGTCAACCACCTGGCGTCCCACATCTGCGTCGACCAGCTGGAGCACGGGCCGCTGCCCGAGCCCACCATGGCGCTCCTGGTCAGCGGCGGGCACTCCTCGCTGCTCCTCGCGCCCGACATCACCAACGACGTCCGGCCGCTGGGCGCGACCATCGACGACGCGGCCGGCGAGGCGTTCGACAAGATCGCCCGGGTGCTGGACCTCGGCTTCCCCGGCGGCCCGGTCATCGACCGGCTCGCCCGCGAGGGCGACCCGGCCGCCATCGCCTTCCCGCGCGGCCTGACCGGCTCGCGCGACCCCGCGTACGACTTCTCCTTCTCCGGCCTGAAGACGTCCGTCGCCCGCTGGATCGAGGCCAAGCGGGCGGCCGGCGAGGAGGTGCCGGTACGGGACGTGGCCGCGTCCTTCCAGGAGGCCGTCGTCGACGTGCTCACCCGCAAGGCCGTCCGCGCCTGCAAGGACGAGGGCGTCGACCACCTGATGATCGGCGGCGGCGTCGCGGCCAACTCCCGGCTGCGCGCGCTCGCCCAGGAGCGGTGCGAGCGGGCCGGTATCCGGTTGCGCGTGCCCCGCCCCAAGCTGTGCACCGACAACGGGGCGATGGTCGCCGCGCTCGGCGCCGAGATGGTCGCCCGCAACCGGCCCGCCTCCGACCTGGAGCTGTCCGCCGACTCCTCGCTGCCCGTCACCGAGACCCACGTCCCGGGCGCCCCCACGTACGACCACGACCATGTGCACGAGGTCAGCAAGGACAACCTCTACTCATGAGCGCCCCCGTCACCGCCCTGATGTGGGAGGCCCGTGCCGCCGAGGGGCGCGGCGGCGAACTCCTGGAGTGGGCCCGCGCCCACGCCGCCGAGCTGCCGCGGACCCCGCTGCGCAGCGAGCTGCTGCGCGCCCCGCAGGACCGGGTCCTGGTCATCACCTGGTGGCGGGGCGGCTACGCCGACGAGCTGCCGGAGCTGCCCGAACCGGATCCGGACCTCGTCACCCGGCCGGTCCACCGCTGGCGCTTCGAATCGCTGGGAGCTGCTTAGCCCCGGCACGTCGATGAGTTCCGGGCGCCCGCGCGGTCTACCCTTCACGGCACTTCGCCCCCGTACGTGAGGAGAGGACCATGCAGAAGGTCACCACGTTCCTTTGGTATCCGAAGGGCCTGATCGAGGAAGTAGCCGACTACTACGTCTCCGTCGTCGGCGGCGACTCGCGCGTCCTGGAGACCACCCTCTGGACCGCCGCGAGCCCCGGCGAGGAGGGCACGGCGATGACCGTACGGTTCCAGCTGGACGGCGCGGAGTACGTCGCGTTCGACGGCGGGCCCGAGTTCCCCTTCAACGAGGCCGCCTCGCTCTCCGTCGAGTGCGACTCGCAGGAGGAGGTGGACCGCCTGTGGAACGAGCTCACCTCCGGCGGCGGGCAGGAGATCCAGTGCGGCTGGCTCAAGGACAAGTACGGCCTGTTCTGGCAGATCGTCCCGCCGGGCCTCGGTGAGGCCCTGACCGACCCGGACCCGGAGAAGGCCGCCCGTGCGATGAAGGCCATGTTCGGCATGAAGCGCCTGGACATCGAGGCCATCCGCAACGCCTGAGACCTGGGCGGTACTTGGGACAACGGGTGATCGATAAGGTCTGCCCCATGTCCCCTCGCTCCGTGCTGCCGCCGCCCCCGCCGCCCGTGGAGATACGCGCCTGGCCCGACCGGGAGGCGCTGCTCGCCGACCGGTCCTTCCTGCTCGGTGTGCTGGTGAAGGCGCACCTCGGCCCCGGCCGGCTCGGGCTGCTGTGGCTGTGGGGGGCGGTCGGCGCGCTCGGCTGGTCGCTGACCGGGACGGCGTTCATCAGCTTCGAGCAGTCGTACGACCCCCTCGGCGCGATCTTCGGCGTGGTGATGCTCGCCCTGGGCGCCGCCGTCCTGCTGCCCGCGCTGATCCTGCTCGTCGTCGGGCTGCGCCGGGACGTGGCGGTGCGGCGGCTGCTCACGCAGTGGGGCGCGCTGGACCGCGACCCGGCCCGCGACGCCGGTCTCCGGCTGCCCGGCCTCAGCCTGGTGTGGCTGCTGGCGTCCTTCGCGCTGGGCGCGTTCGGGCTGTACGCCTGCGTCGTCGTGCCCGCGGGCGCGGTGCGGGGCCATGACACATACGGGCTGATGGCGCTGATCATAGGGATCGGTCTCCTGGCCTGGATCATCGGCCTCATCGGAGTCTTCAAGGCGTTCTGGCACCGCCGCTGGATCGTCCGCGTGCTGACCGGGACGGCCGCGCCCGAACCGCTGCCCGCGTGGGGCGGCGGCGCCCACCGCTGACCCCGGCGCCCTACCCTTGGCGTGTACACGCGCGGCGTGGTGGCACGCCGGCACAGGGGGAGGACGTTCATGGAGTGGTACTGGTGGGTGCTCATCATCTTCTGGACCGGGGGCTTCGGCTGGCTCGCCGACAACGTCCGTACGGCGCTGCGCAACCGGCACAGCCGCAAGCTCGAACTGCTGGAGGCCGGCCGGCAGGAACGCCTCGCGGTCGAGGCGGCGAACCGGCCGCCCGAGCCCGTCTGCGGCTGCACGCACCACCTCGCCAAGCACGACAAGCGGGGCAAGTGCCATGAGCGGGTCGAGGTGCCGACCGCCTGGGACGAGCAGAAGAAGCCCGTCCGCTTCGAGGCCGGTCAGTGCAACTGCCAGCAGTACGTAGGCCCTCAGCCGCTCTCGCAGGTGTACGCGGAGGACCTCACCGACCTCGCGTGACGCGTTCGGCCGCCTCCGTGTGAGCCACCCGGGGGACCCCGCGTGCCCGGCGGCGGTGTCGGGCCCCCCGTCCTCGGTCGTACTGGCAGGATCCGGCGCCATGCAGCCAGTACGACAAAAGGACAAATTGGCCATGAATGGGCGTGAACCGGGTGCGGTGACGGGCGTGCGGCAGCGGGGGCGGCGAGGACGGGGCCACCTGCGGCGCCGGCCGGGTTACGCGGTCCTGGCCGCGCTCCTGGTCGCCGCCGCCGCGTCCGGCTGCGCGGCCGGGGACGGCGACCAGGCCGCCGTCCGGAGCGCGAAGCTCCAGGCCGGCCAGGCGGGCGCGCCGGCGGAACCGGCGGCCGGGGCGCTGGGCACCCGGGCGGCACAGGCGGAGCGGGCGAAGCTGGCCCAGGCCGCCCGTGCGGTCGCCGCCAAGAAGTGGGGCCTGGCGGGCACCCCGCTCGCGGCGCCCGTGCCGCCCGTGAAGAAGCCGCACCTCACGACCCGCAAGGGCTTCGAGGTGGAGGGTCAGGACGACTCGCTGCCGCCGGTCTTCACCCGGGTCCCCACCACGGACAAGGTCGTCTTCCTGACCATGGACGACGGGGACGACAAGGACCCCGAGCTGCTGAAGATGATGTCGGAGCTGAACATCCCGTACAGCGCCTTCCTCACCGACTACCTGGTGCGCGACGACTACGCGTACTTCAAGGACGCCCAGGCCCGCGGGCTCACGCTCAGCAACCACACGCTCAACCACCGCTACATGCCGGGCCTGTCCCACGACGAGCAGAAGCGCGAGATCTGCGACCAGCAGGACATCATGGAGCAGCAGTTCGGCAAGCGGCCCCGGCTCTTCCGGCCGCCGTACGGCAACTACAACACCGACACGCTGAGGATCGCCAAGTCCTGTGGCATCACCGCCGTGCCGCTGTGGGAGGCCGAGGCGTTCCCCGACCACATGGAGTGGCGCGAGGAGGACCGGAAGCTGCACCCCGGCGACATCATCCTCACCCACTTCCGCGGCACGAAGGACTGGAAGGGCAGCATGCCCGACCTGATCCGGTCCGTCATGAAGGTCGTCACGGACCAGGGGTACGCCGTGGCCCGCCTGGAGGACTACGTGTAGGGAGGGGCGGTGTGCGCGCGGGCCGCCCCGGGCGTCGCGTGCGCGTCCTCGTAGGCGCTGTGCCAGGCCGTCACCGTGACGACGAGCAGCACGCACACGCCGATCAGCTGGACGACGCCCGCGATCGGCAGCCCGTGGCGCAGCAGCACCACCCCGATCACGCAGGCCACCGCCGTGACGGCGGCGAGGACGAGAGTGCCGGACCAGTCCATCCCGGGCGGTCCGGCCTCCGCCATGTCCGGGTTCGGCGGCCGGGGGTCGGAGCCCGTGTACGCGTAGAAGAGGACCGCGCTCACCAGCGACTCCAGGGCGATGAGCAGCACGCCGAGGACCACGTCGAGGCAGCCGGTCATCACCGGGCCGGGACGCGAGGGGGCCGGGCGGTCCCGGCCTGAGCTTCGTATGCGCATCCCGCCACCGTCCACCGGAACGGACCGGGCGGCCCCGGCGTTGTCCCTACGGTGTCCGGAACGTTGCACGGCCGCAGCCATCCGGTCCGCAGGCCCCCGCGTACGCCACGAGGGGCGTGAATTGGCACTCCGCTTGACCGAGTGCTAATCGCAGTCATAGTGTCAGTGCTGGCACTCCCTACTGGAGAGTGCCAGCAGTACTGTGCGACCGGCAGGTCCGGCACCCGCGACGACGGGCTCACCTGGTCGCCCTACCCAAGACTGTTAAACCCCGTGAGATCTCCGAAGGGGGAGACCGGATCGTGTCGACCGCCAGCTCCAAGGTTGCGATCAAGCCGCTCGAGGACCGCATTGTGGTCCAGCCGCTCGACGCCGAGCAGACCACGGCCTCCGGCCTGGTTATCCCGGACACCGCCAAGGAGAAGCCCCAGGAGGGCGTCGTCCTGGCCGTGGGACCGGGCCGCTTCGAGAACGGCGAGCGCCTGCCGCTCGACGTCAAGACCGGCGATGTCGTGCTGTACAGCAAGTACGGCGGCACCGAGGTGAAGTACAACGGCGAGGAGTACCTCGTCCTCTCGGCTCGCGACGTGCTCGCGATCATCGAGAAGTAATTCACCCACGTTTGCTTCTGTTCTGCGCCCCTGGCCCCCTGCGACATCACTAGCCGGGCGGCAGGGGCGCAGTTCTTGTTTTTGAGAGGACAGTTCAGCTCCATGGCGAAGATCCTGAAGTTCGACGAGGACGCCCGTCGCGCCCTCGAGCGCGGCGTCAACAAGCTTGCCGACACGGTGAAGGTGACGATCGGCCCCAAGGGCCGCAACGTCGTCATCGACAAGAAGTTCGGTGCCCCCACCATCACCAACGACGGTGTCACCATCGCGCGCGAGGTCGAGCTGGACGACCCGTACGAGAACCTCGGTGCCCAGCTGGTGAAGGAGGTGGCGACCAAGACCAACGACGTGGCCGGTGACGGTACGACCACCGCCACCGTCCTCGCCCAGGCGCTCGTCCGCGAGGGCCTGCGCAACGTCGCCGCGGGCGCCTCCCCGGCCGCCCTGAAGAAGGGCATCGACGCCGCGGTCAAGGCCGTGTCCGATGAGCTTCTGGCGACCGCCCGCCCGATCGACGACAAGTCCGACATCGCCGCCGTCGCCGCGCTCTCCGCGCAGGACGCCCAGGTCGGCGAGCTCATCGCGGACGCGATGGACAAGGTCGGCAAGGACGGTGTCATCACCGTCGAGGAGTCCAACACCTTCGGTCTGGACCTCGACTTCACCGAGGGCATGGCCTTCGACAAGGGCTACCTGTCCCCGTACATGGTGACCGACCAGGAGCGTATGGAGGCCGTCCTCGACGACCCGTACATCCTGATCCACCAGGGCAAGATCGGCTCGATCCAGGAGCTGCTGCCGCTCCTGGAGAAGGTCATCCAGGCCGGTGGCTCCAAGCCGCTGCTGATCATCGCCGAGGACGTCGAGGGCGAGGCCCTGTCGACCCTGGTCGTCAACAAGATCCGCGGCACGTTCAACGCCGTCGCCGTCAAGGCCCCCGGCTTCGGTGACCGCCGCAAGGCCATGCTCGGTGACATCGCCACCCTCACCGGTGCGACCGTCATCGCCGAGGAGGTCGGCCTCAAGCTCGACCAGGCCGGTCTGGACGTGCTGGGCACCGCCCGCCGCGTGACCGTCTCCAAGGACGACACCACCATCGTCGACGGCGGCGGCAAGTCCGACGAGGTCGCCGGCCGGGTCAACCAGATCAAGGCCGAGATCGAGGCCACGGACTCCGACTGGGACCGCGAGAAGCTCCAGGAGCGCCTGGCGAAGCTGGCCGGCGGTGTCTGCGTGATCCGCGTCGGTGCCGCCACCGAGGTCGAGCTCAAGGAGAAGAAGCACCGTCTGGAGGACGCCATCTCCGCGACCCGCGCCGCGGTCGAGGAGGGCATCGTCTCCGGTGGTGGCTCCGCTCTGGTCCACGCCGTCAAGGTCCTGGAGGGCAACCTCGGCAAGACCGGCGACGAGGCCACGGGTGTCGCGGTCGTCCGCCGCGCCGCCGTCGAGCCGCTGCGCTGGATCGCCGAGAACGCGGGCCTCGAGGGCTACGTCATCACCTCGAAGGTCTCCGAGCTCGACAAGGGCCAGGGCTTCAACGCCGCGACCGGCGAGTACGGCGACCTGGTGAAGGCCGGCGTCATCGACCCGGTCAAGGTCACCCGCTCCGCGCTGGAGAACGCCGCGTCCATCGCGTCGCTGCTGCTCACGACCGAGACGCTGGTCGTGGAGAAGCCGGCCGAGGAGGAGCCGGAGGCCGGTCACGGCCACGGTCACTCCCACTAGCGTGTAGCTTTCGCGCAAGCGTGTAGCTTTCGCGGAAGCGTGAGGCCCGGTCCCCCTGTGTGGGGGGCCGGGCCTTTCGCGCGTCCAGCCTCGCCGGCGTTTGAGGCGCGGGGGGCCGGGGGCAGCGCCCCCGGCTCCGCCCCGGACCCCGCTCCTCAAACGCCGGAGGGGCTGGGTTGCGCGAAGACCGTTACGCCGAGCGGCCGAGGGCCGCCGGGTGTACCGGGTCCGCGAACGGGCGGCCCGCCGCGTACCGTTCCAGTTCGTCCAGCGCGTGGTCGGTCATGCGGTGCAGCTCGTTGCCGAGGGAGCCCGCCACGTGCGGGGTGAGGAGCACATTCGGCAGCTCGTACAACGGCGAGTCCGCGGGCGGCAGTTCGGGGTCCGTCACATCCAGTACGGCGTGCAGCCGGCCCGGGACCAGCTCCCGCAGCAGGGCCGCCTCGTCGATCAGCGAGCCGCGGGCGGTGTTGATCAGCGTCGACCCGGTGCGCATCAGCGACAACTGGCGGGCGCCGATCATGTGGTGGGTCTCGGGGAGCTGGGGGGCGTGCACCGAGACGACGTCGGCGCGGGCGCACAGCTCGTCCAGCGAGACCGGTTCGACGCCGAGGCGCGCCGCCTCCTCCGCGGTGACGAAGGGGTCGTACAGCAGGACCCGCAGGTCGAAGGGGCGGAGCAGCTCGATGACGCGGCGGCCGATGCGGGAGGCGCCGACGATGCCCACGGTGCGGTGGTAGTTGCCCGCCCCGTCCAGCTCGGCCCGCCAGTCGTGGTCGGCGCGGACCTCGCGGTAGACGTGGGCGGAGTGCGGGACGCGCTTGTTGGCGAGGAGGATCGTGGCCAGCGTGTACTCGGCCACGGGCAGGGCGTTGGCCCCGGCCGCCGAGGAGACGGCGAGGCCGCGTTCCCAGCAGGCGTCCGTGAGGTGGTGCTTGACGGACCCGGCCGCGTGGACGACCGCCTTGAGGCGGGGCGCGGCGGCGAGGACCCGGTCGGTGAGCGGGGTGGCCCCCCAGCAGGTGAGGAGGACCTCGGCCTCGGCGAGGGCGGCGGCGACACGGGGGTCCGGGCCGGCCAGGTCGTGGGCGACGAGGGCCGGATCCGTACGGGCGAGGGCCGTGAGCCGTTCGCGGTGGCGCGGCTCGAAGAGGCGCTCGTAGATGTCCGGGCCCATCGCGAGCAGGAGCGAGGGCCGGTGGGCGGAAGTGGGCTGCATGGTGGTGGGGCTCCCTAGAACGCGGTGGGCTACTTGACGCTGCCGGCGGTGAGTCCGGCCTTCCAGTGCCGCTGAAGGGAGACGAAGGCGACGATCAGGGGGATGACGGCGAGGAGGGAACCGGTGACCACGAGCGGGTAGAAGCCGGGCTCGCTGTGGGTGTTGGTGTTCCAGGAGTACAGCCCGAGGCTCAGCGGGAAGAGCTTGCGGTCCGAGAGCATCACCAGCGGGAGGAAGAAGTTGTTCCAGATCGCGGTGAACTGGAAGAGGAACACCGTCACGAAGCCCGGCATCATCATCGGCAGCCCGATGGAGAAGAAGGTGCGCAGCTCGCCGGCTCCGTCGATGCGGGCGGCCTCCAGGGCCTCGGCGGGGATGTAGCCGGCGGAGAAGACCCGGGCGAGGTAGACGCCGAAGGGGTTCACCAGGACGGGGATCAGCACCGACCAGTACGTGTTGACGATCCCGATCTTGCTGGCCAGCAGGTACATGGGCAGGGCCAGCGCCGTCGTGGGCACGAGCACGCCGAGCAGGACCAGCCCGAACAGCTTCTCCTTGCCCCGGAACTCGTACTTGTCGAAGGCGTACCCGGCCGCGACGCAGATCAGCGAGCAGACGACGGCGCCGGCTCCCGCGTACAGCAGGCTGTTCCCGTACCAGCGGAAGTAGACGCCGTCCCCGTAGGACGCGATGTCCGAGAGGTTCTTCGAGAGGTCGAAGCCCTCGAAGGAGAAGGTGTCCCCGGACAGCAGCGAGCCGGTGTCCTTGGTGGCGGCGGTGACCAGCCAGATCAGCGGGAAGAGCATGTAGAGGACGGCCAGGAGCAGGGCTCCGTTGACGGCCGCCTTCGACAGCCAGGGGTTCTTGCGGGTCGTGGTGCTCATGCGTGCGCGCCCTTCCGGCCGGTGAGGCGGGTGACGACGAAGGACAGCAGGGCGGCGGCGAGCGCGAGGAGTACGGAGGCGGCGGCCGCGAGTCCGAAGTCGTTGCGGGAGAAGGCCGCGGTGTAGGCGTACATGTTCGGTGTCCAGGAGGAGGAGACGGCGGACCCGGAGCCGGTGTTGAGGATCAGCGGCTCGGTGAACAGCTGGAGCGAGCCGATGATCGTGAAGAGCACGACCATCAGGACGGAGGAGCGGATCAGCGGGAGCTTGATGCTGAAGGCGATGCGTCCGCCGCCCGCCCCGTCCACCGTGGCCGCTTCGAGCACCGAGCGGTCGATGGCCTGCAGCGCGGCGTAGAAGATCACCATGTTGTAGCCGAGCCACTCCCACAGCGCGATGTTCACGATGGAGGGCAGCGCGCCGCCGGGGGAGAAGAAGTCGAAGCCGATGCCGCCGGAGTGCATCGCGGAGACGACGGGGCTGAGGCCCGGCGTGTAGAGGTACAGCCAGATCATCGCGGCGATGATGCCGGGCACGGCGTGCGGCAGGAACAGCGCGAGCTGGAAGAACCGCTTGGCGCGGGCGAGCGCCGAGTCGAGCAGCAGGGCGAGCGCGAGGGCTCCGCCGACCATCAGCGGGATGTAGAGGGCGCAGTAGCCGAGGAGGACGAGGAAGCCGTCGCGGAAGACCCGGTCACCCAGCGCCGCCGTGTAGTTGCCGAGTCCGGTGAAGACCGTCTCGGAGCCTCCGAAGCCGAGCCCCGACTGCTGTTCGGTGAAGAGGCTGAGCCAGACCGCGTAGCCGATCGGGATCAGCATCACGGCCGTGAACAGGACGAAGAACGGGGTCAGCAGGGTCGCGGCGGCGCGGGTGCGGGCCTTCATCCGGTCAGCCCTCGACCTTCAGGCCGCGCTTGGACAGCTCGGCGACGGTCGCGTCGTGGGCGGCCTTCACGGCGTCGGGGATGGTGGTGCCGCCCCCGGCGACCTTGCCGAACTGGTCCTTGAGCGTGGTGTTGGTGGTGCCCATCGAGGGGCCCCAGGTCCAGCCCTGCCTGATGGCGGAGCCGCCGTCCTCGAAGACCTGGTAGATGTCCTGGCCGCCGTAGAACTTGGTGTCGAACGCCTTCTTCGCGGCCGGGCGCAGGGAGAGCGCGGCCGGGAACGCGCTGGAGGTGCCGGAGGAGATACGGGCCTTGATGCCGTCCTCCGTGGTGGTCATCCAGGTGGCGAACTCGACGGCCGCGGCGGCCTTCTCGCTGTTCTTCGGCACGGCGAAGGTGGTGCCGCCGAGCATGCCGCTGGCGGGCTTGCCGTCCCAGGTCGGGATCGGGGCGACGGCCCACTTGCCGCTCTGCTCGGGCAGCGTGCCGCCGAGGACGCCGCCGCCCCAGGAGGCGCCGAGGTAGCCGATGGTGCCGCCGGTCTTCAGGGAGTTGGTCCAGGCGGGGGAGAAGGAGGCGTCGCTGCGGACCAGGCCGTCCTTGACCAGGCCCTGCCAGTAGTCGGCGACCTTGGTGGTGGCGGCGTCGGTGGTGCTGACCTTCCAGGTGTCGCCGTCGGCCTTGAACCACTGGGCGCCGGCCTGCCAGACCATCGCCTCGAAGGTGGTCGGGTCGTCCGGGAAGAAGGTGCCGATGCGGGCCTTGGAGTCGGCCTTCTTGACCTTCTCGGCGGCGGACTTGAACGCGTCCCAGGTCTTGGGGACCTCGATGCCGTACTTGGCGAACAGGTCCTTGCGGTAGAAGAAGGCCTGCGGCGCGGCGTCGAAGGGGACGGCCCAGGTCTTGCCGCCGAGGGTCGTCTGCTCGACGGCCTGCGGAAGGAACTTCTTCCGGGTGTCCTCGGTGAAGTACTTCCCGATGTCCTGGAAGCCGCCCTGGCTGACGTACTCGGGCAGCTGCGGGTACTCGACGGAGACCAGGTCGGGGGCGTTGCCCGCCTTGATCGCGTTGGAGATCTTGGCGTAGCCGCCGGCGTTGCCGGACGGGGTCTCCTCGAACGTCACGTGGATGTTCTTGTGCGAGGCGTTGAACGCGTCCACGACCTCCTTGGTGCCCTTGGCCCAGCCCCAGAAGGTGATGTTCACGGGCTTGGCGGCGGTGCCCGTGCCGCCGCCGCCGTCGGAGTCGTCGCCGCTCCCGCCGCAGGCCGTGACGACGGCGAGGGCGGTGACGGCTCCGGCTATGGAAAGAGTCGTTCTGCTCCAACTGCGGTTCACGGCGTAGCTCCTGAATCAGCGGCGACATTGACGTTGGGCGTGATCCTTGGCCCAGCAATGTCCGAAGTCAAGAGCGAAAGATTGATTGATCGAGAAAAGATCAGAACGTTATCGAGCGGTCGAAGCCCGCACCCGCAGGCGCGGGAGCAGTGCCAGGTGCTGGCCCGGCTCGTCCTCCTGCTGCCCGGCGCCGAGCCTGCTGACCAGCAACTCCGTTGCATAGCGACCGATTTGACGCTTGGGCGGGCTGACGGCGGTCAGCGGGATGTCGCCGAGCGCGGCCACCTCGTCGTCGTACGCGATCACCGCCAGGTCCTCGGGCACGCGCACCCCGAGATCGGACAGCCGCTGGATCAGGTGGATCGCGTCCACGTCGTTGTGCACCAGCGCGGACGTGGCCCGGCCGGAGACCACCGCGTCGCGCACCTCCCGCACCGCCTCGTCGAAGCGGGCCGGGTCGACCTCGGGGCCGGACGTCCCGATCATCGCCGGAGCCCCGGTGTGCCCCAGCACCGCCAGCGCGTCCTCGTACCCGGCGCGCACCGCGAGCGCGGTCGGGCTGTCGGCGCGGGCGACGAGGAGCGGGGTGCCGTGGCCCAGGCCGACCAGATGACGCACGGCGAGAAGGACCCCGTGCCGGTGGTCGGAGCAGACCCGGTCCAGGCCGTCGAGGGGCGACCCGGGCGCGGGGGTGCGCTCCAGGAGCACGGTGGGCACCGGCAGCCCGGCCATCCAGTCGCCGTACGCGGCCTGGTCCTCGGCGCCCCGCCAGGCCGGGGCGATGAGCAGCCCGTCGGCCCCGGAGGCGAGCAGCCCCTCGGCGCGCGCCCGGTCCTCCTCGGGGCGGTAGTCGGAGATCCGCAGGACCAGGCGGGCCCCGGCGCGGGCCGCCGCCTCGTGCGCCCCGCGGATGACCTCCGCGAAGTAGTACGTCGCCGACGGCGCGATCAGCCCGATCACCGGGCCGCCCGCCGGGCCGGGCGCGGCGGGGGAGGCGGCGTCCCGGGGCCAGGAGACCGACCCGTGGACGCGGTCGAGCAGCCCGCGCTCGGCCAGCGCCTCGACGTCGCGGCGCACGGTGACGGGGGAGACCCCCAGCCGGCCGGCCAGATCCGAGACGCGGGCCGAGCCGCGTTCCCGTACCAGGGCCAGAAGTCGGTCGTGACGTTCAGCAGCACTCTCGCGCACGGCGGCGGTCCCCTTGTAGATCGCGATGTGATGGCTCGGCCGGTCAGACCCTAGGGTCTCTGGTTCGGGTCAGGCCGGGCTCGCACCGCTGACCCTAGTGCAGCGTGATCGATTGACGGAAGTTTCGATCATTCGCTACTTCCTCCCTTGACGTTCGATCAATCCGCGGTTCAGGATTCCTGGCGACGCCGAAGTCCGCCTCCAGGGGAGCATCATGCCCACGACGAGCCCGTACACGGGACGCACCCGTGCCGACTGGGAGCGGTCGGCCGACCAACTGCTGCTCGCCGTACGCCCCTACGCCTCACCCCGGCACGGCCGCATCGACCTCCCCGGCCCCCGCCCGAGCTGGTCCGGGCCCCTCTCCGACGGCCTCGAAGGCTACGCCCGCACCTGGCTGCTCGCCGCGTTCCGGATCGCCGGGGCACGCGGCGAGGACCCGCACGGATTCCTCGGCCGGTACGCCGAAGGGCTCGCCGCCGGTACGTCGGACCCGGCGGGCGGTCCCGACGCCTGGCCGGGGATGGCCGGCACCCCCCAGGCCGTCGTCGAATCCGCCTCCATCGCCCTCGGCCTGCGCCTCACCCGCCCCTGGCTCTGGGACACCCTCGACGACGCCACCCGGCAGCGCGCCGTCGACTGGCTGCTCCCCGCCCTCGGCCCGTCCCCGGTGAACAACAACTGGTGGCTGTTCGGGCTCACCGTCGCGGGCTTCCTCCAGGACGCGGGCATCGAGACCGACCGGGCCCGGCGCACCATCGACCGCGCGCTGGAACGCGTCGAGGACTGGTACCTGGGCGACGGCTGGTACAGCGACGGCCCCAACCGCTCCTTCGACCACTACAACGCCTGGGCGATGCACTTCTACCCCGTCCTGCACGCCCACCTCGCGGGCGACCGGGACCTCCTGGAGCGCTACGGCCCCCGGCTGCACCGCCAGCTCGACGACTACAGCCGGATGTTCGGCGCGGACGGCGCCCCCATGCCGTTCGGCCGCTCCCTCACCTACCGCTTCGCCGCCGCGGCCGCCCCCTGGCTCGGCGCCCTGACCGGGTACACCCCGCTCACCCCGGGCGCCACCCGCCGCCTGGCCTCCGGCACCCTCGGCTACTTCCTCGACCGGGGCGCCACCGACCGGGACGGCCTCCTCACCCTCGGCTGGCACGGCCCCTACGCGCCCATGCTCCAGACGTACTCCGGCCCCGCCTCCCCGTACTGGGCCTCCAAGGGCTTCCTCGGGCTGCTGATGCCCCCGGACCACCCCGTCTGGACGGCCGTCGAGGAGCCGCTGCCCGCCGAGAGGGAGGACGCCGTGACCGTCCTCGGGCCGACCGGGATGCTCCTCCAGTCCACCGCCGCGGACGGCCTGGTCCGGCTGCACAACCACGGCTCGAACCACGTGGGCGACGACGAGGACCCCGGCTACGCCCGCTTCGCGTACTCCACCCGTACCGGCCCCACGCACGGCGACGCCGCGCGCGACAACCACTTCGCGCTGATCCTCGACGGCGCACCCACGGCCCGCCCCACCGCCGGCCCCCTCGGCCCGGCCGCCTCCGCGCACACCCCGCGCCCCGGCATCCGTGTCGTCTCCGCGACCCTGGTCCACGGCCGCGCGGAGGTCCGCGCGCACCTGGTCACCGGCGCACCCGAGGGCACCCCCGTGCGCCAGACGGGCTGGGCCACGGGCGACCCGGCGCTCACCGCCCAGCTCCACCCGGTCCACGGCTACGACGGCGAGGCCCGCGAACTGCCCGGCGGGCCCACCATGTTCGGCGAGACCTCCGGACTCCTCGCCGTCGACGGCGTCACCACCGGACCCCGGTCCCTCTTCGTGTCCCTCGCCTCGCTCACCGGTGAAGCGGAACCGGCTCCCGTCGCCACCCTCGCGGACATCCGCGTCCGGAGCCCCCACGAGATCCACGTGACCTGGCACGACGGCACCACCGCCGTACTGCGCCTCCCGGAGGAGTGAGGGGCGGTGCCTGCCGCGCCTACTGGGGTCCGTACTTGCGGCCCGTCCGCGAGGTCAGCCCTCCGAGCAGGCTGCGGGGTGTCAGCTTCACGGCCCCCATCAGGACCTTGTAGCGCGGGTCCGGGACCGACACCGACTTCCCGCGCGCCAGGTCCGCGAGCGCCGCGCTCACCAGCTTGTCCGCGTCGAGCCACATCCAGCCCGGGATGTTGCCCGTGCCCATCCCGGCCCGCTGGTGGAACTCCGTACGCACGAAGCCGGGGCACAGCGCCATCAGCCGCACCCCGGACCCGGCCAGGTCCTTCGCCGCGCCCTGGCTGAACTGCACGACCCACGCCTTGGACGCCCCGTACGTGCCGCGCGGCACGAACGCCGCGACCGAGGCCACGTTGACGATGCCGCCCCGGCCGCGCTCCTTCATCCCGGCCGCGGCGGCGGAGGTCAGCCGCAGCACCGCCTCGCAGTGCACCTTCAGCATCGCCAGCTCGTCGGCCATCGGGACGTCCAGATAACGGCCCTTGTTGCCGAAGCCGGCGTTGTTCACCAGCAGGTCGACCGGCCGCCTGCGGTCACCGAGCCGCTCCTCGACCGCGCCGATCCCCTTGTCGTCGGACAGGTCGGCCCTGAGCACCTCGGCCTCGATGCCGTGCCGGTCGTGCAGCTCGGTCGCCTGCTCGCGCAGCCGCTCCGTGTCCCGGGCCACCAGGACCAGGTCGTACCCGTCGGCGGCGAGCCGCCGGGCGAAGGCGGCACCGATGCCCGCCGTCGCGCCCGTGATCAGTGCAGTCGTCATACGCGGCACGTTAGAGCATCCGGATTCGGCGCCCCATGCCCCGTTCACCGCCCGTGCTTTTCCCGTCAGGAGGCGGCGAGCCCCGCCTCGTACGCACGCGCCTTGCGCAGCGCCTCGGGGTGCAGGGCCTCGCCGGCCGGCAGAAGCAGCGGCAGCAGGTCGCGCCGGGTCGTCACGGCCCGGAACTGCAGTTCCACCGTCACCTCGTGGTCCGGCCGGTGCACGATCTCGACCGGGTCGCCGGCCCGGACGGTGCCCGCGGCGACGACCCTGAAGTACGCCCCGGGGGCGGCCGCCTGCGTGAACCGCCTGACCCAGCGGGCCTCGCCGAGGTGGCCCGCGAAGGTGCGGCAGGGAATCCGCCCGGAGGTGACCTCCAGGACCAGTTCGTCCCCGATCCGCCAGCGTTCGCCGATCAGGGTCTCGCCGAGCCGCACCCCGGCCGTGGTGAGGTTCTCGCCGAAGCAGCCGTTGCGCAGCGGCCGGCCCAGTTCCCGTTCCCAGACGTCGAGGTCCTCGCGGGCGAAGGCGTACACGGCCTGGTGCGAACCGCCGTGGTGGCGCAGGTCGCACACCGCGTCGCCGGCGAGACCGCTGCCGCCCACACCCTCGGGCCCCGGGTCGGCAACCCGCACCGGCCCCTCGACGGGGTGCTTGTCGATCCCGGTCCTGCCGCCCGGGGCATCGGTCCAGGACGCCGCCGTGGGACGCCCCGCGTTCACGGTCAGCACAGTCATCGCGGTCATACCGGAACGTTAACCAATGCCACCCCAAAGTCGCGCACGAATAATTCGCTACGTTCCCAAGCGTCACTTATGATCGAGGGGTGATCGAAGCCCGCCACCTCCGCGTCCTGCGCGCCGTGTCCACCACCGGCTCCTTCTCCGCCGCCGCCCGCGAACTGGGCTGCACCCAGCCCGCGGTCAGCCAGCAGATGAAGGCCCTGGAGTCCTCGGCGGGGACCACGCTGCTCATCCGTACGGGACGCGAGATGCGGCTGACGCAGGCGGGCGAGGCGCTCGTGCGGCACGCGTCCGGCATCCTCGCCGGACTCACCGCCGCCGAGGAGGAGGTCGCCGCCATCGCCGGGCTGCGAGCGGGCCGGGTCCGCCTCGTCTCGTTCCCCAGCGGCAGTTCGTCCCTGGTTCCCGGCGCCCTGGCCGCGCTGCGCGCCGCGCACCCCGGGACGCGGGTGTCCCTCGTGGAGGCCGAGCCGCCCCGGTCCGTGGAGATGCTGCGCGACGGCGACTGCGACATCGCGCTGGCCTTCCGGTACGGCGAACCGGGCGCCGAGTGGGACGACCTGGTGGTGCGCCCGCTGCTCACCGACCGGCTGACCGGCCTCGTCCCCGAGGGGCACGCGCTGGCGGAGCGGGACGCGGTGGGCATCGCCGAACTCGCCGGTGAGTCCTGGATCGCCGGGTGCCCCCGGTGCCGCAGGCAGCTGGTGGAGGTGTGCGAGGAATCCGGGTTCACCCCGCGCATCGACTTCGCCACCGACGACTACCCGGCGGTGATCGGCCTGGTCGGCGCGGGCCTGGGTGTCGCCGTGCTGCCGTCGCTGGCCATCGAGTCGGTACGCCCGCGGGGAGCCAGGACCGTCACGGTGGAGCCGGCCATCGAGCGCGAGATCGTCGCGCTGACCCTGCCCGACCTGGCACGCGTCCCGGCCGTGGCGGCCACCCTGGACCAGCTGGCCCTGGCGGCTGCCCGCTGAATCCGGCTACCGGCCACCTGGAATCCGGCACCACCGGCCACATCCAGCCTCGCCGGCGTTTGAGGCGCGGGGTCCGGGGCGGAGCCCCGAAATCCCAGCCCTCCGGCGCTTGAGGAGCGGGGGCCAAGGGGGCCCGGGGCGGAGCCCGGTTTCGGGAAGGGGTGGGGTGGGGTGAAGAAACGTTTCTGCCCTGACGTGCGGCGCGCGAAGCGTCAGTCGTGCCCCGGCGGCGAAGCCGGCGCCGCAGCCGTGATCAGCCGATTGCGCGCACGCCCCATCAGCTCCTCGCGCTCGTCCTCGGTCAGCCCGCCCCACACCCCGTAGGGCTCGCGGACGGCCAGGGCGTGCGCCGCGCACTCGGCGCGCACGGGGCACCGCATGCACACCTCTTTCGCGGAGGTCTCGCGTGCGCTCCGGGCGGCTCCGCGTTCGCCCTCGGGATGGAAGAAGAGCGAGCTGTCGACCCCGCGGCAGGCTGCCAGCAGCTGCCAGTCCCACAGATCGGCGTTGGGTCCGGGAAGGCGGGAGAAATCGGCCATTGCTTGTCCCCTCGAAACCGTGCTGAGTCGGAAACGTCGTCGTCGTTCGTCGTGGGTGGGTGCTTGTCGATGACCGTGTACAAGACCGTACATCTACGGTGTTAGTAGATGTAAATATGACTTGTTGCGAATCTAGCCACAGACACCAGCAAAAGGGAAGAAATCCCGCTAAATGGGGCACGAGTGCATCAAAAGTTTCGGTTGACGACTGGACGACTCGTGGCGCTCTCCTCCGTGAGCGCTTCCTCACGTAGAGTGCCGAACTCGGTCTTCCCACCCGTAACTCTTTCGAGTGACCATCGTTGAGAGTGCGGAGGCGGTTGGCAGAAAGAGCGATCGGGCAGATGTCCGAGAGCGTCAACCGCACAGGTGACGACTTGTAACAGCCTGGAGGCTCAAGGTGACGCGCATCAGCTGCGGAGGGCGGTCATGACATCCGTCCTCGTCTGCGACGACTCCCCGCTTGCCCGAGAAGCGCTCCGTCGCGCGGTCGCGACCGTGCCCGGCGTCGAGCGGGTGACGACGGCCGCCAACGGCGAGGAAGTCCTCCGCCGCTGGGGTGCCGACCGTTCGGATCTGATTCTCATGGACGTACGCATGCCCGGTCTCGGGGGGGTGGAGACGGTCCGGAGGCTGCTCTCCGCCGACCCGGGGGCCCGGATCATCATGCTGACCGTCGCCGAGGACCTGGACGGCGTCGCGCTCGCGGTCGCCGCCGGCGCCCGCGGCTATCTGCACAAGGACGCCTCCCGGGCCGAGCTCCGGGCGACCGTCACCCAGGCGCTGGCCGACCCGACGTGGCGGCTCGCCCCGCGCCGGCTGCGGTCGGCCGAGATGGGTGCGGCGCCCACGCTCACGGCGCGCGAGATCCAGGTCCTCGAAGGAATGAGCCACGGCCGCTCCAACGCGGAGATCGGCCGTGAGCTGTTCCTCTCCGAGGACACGGTGAAGACGCACGCCCGGCGGCTGTTCAAGAAGCTCGGTGCGTCGGACCGGGCCCACGCGGTGGCCCTCGGCTTCCGGTGGGGCCTGGTCCGCTAGGGCGGGTCCCGGCGGGGGGTGCGGCGCGAGCCGTACCCCGCCGACGGAGGCCGCCGCTCCGGCGGTATGTGACGCTTCCCGGCCGATGCCGCATCCTTGAGACGTGGAGTTCCTCGGGAACGATTCGGTCGAGCGGAAGGGGAGGGCGCAGGACATGACTTCCGGCGCACCCGCTCATAACGCTTCGGTGCACAACTACGGACGCGGTGCCGCGGATGAAGCGGCACCGGGGCACCATGGTTCGATGCGCGACGACGGAACGACGGTGATCGGTGCCCTGGTGCACCGCGCCGTCGAGGGCGACGCGCAGGCCACCCACGATCTGCTGGCCCACGTCCACCCGCTCGCGCTGCGCTACTGCAGGTCCCGGCTGAACCGGCTGCCCGGTGACGCCCGTCACTTCGTCGAGGACCTGGCGCAGGAGGTCTGCGTCGCGGTCCTGATGGCGCTGCCGCGCTACAAGGACACCGGCAGACCCTTCGAAGCCTTCGTCTTCGCCATCGCCGGTCACAAGGTGGCCGATCTCCAGCGCGCCGCGATGCGGCACCCGGGGTCGACCGCCGTGCCCTCCGACGAGATGCCGGAGCGGCCCGACGACTCGCTCGGCCCCGAGGAGCGCGCGCTGCTCAGCAGCGACGCCGCCTGGGCCAAGAAGCTCCTGGCCAACCTGCCGGAGAACCAGCGCGAGCTGCTCGTGCTGCGCGTCGCCGTCGGGCTGACCGCCGAGGAGACCGGGCAGATGCTGGGCATGTCCCCGGGCGCCGTCCGGGTCGCCCAGCACCGCGCACTGAGCCGGCTGCGGGCCCTCGCCGAGCAGTGAGCCACGGCCCTCGGAGACGTACGCCACTGCCGTAGGAAGCTACAGAACCTGCGGGTGATCTTGCTCGTGGAATGAGACGCCTCCGGAGCCCGTTAGCATGGACATCCGCACCGATCAAGGCCATTTGGGGAAGGTGTCATGACTGCAAACGTCGACGGAGTGCCCGAGAAATTCGCGACGCTCGGGCTGACATACGACGACGTGCTGCTGCTGCCGGGCGCATCCGAAGTGCTGCCCAACGCGGTCGACACCTCGACGCTCATCTCGCGCAACGTACGCGTCAACATCCCGCTGCTGTCCGCCGCCATGGACAAGGTGACCGAGGCCCGCATGGCCATCGCGATGGCCCGCCAGGGCGGCGTCGGCGTGCTGCACCGCAACCTCTCGGTCGAGGACCAGGTCAACCAGGTCGACCTGGTGAAGCGGTCCGAGTCCGGCATGGTCAGCGACCCGATCACGGTCGGCCCGGACGCCACGCTCGCCGAGGCGGACGCGCTCTGCGCGAAGTTCCGCATCAGCGGTGTCCCGGTCACCGACCAGGCGGGCAAGCTGCTCGGCATCGTCACCAACCGCGACATGGCCTTCGAGTCGGACCGCTCCCGCCAGGTGCGCGAGGTCATGACGCCGATGCCGCTCGTCACGGGCAAGGTCGGCATCTCCGGCGTGGACGCCATGGAGCTGCTGCGGCGCCACAAGATCGAGAAGCTGCCGCTGGTGGACGAGGCGGGCCTCCTCAAGGGCCTCATCACGGTCAAGGACTTCAAGAAGGCCGAGCAGTACCCGAACGCGGCCAAGGACGCCGACGGCCGGCTGCTCGTCGGTGCCGCCGTGGGCGCCAGCCCCGAGGCGCTGGACCGCGCCCAGGCGCTGGCCGAGGCGGGCGTCGACTTCCTCATCGTGGACACCTCGCACGGCCACAACAGCAACGCGCTCAACTGGATGGCCAAGATCAAGTCGGCCGTGAGCGTCGACGTGATCGGCGGCAACGTGGCGACCCACGACGGCGCCCAGGCCCTGATCGACGCCGGCGTGGACGGCGTCAAGGTCGGCGTCGGCCCCGGCTCCATCTGTACGACCCGCGTCGTCGCCGGCATCGGCGTCCCGCAGGTCACCGCGATCTACGAGGCCGCGCTGGCCGCCCGCGCGGCGGGCGTCCCGGTCATCGGCGACGGCGGGCTGCAGTATTCGGGCGACATCGGCAAGGCGCTCGCCGCCGGCGCCGACAGCGTGATGCTGGGCTCGCTCCTCGCGGGCTGCGAGGAGTCCCCGGGCGAGCTGATGTTCATCAACGGCAAGCAGTTCAAGTCGTACCGGGGCATGGGCTCGCTGGGCGCGATGCAGTCCCGCGGCCAGGGCCGCTCCTACTCCAAGGACCGGTACTTCCAGGCCGAGGTCGCCTCGGACGACAAGCTCGTCCCCGAGGGCATCGAGGGCCAGGTGCCCTACCGCGGCCCCCTCGCCAATGTGCTGCACCAGCTCGTCGGCGGCCTCCGTCAGACCATGGGCTACGTGGGCGCCGCGACCGTGGACGAGATGGAGAGCAAGGGCCGCTTCGTGCGGATCACCTCGGCGGGCCTCAAGGAGAGCCACCCGCACGACATCCAGATGACGGTCGAAGCACCGAACTACAGCAAGAAGTAACGCGACGGCGCAGGTGAGGGGCGGACCGGGGTTCCCGGGACCGCCCCTCACGTGTGTGTCGGGGATACTGGACAGCGCAGACGCAGAGGGAAAGGCCACATCATCGTGACTGAGATCGAGATCGGGCGCGGCAAGCGCGGCCGCCGGGCATACGCATTCGACGACATCGCCGTCGTCCCGAGCCGCCGGACCCGCGACCCGAAGGAGGTCTCGATCGCCTGGCAGATCGACGCCTACCGCTTCGAGCTGCCGTTCCTGGCCGCCCCCATGGACTCCGTGGTGTCCCCGCAGCACGCCATCCGCATCGGCGAGCTCGGCGGCCTCGGCGTCCTCAACCTGGAAGGGCTGTGGACCCGGCACGAGGACCCGCAGCCGCTCCTGGACGAGATCGCCCAGATGCCCGTCGAGTCCGCGACCCGCCGGCTCCAGGAGATCTACTCCGCCCCCATCCAGGAGGAGCTGATCGGGCAGCGCATCAAGGAGGTGCGCGACTCCGGCGTCGTCACCGCCGCCGCGCTCTCCCCGCAGCGCACCGCCCAGTTCTCCAAGGCCGTGGTCGACGCGGGCGTGGACATCTTCGTCATCCGCGGTACGACGGTCTCCGCCGAGCACGTCTCGGGCGCGGCCGAGCCGCTGAACCTGAAGCAGTTCATCTACGAGCTGGACGTCCCGGTGATCGTCGGCGGCTGCGCCACGTACACCGCGGCCCTGCACCTGATGCGTACCGGCGCGGCCGGTGTCCTCGTCGGCTTCGGCGGCGGCGCCGCGCACACCACGCGCAACGTGTTCGGCATCCAGGTCCCGATGGCGACCGCCGTCGCCGACGTGGCCGGTGCCCGCCGCGACTACATGGACGAGTCCGGCGGCCGTTACGTGCACGTCATCGCGGACGGCGGCGTCGGCTGGTCCGGCGACCTGCCGAAGGCCATCGCCTGCGGCGCGGACGCCGTGATGATGGGCTCCCCGCTGGCCCGCGCGACGGACGCGCCGGGCCGGGGCCGCCACTGGGGCATGGAGGCCGTCCACGAGGACGTGCCGCGCGGCAAGCTGGTGGACCTGGGCTCGGTCGGGACGACCGAGGAGGTCCTGACCGGCCCCTCGCACACCCCGGACGGCTCGATGAACATCTTCGGCGCGCTGCGCCGGGCGATGGCCACCACGGGCTACAGCGACCTCAAGGAGTTCCAGCGCGTCGAGGTGACGGTCGCGGACTCCCAGCACCGCCGCTGAGTTCTTCCGTACGTACGCCGGAGGGCCCGGACCGCAGTCGCGGTCCGGCCCTCCGGGGTGTCTCGGGTGGGTGGTCCGGGACTAGTCGGCCGTCTTGCGGGCCGTGGAGAACGCCACCACGGCGGCGATCGCGAAGAAGACGAAGCTCAGGAAGTCGGAGTCTTCCTTCCACACCTTGTTCAGGTCGCTGAAGTGGTCGAAGAAGATGTCCGTGACCGACAGCGAGAACTGCTTGCTGATGATGATCGCCTCGCCCAGCAGCTGGCCGAGGTAGACACCGAGCAGCGCGAAGAGGCCGCTGAGGACGGGCAGGGCGGGGTTGCGGCCGCCGAGCTTGCCGGCCGCGAAGCCGACGATGGCACCGACACCCACGGCGGCGTAGCCGATCTCGTGCTTCGTGGCGCCGATGATCGCGCCGTAGATCCCGGCGGCGACGAGGGCGGCCACGAACGCGACGACAGCACCGAGCGCGATGTTGTTGCGCGCCGGCGGGGCCGGGGTGAACGGGGCGGGGCCGCCGAACGGGGCGCCGGGCTGCTGGCCGGCGAACGGGTTGCCGCCCTGGGGCTGACCGCCGTAGGGCTGGTTCGGCGGTGGTACGGACTGGCTCATGCTGGGATCTCCCCCTGGGGACGTCTACGCACTGCTGTGCGAGGAGTGACGCCGCAGGCTAGCAGCCGGTTCCGACATCGGCCCACCGGAATCCTTGGGGGAACTGGGCTGAGGGCCCGTCATCAGAGCCGGTGCGCGGCTCCGGCGGGGGTCGCGCCCCGGGTGTCGAGGAGGAGTTGCGCCTTCACGGCGAGGCCCTGGAGGTCGTACGTACGGTGGTGCTGGAGCAGCACCGTGAGGTCCGCGCCTGCGGCGGCCTCGTAGAGCGAATCGGCGCGGGGCACGGGGAGTTGGCGCACGCGCCAGTCCAGGACGTGCGGGTCGTGGAAGCCGATCTGGGCGCCCATGTCCATCAGCCGGGTGGCGATCTCGCGGGCGGGGGAGGCCTCCTGGTCGGCGAGGTCGGGCTTGTAGGTGACGCCGAGGAGCAGGATGCGGGCGCCGCGCACGGCCTTCCCGTGTTCGTTGAGAAGAGTGGCGCAGCGCTGGATCACGTACTGCGGCATCCGGTCGTTGATCTCCTGCGCCAGCGAGACCATCCGCAGCGGGGGGCCGGGGGTGCGGCTGTTGTACGGGAGGTGGCCCGGGTCGACCGGGGCGCCGTGGCCGCCGACGCCGGGACCCGGGCGGAAGGGCTGGAAGCCGAACGGCTTGGTCTCGGCGCACCGGATGACGTCCCAGAGGTCGATGCCGAGGTCGTGGCAGAGCACCGCCATCTCGTTGACCAGGGCGATGTTGACGTGCCGGAAGTTGGTCTCCAGGACCTTCGTCATCTCGGCCTCGCGCGGGCCCTTGGCGCGGACCACCTTGTCGGTGAGCCGGCCGTAGAAGGCGGCGGCGGACTCGGTGCAGGCGGGGGTGAGGCCGCCGATGACCTTGGGGGTGTTGGCGTAGACGTGGGTGCGGTTGCCGGGGTCGAGCCGGCTGGGGGAGTGCGCGAGGTGGAAGTCGCGCCCGCCGCGCAGCCCCGAGCCCTGCTCCAGGATCGGGAGCAGGAAGTTCTCCGTGGTGCCCGGGGGTACGGCCGATTCGAGGAGCACGGTGGTGTGCGGGCGCAGCCGGGCGGCCAGGGCGCGGGCCGCGTCGCCGACGGCGCTCAGGTCGAGGGCGCGGTCGGGGCCGAGCGGGGTCGGCGCGCAGATCACGGCGGTGCGGACCCGGCCCAGCTCGGCCTGGTCGGTGGTGGGCCGGAAGCCTCCGGAGAGCATGCGGCGGATGTCGGACGCCGGGAGCGAACCCTCGACCGGGGCACGGCCGGCGGCGACCTCCGCGAAGGCCCGGGGGTCGGTGTCGTAGCCGATGGTCTGGATGCCGGCGTGGACGGCGGCCTGAGCGAGGGGCAGGCCGAGGTGGCCGAGTCCGATGACGGCGAGGTCTGCGGGCACGTGGGTGGCCGTCCTTCCCTTAAGACCAGGAGACAGAAAGCGCAACCGCTGTGGACAGCGCTATGTCAGGTTAGGCGTAAATATGACCTATATGTCGCATTGTCGGGCCCTTGTCGTCGGGGTGTTGTCCACAGGCGGTGGCTGAAGTCGCCGAGCGCGGACAGAATCGATCTGTGGGCACGGGTCCCGAACGCACGGTCGGGACCGCATCTACGTGCCGGACCACCCCGATCCACCGGGAGGCAGCAGTGAGGACAGCGACACTGGGACCCGCGGAGCGCGCCGAGGCGCTCGCCGCCATGGCCGAGCGCGAACTGGACGTGCTGGTCGTGGGAGCGGGCGTGGTCGGCGCCGGCACGGCGCTGGACGCGGTCACCAGAGGGCTCTCGACCGGCCTGGTCGAGGCGCGCGACTGGGCGTCCGGCACGTCGAGCAGGTCGAGCAAGCTGATCCACGGCGGGCTGCGCTATCTGGAGATGCTCGACTTCGCGCTCGTACGGGAGGCGCTGAAGGAGCGCGGGCTGCTCCTCGAACGGCTCGCCCCGCACTTGGTGAAGCCGGTGCCCTTCCTCTACCCCTTGCAGCACAAGGGCTGGGAGCGGCTGTACGCCGGTTCCGGCGTCGCGCTGTACGACGCGATGTCGGTCTCCTCCGGGCACGGCCGGGGCCTGCCCACGCACCGCCATCTCTCCCGCCGCCGGGCCCTGCGCGTCGCTCCGGCCCTGAAGCGGGACGCCCTGGTGGGCGCCCTGCAGTACTACGACGCCCAGATGGACGACGCCCGCTATGTGGCCACGCTGGTGCGCACCGCCGCCTCGTACGGCGCGCGGGTGGCGAACCGGGCGCGGGTGACCGGCTTCCTCCGGGAGGGCGAGCGCGTCGTCGGTGCCCTGGTGGAGGACGTCGAGGCGGGCGGCGAGTACGAGGTCAGGGCCAAACAGGTGGTCAACGCGACGGGCGTCTGGACGGACGACACCCAGTCGCTGATCGGCGAGCGCGGCCAGTTCCACGTCCGCGCCTCCAAGGGCATCCACCTGGTCGTCCCCAAGGACCGCATCCACTCCTCCACCGGCCTGATCCTGCGCACCGAGAAGTCCGTGCTCTTCGTCATCCCCTGGGGCCGGCACTGGATCGTGGGCACCACGGACACCGACTGGGACCTGGACAAGGCGCACCCGGCCGCCTCCAGCGCCGACATCGACTACCTGCTCGAACATGTGAACTCGGTCCTGTCGACGCCCCTGACCAGGGACGACGTCGAGGGCGTGTACGCGGGCCTGCGGCCGTTGCTGGCCGGTGAGTCGGACGCCACCAGCAAGCTGTCCCGCGAGCACACCGTGGCCCATCCGGTGCCCGGTCTCGTCGTCGTGGCGGGCGGCAAGTACACGACGTACCGGGTGATGGCCAAGGACGCCGTGGACGAGGCGGTGCACGGCCTGGACCAGCGGGTCGCGGACTGCGTCACCGAGGACGTCCCGCTGCTGGGCGCCGAGGGCTACCGCGCGTTGTGGAACGCACGGGCCAGGATCGCCGCCCGTACCGGCCTCCACGTCGCCCGGGTGGAGCATCTGCTCAACCGGTACGGCTCGATGACCGAGGAGCTCCTGGAGCTGATCGTCGCCGACCCCGTGCTGGGCGAGCCGCTGCCGTCCGCCGACGACTACCTCAAGGCCGAGATCGTGTACGCCGCCTCGCACGAGGGGGCGCGTCACCTGGACGACGTACTCACCCGGCGCACCCGGATCTCCATCGAGACCTTCGACCGGGGCACCCGCTCGGCCCGGCTCTGCGCCGAGCTGATGGCGCCGGTCCTCGGCTGGGACGCCGGCCAGATCGACCGGGAGGTCGCGCACTACGAGAAGCGGGTGGAGGCGGAACGCGAGTCGCAGCGCCAGCCGGACGACCTGACGGCGGACGCGGCCCGGCTGGGGGCGCCGGACATCGTGCCGCTCTGAGACGGGGTTGTGCCGGGGTCCGGGGTCCGGGGTCCGGGGCCCGGGTCCGGCCCCCGGGGTTCAGCCCGCTTCCGGGCAGAACTCCGCCTCCAGGAGGCCGGATTCCAGGGAATGCGCCCCGGTCAGGGTGTCCGTGTCGACGCGGTAGGCCAGCGTGTGGCGGCCGTCGCGGGTCGCGGCGGTGCGGACGTAGCTGCCCGCGATGCGGCCGTTGTGGCCCCAGACGGTGACCCCGCAGGACAGCCGCTCGGGGTAGACGCCGAGGCCGTAGGCGCCGTGCGCGGCCGAGGTGTCGAGCAGGGCGGACAGCTGAGCCGGTTTCAGCAGCCGTCCGTCCAGCAGGGCCGCGTAGAAACGGCTCAGGTCCCGGAGCGTGGAGATCAGCTCGCCCGCCGCCCCGGCGGTGCGCGGGTCCAGCTCGGTGACGTCGGTGAGGCGGCCGTCCACGCGGGAGTAGGCCCGGCCGTGCGGCGCGGGCAGCGTGGTGCGGTTGCCGGGGAGGGAGGTGCCGGTGAGGCGGAGGGGGGCGATGACGCGGCGGCGGATCTCGGTCGCGTAGTCGTGACCGGTGACGCTGCGGACGACGAGGCCGAGTACGGCGTAGTCGGTGTTGGAGTAGGCGTAGGTGCCGGGGGCGGACGTGGGGCGGTGGGCGGTCGCGGTGCGGACGGCCGCTTCGGCGGAGAGGGGGCGTGCGGTGGCGTCGGCGGTGTAGTCGTACAGGCCGCTGGTGTGGCCGAGCAGGGCGCGCAGGGTGATGCGACGGCCGTCGTTGCCGTGCCTCCGGATCAGGCCGGGCAGGAAGCGCTCGACGGGGTCCGTCAGGCGCAGCCGCTTCTCGCCCGCGAGTTGGAGGACGACGACCGCGACGAACGACTTCGTGACGCTTCCTGCCCGGAACCGGTCCGCGTACCGGATGCCGGCCCCCGTCGAACGGAAGGTGTCCCGGGGCGAACGGGCCGGATCGCGCGCGAGCAGCGCCGCGTCGGGGGCGCCCCCCTGGACGGTGAACCGGAGGAGGTACGACGCCGCGGGGGTGAGGTGTGATTCGCTGGGCATGCGTGCCGTTCCGAGACCGCACAGGGCAAGCACCACCAGGGTGACGAGCGCGGCCCTCGGCATCGGCATGACGGTATGTCCCTTCCGAGGCCACGGCCTTCGGGCGTACCGCGGGACTGTACGGACACGGCCTCGGCCCCCATCATGGCCGAGCCCAGGACCCGGCACCGGGACCGGTCCCGGGGTGAGGGACAATGAACGCTCTGCCAGGGCGGGTTGATCGCAGAGGGGACGCATGTCGGAGGCGGAGCAGGCACGGGAGCCCCAACGGGACGAGGACGGACGGCTCCTTGCGGGGCGGTACCGGCTCGGGGAGGTGCTCGGCCGGGGCGGTATGGGCACGGTCTGGCGTGCCGTCGACGAGACGCTGGGCCGCACGGTCGCGGTCAAGGAACTGCGGTTCCCCTCGGCCATCGACGAGGACGAGAAGCGCCGTCTCATCACGCGCACGCTGCGCGAGGCCAAGGCGATCGCACGCATCCGGAACAACGGCGCGGTCACGGTCTACGACGTGGTCGACGAGGACGACCGGCCGTGGATCGTCATGGAGCTCATCGAGGGCAAGTCGCTGGCCGAGGCGGTGCGCGAGGACGGTGTCCTGACACCGAAGCGGGCGGCCGAGGTCGGCCTCGCCATCCTCGACGTGCTGCGCTCGGCGCACCGCGAGGGCATCCTGCACCGTGACGTGAAGCCGTCCAACGTGCTGATCGCCGAGGACGGCCGGGTCGTGCTCACCGACTTCGGGATCGCCCAGGTCGAGGGCGACCCGTCGGTCACCTCCACCGGCATGCTCGTCGGCGCCCCCTCCTACATCTCGCCCGAGCGGGCACGGGGTCACAAGCCCGGCCCGCCCGCCGACCTGTGGTCGCTGGGCGGCCTGCTGTACGCGAGCGTCGAGGGCTGCCCGCCGTACGACAAGGGCTCCGCGATCGCGACCCTGACCGCCGTGATGACCGAGCCGGTGGACCCGCCGAAGAACGCGGGCCCGCTGGAGGAGGTCATCTACGGGCTGCTCGCCCGCGACCCCGAGCAGCGGCTCGACGACGCGGGGGCACGCGCCCTGCTCAACGACGTCATCAGCTCCTTCGAGCAGCCGGAGCGCCCGGTTCCGCCGCCGGCCGACGCCACGCAGGTGATGGCGCTGCCCAAGGGCGTCGCCGAAGCCGGCCCGGCGAAGTCCGGTGAGGCGGGCGGCGGTCCCGGCGACCGGCTGCGCGGCGCGCTGCGCTCCGTGCGCAACGCCAAGGCGACACCCGCCGCCGGCGCGGCCGCCGCCCCCGTCACCGCACCGCCCGTCCCGGCCCGGCCGACCGCGGCCCCCGGCGCCGCGTCCCCCTCCGGGGCCGTACCGCCGCAGCGCCCGGCCACCTCGCCGGTCACCGCGCCCCGGGCGTCGCTCACGGACGTGGTGCCGCGCCGCACCCTCGCGATCATCGCGGCCGTCATCGTGCTCGCTGTCCTCGGCACGGTGCTGGCGCTCACCCTCGGCGGCGACGACACGCCCGCCGACGACTCCGGCAGGAAGAGCACGGGAGCGTCCGCGCCCGCCGGGACACCGAGCGGCGACGGTTCGTCCGGGTCGGCCGACTCCGAGCAGGGCGGCAGCGGCAAGGAGCAGGACGCCGGCCAGGACGCGGACAAGGGCAAGGGCAAGGGCGCCGGCCAGGGCGAGGACGACGACGCGGACAAGCAGGGCAAGGACGGTGCGAAGGACGGCAAGGCCGACGACGCCGTGCCGGCCGGCTACCGCACGGTCACCAACAAGCGGTTCCACTTCTCCATCGCGATGCCCAAGGGCTTCCGCTTCGACACCACGTCCGGGCAGGGCGCCGGCGCCATCTACAACGCCGACGGCGGCTTCCCCCGGCTCCAGGTCGACTACACCTCCTCGCCCGGCAACGACGCCGCCGCCTCGTGGAACTCCGCCCGGGGCGGGGTCGCCGCCTCCAGCACGAACTATCACCACCTCGGCATCAAGGAGGTGGAGTACAACGGCTATCCGACCGTCGCGGACTGGCAGTTCGAGCGTACGCAGCACGGGCAGCGCGTCCGGGTGCTCAACCGGGGCTTCAAGGCGGACAGCGACCACGGGTACGCGATCATGATCAGCTGCAAGGCCGACGAGTGGGACGGCAAGGAGTGCCGGACGCTCCGCGAGACGGCGTTCGGAACGTTCAAGCCCGTCGACTGACGGTCCGGGGTGTGTCCGGCGGCCGGGTTGGGCCGACCCTGCCGCGCGGCCGCCGCATGCCACGTATGGTGAGAGCCCGGAGACCGTACGCAGCCGAAACACGCAGTCAATTGCACCGCAGGTGACTGTGATTGACCAGTTCGGTGCGGTCTTCGTGACCGGGGGACAGCGCGCTCTGGGGAGGCGTCGTGGACGACTACGCGGGTCGGGTGCTTGCCGACCGCTACCGCCTTCCGCTGCCCCCGTCCGATGCCTATGAACTCGTCGAGACCCGGGCCTTCGACACCTACAGCGGGCAGGAGGTCCTGGTCCGGCAGGTGCCACTGCCCGAGGTGGTGGACGCGGAGTTCGTCGAGGGCGACGGGCGGGCGTCCGCCGCGCCGAGCGCCGTCCGGCGGCCCGCCGACCCGGCCGTGCGGCGCGCCATCGAGGCCGCCCAGGCGGCGGCCCAGGTGCCCGACCACCCGCGCCTCGACCAGGTCTTCGACGTCTTCGCGGAGGCGGGCTCGCTCTGGATAGTGAGCGAACTCGTCGCGTCCCGCCCGCTGGCGGCCCTGCTCGCCGAGCGCCCGCTGAACCCGTACCGGGCCGCCGAGATCGGCTCCGACGTCCTCACCGCGCTGCGCGTCCTGCACGCGCACGGCTGGACCCACCGCAACATCACCGTCCGCACGGTGCTCGTCTGCGACGACGGACGCGTCGTCCTGACCGGGCTCGCCGCCGGGGCGGCCGAGGAGGCGCTGTGCGGCTACAGCACGGTGCCGCGCCCCGACGACGAGGAACCGGACGAGGACGGCTACGGCGGCCCCGCCGTCGAGACCGGCCCCACCGGCCCCTACGTGCCGCCCGCCGAGGACCCGGACGCGACCCGCGACACGGGCCGGCTGCCCGCGTCCCGGGGGCCGGCCGCGATCGAGTCGGGGGCGTACGGGGGTGAGCCTGGGGCGTACGACGACGAGGGGTCGTACGGCGGTGAGGGGCGGTACGACGAGTCCCGGTCGTACGACGACGAGGGGTCGTACGACGATGCGGGGCGCTCTGACGAGTCCCGGTCGTACGGCGACGAGGAATGGCCCGTGCCCCGGCCGGTGCCGCCCGCCGGGCTGTCCCTGCCCGACGCCGGGACGGACACCTCGGCGCGGGCCAGGGCGAGCGCCATCGCCGCGTACCGCGCGGGCGCCCGCGCCGCCGCCCGCATCAGCGAGGAGGAACGCCGCACGGACCGGGAGGCACGCCCCGCGCTCCCGGAGGCGTCCGGCGACGAGGACCGCGAGGGGCGGCCGGACGGTACGGCGCCGTACTCCCGGGAGGCCCTGCCGCAGACGCCCCGTGACGAGGAGCGCGACGGACCGCGCCCCGGTACGCCGCCGCGCCCCCGTCCCGAGCTGCCGCAGCTTCCCGGGGGCTGGGTGCGGGACCCCGACGCGCCGGGGGCGTACGACGCCTACTCCTACGGCGACGAGGACGACGACGAGGACGAGGACGAGGGCGGTGGGCCGCCGCCCCGGCGGCTGCACCTCACCGGGTCCTGGGACGACGGCCCCGTCCCCGGACGGCCCGTGCCGGCGGGCGGCTCCCGGGACGCCCTGCGCGCGGACGCCGCGCGGCGGGGTGCCGTGCCCGGTGGGCGCGCCGAACTGCCGCCGGCCGGCCGTCAGGCACCCGGACGCGAGGTACCCGGCCGTCGGGCGGCCGGACACGACGCTCCCGGCCCGGAGGCGGCCCCCTCCGGGCGGTGGGACGGCGACGACGAGGACGGAGCCGGCTACCGGGGCCCCGCCACCGCCCTCGCCGCCGAGCGGGCGCGGCAGGCGCGGATCGCCGTCGTCGGCGCGGTCACCGAGCGCTGGGCGCCCGAGCAGGCCGGCGCCGTTCACGGCAACTGGCAGCTCGCCCCGCCCATCGGCCCCGCCACCGACCTGTGGGCGCTCGGCGCGCTGCTCTACCGCGCGGTCCAGGGGCACGCGCCCTACCCGGAGGACAACGCCGCCGAGCTGGTCCAGATGGTCTGCGGCGAACCGCCCGCCTTCGCCGAGGAGTGCGGGGCGCTGCGCCCGGTCGTCGAATCGCTGCTGCGTCAGGACCCCACCGAGCGCCCGGACGTCGAGGAGCTGGGCGGCTGGCTGCGCTCCCTCGTACGGTCGGCCCCGGAACCCGAGGCCGGACGCGACGTCGTGACGCTGCCCGCCGAGGACGCCACGCGGCTGCCCGTCGTACGCCGGCGCGGCGAGCTCGTCCGCAAGCGGCGCGCCCGTCGCGGCGCGGCGGCGCACGGCAAGCACCGCCACACACGGGAGGCCGTCGACCGCACCGCCGTCACGCACCACGAGCCGCGGCTGAAGGCGCCCCGCGAGCCCAGGGCGCTGCGCACACCGAGCCCCCGGCAGGGCGGGGAACCGCGCCGGCTGGGCCGGATGCTGCTCGTCCTGATCCTGCTGGTGCTCGTCGGGGCGATCGCGTACGCGGTGATGTTCATGCCCAAGTCCGGGGAGGACGGCGAGGACAGGGGGACCGGCGCCACCCCCTCCCGTAGCGCGTCCGCACCGCCCGCGTCCGCGACGCCCGAACCCACGCCGAGCGCGTCGGAGAAGCCGTCACCCGCCAAGTCCTCCGGGGCGCAGAAGCCGCAGACCAGCCGGTCCGCCGCCGCGCTCGCGCCCGGGTACACGCTGCGCAAGGACTCCGAGGGCTTCGAGCTCGGGCTGCCCAAGGGCTGGCAGCGCAGCCCGGTCAACGCGGAGCGTCAGGTGCGCTACGGCAGCGACGGCTTCAGCGTGCTCGTCGTCCCCGGGCGCGACACCGCCAAGGCCAACGGCAGCGATCCGCTCGACTACCAGCGGGACAAGGAGCCGGAGTTGAAGCCGTTCCGGGACTCCAGCTGGTCGTCGGCGAGCGGGCTGCGCCGCACGGACGTGGGCCGACAGGCCATGGCGGAGGGCCAGTTCACCTGGCAGGACGCCAACGGCCGCGAGGTGTACGTCCGCAACCTCGTCATGCTGGTCGGCGGGCGCTACCACGTCCTCCAGGTCATCGGCCCCGAGGACGAGCGCGACCGGATCACCGAGATCTACCAACAGGCCAGTCTCTCCTACCGCGTGACGGGCTGAAGACCGGGGTCGTTCCGCCGGGCGACAAGCATCACAGTGCGGTCTCGTGGGCGATGCGAGGTTCCGTGGCCCCGCGTCCCCTCCGTAACCTGTCCTCCGAAGCAACGGGGGCGGGGACACAGGTGGATCGATCACAGAGCACGGAAGCGGGGCTGTTGCTGGCCGGGAGGTACCGGCTGGGCGACGTCCTCGGACGCGGCGGCATGGGCAAGGTCTGGCGCGCCCACGACGAGGTGCTGCACCGCACGGTGGCCGTCAAGGAGCTGACCGCCGGCCTCTACGTGGCCGACGCGGACCGGATCGTGCTGCACCAGCGGACCCAGAAGGAGGCCCGCGCGGCGGCCCGGATCACCCACCCCGGTGTGGTCACCGTCCATGACGTCGTCGAGTACGACAACCGGCCCTGGATCGTCATGCAGTACGTCGACGGGCCGTCGCTCGCCGACCGGGCGAAGGAGTCCGGCGGCGAGATCGAGGCGCGCGAGGCCGCCCGGATCGGCCTGCACGTGCTGGGCGCCCTGCGCGCCGCGCACGGGGCCGGGGTGCTGCACCGCGATGTGAAGCCGGGCAATGTGCTGCTCGCCCGGGACGGCCGGGTCCTGCTCACCGACTTCGGGATCGCCGCGATAGAGGGCGACTCCACCATCACCAGGACCGGTGAACTCGTCGGTTCCATCGACTATCTGGCGCCCGAGCGGGTACGCGGCGGCGACCCGGGCCCCGCGTCCGACCTGTGGTCGCTGGGCGCCACGCTGTACACGGCGGTCGAGGGGCGTTCGCCGTTCCGCCGGACGTCCCCCATCTCGACGATGCAGGCCGTCGTCACCGAGGAACCGCCGCCGCCCGCCAGGGCCGGGGCGCTGACCCCCGTCATCACCGCGCTGCTGCGCAAGGAGCCGGAGGACCGCCCGTCGGCCGAGGAGACCGAGCGGATGCTCCTGGAGGCCATGGAGGGCCGTAGGCCCCGGGACGCCCAGGCGTTCGTCCCGACGCAGCACGTCTCCGAGGAGATGCTGCGCGGCGGCACCGCCGTGCTGCCCCGGCCCGGTCCCGCCGTGGTGCCCGCGCCCGTGCCGGCCCCCGCCCCCGCCCCCGCCCCCGCCCCGCCCGCCCGCCGCAGCCGGTGGCGTACGACGGTCCTGGTCCTCGTCCTGGCCGCGGTGCTCGGCGGCGGCGCGGGGATCGCCGCGATGCTGTACGCGCACCGCACGGAGGCGGCCGGGTCCACGACCGGCGGCACGGCCTCGGGAGGCACCCGCACGCCGGGGCCGCCCAAGCCGAAGCCGACCCCCACGCCGACCCCGACGGGCTCGCCCTCGACGGACACGGCGACGCAGAAGGTGCCGGACGGCTGGCAGCGTGTGGAGGACCCCTCCGGGTTCAGCGTCCTGCTGCCGGAGGGCTGGAAGCGCAAGGTCACCAAGACCAACATCGACTACAGCCCCGACGACGGCGTGCACTACTTCCGGGTCAGCGTCGACCCGGCCCCCGACTTCGACAACTCCTACGACCACATGACGGGGATGGAGAAGTCGCTCAGCACCCGCCTGCCGGAGTACCGGCGGGTGGAGCTGAACTCCAACCTCTACCGCGACTACCCGGGGTCCATCTGGGAGTTCACCTGGACCGAGAACAACGGTGAGGCGCGGCACGCGATCGACCAGATGTACTTCGCGAAGGAGGGCGGCCCGGAGTACGCGCTCTATATGACGGGCCCCGCGGAGGACTGGGACGACACCCTCGACCGGTTCAACGCGATCCTCCGCAGCTGGCGTCCTCCGGCCGATCAGTAGCCCACGAGGCGAGCGATAGCCCCTGATCAGGGCTTATGGTGCCAGTGATCACTGGCCGGGTCCGCGCGGGTGTGGCGGGACTCCGGGAGAGACGGTGAAAAGCTGTTACCCACGGGTACCCAAAGCCTTCCGGCCGACGTACTCTCGCCCTCATGACGGACTCGCAGGCCCCCACGTCCCCCTCCGCCGCCGCGGTCGGCACCAACCCCGTGGCCGCCGCGCCCGCGGGCGTGCGCACGGCCGCCGATGTCGTGACGCCCGAGGTGATCGCCCAGCTGACGCGCGGCGTCGTCGGCTCCGGCCGCACCGCCAACCACACGCCGTTCACCGGCGAGAAGCTGGCGGACCTGCCGGAGTCCACCCCCGAGGACGTGGCCACCGCCTTCGAGCGGGCCCGCGCCGCCCAGCCGGCCTGGGCCGCCCTGCCGGTCCGGACCAGGGCCGCCGTGCTCCTGCGCTTCCACGACCTGGTCATCGGCCGCCAGTCCGAGGTGCTCGACCTCATCCAGCTGGAGACCGGCAAGGCCCGGCTGCACGCCCACGAGGAGGTCCAGGCGGTCGCCGTGGCCGCCCGGCACTACGGGCGCAGGGCGTCCGCGTACCTGAAGCCGAAGCGGCACACCGGTGTGGTGCCGACCCTCACCAAGGTCACCGAGCTGCGCCAGCCGCGCGGGGTCGTCGGCCAGATCGCCCCGTGGAACTACCCCTTCGAGCTGTCCGTCGGCGACGCGCTGCCCGCCTTCGTCTCCGGCAACGCCGTGGTGATGAAGCCCGACACCGAGACCGCGCTGACCGCGCTGTGGGCGCGTGACCTGCTGATCGAGGCGGGGCTCCCGGCCGAGGTGTTCCAGGTCGTCCTCGGTGACGGACCCGTCGTCGGCCCCGAGGTCGTCAAGCACGCCGACTACGTCTCGTTCACCGGCTCCACCCGCACCGGCCGCGAGGTCGCCCAGGGCGCGGCGGCCCGGCTCGTCGGCGTCTCGCTGGAGCTCGGCGGCAAGAACGCCATGCTGGTCCTGGCGGACGCCGACGTGGAGAAGGCCGCCGCCGGCGCCGTCCGCGCCTGCTTCTCCTCGGCCGGCCAGCTCTGCATCTCCATCGAGCGGCTGTACGTCCACGAGTCGGTCGCCGACGACTTCGTGGAGCGGTTCGCCGCCCGTACGAAGGCGATGCGGCTCGGCAACTCCCTCGCGTACGGCGCCGACATGGGCTCGCTGGTGGGCGAACGCCAGCTGGAGACCGTCAGCCGGCATGTCGCCGAGGCCGTCGAGAAGGGCGCCAAGCTGGTGGCCGGCGGGGTCGCCCGCCCCGACATCGGCCCGCTCTTCTACGAGCCGACGATCCTGGACGGCGTCCAGGCGCCCATGGCCGTCTGCACCGAGGAGACCTTCGGCCCGGTCGTCTCGGTCTACCGCTTCCGCGACGAGGACGAGGTCGTGGACCTCGCCAACGCGACCCCGTACGGCCTGAACTCCAGTGTCTGGACCAAGGACTCCAAGCGGGGCCATCGCGTCGCCGCCCGGCTGCGCACCGGCACGGTCAACATCAACGAGGGATACGCCCCCGCGTACGGCAGCGTGCAGTCCCCGATGGGCGGCATGAAGGACTCCGGTCTCGGCCGCCGCCACGGCTCCGAGGGCATCCTCAAGTACACCGAGGCGCAGACCGTCGCCCAGCAGCGGCTGATCCCGCTGGCCCCGTCGTTCGGGATGGACGACGAGAAGTACGCGGCGTTCATGAGCCGCAGTCTGAAGGCGATGAAGGCCTTCCGCCTGCGCTGACGGCCTCTCAGCTCCCGCGCACCGCATCAATTCTGTCCTTTTCGTACCGAGGAGTGCCATGTCCCAGGACAGCCCTGCCCAGAATCAGGACCGGCCGGCCGGTGCGGCCGACGACGACGCCGCGTACGACTACGACGTGATCGTCGTCGGCTCGGGCTTCGGCGGTGCGGTCTCGGCGCTGCGGCTGAGCGAGAAGGGGTACCGGGTCGGCGTCCTGGAGGCGGGCCGCCGCTTCACCCCGGGCACCCTGCCGAAGAACTCCTGGGACCTGAAGAACTACCTCTGGGCGCCCGCCCTCGGCCTCTTCGGCATCCAGCGCGTGCACCTGCTCGGCAAGGTGATGGTGCTGGCCGGCGCCGGGGTGGGCGGCGGCTCGCTCAACTACGCCAACACGCTGTACGTGCCGCCCGCGCCGTTCTTCGAGGACCGCCAGTGGGCGCACATCACGGACTGGCAGGACGAGCTGAAGCCGTACTACGACCAGGCGAAGCGGATGCTCGGGGTCCGGCTCAACCCCACGACGACCCCCTCCGACGTCCACCTCAAGGCGACCGCCGAGGCCATGGGCGTCGGCGACACCTTCCACCTCGCCCCGGTCGGCGTCTTCTTCGGTGACGGCGAGGACGCGGACGGTACGGCGACCGCGAAGCCCGGGGGCACGGTCGCGGACCCGTACTTCGGCGGCGCGGGCCCGGCCCGCAAGGCCTGCACCGAGTGCGGTGAGTGCATGACGGGCTGCCGTCACGGCGCGAAGAACACCCTCAACGAGAACTACCTCCACCTCGCCGAGAAGGCCGGCGCGGTCATCCACCCCATGACCTCCGTCATCGGCGTCACCGAGCACCCCGACGGCGGCTACCGCGTCGCCACCGTGCCCACCGACCGCCGGAAGAAGGCGAAGCCCACCGCGCTGCGCGCCCGCAAGGTGGTCGTCGCCGCGGGCACGTACGGCACCCAGACCCTGCTGCACACGATGAAGGACAAGGGGCTGCTGCCCCGGATCTCCGCGAAGCTCGGCGAGCTGACCCGTACCAACTCCGAGGGGCTCGTCGGCGCGCAGACCTCCGACCGGCGCTACCGCAAGAAGCACGGGACGAAGCCCGACTTCACCAAGGGCGTCGCCATCACCTCGTCGATCCACCCCGACGCGAACACGCACATCGAGCCGGTCCGCTACGGCAAGGGCTCCAACGCCATGGGCGGCATGACCATCCTCCAGGTCCCGTTCAGCACCCACCGGGTTCTCGCCTGGTTCGGGAACCTGGCCAAGCACCCCACGCTCGCCGTCCGTTCGCTCTCCAACCGGCGCTGGTCGGAGCGGACCATCATCGGGCTCGTCATGCAGTCGCTCGACAACTCCCTGACCGCGTACCGCAAGCCCAGCGGCATCGGCAAGGGCCTGCTCACCGCCCGTCAGGGCCACGGCGCGCCCAACCCGACGCAGATAGCCGAGGCGACCCAGAGCGCGTCTCTGCTCGCGGACGAGATCAACGGCTTCCCCGGGTCCAACATCGGCGAGCTGATGGGCACCCCGCTCACCGCCCACTTCCTCGGCGGCTGCCCCATCGGCGCCCGTGCGGAGGAGGGCGTCATCGACCCGTACCACCGGCTGTTCGGGCACCCGGGTATCTCGGTCGTCGACGGCTCGGCGGTCTCCGCGAACCTCGGCGTCAACCCGTCGCTGACGATCACCGCCCAGGCGGAGCGCGCCATGTCGTTCTGGCCCAACAAGGGCGAGCCGGACCCGCGCCCGGCGCAGGGCGAGGCGTACGAGCGGCTGGCGGCGGTGGAACCGCAGGCCCCGGCGGTCCCGAAGGAGGCGTTCGGCGCGCTGAGGCTGCCGTTCCTGGGGATGCCGGCGATACCGCCGAAGAAGGCGGCGAAGAAGGCGGAGAAGGCGGCGGCCGAGAAGACGTCGGCGAAGGCGCCCGAGAAGGCGTAGGCACAGCAGAAGGGGCTGCACCCCCCTCCCAGTGCAGCCCCTCACGCTGTAACCGGTCCGTCGTACAACAACCGACAACCGGTGTTCCGCATGCATGACCTGCCGGACGCCCCCATGGTTGTCCTCGCACTCACGAAATTCTTATGTGAGGTGGATCACTCCACGCTCGCTCCGTCCGTCGTGCTCGATCCGTGATCTCGTCCCGGGCAACTTTTCCCGCCCGCCCCCGGTCGTACCCCCTGTCGCTGCCACAGCGGTCACACAGCTCCCGACGACCCCAGAGGGCCCGAGATGAGAAGCGCGATTCCGTTCCGCCGTGCGATGGGCGTCCTGGCCTCGGCCGGCCTGCTGGCCGCCGGCATGCTCACGACGGCCGGTCCGGCGCAGGCCGCCGACCCCGAGTTCACGCTCGGCGGCCCCGCCGAGACGGCCCTGCACCCGTATCCGGCGTCGGGCTCCCCGCAGAAGGCGAGCCTCGGCCTCACGGTCACCAACCCGTCCGAGGACGAGGAGAACGGGGCCTTCGAGGGCGAGTACACCGTCCGCTTCGACTTCGGGAAGCTGGCCGGTGTCGCGGACGTGGCCTTCGGCGAGGGCGGCGGCGCGGACTGCGAGCGGACCGGGACCAGCGCCGTCTGCCACGACTACGGGGTGTATCCCGGCCTGAGCACCCTCGCCGAGCTGGAGGTCACCGCCGCCCGGGGCAGCGAGGAAGGCGACTCCGGCGCCATCGAGGTCACCGCCGAGGCGGAGGGCGCCACCTTCCGGCCGTTCACCGCGCACGTGTCGATCGGCGGGCCCGACCTGTCGATGAAGCCGCTGCCGTTCAAAACGGAGCTGAAGCCCGGCGACACCCAGCCGGTCCCCGTCACCTTCACCAACAACGGCACCCGCGCCTCCCGGGGCGTCCTGCTCACCCTGCGCAACACACGCGGCCTGGCGTTCACGGAGCGGTACCAGAACTGCGAGTACAGCGAGGACGACGGGGGCATGGGCAGCCCCGGCGCCTGGACCACCGCCCTGTGCACCTTCCCCGGCAGCTTCGAGCCCGGCGCCACCTACACGCTCGCCGAGCCGCCGGTGCTGCGGGCCACCGGCCGCGCGTTCTACGACACCCTCATCTACCGGATCAACGAGGACGACACCGACGCCCGCGCGGCGCAGCGGGCCGGGGCGCACTTCAGCCCCGGCAAGGGCGCCACGCTGTCCCTGGGCAGGGCCCCGGCGGTCCGCTCGGCCGACCTGGAGCCGGGCGACAACCAGCAGGAGGCCGACTTCCGTACCGCGAACACCGCCGACTTCGCGGCCTACGGCGGCCAGGCCGGCGGCAAGGCGGGTGACACCGTCGGCGTGACCCTGGGCTTCCGGAACCGGGGGCCCGCCTGGATCGGGTACATCCGCTCCGGCGAGGACGTCGCGACCGTCGACTTCACCGTGCCCGACGGCTCCCGCGTGGTCTCCAAGCCGGACATCTGCCGGGGCGTGACCAAGGACGGCGGCTACCTGGAGGACCAGACGAACGCCCGGCGCTACTTCTGCTCCACGCCCATGTCCGTACGCGAGGACGCGGACTTCGCCCTGCCGTTCCGGCTGAAGATCGTCACGGTGGAGGCCGGGGCGATCGGCGCGGTCGTCGTCCGCAACACCCACCTCCAGGCCCCCGCGCTGCCCTTCGACCCCGTGCCCGCCAACAACAGGGCGAACGTGGAGCTGAACGGCGAGGACACCGGCGCCGCGAGGGGCCAGTCCGGTTCCGGCGGCTCGACGGACACGGGCGGCGGTTCCGGTTCCGCCGGCGGCTCCGGTGGTTCCGGTGGTTCCGGTTCCGGCTCCGGTTCCGGCTCCGGTGGTTCCGGTGCCGTCTCCGGCGGTGCGTCCTCGTCGGGCACCTCGGGCTCCACCGGCTCCGGCGGTGCGCTCGCCTCCACGGGGACCGTCGCGCTCGGGGCCTCCGCCGCCGCGCTGGCCGCACTGGTCGCGGGCGGCGTCCTGTTCACGGTGTCGCGGCGGCGCGCGACGCGCTGAGGCCCCCCACGGAAGAACGGCCGGCCCCGGGCGTCCCCGGAGCCGGCCGTTCCTGGAAGGACCGAGGGTCCCTCCGAGTGACCGGGCTGCTGTCCCCTGCCGACCGGTCACGCACGCCGGTGCGCGGTCCCACGGCGTACACGCGGTACGCCACACACCCCGGCGGAGCCACGCGTGGTTTCCATCGAGAGCCGCCCCTGGCTGGCACGGACAACGGGACCAACGAACCCGCGCCGGGCCCGGTCACGCGCCGTACGGGTGAGACTCCGCCCGAACTGGGATACGCCCCTACAGCCCTGGGGACGCGCCCCGGGTCAGACCCGGCCGCGGCACAGCTCCAGCAGCGTCATCGCCAGCGGGGTGCCCGGCTTGCCCAGCGCGTCCCGGTAGCGGCCCAGGATCTCCATCTCGCGGGACAGATTGACCCGGCGGCCGCCCGAGGTCATCCGGGCCTCCTGGATCACCGCCGAGACGGCCATCCGCTCCTGGACGAGCCCGATGATCCGGTCGTCGAGCGTGTCGATACGGGTACGGGCGTCGCCGATCAGGGACGCGGCCTCGTCGGTGCGGGCGCCGGTCACCTCGGTGCTGTTCGCGTCGACGGCGGTCCTGGCGGCGGGGGTGCCGTTCGTCTCCACGGCGGTCCTGGCGGCGGGGGTGCTGGTGCTGCTCATGTCGGGTCTCCCGGTGGGGTGCGGCTCCCCGGAGGCCGACGGGCCCGGAACGCCAGAACGCCCCGGGCCTGTCGGCCCGGGGCGCCTGGAACGTTGCTTGTCAGTTGCTCAAGCAGCACGACCATGGCAGCCGGCGGGCCGGATGCCATAGGTAAAGACGAAGGTCGTGTGCTGACGCATGGGGACAGTATGGCCCCACCCGGCCCCGGGCCCACGGCGGGCCCGGATCGTGAGACGACCCCCGTCCCTTGCTTACGGCGGGCCGGGATCGTGAGACGGTCCCCGTCCCTTGCTCACGGCGGGCCGGGATCGTGAGACGGCCCCGTCCCTTGCTCACGGCGGGCCCGGATCGTGAGACGGCCCACGTCCGTCGCCGGGCGCCCGTGGCCGGGGCAGGTCACTTCCGGCCGCCGGTAGAATTGGAGGACCGACCCCTCTCCACCGCCGGAAGGCCGCCCGTGCCAGCAGCACCCCCCGCCGCCCCCGACACCACCACCGACGTGGTCCTGGTTGTCGACTTCGGCGCGCAGTACGCCCAGCTCATCGCCCGCCGCGTCCGTGAGGCCCGGGTCTACAGCGAGATCGTGCCGTCCACGATGCCGGTGGCCGAGATGCTGGCCAAGAACCCGCGGGCGATCATCCTGTCCGGCGGCCCCTCCTCGGTGTACGCCGAGGGCGCGCCCTCGCTGGACCGCGCGCTGTTCGAGGCCGGGGTCCCCGTCTTCGGCATGTGCTACGGCTTCCAGCTGATGGCCACGACGCTCGGCGGCACCGTCGACGACAATGGCGCCCGCGAGTACGGCCGCACCCCGCTCACCGTCTCGAAGTCCGGTTCGACCCTCTTCGAGGGCACCCCGGACGAGCAGTCGGTGTGGATGTCGCACGGCGACGCCTGCTCCGCCGCCCCCGAGGGCTTCACCGTCACCGCGTCCACGGACGTCGTCCCGGTCGCCGCCTTCGAGAACGACGAGAAGAAGCTCTACGGCGTCCAGTACCACCCCGAGGTCATGCACTCCACGCACGGCCAGCAGGTCCTGGAGCACTTCCTGTACCGGGGCGCGGGCATCGAGCCCACCTGGACCACGGGCAACGTGATCGAGGAGCAGGTCGCCGCGATCCGCGCGCAGGTCGGGGACAAGCGCGCCATCTGCGGCCTGTCCGGCGGTGTGGACTCCGCCGTCGCCGCGGCCCTCGTGCAGAAGGCCATCGGCTCCCAGCTCACCTGCGTGTACGTCGACCACGGCCTGATGCGCCAGGGCGAGACCGAGCAGGTCGAGAAGGACTTCGTCGCCGCGACCGGCGCGAAGCTGAAGGTCGTCGACGCCGAGAAGCGCTTCCTCGACGCCCTGGCAGGCGTGTCCGACCCGGAGCAGAAGCGGAAGATCATCGGCCGCGAGTTCATCCGCGTCTTCGAGCAGGCCCAGCTGGAGATCCTCCAGGAGGACGGCCCCGAGGTCGCCTTCCTCGTCCAGGGCACGCTCTACCCGGACGTCGTGGAGTCCGGCGGCGGCACCGGCACCGCCAACATCAAGTCCCACCACAACGTGGGCGGCCTCCCCGAGGACATCGAGTTCGAGCTCGTCGAGCCGCTGCGCCAGCTGTTCAAGGACGAGGTCCGGATGGTCGGCCAGGAGCTCGGCCTGCCCGACGAGATCGTCCAGCGCCAGCCCTTCCCCGGCCCCGGCCTCGGCATCCGCATCGTCGGCGAGGTCACCAAGGACCGGCTCGACCTGCTGCGCGAGGCCGACGCCATCGCCCGCGAGGAGCTGACCGCCGCCAGCCTGGACCGCGACATCTGGCAGTGCCCGGTGGTCCTGCTCGCGGACGTCCGCAGCGTCGGCGTCCAGGGCGACGGCCGCACCTACGGCCACCCGATCGTGCTGCGCCCGGTCTCCTCCGAGGACGCCATGACCGCGGACTGGTCCCGGCTGCCGTACGAGACCCTCGCCAAGATCTCCACCCGCATCACCAACGAGGTCGCCGACGTCAACCGCGTGGTGCTCGACGTGACGAGCAAGCCGCCGGGGACGATCGAGTGGGAGTGACCCTCCCAGCAGCCCGCTGACGATGCCGCCGCCCGACGAACCGGGCGGCGGCATCGTCCTGTGTAGCCCCTCCGCCACACCCAAACCTCACCCGGCCCCTCCGCCCCACCCAGCCCCTCCGGCGTTTGAGGAGCGGGGTCCGGGGCGGAGCCCCGGTTTCGGGAAGGGGCGGGTAGGGGACCAGGCCCGCCGCAGGCGCACCCCACCCACGCGCGCCCGAAAACGCATGGCGCGCGCCGAGGCGCCCGTGACAGGCTCCGCCCTCATGTCCGCCGAAGAGATCCGCGCCCTGATGTCCGCCGCCCACAACGACCGCCTGACCTGGAACACCCCCCTCTCCAACGAGCACGCCGCCCAACTGATCACCGCCTGCGCCCCCGCGCCCGGTGCGCGGATCGCCGACCTCGGCAGCGGCTGGGGCGAGCTGCTGATGCGCCTCGTGGAGTCGGCGCCCGGCAGCACGGGCGACGGCGTCGAGACCGACCCGGAGGCCGTCGCACGAGGCCGCGCGCTCGCGGAGGAGCGGGGCCTCGCGGAGCGCGTACGGTTCCACGAGGTGCCGGCCGCCGAGTGGCCGGAGAAGGACTACGACCTGGCCGTGTCCATCGGCGCCTCGCACGCCTGGCCCGGCGGGACCGCCGAGGCACTGGCCGCGCTGCGGGCGACCGTACGGCCCGGCGGGCGGGTGCTGTTCGGTGAGGGCTTCTGGGAGCGGGAGCCGGACGAACGCGCCCTGGCCGGGCTCGGCGCCGAACCCGGCGACTTCGGCTCGCTGCTCGACCTGATCCGGCAGGCCGAGGCCGCCGGACTGCGACCGCTCCAGGTGACTGCCGCCGACCGGCGCGAATGGGACCTCTTCGAGTCGGACGCCAACATCGGCCGCGGAGAGCGCTGGGCGCTGGCGCACCCGGACCACCGCCTGCACGACGGGGTCGTCGCCGCCGTCGACGAGCGGCGCACCGGCTACTACGGCGGCTACCGGGGAACGTTCGGCCTCGCCTATCTCGTGCTGAGCGCCTGAGCGCCTGAGCACCGGTGCGCCTGGGCACCGGTACACCGCTGCGTTTGGGCGTCCAGCCGGGGCGTGAGGGCCGTGTGCGCGGGCCGTATCCGTACGGAATCCGCGCGGGATCTCCCTGGCCACCGGGGGTGACCGGCGGTAGCTTCCGACGGAATGCCCTGGGAGCCCCCGAGGAGTCGCCATGCCCGAGCCCACGCCGCTGCCCGTCGAGCAGCTGCACTTCGCGATGCCGCCCGTCCACGGGACGCCCGAGGAGGAACGCGCCCACCGCAAGGAGCGGCTGGCCGGCGCGCTGCGGCTGTTCGGCTCCTACGGGTACGAGGACGGCGTCTCCGGCCACATCACCGCACGGGACCCGGAGTTCACCTCCTGCTTCTGGGTCAACCCGTTCGGCGTCCCGTTCGACGAGCTGCGCCCCGAGGACCTGGTCCTGGCCAACGCCGAGGGCCAGGTCGTCGAGGGCCGCCACCACGTCAACCAGGCGGCGTTCACGGTGCACGCCCAGGCCCACCTGGCCCGCCCGGACGTCGTGGCCGTCGCACACACCCATACCGAGCACGGCGGGGCGCTGGCCGCGCTGGGCGAACCGGTCGAGCCGATCACCCAGGAGTCCTGCGCCTTCTACGAGGACCACGCGCTCTACGACGCGTACACCGGGGTCGTGGTGGACGAGGACGAGGGGCGCAGGATCGCCGCCGCGCTCGGCGGCCGCAAGGCGTTGATCCTGCGCAACCACGGGCTGCTGACCGTGGGGGACTCGGTGGACGCGGCGGCCTGGTGGTTCCTCGCGCTGGAACGGTCCTGCCGCATCCAGCTGGCCGCCCGCGCGGCCGGGAAACCCGTGCCGATCGAGCACCGGGACGCGGTCGCCACCCGCGAACAGCTCGGCAGCGACCTCGTCGCCTGGATCAACTACCAGCCCCTCTGGCGCCGTATCGCTCGAACGTTCTGACGAACAGGCCCGCCCGGTGCGCCCCGATGCGGCAACCACCGGCCCGGTACGGCACAATTCGCAGCGATCACACATGAGTTGGCCGGCCGATGGCGGCAACAGGGGCGGGAAAGGGCGGCGTTCTCCGTGGCGTTGGACGAGGCACGACAGGGCGCGCACGGTGGTGGCTGCACCTGCGGCGACTGCCCGCACGGGGCGCGCCAGGGACACCGGCGCGCGGTGGCCGCCTTCCTGGCGAAGCGGGACGAGTTCGCCGCGGGACAGGGGCTGCCCGCCGGGGTCGCCCAGTCCGCGTCCGCGACCCGGCAGTGGGTCTCCGACGAACTCACCGAATCCGCCCGCGAGGTGGCCGACCGGGGCCGCGAGGCCGGGGACGCCTGGCTGTACCGGGTGTGGCAGCGCACCCTGCTGGTCGTCTGGGGCGGCCTCGCCGCGCTGGTCCTCGCCCAGGCCGCCACCGCGATCGGTGCGGGCTGGACCCATGCCCGCACCGCCGGACTGCTCGCCGGCCTGGTCACGGCCGGGCTGCTGACCGCCGCCGCCCACGTCCACCGGGCGCGCGGCGGCCTCCTCGCGCCGCTGATCGGCGAGGACAACCGGCTCTCCACCTCCCGCGCGGTCGCCGCGTCCTGGGTGCTGCTCGCCGTCTTCTCCGTGCTCGTCCTCGCCCTCGAACTGGCCGCCGCCTCCGGGCACGCCCGCCGCGACGAGCTGATCGAGGGCCTGGACCTGGCACGCGGCGCCGGAGTGGTGTCCGTCCTCGCGCTGGTGTGCGCCGTGGCGGTGGCCGTCCGCCGGGTGGTGAGCGTGCGGGTGCTGTCCGGGCGGCTCCAGAAACTGCGGGCCGACCGGCCGCGCGCGGCGGACCTGCTCACCGACGACTCGGGGCGCGGCGGCTTCACGGATGTGCAGTACGTGCTGGTGTCCACGGTCGCGGTGGTGTTCGCCGCGGTCCGCCTCGCCCGCAAGCCCGAGCAGCTGCCCGACCTGCCGTGGGGCCTCGCCCTCCTGGTGGCCGTGTCGGCGGCCGTCTACTTCACCGGGAAGTACGGCGAGGGCGGCCGGCCCGTCGTGCTCTCGGTCGTCCGGTCCCGGGAGGCGGGCGACCTGGACGCGCCGATCCGCACCGGCGACGACATCGAGATCCGGGGCGCGGGCTTCGTGCCGCCCGGCGCCGGGGCCCCGGACCGGCTGGCGCGGGTCGTCGTGCGGATCGGTTCCGTGCACGTCCACGTCCCGCTGGTCCCGGTCACCGGCGGCTTCGCGAACCCCTCCGACACGCTGCTCACCGTGCCGGTACCGGTGGAGGTCGAGCCGGGCGTGGTAGAGGTCCAGGTCGTGACGGCCGCGGGCACGGAGTCCAACCGCGTCGCGATCGACGTCACCGACTGACGGCACCGACTGACGGCATCGACTGACGGCATCGACTGACGGCATCGACTGACGGCATCGCCCGGCGGCGCGGGCCGGCCGCCCCGATCGACGCCACCGACTGGCGGCACGGGCCGGCGGCCCCGATCGACAGCATCGCCTGGCGGCACCGACCGACGCCACCGACCGGCGGGCGGCGACCGGCGGGCGCGCCGAGGCTCCCCGTCGTACGCACTCGGACCACGCGGGTGCCTCCTTCCCTGTGAACCCGACCGCGCCGGTCCCTTCCGCCGGGTTCGTACGTAAGGTCGGGTGACGGGCCGTACGGTCCGGTGGCAGCGGCCGGAGTGCCGCACGACGGCACGGCACGGCCACGGACGGCACGGCACGGCCACGGACGGCACGGCACGGCGGCGGAAGGCGGAAGCAGCATGTACGGGTACGGCGGTAACGGGCGGGGCCTCGGCGAGGCCAGGAGCCTGCGGGACCTGGCGCGGGAGCACGCCCTGCTGCCGCTGCGGATCTTCCTCGGCGTCACCTTCCTCTACGCGGGGCTCGACAAGCTCACCGACAACGCGTTCTTCCACGCCGACGGCCCCGGATCGGTCGGCGAGCAGATGCACGCCGTCCGCGACTCCGCCGCGATCCCCGGCCTCGTCGACCTGGCCCTCCACAGCCCCGCCGGCTTCGGGTACGCCATCGCCATCGGAGAGCTGGCCGTCGGGATCGGCACCCTCCTCGGCCTCTGGACCCGGATCGCCGCGCTCGGCGGCGCCCTGATCTCGCTGAGCCTGTGGCTGACCGTCAGCTGGCAGGTCTCCCCGTACTACCTCGGCAACGACCTGATCTATCTCATGGCCTGGCTCCCGCTGCTGCTGGGCGGGGCCGCCTCGCTCTCCCTGGACGCCCTCCTCACGGCGCGCCGGCGACGGATCCGGTAGCCGATCCAGGTGACCCAGGCGGCCGTCCACAGGCCGCCGGCGAACAGCGCGACGAAGAACTGCGGCGGGGCGTCCCACAAGCCCGCCGCGTCCGTCGTGTATCCGGCGGCCAGGGCCAGCATCACCAGGCCCGCGACGGCCCGGCCGGGCCGGAACTCATGACGCGGCACGGTTGACCTCCACCTGTCCGTAGTCCACTTCCAGATCGAGCTCGATCGTGCCGCCCGGGGCGCCGTCCCCGGTCGGCGCCAGCGTCCGGCGCTCGTCCTGCGAGGTGCGGATGTCCAGGTCCCCCTTGCTGTGCCCGTCCACCAGGACGAGCGCGCCGACCCGGGTCCGCGCGTGCACCCGGACGGTGACCTCCGGCGGGACGTGTACCAGGACCCGGCCCGCACGGGCCTCCACCCGGGTCCGCACGGTGTCGCCCTTCGGCACGGTGATCCGGGTCAGGTCCAGCTCGGCCTGCCCCGAGCCCACCGCGTAACGCGGCTGCACCGCTGCGACGGTCGCCGGACGCCACTCCTCGCGCACCCAGTGCGTGCTGATGTCCTTGGGCAGCTCGGCCGCGCCCAGCAGCAGTCCGGCCGTGATCATCGCCAGCAGCAGTGTGCCGAAACCGGTCCGTCCGACGAACGCGCTGATCAGCATCGCGAGACCGAACACCGCGAGCGCGGCGGCGAACCCGATCTGCAGGCTCGTGCCGAGGGGCTGGGAGTCCCAGCTCAGCCCCGTGCCGAGGCCGCCGGCCAGCAGCGCGGTCAGGAACGCCGGGCCGGCTATGGACCGCGGACCACGGATCTCCCGGGACCGGGGCGGCGGCGGACGGAACGGCGCGTCGGGCGTCGCCCCGCGCGGCTCCCCGGGGACCGCCGTGTCCACAGGCCCCCACAGATAGCCGATCGCCACCTTGCCCGTCGACCCGTCCTTGATGATCGGGTCGCGCCACCAGGACGGCCACGACAGGGTCGGCGGCGCCTTGACCTCGGGCGGCGCGTCCGACGCCGCCTGCGCTGCCGCCTGGTGCAGCGGATCCTCGGGCCCCGCCTTCTTGCGCGCCTGCGTCCACATGGAGAAGCCGAGGACCGCGACCGACAGCATCGCGGAGAAGGCGAGCGTGCCGCCGTTGCCCAGCATCGACAGGAACAGACCGCAGCCGATCAGCGCGCACAGCATCGCGCTCAGCGACGCGAGCTCGACGCGCCCCGACAGCAGCCTGCGCGCCTCGTTCTCCTCCTCACCCTCCAGCGGGATCAGCAGCCAGGCGAAGCCGTAGAAGATCAGCCCGAAGCCACCGGTCACGGAGAGCACCCCGAGCACGATCCGGAAGATCACCGGATCGACGTCGCAGTACCGGCCGAGCCCGCCGCACACCCCGGCCACCACCTTGTGCCGCGGGCTGCGGTGCAGGCGCGGAGCGGGGGCGGAAGGCGGTGCGGCGCCGGGCGGCGCGTCCTGGGGAACGGTCATGGCTCCATGGTGACGGGCCCCGCGCCCCTCCGGCACCCGCCCCGACCCTGGCCGGTCCCTGATATTGGTCCACCAGGTTCTCAGGGACACCGGGCCGCCCGTCCCGCCCCCGCCCGCACGCCGTCCCGGGCGTCTCAGGGTCGAACTGGGGGCCCTCCCTGATGCCCCCGCCCGTACGGGCATGTGACGATCGGGTCATGCCAGCCGCCACCGCCCGAGCCACAAGCTCCCACGCCGCCGACCCGGAGGAGCCCCCGCTGCGCAAGCTGTACCGCAGCGCCGACGGCCGGCTGCTGGGCGGAGTGGCGCGCGGGCTCGCCGGGCATCTCGGACTGCCGGTCGCCTGGCTGCGGTTCGTCTTCCTGGGCCTGTTCTTCGCGGACGGTCTCGGCGCTCTGCTGTACGCGGTGTTCTGGATCGTGGTCCCGCTCGGCGTCGGCGGCGTGGACGGACCCCGGTCCGTCTTCGAGACCGCCCCCGACGGCACCCGCAGGCTCCGCAAGCCCGACAAGGGCCAGGTGTTCGCCCTCATCGCGCTGCTCGTCGGCGCCGCCGTCTTCGTCGGCAACGTCGACATGGGCAGCAAGGCCGACCGCTACATCTGGCCCAGCCTCCTCATCGGCGCCGGCTCCGTCCTGGTGTGGCGCCAGGCGGACAACGCCCGCCGTGCCCGCTGGATGGAGGTCGGCAGCCGCCGCCGCGTCCTGCACCTGGCCCGCGCCCTCGCCGGGGTCGCCCTGGTCGGCCTCGGCCTCGCCGCGTTCATGGTCGTCCGCGGCTCCGCCGCCCAGCTCGGCAACGTGCTCACCGCGGCCATCGCCGTGCTCACCGGCATCGCCCTCCTCGCCGGCCCCTACCTCGTCCGCATGACGCAGGACCTCTCCGAGGAACGGCTCATGCGCATCCGCGCCCAGGAGCGCGCCGAGGTCGCCGCCCACGTCCACGACTCCGTGCTGCACACCCTCACCCTGATCCAGCGCAACGCCGACGACGGCGGCGAGGTCCGCCGGCTGGCCCGCGCCCAGGAGCGCGAGCTGCGCAACTGGCTGTACAACCCCGAGGGCACCGGCAAGGACGAGGACGACGAGCCCGAGACCCTGGCCGAGGCGGTCAAACGGGCCGCCGCCGAGGTCGAGGACAAGCACGGCGTGCCGCTGGAGGTCGTCGTGGTCGGCGACTGCCCGCTGGACGAGAAGCTGGCCGCGCAGATGCAGGCCGCACGCGAGGCGATGGTCAACGCGGCCAAGTACGGTGGCGAGGGCCGCGCCGTCCAGGTCTACGCGGAGGTCGAGGGCCGCACGGTCTTCGTCTCCGTGCGCGACCGGGGCCCGGGATTCGACCTGGACTCCGTACCGGGGGACAGAATGGGCGTACGAGAATCGATCATCGGCCGGATGCAGCGCAACGGCGGTACCGCCCGGCTGCGTTCGGTGCCCGGCGGGGGCACCGAGGTCGAGCTGGAGATGGAGAGGACGAGCGATGAACGGGACCAGTGAGGCGACCGGGGGCCACGAGAGCCCGGAGCGCCGGGTACGAGTCGTGCTCGTCGACGACCACCGGATGTTCCGCACCGGCGTACAGGCGGAGATCGGCCGCACCGAGGAGACCGGCGTCGAGGTCGTCGGCGAGGCGGCCGACGTCGACCAGGCGGTCACGGTCATCACGGCGACCCGCCCCGAGGTCGTCCTCCTCGACGTCCATCTCCCCGGTGGCGGCGGTGTCGAGGTGCTTCGCCGCTGCGCACCCCTGATGGGCGCCGCCGAGAACCCGGTGCGCTTCCTCGCGCTGTCCGTGTCGGACGCCGCCGAGGACGTCATCGGGGTCATCCGGGGCGGCGCCCGGGGTTACGTCACCAAGACCATCACCGGCACCGACCTGGTCGACTCGGTCTTCCGGGTCCAGGACGGCGACGCGGTGTTCTCGCCCCGGCTGGCCGGCTTCGTCCTCGACGCCTTCGCCTCCACGGACGCGCCCCCGGTCGACGAGGACCTCGACCGGCTGACCCAGCGCGAGCGCGAGGTCCTGCGGCTGATCGCCCGGGGCTACGCGTACAAGGAGATCGCCAAGCAGCTGTTCATCTCGGTGAAGACCGTCGAGTCCCATGTCTCGGCGGTGCTGCGCAAGCTCCAGCTCTCCAACCGCCACGAACTGACCCGCTGGGCGACCGCCCGCCGGCTCGTCTAGGGCCTGTCCGGCGGATCTTCGCGGGCCCGCGACGCCTGGCACTTCCCCAAGCTCTCGGCTTCGCTCGAGCAGGGGAGACCCCATCTCTCGCCGCACGCCCGAATCACCCAAGTACGTCCAGTACGAGGGCGATCCGGGCGCACGCCGAGAGCACACGCCAGACGCCGCGGGCTGATCCACGAAGATCCGCCGGACAGGCCCTAGGCGGCGCCGGGCGACTCCGGGTCCAGCGAGATGTTCAGCTTCTCGCCGACCCTGCGGTAGCCGATGGAGACGTAGATCCGCTCCACGTCGGCGTCTCCGGGCTCCAGCCACACCACCCGGCAGCCCCGCTCGAACGCGGTGCGCGTCAGGTGGGCGGAGAGCGCGGCGCCGATGCCCCGGCGACGGAAGTCCGCGCCGACCGCGAGACCGGCGAGCTCGCTGAGGCCGTCGACGGGGACGGAGCAGCCGCCGGCGCCCGCCGGTGTGCCGTCGACGGTCGCGAGTGCGGCGACCCCGCCGCCGGCCACCGCGTTCCGCAGCCACTCGGCCGTGCCGTCCTCGGGCTCGCCCTCTCCGCCGTAGCCCAGGTGCTGGACGAGCGCGGCGGCGGCGAACTCCGCGTCGGTGGCGGGCTCCACGACGGCCAGGTCCGCGACCGGCTTCGGGTCCACCAGGTCACCGGGGGCGCAGGCGAGGATCGGGGCGCGGTTCTCGACGGTGAACCCGGCGGCGAGCAGCGCCGGTTCGACGGCGGGCGCCCAGCCGGGCAGGAATTCCAGGCGGGGCATCCGGTCCCGCTCGCGGAAGGCGGCTATGAGGGCGTCGAGTTCGGCGGGCGTCGGCTCGGCGTCCTGGTCCGGGATCGCGTAGTTGGCGTACTTCAGCGACCAGTTCGGGTTGTAGCGGATCACGAACGGCCCGACCCGGACGTGGTCCGGGGAGCGCAGCGTGAGCGTACGGGCATGGGTCTGGACATCGGCGTCCATCGGCATGTGCGGGTGTCCTTCGGGCGATCGGGGCCAGGGCTCGGAGGCCGGAGCCTATGCCACCCGGGTCGCCCCCGCGAAAGGCATTTCGTCGATCGGCGCGACGCGCACCGGCGCTCCCGGGCGCGGGGCGTGGATCATCTTCCCGTTCCCGATGTACAGGCCGACATGGCTGATACCCGAGTAGAAGAACACCAGGTCCCCCGGAGCCAGTTGGGACCGGGGGACTCGCTGACCCGCGTTGATCTGGGTGTATGTGGTCCGGGGGAGCGAGACGCCCGCGGAGCGCCAGGCGGCCTGGGTGAGGCCGGAGCAGTCGAAGGACGCGGGTCCGGTGGCGCCCCAGACGTACGGCTTGCCGAGAGCGCTGTACGCGAAGGCGACGGCCTGGGCGGCGCGCGGGTTCGGCGCGGCGACGGCGCCGCGCGGGGCGCCGCGGTCGGCGTGGCCGGGGCCGCGGCCGTCCTCGGACGCGTCGTAGGCGGCGCGCTCGGCCGGGGTGAGGCGGGCCAGCAGGCGGCGGGCCTCGGCGAGCTTGGCCTGAACCGTCGCCCGGTGCTCCTTCAGGGCGGCCTGCCTGGAGGCCAGCACGGTCAGCTTCCCCGCGGCCTCGGCGCGTACCTGGGCGATCTCCGCGACCTGGCGCCGCACCGAACGCACCTCGGTGGCCCGGCGCTCAGCGGCCTGCTCGGCGTAGGTGGCGCGGCGCAGGTACTGGTCCGGGTCGGAGGAGAGCGCCAGCTGCACGGAGGGGTCGAGCCCGGCGGAACGGTACTGCGCGGCGGCGTAGGCGCCGAGCACGTCGCGGGCGGCGTTGAGGCGTTCGGTCCTGCGGGCGGCCTCGTCGCGCAGGGCGTCGACCGACTTGGCGGCGGCGGCCGCCTCGGTCTTCGCGCCGTTGTACTTCTCGGTGGCGGCCTCCGCCTCCCGGTACAGCCGGTCCACCTGGGCCTTGACCTGCGCGGCGGTGGGCTCCGGGGCGGCGTGCGCGGCTCCCGGCAGCACGGCGGCCGTCGCGGCCCCGGCGAAGGCGAGGGTCGCCGCGGTGCGGGCCGCGGAGCCGGCGGTGAGGCGCTGCCTGGGTTTGCGATGCGCTGCCACGAGGGCGGGCGTCCTTCCGTGCGACGGCCCGGCGGGGTCTACCGGCGGGCTGGTTCGGTGGTCCGGAGAGGACGGTGCCTGGGGCCGGCCACCGGGAAGGGACGCTAATGCGAGGTCACGGGAAGGTGTCGATATGGCGGTTATTGCCCGCTCTTGGCGTGGCGTTGTCGGTGACCGACCGCGTATGAGCCATGGGTGATAGGAAAAATGGCCGCAGATGCAGGCAAACAGTGCATTCATCATTCAAGCGGCCCGTAGGCCCCACCCTGCCCGCGAGGTGCCGGAACCGCCGGGGCTAGGGTGCGAAACCATGCGCGTACTCATCGATTTTGTCGTCGCCCTGCACATCATCGGCATCGCCGCCCTGCTCGGCGGCTTCCTCGGCCAGATGAAGGCGATGAAGGCCGGCACCGCCCGGTTCGTCCCCGGGATGCTGCACGGCGCGCTGACCATGCTGGTCACCGGCGTCGCCCTGGTCGGCCTCGACCAGGCCGACGACCACCCCGTGAACAACGTCAAGATCGGGATCAAGCTGCTGATCCTGGTCGTCATCCTGGGGCTCGTCTACGTCAAGCGGGACGAGGAGAAGGTCGAGAAGGGCCTCTTCGCAGCGGTCGGCGCCCTGACCCTCGCCAACATCTTCATCGCGACGCTCTGGACCTGAGAGACGGACGACCGGCCCTGAGAAACGTACGGGCCGAGGCGCCCGCGCCCGGACCGGTCAGGAAAAAGAGAGGGGGCCGACCCGTACGGGTCGGCCCCCCTTTTCCGGTCAGGCGGGGCGCACGCTCCCGTAGATCGGCATGTAGTAGATCGACTCCTCGCGCACGTTCGCCCCGGGCTTCGGCGCGTGGATCATCATCCCGTCGCCCTTGTAGATCCCCACGTGGCTGATGTCGTCGTAGAAGAACACCAGGTCACCGGGCTGGAGGTCGGCCGTGGCGATCCGGGTGCCGACGTTCACCTGGTCCCAGGTGGTACGCGGGATGTCGACGCCCGCCGCCTTCCAGGCCGCCTGCGTCAGTCCCGAGCAGTCGTACGAGGCGGGGCCGGTCGCCCCCCAGACGTACGGCTTGCCGATCTGGGCGCGGGCGAACGCGAGGACCTTCTCCGCCTTCGTCGAGGCGCTGCTGCCGGAACCCGAACCGGAACCCGAGCCCGTCTCCGTACCGCTGCCGCCCGGCTCCGCGGCCTTGCGCGCGGCCTCCTTCTTGGCGGCGGCCTGCTTCTTCGCCAGCTCCTCCGCCTTGCGCTTGGCCTCCGCCTCCTTCTTGCGCTCCAGCTCCGCCAGGCGCGCCTTCTCCTCGGCGGTCAGCTTCGACAGCAGCGTCCGGGCCTCGGTCAGCTTCGTCTGGACGTTCTGCTTGCTGGTGCGCAGCGCGGTCTGCGACGCGGTCAGCGTCTCCAGGCTCTTCACGGCCTCGGCCCGCTGCTTCGACGCCTGCGCCTGCTGCGTACGGAACTCGGTGACCGCCTGCTGCTGGCGCTCGGCCATCCGGTCCATGAGGTGCGTCTGGTCGAAGAACGACTGCGGGTCGTCGGCCAGGAAGAAGGTCGCGGTCGGCGCGAGGGCGCCGTCGCGGTACTGGGCGGCGGCGTAGTTGCCGAGCGTCCTGCGGGCGTCGTTCACCTTCGCGGTGCGCTTGGCCACGTCGTCCAGCAGCGTGTCGACCTTGGTCTTCTGCTTGTCCGTGGCCTCTTTCGCCTGGTTGTACTTCTGGGTCGCGGTACCCGCCTGCCGGTACAGGTCGTCGACCTTCTTCTGCACTTCCTCGATGCTCGGCTTCGGTGCCGGCGCGGCCATGGCGCTCTGCGAGGACAGCAGGGTCACCGATGCCAGTGCGGCCGAGGTGAGCCCGACGGCGGGGGCGGTGGCGCGCACCCGGGTGCGCGGTTTGCGATGCGACGCCAAGGCCTGCATCTCCTTCCGTGGACCGCCTACCGGGTTAGCTGTCGGGTTCGGGCGGAACGGAAGGCTGCCCTACGGTCCCATGGGGACGGACCGATTCACCCCGGTGATGCGTGTGGGTCCCCGGTTCCGGGCGGACCCGGATTCGGCGTGGCGGCACGTTCGGCGTGGGTCGCCTCTGGGGGTACGGGCCGTCCGAACGAGCACGCTAGCCAACTCATGGGGCCGCTGTGAAGGTTGATGTTCGATATGCCCGATACATTTTCGTGACCTTTTCGGAGCGGGACGCACTGTCAGTCGAGAGCTTTAGACTCGGACAGCGATGAGCAGCCTCTTTGACGACAGTTTCCTGGCCGGCCTCCAGAACGATGAGGACGGGCCCCCGCCGCCCCCCGAGGACTCCGCACCCGAAGCGGTGCCGGAGGACCTGTTCGCGGGCGTGTTCGACGGGCCCCCGCCCTCGCGCGACGCGTACTACCGCGATGGCGCGCACCGCCCCGTCATTGACGCGGAGGCCCTGCTCGACGGGCTGAACACCGAGCAGCGCGCCGCCGTCGTGCACGCCGGATCGCCCCTGCTCATCGTCGCCGGCGCCGGCTCCGGCAAGACCCGGGTGCTCACCCACCGCATCGCCCATCTGCTGGCCGAGCGGGGTGTGCACCCCGGCCAGATCCTGGCGATCACCTTCACCAACAAGGCCGCCGGCGAGATGAAGGAGCGCGTCGAGCAGCTGGTCGGCCCCCGGGCCAACGCCATGTGGGTCATGACCTTCCACAGCGCCTGCGTCCGCATCCTGCGCCGCGAGTCCAAGAAGCTCGGCTTCACGTCCTCCTTCTCGATCTACGACGCGGCCGACTCCAAGCGGCTGATGGCCCTGGTCTGCCGCGACCTGGAGCTGGACCCGAAGCGCTACCCGCCGAAGTCCTTCACCGCCAAGGTCTCCAACCTCAAGAACGAGCTCATCGACGAGGAGACCTTCGCCGGCCAGGCGTCCGACGGCTTCGAGAAGACGCTCGCCCAGGCCTACGCGATGTACCAGGCCCGGCTGCGCGAGGCCAACGCGCTGGACTTCGACGACATCATCATGACGACGGTCCACCTGCTCCAGGCCTTCCCGGACGTCGCCGAGCACTACCGCCGCCGCTTCCGGCATGTGCTGGTCGACGAGTACCAGGACACCAACCACGCGCAGTACACCCTCGTACGCGAGCTGGTCGGCCCGGCCGGTCCCGAGGACGCCCCCGCCGAGCTGTGCGTCGTGGGTGACGCGGACCAGTCGATCTACGCCTTCCGGGGCGCGACCATCCGCAACATCCTCCAGTTCGAGGAGGACTACCCGGACGCGACGACGATCCTGCTGGAGCAGAACTACCGCTCCACCCAGACGATCCTGTCCGCCGCCAACGCGGTCATCGAGCGCAACGAGAGCCGCCGCCCCAAGAACCTCTGGACCAACGCCGGTACCGGCGCCCGCATCACGGGCTATGTCGCGGACACCGAGCACGACGAGGCGCAGTTCGTCGCCGAGGAGATCGACCGCCTCACCGACGCCGGCGACGCCAAGGCCGGCGACGTCGCCGTCTTCTACCGGACGAACGCGCAGTCCCGTGTCTTCGAGGAGATCTTCATCCGCGTCGGCCTGCCCTACAAGGTCGTCGGCGGCGTGCGCTTCTACGAGCGCAAGGAGGTCCGGGACGTCCTGGCCTACCTGCGGGTCCTCGCCAACCCCGAGGACACCGTCCCGCTCCGCCGCATCCTCAACGTTCCCAAGCGCGGCATCGGCGACCGCGCCGAGGCGATGATCGACGCCCTCTCGCTGCGCGAGAAGATCACCTTCCCGCAGGCGCTGCGCCGCGTCGACGAGGCGTACGGCATGGCCGCCCGCTCCGCCAACGCCGTGAAGCGGTTCAACACGCTGATGGAGGAGCTGCGCACGGTCGTCGAGTCCGGTGCCGGCCCCGCCGTGGTGCTGGAAGCGGTCCTGGAGCGTACGGGCTACCTCGCCGAACTCCAGGCGTCCACCGACCCGCAGGACGAGACCCGCATCGAGAACCTTCAGGAGCTCGCCGCCGTCGCCCTCGAATTCGAGCAGGACCGGGGCGAGGAGGAGGGCGCGGGCACGCTCGCGGAGTTCCTGGAGAAGGTCGCGCTCGTCGCCGACTCCGACCAGATCCCCGACGAGGACACCGACGGCTCCGGCGTAATCACGCTGATGACCCTGCACACCGCGAAGGGCCTCGAATTCCCGGTGGTCTTCCTGACCGGCATGGAGGACGGCGTCTTCCCGCACATGCGGGCGCTCGGTCAGGTCAAGGAGCTGGAGGAGGAGCGCCGCCTCGCGTATGTCGGCATCACGCGCGCCCGCGAGCGGCTCTATCTGACCCGGGCCGCCATGCGCAGTGCCTGGGGCCAGCCCTCGTACAACCCGCCGTCGCGGTTCCTGGAGGAGATCCCGGACCAGCACCTGGACTGGAAGCGCAAGGGCCCGATGGCCGCCCCGGCGGGCCCCACCTCGGGCATCACCTCGTCGCTCTCCGCCTCCCGCGCCCGCTCCGGCCCCTCCGGCTTCGCGACCCGGCGGACCTCGGACAAGCCGACGATCACACTGGTGGCGGGCGACCGGGTCACGCACGACCAGTTCGGCCTGGGCACGGTGACGGCGGTCGAGGGCATCGGCGACCAGGCGAAGGCCACGGTCGACTTCGGCGACGACCGCCCGAAGAAGCTGCTCCTGCGGTACGCGCCGGTGCAGAAGCTCTGAGAGCACAGGCCCTGAGACACGCGTAACGGCCGGAGCCCCCGAGGCCCCGGCCGTTACGACGGTCTGTCACGACGGTCCGTTACGGATTCACGTCGGGTTGACGCCATGGCTGCGCAGCCACGGCAGCGGGTCGATCGCCGCGCCGCCGCCGGGCCGCACCTCGAAGTGCATGTGCGGGCCGGTCGAGTTCCCGGAGCTGCCGGAGTACGCGATGACGTCGCCGGCCTTGACCGGGCCCGAGCGGATACGGGTGCTGCTGAGGTGGCAGTACCAGGTCTCCGTGCCGTCGGCCATGGTCACGATCGCCATGTTGCCGTAGGCGCTGTTGTACTGCGTACGGACCGTGCCGTCGGTCGCGGCCATCACCGGCGTGCCGTACTGGACCGGGAAGTCGATGCCCGTGTGCACGGACATCCAGTTGACGCCCGCCTGGCCGAAGTACGCGCTCAGCCCGTGCTGCTTGACCGGCAGCACGTACTTGGGACGCAGGGCCTCCTTGCGGGCGGCCTCCTCCTCGCGCTTCTTCTTCTCGGCCGCCTGCCGCGCCTTCAGGTCGATGCGTTCCTGGGTGCGGCTCGCGCGGTCCGCGAAGTTCTCCGCGTCGGCACTGAGGTTGGCGAGCTGGGTGTCCAGCGCGTTGTTGGCCGCGACCGGCTTGACCGTGCCGGGGTCGGCGGCGGCCATGGTGGTGGTCGCGTCCTTCTTCGCCTCCTCCCCGCCCATGCCGCTCACGGAGGCGGCGGCGATTCCGGCCACGCTCATCACGCAGGCGGAGGGGACGGCGACGGTGAGGAGTGCGGAACGCTTCGCGGGGGAACGCCTGCGGCTGCGGCCACCGCCACGGGTGACGGGCCGGCCGGCGGGGCGGTGGGCCTCGGCCGGGGCGAGATCGGGGTGCTGCTCGTCGACGTCGTCCGGTTCGGGACGGTCGCCGGTCTCCTCGGCGCTTCCCCCGGCTTCGCCGGCGGTGCGGTACGGCTCGTAGGGGTCGTAGTCGTAGGAGCCCGCGTGGTCGTACGCCGCGTAGCTCTCGTACGTCTCCGCCGCCGTGTGCTGTTCGGCTTCGTTCGATGCGGCCGGGCTTTGCACATTTTGCTCTTCGTGTCCGGGCGTGGCGCCGGCGTTCCAGGCGGTGGCGTCGTACACGCCGGTGTCGTACGAGGCGGTGTCGTCGGACGGCCAGGCGGTCGCGGCGGCCCAGGTGGTGGTGTCCCACTGGCCGGAGGAGTCCGGGGCACCGCCCTGGGACGGGATGCCGGGGGCGTAGCCCTCCGTCGGCAGCCAGGTCGTGGCGGTGTCGTACTGCGGCGTTCCGTCGTACTGGGTTCCGTCGTACCGCGTCTCGTCGTACCGCGTTCCGTCGTACTGCGGGTGCTGCTGCGCCTGGGCGACGTAGGCCGGGTAACCGTCGTAGTGGCCGGTCCCGAGGGTGTGGTGCGCGCCCGTGTCCCACTGGGTGGTGTCGTACGAGCCGCTGTGATCGGCCTGTCCGCCGGTGTACGGGATGCCGTAGCCGGTGGTGTCGTACGAGGCGTCGTAGGTGCCGGGGAGGGAGCCGAAGAGCGGGTCACTGTCGAAGCTGTCCGTGGAGTGACCGTCGTATCCGGCATACCCGGCGGCGTGGGGGTGCTGGTCGTTCACCAACTTCTCTCTCGCCTCGGCAGCAGGACCAGTCCGGGGCGTGGGGACCCCCGGGGCTAAGCAGTGGCCGCGACTGTACCCGGCGGTATCCGCCGTCGACAATCTTCGACGGCGCCGCGGGGCCCGGGAAAACGGGCAATCGGCCGTCTTTCGGCGGAGCCCGCACAGACCCTTGGCTCTATGTTCGAAACCTGTTCGGTTTCAGGCGACCGATGCCGGGCCGGTGGCTCCGGTGGCGGGTTCCGCCGCGTCCAGCGCCTGACGTACGGCTGCCGCCACCGCCGGGTGCACCGGCAGCGCGAGGTGCCCGATGCCGGTGACGCGTACGTTGACCGCGTCGAGGTCCGGGTGGTCCACGCAGGCCGCCTCGGCGGGCACGATCACCCGGTCCAGCTCGCTCCAGAAACTGACGAACCGGGTACGGCAGCCGGGCGCGGGCAGCCTCAGCTCCTCGATGGGGGCCGATCCCTCGCGCATCTGGCGCACGATGGGCAGCGCGCCGGCCAGCGGGGCGACAGCCGTACCGGCGTGCGGCGTGCCCAGCGTGACCAGGGTGCGGACCCGGTGGTCACCGGCCAGTCGCTGCACGTAGTAGCGGGCGATGAGGCCGCCGAGGCTGTGCCCCACGATGTCGACCCGGTGGTGGCCGGTACGGGCGCAGATCTCCTCGATGTGCCGGTCCAGCAGCTCGGCGGCCGTACGGATGTCGCTGGTCAGCGGGGAGTAGTTGAGCGACTCCAGATGGCGCCAGCCGTGCCGGGCCAGCGAGCGGCGCAGCAGGACGAAGACCGAGCGGTTGTCGATGAAACCGTGCAGGAAGACGACGGGTGGGCGGTCGGTGCCGGCGGCCGGCGGGATGTCGGTGCGGGGACCCTCGGCGGCGGGGGCGCACCGGGCGGCCGGTGTCCGGCCCGGACGTCGTTCACCGGTGATCCCGGTCGGATACAGCAGGGCGTGCCCGGCGAGCACCACGAGTTCCAGTGCGGTCGCTCTCAGCAGTGCGGTCGGCGGGGAGGGAAAAGGCAGGCTGGGGGTCCTCATGGTCGGCCTCCTGCTCCGGCGTGCCCGGTGCTCCGGTACGCCCGGGTGGGGGAGCCGTGGCGGAGGCCCGCGCGGACGGTGGTCCGTGCGGCCCGAGGCCCATGTGGTCCGAGGCCCGTGTGAACGGGGCCCGTACCACCGTGCCGTGCGGCTGACGGCGCGGTGATACGGCGACCCGGTGCGGCTCCCCGGGCAGCCGGCTCCACACGGCGTCTGCGCCGCGGGCCCTGGAACCGGTGCCCGTGAACAATGTCCCATGTGTGATTTCCCCCTCCCGGCTCACCGCGAAACGGCGGCTTGCGGGATGCTGTGGATAACGTTCGTTCACATCCCCGGCCCTTCAGGCGCGGGAGAGGCATGTGGAGGCAGTGATGGGTGTGACCGGTCCGATCCGTGTGGTGGTGGCCAAGCCGGGCCTCGACGGCCATGACCGCGGGGCGAAGGTGATCGCGCGGGCGCTGCGCGACGCCGGTATGGAGGTCATCTACACCGGGCTGCACCAGACGCCCGAGCAGATCGTCGACACCGCGATCCAGGAGGACGCCGACGCGATCGGCCTCTCGATCCTCTCCGGCGCCCACAACACGCTGTTCGCGAAGGTGATCGAACTGCTGAAGGAGCGCGAGGCGGAGGACATCAAGGTCTTCGGCGGCGGCATCATCCCGGAGGCGGACATCGCCCCGCTGAAGGAACAGGGCGTCGCGGAGATCTTCACCCCCGGCGCGACGACCACGGCGATCGTCGACTGGGTCAACGCGAACGTCCGGACCCCGGCGGAGGCGTAGCCGGCCGGGGCCGGAGGTTCGGGGCACTTCCCGGCGCCCGCAACGGGGAGCCGACGCCCGCCCCGGCTTCCGGGCCGTAGGCGCCACTGGGCGGTCCCACGCCGGCATCGCCTGCGGCCGGCCGGTGCGCGAACGGCCGCCCGGGGGCCGGTGCCCCGCACCAGGCCGGGCGGGCCGGACACGGCGGGGCCGCGGCTCCCCGCCACCGCGCGCGGCCGACAGGTGCGCGAACGGCCGCCCGAGGGCGGGAGCCCCGTGCCGGACACGGCGGGCCGTGGGCCGCAGCAGGGCCGCGCGCGGGGCCCCGCTCAGCGCACCGGGGCCCCGGACAGCTCGCTGTCCATCGTGGCGCGGAGGCGCAGCGTCGAGACCAGGCGTTGGAACGCCTCCGACCAGTAGCCGTTCGCGCCGGGGGAGGCGTCCGCCGGTTCGGCCGGGGTCGTGGTCAGGACCTCCAGGCGGCTCGCCTCCGACGGGTCGAGGCAGCGTTCGGCGAGGCCCATGACGCCGCTGAAGCTCCACGGGTAACTGCCCGCGTCCCTGGCTATGTCGAGGGCGTCGACGACGGCCCGCCCGAGCGGCCGCGCCCAGGGGACCGGGCACACCCCCAGCAGCTGGAACGCCTCCGACAGCCCGTGCGCGGCGACGAAGTCGGCCACCCAGAACGCCCGTTCCGCCGGGGGCAACACCGCCAGGAGCTTCGCCCGCTCGGCGAGCGAGGCCGTACCGGGGCCGTTCGACGGAGGTGTCGACGGCGGACCGAGCAGCGCCCGCGCCCACGCGGCATCCCGTTGCCGCACGGCCGCCCGGCACCACGCCGCGTGCAGCTCCTCGCCCCAGCCGTCCGCCACCGGCAGCGCCACGATCTCCTGCGCGCCGCGCCCGCCGAACCGCGCCGGCCAGACGCCGAGCGGGGACGCCTCCACCAACTGGCCCAGCCACCATGACCGTTCGCCCCGGCCGGACGGCGGGAGCGCCACCACTCCGTCCCGCTGCATCGCCTCGTCGCACTCGTGCGGCGCCTCCACCGCGACGAACGGCTCGTCGCCGGTGAGCCCGGGGCTCACGCAGGACAGCGCACGGTCCGCCATCCGCCGGGCGAGCGCCGAACCGGGCAGCGCGGACAGCAACTCGGCGGCCGTCGCCCGCACATTGCGGCTCCGGTCGGCCAGCGCCTGCTCCAGGAACTCCTCGTCCTCGGCGGACAGCCCGGTGCGCAGCGAGTCGACGAACATCAGCCGGTCCTCGGCCCGTTCCGTCTTCCAGGTGGCGGCCAGCAGAGCGCGGGCGGCGTCCGCGTCCCGCGCCCGTACGGCCCCGAGCAGGGCGATCCGTTCCGCGAACAGGCCCTCCTCCCAGAGCCGGCGTACCGCCTCCGGATCGTCGAGCGAGGGCAGCAGCGCGCTCCCGGACGCGCCGCGCAGCGCGAACTTCCACTCCGGGTTCAGCGCGGCCAGCCAGAGGCCGCGCGGCCCCGCGAACTCCAGGGTCGGCGGGCGCAGATCGGTCCGGGACCGGGCCGCGTCCAGCAGGGCGGGCAGGGCGGAGTCCGGCGCCCGGTAGCCGTGCTCATTGGCGGTGGCCAGCCACTGCGGGATCAGCTCCGTCAGGTCCGGGGCCGAACCCCGCCGGCCGCCGGAACCCGCCGCCCGGTCCGCGAGCAGCTGAGCCAGCCGGCCACGGGCGGCCTCCGGCAGATGCGGCCGGGGATCCCCGGGCGCCGGTGCCGGGCGTGGCGACGCGGTGGCGGGCATCAGCCCCGCCCGGCGCCGCACGGTGTGCAGCGCGGCGGCGTCCAGCAGTGCGGCAGCCGTGCTGTCGGGGCCGGTGCCGGAGGCCCCCTCGGGCGGGCGGCGGTCCGTGCCCAGCAGGGCCGAGGTGACGAGCTCCTCCCACGGCGTGGCCGCGAGCGCGTCGGTGAGCCCGCCGTGCGCGGGGGCCGCGCCCGCCGCCATGGGCGGGGCGGCTGTCGGGGTGGCGGGTGGTGTGGTCGTACGGGACATCGCCCCTCCTTCGGAGCCGGACTACGGAGTCAGATGAGCGCGACGGTCTCGATACCGGCGGACCCGGCGGGCGAGGCGGACCCGGCGGGCGCGGGCACGCCCGCGTGGCCCCCCACAGCCCCCGACGGCCACGCCGCCAGCGGGTCGAAGCCCCGGTGGCCGCACTCGCCGAAGACGGTGACCGGCTCGCCGCCCGAGACGGCGACGAGCTTCCAGAGCGCCGGCCGGTTCAGCGCGGCAGGGGCCACCGGCAGGGCCTCACCGCCCTCCGCGTCGATCAGTTGCCAGCCGTCCGGGGCCGGCACGGGTATGACATCGCGCAGCGTCACCGGCCAGGACTCCAGCCAGGGATCGTCGCCCAGCGCCCGCCCGTAGGAGCCGGTCGCCTCGGCGGCCGTGACCCCCGGCGGGGGCGTAACAGCGGGCTCCGGCACCCCGAACCGTTCGCCCAGCTCGGCCCGCAGCTGTCCGGACCCCGGATGGGGCGTCAGCTCGGCGTCGATCGTGACGCCCACGGGCAGCGCCTGGGCGGGGGAGCGGCCGGCCGCGCCGAAGGACAGCAGCAGCGCCGTGCGGCCCGACTCCTCGCCGTACAGCCAGATGCGGCGGGTGACGATCTTGCCCTCGGGGGTGTCGTACTGGGCGAGGACCAGCCAGCGGTCGCGGACCGGCGGGCCCTCCGGGGAGGCCGGCAGGCCCACCCGGGTGCGGACGGTGGCCGCCAGCGCGGGCGGCAGCCGGTCGCGGCCCAGCCACGCCGAGTCCAGCAGATGGAGCAGCGCGCACTCCTCCAGGAGCCGCACCGGCCAGCCGGGACCGGAGGCCGGGACGGCGCCCAGCTCCCGCACCCGGCCCGCGAGTCCGGGCGCCTGCGCGTCGACCATGCGGGCCGCCGTCTCCTCCCACATCCCGTACCCCGCCTGCTCGGCCGCCGCGAGGCCGCCGCGCAGCAGGTCGGTCAGCCGCTGCTCCAACTCCCGCGCACCGCCGCCGATCCGCTCGGCGCGCTTCTCCGCCCGCTTGCGGGCGGCCTCCGGATCGGCGGGTCCCGCCGCAGCGTCACCCCCGGCGGGCCGCGCCTTCGCTTCCGCACGGGCGCGTCGGCCGGTCAGCCATTCCGCGGCCCAGTCCGGCGGCGTCCCGGCGGGCACCGCCGCGTCTTCGGCGGCGCGGAGCAGCAACAGGCCCAGCGCGTGCTTGCACGGGAACTTCCGGCTGGGGCAACTGCACTTGTACGCGGGACCGGTGGTGTCGACCACCGTCCGGTACGGCTTGCTTCCGCTCCCCTTGCACAGCCCCCACACCGCACCCGTCACGTCCCACCCGGTGTCCGACCAGGAGCCGGCCGCACCGAGCTTGTTCCCCGCCTTGCGTGAGGCGTCGTCAGGAGCCAGGGCCAGTACCTGCTCCACCGTCCAGCGCGCGGCCGAGGCAGCGGCGCCCAAGGGTTCTCCCCCGTCAGTCAGCAGCATGCCAAGGACGTTAGGCGGCCCCACTGACAATCGCCCTGACCTGCGCAAAGGCCGATTGTCAGTGCCATGGTGCACGGTGGAACCACAACCGGCCGACCGATGGGGCGACCGATCCGGAGGGGGATCCATGACCGTGTCCGAAACCACCGAAGCACACACCGGCGAGGCCCTGCGCCCGCATGCCGAGGACGCCTTCGCCGACGAGCTGAAGGCGCTCGCGGCGGCCGACGACCGCCCCAGGCCCGAGCGCTGGCGCCTGTCGCCGTGGGCCGTCGCCCTGTATCTGCTCGGCGGCACCCTGCCCGACGGCACCGTCATCACACCCAAGTACGTGGGCCCGCGCCGTCTCGTCGAGGTCGCCGTCACCACGCTCGCCACCGACCGGGCCCTGCTGCTCCTCGGCGTCCCCGGCACCGCCAAGACCTGGGTCTCCGAACATCTGGCGGCCGCCGTCAGCGGCGACTCGACGCTGCTCGTCCAGGGCACGGCGGGCACCCCGGAGGAAGCCGTCCGCTACGGGTGGAACTACGCGCAGCTGCTCGCCAACGGCCCCAGCCGCGACGCGCTGGTGCCCAGCCCGCTGATGCGCGCCATGTCCCAGGGCATGACCGCCCGCATCGAGGAACTGACCCGCATCCCCGCCGATGTGCAGGACTCGCTGATCACGATCCTCTCGGAGAAGACCCTCCCGCTGCCCGAACTGGGCCAGGAGGTCCAGGCGGTGCGCGGGTTCAACGTCATCGCCACCGCCAACGACCGGGACCGGGGGGTCAACGAGCTGTCGAGCGCGCTGCGCCGCCGGTTCAACACCGTCGTCCTGCCGCTGCCCGCGACACCGGAGGCGGAGGTCGACATCGTCTCCCGCCGCGTCGACCAGGTCGGCCGCTCGCTCGACCTGCCGCCCGCCCCCGACGGCCTCGCCGAGATCCGCCGCGTCGTCACGGTCTTCCGCGAACTGCGCGACGGCGTCACCACCGACGGCCGCACCAAACTCAAGTCGCCCTCGGGGACGCTCTCCACGGCCGAGGCCATCTCGGTGGTCACCAACGGCCTCGCGCTCGCCGCCCACTTCGGCGACGGGGTGCTGCGCCCGGGGGACGTCGCGGCCGGCATCCTCGGCGCGGTCGTCCGCGACCCGGCGGCGGACCGGGTGATCTGGCAGGAGTACCTGGAGACCGTGGTGCGCGAGCGCGACGGCTGGAAGGACTTCTACCGCGCCTGCCGGGAGGCGTCCGTATGACCGGCACCCGCGCACCGGGGCCGCTGCTGCTGGGGGTGCGGCACCACGGCCCCGGCTCGGCCCGTGCCGTCCGCGCCGCCCTCGACGCGGCGGGCCCCCGGGCGGTCCTCATCGAGGGCCCGCCCGAGGGCGACGCGCTGCTGGCGCTCGCGGCCGACGAGGAGATGCGGCCGCCCGTCGCCCTGCTCGCCCATGCGGTGGACGACCCCGGGCGGGCGGCGTTCTGGCCGTTCGCCGAGTTCTCCCCCGAGTGGGTCGCGATCCGCTGGGCCCTCGCCCGGGACGTGCCCGTCCGGTTCATCGACCTGCCCGCCGCCCACTCGCTGGCGATGGAGGCCGACGCGGAGGCGGACCGGGACGACACCGCCGAGGAACAGCTCGTTCCCGTCGACCCGATCCGGGTGCTCGCCGAGACGGCGGGGTACGACGACCCCGAGCGCTGGTGGGAGGACGTCGTCGAACACCGCGTGCCCGGCAGCGAGGCGGCGGCCGGACCGCTCGCCGCGTTCGCCGCGCTCGGCGAGGCGATGACCGCGCTGCGCGAGGCGTACGGGGACGGCGGGCATCCCCGGGACGCGGTGCGCGAGGCATACATGCGCATCCAACTGCGCACCGCGGCGAAGGAGTTCGGCGACGAGTTCGCCGTGGTCTGCGGCGCCTGGCACGTCCCCGCCCTGCGTACGCGTACGACGCTCACCGCCGACCGGGCGCTGCTCAAGGGCCTGCCCAAGGTCAAGGCCGAACTGACCTGGGTGCCCTGGACCCACCGCAGGCTCGCCCGGCACAGCGGATACGGCGCCGGGATCGAGTCGCCCGGCTGGTACGAGCACCTCTTCGCCGCCCCGGACCGCCCGGTCGCACGCTGGATGACGAAGGTCGCCGGACTCCTGCGCGACGAGGACCGGTTCGTGTCGTCCGCCCATGTCATCGAGGCCGTCCGGCTCGCCGAGACGCTCGCCGCGATGCGCGGCCGGCCGCTCGCCGGGCTGAGCGAGACGACCGACGCGATCCGGGCCGTCATGTGCGAGGGCTCCGACGTGCCCCTCGCGCTCGTCCACGACCGCCTCGTCGTCGGCACCACGCTGGGCGAGGTCCCCGACACCGCCCCCGCCGTCCCCCTCCAGCGCGACCTCACCCGGCAGCAGCGCACCCTGCGGCTCAAGCCGGAGGCGGACGAGCGGGAGATCGAGCTCGACCTGCGCAAGGACACCGACGCCTCCCGCAGCCGCCTGCTGCACCGGCTGCGCGTCCTCGGCATCGGCTGGGGCGAACCCGCCACCGGCCGGGGGAGCACCGGCACCTTCCGGGAGAGCTGGCGGCTGCGCTGGGAGCCCGAGCTGTATGTGCGCGTCGCGGAGGCGGGCGTCTGGGGCACCACCGTGCTCTCCGCCGCCACCGCCCGCGCCGAGTCGGACGCCCTGGCCGCCACGGCGCTCGCCGAGGTGACCGCGCTGGCCGAGCGCTGCCTGCTCGCCGATCTGCCGGACGCCCTGCCGGTCGTGATGCGGGCCCTCGCCGACCGCGCCGCGCTCGACTCCGACGTCGGCCACCTCGCAGACGCCCTGCCCGCGCTGGCCCGCACCCTGCGCTACGGCGACGTCCGCGCCACGGACACCACCGCCCTGGGCGAGGTCGCGGCCGGACTCGCGGAACGCATCTGCGTCGGCCTGCCACCCGCCTGCACCGGGCTCGACGCCGACGGAGCCGAGGCGCTGCGCCGCCAAGTGGACGGCGTCCACACCGCGATCGGGCTGCTCGCCGGCGCCGTCCCTTCGAGCGCGGACGGGCTGCGCGAGCGGTGGCGCGCGGTGCTCCACAAGCTCACCGTCCGGGACACGGCCGCGGGCGTGATCCGGGGCCGGGCCGCCCGGCTGCTCCTGGACGACGGCCACCTCGACCAGGACGCCGCCGCCCGGCTGATGGGCCTCGCCCTGTCCCCGGGCACCGCTCCGGCCGACGCCGCCGCCTGGATCGAGGGCTTCGTCGGCGGGGCCGCGGGCGGCGGCATGCTCCTCGTCCACGACGAACGGCTCCTCGCCCTGGTCGACTCCTGGCTCACCGGCGTCCCCGCCGACACGTTCACCGATGTGCTGCCCCTGCTGCGGCGCACGTTCTCGGCGTACGAAGCGGGCGTACGGCGCACCCTGGGCGAGCTCGTCCGGCGCGGCCCGGTCGCCGGCGGGGCCCCGGGCGCCGCAGCCCCGGCCGGCGCGGGCGCGACGGCCCCGGGTTTCGGACCGGTCCTGGACACGGCCCGCGCGGACGCGGTGGTCCCGGTGCTGCGCCTGCTCCTCGGCCTGGACGAGCACCCCGCGACCACGGCCCCCGGCACGCACCACGACCCGGCCCGCCACGACCCGGTCCAGCACGACCCGGACCACCGCACCCCCGCCCAGCACGACCCGGACCACCGCACCCCCGCCCGCCACGACGACCCACACCTGGGGGAGACGGCATGACGACCACCGACACCACCACCTCCGCCCACGACGAGCGGCTTCGGCGCTGGCGCATGGTGCTGGGCGCCGACAGCGAGGAGAGCACCGGCCGCAGGCTCACCGGCCGCGACGCCGCGATGGACCAGGCGCTCACCGCGCTCTACGAGAACGGGGGACGCCCCGGCGGCCGGGGCGGCGGCGGGCGCTCGGCCGGACTCGGCGCCTCCGCGCCCTCCGTGGCCCGCTGGCTCGGCGACATCCGGACGTACTTCCCCAGCTCCGTCGTCCAGGTCATGCAGCGCGACGCCATCGACCGCCTCGGCCTCTCCGCGCTCCTGCTCGAACCCGAGATGCTGGAGGCCGTCGAGGCGGACGTGCATCTCGTCGGCACGCTGCTCTCCCTCAACAAGGCCATGCCCGAGACGACGAAGGAGACCGCCCGCGCCGTGGTCCGCAAGGTCGTCGAGCAGCTGGAGAAGCGGCTGACCACCCGCACCCGGGCCACGCTCACGGGCGCGCTCGACCGGTCGGCGAAGGTCACCCGCCCCCGCCACCACGACATCGACTGGGACCGCACCATCCGGGCCAACCTCAAGAACTACCTGGAGCTGCCCGGCCGGGACGGCGCCGGGACCGTCGTACCCGAACGGCTCATCGGCTACGGGCGGGCCGCGCAGTCCGTGAAGAAGGACGTCATCCTCTGCATCGACCAGTCCGGTTCGATGGCCGCCTCCGTGGTCTATGCCTCCGTCTTCGGCGCCGTGCTCGCCTCGATGCGTTCCCTCCAAACCCGGCTCGTCGTCTTCGACACGGCGGTCGTCGACCTCACCGACCAGCTCGACGACCCCGTCGACGTCCTGTTCGGCACCCAGCTCGGCGGCGGCACCGACATCAACCGGGCGCTGGCCTACTGCCAGTCCCGGATCACCCGGCCGGCCGACACCGTCGTCGTGCTCATCAGCGACCTCTACGAGGGCGGCATCCGCAACGAGATGCTGAAGCGGGTCGCCGCGATGAAGGCGTCCGGGGTGCAGTTCGTCACCCTGCTCGCCCTCTCCGACGAGGGCGCCCCGGCCTACGACCGCGACCACGCGGCGGCCCTGTCCGCCCTGGGAGCCCCCGCCTTCGCCTGCACGCCCGACCTGTTCCCGGACGTCATGGCCGCCGCGATCGAGAAGCGCCCGCTGCCGATACCGGACCCGGAGAACGCCGCCACCAGGGCGATTCTGTGACCGTAATCACCGCCCGGGTGTGATCTGCGATTTAGGGCCACGCGGGGCTCGGGGATAACCTGCGAGATGGACATGCCGCGTATCCGGTCACCGTGTGCGCCTTCCTAGTGACACCGCAGTCACGTTGCCCCTCGCGGCACGCCCACGCAGAAAACCAACCGCGAGACCATTGATAAGGGACGGACGCGCGTGGACCTGTTCGAGTACCAGGCGAGGGACCTCTTCGCCAAGCACGGTGTACCGGTGCTGGCCGGTGAAGTCATCGACACGCCTGAGGCAGCCCGCGAGGCGACCGAGCGGCTGGGCGGCAAGTCGGTCGTCAAGGCGCAGGTGAAGGTCGGCGGCCGCGGCAAGGCCGGCGGCGTGAAGCTGGCGGCGAACGCCGACGAGGCGGTCGCCCGCGCGACCGACATCCTCGGCATGGACATCAAGGGCCACACGGTCCACAAGGTGATGATCGCCGAGCTGTCCCCGGAGATCGAGGCGGAGTACTACGTCTCGTACCTGCTGGACCGCACCAACCGCACCTTCCTGGCGATGGCCTCGGTGCAGGGCGGCATGGACATCGAGGAGGTCGCGGAGAAGACCCCCGAGGCCCTCGCGAAGGTCCCGGTCAACGCCGTGGACGGTGTCGACATCGCCAAGGCCCGCGAGATCGTGGCCCAGGCGAAGTTCCCGGCCGACGTGGCCGAGGGTGTCGCCGAGGCCCTGGTCACCCTGTGGGAGACCTTCGTCGCCGAGGACGCGCTCCTCGTCGAGGTCAACCCGCTGGTGAAGACCAAGGACGGCCGGATCCTGGCCCTGGACGGCAAGGTCTCGCTCGACGAGAACGCCGACTTCCGCCAGCCGGAGCACGAGGCCCTTGAGGACAAGGCCGCGGCCAACCCGCTCGAGGCCGCCGCCAAGGCCAAGAACCTCAACTACGTCAAGCTCGACGGCGAGGTCGGCATCATCGGCAACGGCGCCGGTCTGGTCATGTCGACCCTGGACGTCGTCGCGTACGCCGGTGAGAACCACGGCAACGTGAAGCCCGCCAACTTCCTCGACATCGGTGGCGGCGCCTCCGCCGAGGTCATGGCGAACGGCCTGGAGATCATCCTCGGCGACCCGGACGTCAAGTCCGTCTTCGTCAACGTCTTCGGTGGCATCACCGCCTGCGACGAGGTCGCCAACGGCATCGTCCAGGCCCTGGAGCTGCTCAAGACGAAGGGCGAGGCGGTCACCAAGCCGCTCGTCGTGCGTCTCGACGGCAACAACGCGGAGCTGGGTCGCAAGATCCTCTCCGACGCCAACCACCCGCTGGTCCAGCGCGTGGACACCATGGACGGCGCGGCCGACAAGGCCGCCGAGCTCGCCGCGGCTGCGAAGTAAGGAAGAGGGACTCAGACCACCATGGCTATCTTCCTCACCAAGGACAGCAAGGTCATCGTCCAGGGGATGACCGGCGCGACGGGCATGAAGCACACCAAGCTCATGCTCGCCGACGGCACCAACATCGTCGGTGGCGTGAACCCGCGCAAGGCCGGCACGACCGTCGACTTCGACGGCACCGAGGTACCGGTCTTCGGCTCCGTCGCCGAGGCGATGGAGAAGACCGGCGCGAACGTGTCCGTCCTCTTCGTGCCGCCGGCTTTCTCGAAGGCCGCCGTCGTCGAGGCGATCGACGCCGAGATCCCGCTCGCCGTCGTGATCACCGAGGGCATCGCCGTCCACGACTCGGCCGCCTTCTGGGCGTACGCCGGCTCGAAGGGCAACAAGACCCGGATCATCGGTCCGAACTGCCCCGGCCTGATCACCCCCGGCCAGTCCAACGCCGGCATCATCCCGGGCGACATCACCAAGCCCGGCCGCATCGGTCTCGTGTCCAAGTCCGGCACGCTGACGTACCAGATGATGTACGAGCTCCGTGACATCGGCTTCTCGTCCGCCGTCGGCATCGGTGGCGACCCGGTCATCGGTACGACGCACATCGACGCCCTCGCGGCGTTCGAGGCGGACCCCGAGACCGACCTGATCGTCATGATCGGCGAGATCGGCGGCGACGCCGAGGAGCGTGCGGCGGACTTCATCGCGAAGAACGTCACCAAGCCGGTCGTCGGTTACGTCGCGGGCTTCACCGCCCCCGAGGGCAAGACCATGGGCCACGCCGGCGCCATCGTCTCCGGCTCCTCCGGCACCGCGCAGGCCAAGAAGGAGGCCCTTGAGGCCGCCGGCGTGAAGGTCGGCAAGACGCCGACCGAGACCGCCAAGCTGGCGCGCGAGATCCTCGGCGCCTGACGCCGCCGCCGCGCCTGCGCGGCAGGGTGTCACCGTACGCACGAAGCGGGCCCGTCCCCCTCATGGGGGGCGGGCCCGCTTCGTTGTGCGCGGCGGCCTGTTCAGCCGGCTTCGGGAACCAGGCGGTCGGGGCCGTGGAACGGCTCGTCGCCGAGCTTCTTCCGCAGCTTCACGTCCTGCGGCGTCAGCTTCTGCGGACCGCCGACGGGTGGTACGCCGCCGACCTTCTGGGCGGGCGCCGGGGGCGTCTCGTACTTCCGGGGCGCCGTCGCCAGGGTGATCAGCGTGAGCCCGACGATCAGCACGGTGAACGCGATGGCCGTCCTGGCCCACAGCTGTGCCTTGCGTTCGCTGCCGGTACGGATCAGCTCCGGTACGGGCAGCGAGGAGGCGGGCCGGCTGCGGGCGAGCGTGCCCAGGTGCTCGTGGATCAGCGCGGACTGCTCGGCGGGCGACGCGGGCCCGCCGACCTCGGGCAGCCGCTCGGCGACGGCCGCGCGCGCGGTCATCAGCCGCCCGGCCGCCGCCCGGGTGCTCGCCTCGGTCTCCGCCGCGGTGTCCGGCAGCCCGAGCCCGACACCGTCGTGGAGCACCAGCGTGCGACGGTACGAGGGGGGCAGGGTCAGCAGCGCGTCGAGCAGCGCGCGCGAGGCGGGGGCCTCGGGCGGCGGGTCGAGGCGGCGGTGCTCACGGTTCAGCCGGCGCCACGGGGACATCGCGTACTCGTAGGCCGCGGCCCGCACCCAGCCCACCGGGTCCCGGTCCACCGCGACCTCCGGCCAGCGCTCCCACGCCAGCTCGAACGCTTTGGCCACCGCCGCGCGGGACAGAGCGCACCGCCCGGTCAGCAGATAGGTCTGCCGGAAGAGGGCGGACGCGGCATGCCGGTACAACGCGTCGAACGCCTCCTCCGGCGAGGGGCCGCCTTCGGCGGCACGGTCCGGGGCGGGGGTGCCGCCGGGGGGCGTCTCGGTCACGCCGGCCTCGGTCACGCCGGCCTCGGTCACGCCGGCCTCGGCCGCGACGGCCTCGATCACGCCGGCCCCGGCCGCAACGGCCTCGGGCGGACCCGTCTCAGCCGCCTCGCCGGTCTCGTCCGGTTCAACGGTTTCGCCGGGTTCGGTGGCGGCCATGGCAACGCTCCCGGTGGCTTCGACGGGGACCGGTGGAGGGGGTGCCGACGGCGGATCGGGCGACGAGGCGGCGGGGCCGGGCGCCGGCTCCGCCGTTCCGGCCGGCGGCCTCGGCGTGGTGTTCGATGGGTTCTCGGGGGCCGAAGAGGTCCCCGGGACCGGCGCGGCGGCGTCCGTCGTGGCCGTGCCGATCAGGCGGGCGTACGCCTCGCGCTTGCGGCCGCGCGGGCTGGTGCGGCCCGTTTCCCATGCGCGCACCGTCGCCCGGGTGACGCCGATGGCCGCCGCGACCTGCTCCTCCGTCAGGGACCTGGCCTCCCGCAGCCTGCGTCGCTCCTTCGGGGAGGGGAGCGGGGGAGCGGCGGCCGTGCCGGACGTGCTCTGCGTCATGAGGGCCGCCCGCACGGCCTGCACCGGGTGAAAAAGTACATAAACGTATATTGAGCGACACCACGGCCGTTCGCCCGTTACACGGAATAAGCGCGTGTCGTTGGGAGCATGACCGCGTGACCCAAGTGACCGAACGCAGCCCGTCGTTGTCGGCCGGACAGGGGCGCCCCGCCGTGCTGGTCGCGGCCGTGCTGCGCGGGGCCGTCGCGGCCGGGCTCGGCCTGGGCTCCGTCGCCGTCCTCGTCGCCGCGCTCTGGATCACCTCGCCGGCGCCGGACAGCGGACCCGGCGAGGCGTTCCACACGGCGGCCGGCCTGTGGCTGCTCGCGCACGGTGCCGAACTGATCAGGACCGAGACGCTGACCGGGGCCCCGGCTCCGATGGGGGTCGTCCCCTTGCTGCTCGCCGTCCTGCCGGTGTGGCTGGTGCACCGCGCGGCCCGGGATGTGCTGGAGCCCGACGAGGGACGCGGCGTCCCGACGCCCGGGGGCGCGTTCGCCTCGGTGACGGGCGGGTATCTGCTGGTCGGCGGGGCGGTCGCGCTCTACGCGCGGGGCGCCTCGCTGTCTGCCCGGCCGCTCTCGCTGCTCCTTCCCGCCGCTCTCGTCGTGGCGGGCGCCGCCGCGGCCGGGGTGTGGACGGCCTGCGGGCGCCCGCTCGGCCCGCCGCCCACCTGGGCGCCGGTGCGGCTGCACGAGGCGATGGCGCGCACCCTGTTCCTGCGGCGGGCCGACGCGGTGGGCCGGGCGGCGGGGGCCGGGACGGCGGTGCTGCTGGGCGGCGGCGCCCTGGTCGTCGCCTCGGCGCTGGTCCGGCACGGGCAACCGGTGCAGGAGTCCTTCCTGCGGCTCTCCGGTGACTGGGGCGGCCGTATCGCGGTGCTCCTGCTGGCGCTGGGGCTGGTGCCGAACGCGGCGGTGTGGGGCGCGGCGTACGGGCTCGGCCCGGGTTTCTCCCTCGGTACGGCGTCGACGGCCGCCCCGCTCGCCTTCACCGGGCCCCCGGCCGTCCCCGACTTCCCGTTGCTGGCCGCGATGCCGGCCCAGGGGCCGGGCACGCCCCTGAACTGGGCGGCCGGCGCGGTCCCGGTGGCGGCGGCACTGACGGTCGCCTGGTTCACGGTACGGAGGGCGGTCCCGGCCCCCGGCGAACCGGAGGGGCCCTGGAGCCTGTGGGAGACCGCGCTCACCACCGCGCTGGGCGCGCTGGGCTGCGGGACCGGCGCGGCACTGCTGGCGGCGGCGGCCGGAGGCCCGCTCGGCACGCACGCCCTGGCGGACTTCGGGCCCGTGTGGTGGCTCACCGGGGCGGCGGCGCTGGCGTGGACGACCGTCATCGGCGTTCCGGCGGCCCTGCTGCTGCGGGCCTGGCGGCTGCGGGGACGTACCGGCGAGGACACCGCCGGGAAGGCCCTGGAAGACACCGCGAAGGAAGCCCGGAAGGACACGGCGAAGAAGGCCCGGAAGGACACCGCGAAGGACACCGCGGACCGCCCCGCCGTCGTGCCCGTACCCGCCGCGCAGGTGGCGGCCGGGCCGACGAGCGAGTCCCGCCGCAGATGGTGGTCCCGCAGCGGCCGCCGCACCGCCGAGGAGGCGGAGCAGCAGCCCGACGGAGCGCCCGCCCCCGCCCCCGTACCGGCGTCCGACGGGGGAGAGGAGGACGTCGACGCGTACGACTTCCTGCCGACCGACCCCTGGCACGCGCGGACCGCGGCCGGGGAACCTCCGGCCCCGCGACCGGAGCCGGCGGAGGACGACGCGCCCCGCGAACCGGGCCCGCCGGCGCTTGACGCCGAAGACCGCTAGCGCTTGACGCCGAAGAAGGGTTCCAGCGGCTTCGGGAGCAGGTCGTTGCAGCTCAGCTGGCCCGACTTGGTGAGAGCGTCGTTCACGCACGTGTAGTAGTCGCGGTAGACCAGCTGCACGGTGAACGTCGTCGCGACGATCACCAGCGCGACCAGGCCCGTCACCAGACCGCTCACCGCGGCGGTGGTCTGCTGCCGGCCCCCGCGCTGGGCGGCCTGGGTGCCGGGCGCGGCAGGCCCCCAGGCTCCGGCACCGTCCGCACCACCGGACCCACCGGCACCAGCGCTACCGGCGCCACCGTCGGTACCGGCGCCCGGTCCCGGCGCGGGCGCTCCGCCCGGCACCGGCGGCTTCGGCTTGGCCCGCAGGGCGCTGATCGCCCAGTACGTGGCGAGCGCGCCGAGCAGCAGGGCGATCTCGGAGAAGTCGAAGATCGCGAAGAAGACGGCCCACATGCCGGTGAGCAGCGCGTAGCGGGCGCGGCGCTGGATGGGGTCGGTCGGGTCCCAGCGCGGTCCGGCCGGGGCTCCCTCGGGGCCGCCCCTCCCATTCGGGCCGCCCGGTCCGGCGGGCCGGCCGCCGAAGGGGCCGTTCTGACGGCCCGGCTGCCTGCTGCTCCACTGGCTGCCCCAGGCGGGCCGGCTGTCGGAGGACCCGCCCTCGGGCGTGTCCCCGCCGTTCCCGTCGCCCCCGCCGTTGCCGTCCGTACCGCCGTTGGACGGGTGACGCGGCTGCCAGGGCTGGTCGGGCCGGCCCTCGGGCGGCGGCGCGAACGGGTTGTCGTCGTCCCGGCGGCCTCCGGACGAGTCGGAGGAGCCGGAGGACGAGGAGGAGGAGCGCTCGCGCATCAGCAGGGTGGCCCGCTCGGGCAGCGGCTGGCGGAAGGCGGTGCGGCGGCGTCGGTCCGGCATGTGGTGAACGTCTTCCCCATCTCGTCGTTTCCGCCCGGCGGACGGTTCGCTGCCCCTGACGCTACCTTCCGGCGAGGAGGCGCCGATAGCGGGGAGCGCGGGCGCGCGGGCCCGTACGCGCGGGCGGTCGGGCCGGGGCCTGCTCACCCCGTCAGCCGAGGGCCCGGCGAGGTGCCGGTATCGTTGCTGACGGTCGGCCCGTTCGTAGAGTTCCCCATATCGGGGAGTGCGCTCCTTTCGTACGACCGTACACATCGCATGCCGTCGCCCCGGAGCCGTGGTGGCGGGCCGGCCGATTCGAACCGCACGCACGCGAGAAAGGGCCCAGCCGTGGCCTCCCCGCTCTCCTCCGCCCGCCCGGCCCGTGTGGTCGTCCTGGTCTCCGGGTCCGGTACGAACCTCCAGGCCCTGCTCGACGCGATCGGCGACGACCCCGACGGCTTCGGCGCCCGGATCGTCGCGGTCGGCGCCGACCGCGACGGCATCGCCGGCCTGGAACGGGCCGAGCGCGCCGGGCTCCCGACCTTCGTGTGCCGCGTCAAGGACCACGCCTCGCGGGAGGAGTGGGACGCCGCGCTCGCCGGGGCGACCGACGCGCACCGGCCGGACCTCGTGGTGTCCGCCGGGTTCATGAAGATCGTGGGCAAGGAGTTCCTCGCCCGGTTCGGCGGCCGGTTCGTCAACACCCACCCCGCCCTGCTCCCCAGCTTTCCCGGTGCCCACGGCGTGCGTGACGCGCTCGCGTACGGCGTGAAGGTCACCGGGTGCACCGTCCACTTCGTCGACGACGGTGTCGACACCGGTCCGATCATCGCGCAGGGCGTGGTCGAGGTGACCGAAGAGGACACCCCGGAGGGCGAAGCGGCCCTTCACGAACGCATCAAGGAAGTCGAGCGCAAGCTGCTCGTCGAGGCCGTGGGGCGGCTCGCCCGTGACGGCTATCGCATTGAGGGACGAAAGGTTCATCTCGGTCATGTCGGTGAATAAGCCCATCCGCCGCGCCCTGGTCAGCGTCTACGACAAGACGGGGCTCGAAGACCTCGCCCGCGGTCTGCACGAGGCGGGTGTCGAGCTGGTCTCCACCGGCTCCACCGCCGGAAAGATCGCCGCCGCCGGCGTCCCGGTCACCAAGGTCGAGGAGCTGACCGGCTTCCCCGAGTGCCTCGACGGCCGCGTCAAGACGCTGCACCCCCGCGTCCACGCCGGCATCCTCGCCGACCTGCGCCTGGACGCGCACCGCGAGCAGCTCGCCGAGCTGGGCGTGGAGCCGTTCGACCTGGTGGTCGTGAACCTCTACCCGTTCAAGGAGACCGTCGCCTCCGGCGCCACCGCCGACGAGTGCGTCGAGCAGATCGACATCGGCGGCCCGTCGATGGTCCGCGCCGCCGCCAAGAACCACCCGTCCGTGGCCGTCGTCACCAGCCCGGAGCGTTACGCCGACGTGCTCGCCGCGGTCAAGGAGGGCGGCTTCGACCTGACCGCCCGCAAGCGGCTCGCCGCCGAGGCCTTCCAGCACACCGCCGCCTACGACGTGGCCGTCGCCGGCTGGTTCGCCGCCGACTACGCCGCCGCCGACGACTCCGGCTTCCCGGACTTCCTCGGTACGACGTACGAGCGCCAGGACGTCCTGCGCTACGGCGAGAACCCGCACCAGCCCGCCGCGCTCTACACCTCCGGCACCGGCGGCCTGGCCGGCGCCGAGCAGCTGCACGGCAAGGCGATGTCGTACAACAACTACACGGACACCGACGCCGCCCGGCGCGCCGCGTACGACCACGACGAGCCCTGTGTCGCGATCATCAAGCACGCCAACCCCTGTGGCATCGCGATCGCCGACGACGTCGCGACCGCGCACCGCAACGCCCACGCCTGCGACCCGCTGTCGGCGTTCGGCGGTGTCATCGCCGTCAACCGTCCGGTGACCGTCGAGATGGCCGAGCAGGTCGCGGAGATCTTCACCGAGGTCATCGTCGCCCCGGCGTACGAGGACGGCGCCGTCGAGGTCCTGTCCCGCAAGAAGAACATCCGCGTGCTGCGCTGCCCCGAGGCCCCGGCCGCCGAGGTCGAGGTCAAGCCGATCGACGGCGGCGCGCTGCTCCAGGTGACCGACCGCCTCCAGGCCGAGGGCGACGACCCGGCCAACTGGACGCTCGCCACGGGCGAGGCGCTCTCCGCCGACGAACTGCGCGAGCTGGCCTTCGCCTGGAAGGCGTGCCGCGCGGTCAAGTCCAACGCGATCCTGCTCGCCAAGGACGGCGCCTCGGTCGGCGTCGGCATGGGCCAGGTCAACCGCGTCGACTCCGCGAAGCTCGCCGTCGAGCGCGCGGGCGAGGAGCGGGCGGCCGGTTCGTACGCGGCGTCCGACGCGTTCTTCCCCTTCCCGGACGGGCTGGAGATCCTGACCGCGGCCGGTATCAAGGCCGTGGCCCAGCCGGGCGGTTCGGTCCGCGACGAGCTGGTGGTCGAGGCCGCGAAGAAGGCGGGCGTGACGATGTACTTCACGGGCACCCGGCACTTCTTCCACTGACCGTACGACGAAGGGCCGGTCTCCCCGAACGAGTGCGGGGAGACCGGCCCTTCGTATGCCGCGTGCGGCGTTACTTCTTGATGACCAGGGTGTTCGCGGCCTTGTCGTGCCAGCCGCGCAGCTGCCCGGTGTTGTCGAAGAACGGCGAGATCACGATCAGGACGTAACCCAGGAAGCAGGTGATGTAACCGAGGCCGATGGGGAAGCCCCAGCGGACCAGCGCCGGGCCGAAGGTCGGCTTCTGGCCGGTGCGGGAGTTGACGATCCGCATGCCGAGGATCATCTTGCCGGGGGTGGTGCCCATCGCGCTGACGAAGATGACGTCGTAGAAGATGAACGTCAGAGCCGAGACGAGAAGGGCGCCGAAGAGGGAGCCCACGGCCAGCCCGGCGGCGTTGTCGTCGTCCGCCTTCATGCCGGCGAAAGCGGCGCCGAAGATGATCATGTTGAGAATGATCACCACGATGTAGGCGAAGATCATGTCGAGCAGACGCGCGCCGAAGCGGGCGCCGTACGTGCCGACCTCCACCGTGCCGAGACCGGGGACGTTCGCGTAGCCCTCGGGGGCCGGGCCACCGGGCTGGCCCGGGTACTGCGGCGGGACCTGGCCGTAGGGGGCCTGGCCCGGCTGCTGCGGGTAGCCGTAGCCCGGCTGGCCCTGCGGCGGGACGCCCTGGGGAGCCTGCGGGTAGCCGTATCCGGGCTGGCCCTGCGGCGGCTGGCCGGGCTGCTGCCCGTAGGGGTTGTTCGGGTTCGGGTCGCCGAAGCTCATCTGGGCGTTCCTCCAACGGACGTACGGGGACGGGTGCGGCCGCGCGGAGGAAAGAAAACGTCAGTGGTCCGCCCCCCGGGTACTTCTGCGGCACTGCGGCCTTCATCGTTATAAGTGGAAAGTAAGTTTGTCCAGTCGTGCCCGAAGAAGTTGTGCAAGTGCAACCTGGCCTGCCCGAACCGTGGTCGGAATTGGTCCGGGGGCGGGGTCATCCGCGAGTATGGGCACATGACTGCCCAGATTCTCGATGGCAAGGCCACCGCAGCCGCGATCAAGTCCGATCTGACCGCCCGCGTGGCGGCCCTCAAGGCCCGGGGCATCACCCCCGGCCTGGGAACCCTGCTGGTCGGGGACGACCCGGGCAGCAGGTGGTACGTGAACGGCAAGCACCGCGACTGCGCACAGGTCGGCATCGGCTCCATCCAGCGCGAACTGCCCGACACCGCCACGCAGGAGGAGATCGAGGGGGTCGTCCGCGAACTCAACGCCGACCCCGCCTGCACGGGTTACATCGTGCAGCTTCCCCTCCCCAAGGGCATCGACACCAACCGCGTCCTGGAACTCATGGACCCGGCCAAGGACGCCGACGGCCTCCACCCGATGAACCTCGGCCGGCTGGTGCTCAACGAGACCGGTCCGCTGCCCTGCACCCCGCAGGGCGTCGTCCAACTGCTGCGCCACCACGGCGTGGAGATCAACGGGGCGCACGTCGTGGTCGTCGGACGCGGTGTCACCATCGGGCGGTCCATCCCGCTGCTGCTCACCCGCAAGTCGGAGAACGCCACGGTGACCCAGTGCCACACCGGTACGCGGGACCTGGCCGCCCACCTGAAGCAGGCCGACATCATCGTCGCCGCCGCGGGTGTGCCGCACATCATCAAGCCGGAGTACGTGAAGCCGGGCGCCGCGGTCCTGGACGTCGGCGTCAGCCGTGACGAGGACGGCAAGATCGTCGGCGACGTCCACCCGGGCGTGGCCGAGGTCGCCGCCTGGATCTCGCCGAACCCGGGCGGTGTCGGCCCGATGACCCGCGCCCAGCTGCTCGTCAACGTGGTCGAGGCCGCCGAGCGCGACGCTTCCGCCGTCTCCGCCGGCTGATCAGGTCCGGGAGGAACCCCATGGGTGCGACGAGCGGCGCCGCCGAAGAGGCCGGTACGGGGGCGCCCGGGGCCCCGGCGGAAACGTCGGGGGCGCCGGCACGGACGTCCGGGTCCGCGACTGGTGACGCGAGCGGTGCGGACGAGGGCGGTGCGGACGCGAACGGTGCGGACACGAGTGGCGCGGACGTGACGGTCGCGGACGAGGGCGGTGCGACGCGGACCGGTGCGAGCGCGTCCGGCGCGGACGAGGACGGCGGGTCGGACCCCGCGCCCGACACCGGCGCCACCGTCGCCGACACGCGGCGGTCGCGGCGGTTCTCGCTCACCCGGGACACCGCGCGGCCCGAGGGCGGCGGCCGGGCGGCCGGGGGCGATGCGCCCGCGCCGGCCCGGCAGTGGCCGCTGCTCGCGGTGCTCTGCACGGCCGGTGCCGGACTGCTGATCGTGGCGGCCGACCCCTTCGAGCAGGCGTTCCGCGTCGGCACGATACTGATCGGCATCGCCCTCGTCGCGGGCGCGGTCCTGCGTATCGCCGTGCGTTCGGTGGGCATGCTCGCGGTGCGGTCCCGCTTCACCGACCTGGTGACGTACGGGTTGCTCGGCACCCTCATCGTGCTGCTCGCGCTGGTCGCGCAGCCGCAGCCGTGGCTGGACATCCCGTTCCTGGAGGACGCGGTCCACTTCACGGTCCGCTGACCCGTGGTCCGTATGACCGGTGCCCGTCCCCTCCCCCGAGAAGGGACGGACACCGGAGCGGGGGCAACTCGGAGCACATGGCTCCGGAAGTGGCGATCGAGCGGCCTTGCCCCGGCCTGTGTCCAGCCTTGTTGACAGGCCTCACCCGTTCAAGGGATGGCTGGGGCCTGTGGCACGGAAGTGACCATTCCGCCACTGTGTGATCGTCAGGCAACGGGGGCCGGGCGGCCGTGGGGTTCCGGGTCGGATAGCCTGGCGGGCGGATATCTCTTCACATCAAGATTCAGGGATGTCCCGCACCAGGGGCCAGGAGCCCGGACCGCCAGCTGTCTAACGGAGATCGCCATGACCCGCACTCCCGTGAATGTCACCGTGACCGGCGCAGCCGGCCAGATCGGCTACGCGCTGCTCTTCCGCATCGCCTCCGGCCACCTGCTCGGCCCGGACGTGCCGGTCAACCTGCGTCTCCTGGAGATCCCCCAGGGGCTGAAGGCCGCCGAGGGCACCGCGATGGAGCTCGACGACTGCGCCTTCCCGCTGCTGCGCGGCATCGAGATCACCGACGACGCCAACGTCGGCTTCGACGGTGCGAACGTCGCCCTCCTCGTCGGCGCCCGCCCCCGCACCAAGGGCATGGAGCGCGGCGACCTGCTCTCCGCCAACGGCGGCATCTTCAAGCCGCAGGGCAAGGCGATCAACGACAACGCCGCGGACGACATCAAGGTCCTCGTCGTCGGCAACCCGGCCAACACCAACGCGCTCATCGCGCAGGCCGCCGCCCCGGACGTCCCGGCCGAGCGTTTCACCGCGATGACCCGCCTGGACCACAACCGTGCGATCTCGCAGCTGGCCGCCAAGACCGGTGCCGCCGTCTCCGACATCAAGAAGCTGACGATCTGGGGCAACCACTCGGCCACCCAGTACCCGGACATCTTCCACGCCGAGGTCGCCGGCAAGAACGCCGCCGAGCTCGTCAACGACGAGGCCTGGCTGGCCGACACCTTCATCCCGACCGTCGCCAAGCGCGGCGCCGCGATCATCGAGGCCCGTGGCGCGTCCTCCGCCGCCTCCGCCGCCAACGCCGCCATCGACCACGTGTACACCTGGGTCAACGGCACCGCCGAGGGCGACTGGACCTCCATGGGCATCCCGTCGGACGGCTCCTACGGCGTCCCCGAGGGCATCATCTCGTCCTTCCCGGTCACCACCGAGAACGGCACCTACAAGATCGTCCAGGGCCTGGACATCAACGAGTTCTCCCGTGCGCGCATCGACGCCTCGGTGAAGGAGCTCACCGAGGAGCGCGACGCGGTCCGCGAGCTCGGCCTCATCTGATCCCACACGCACACGCCCCCGGCAGCCGCAGTGCTGCCGGGGGCGTGGTGTCTGTTACGTCAGCGGAGACCGTCCGCGATCTCCCGCACGGCCGCCATGGCCCGCCGCAGGAGCCCGGGGCCGAAGGTGATCCTGGTCGCGCCCCGCTCACCGAGGAGGCGCGGCCCCGGCCCCTCCGCGACGGCCAGCGCGTTCAGCGGCTGCCCCGGCAGGGCCCCGGCCAGCAGGCCGAACACCTCGGCCGGGGCGGCGATCGGATAGAGGCAGTCCGCCCCCGCCGCCGTGTACAGCCGGGCCCGGCGCAGCGTCTCCGCCGCCGGGTCCACGGAGTCCGGGACGCCCGTGACGTACGTGTCGATCCGGGCGTTGACGAACAACGCGTCCCCGGCCGCCGCCCGCACCCCGGCCAGCCGGTCCGCCTGCCGTCCGGCGTCCACCAGGACCCCGTCCACGGTGTCCTCCAGATTGCAGCCGACGGCCCCCGTGGCGAGCAGCCGCTCCACCAGCTCACCGGCCGCCAGCCCGTACCCGGCCTCGATGTCGGCGGACACCGGTACGGACACGGACCGGGCGATCCGCGTCACCGCCGCGAACATCTCCCCGGCGGGCGTCGCGCCGTCCTCGTAACCGAGGGAAGCGGCGACCCCCGCGCTGGGCGTGGCCAGCGCGGGGAAGCCGGCGTCCGCGAAGGCCCGCGCGCTCGCGGCGTCCCACGGGCCGGGGAGGACCAGCGGGTCGCCGGGGGCGCGGCCGTGGTGCAGGGCCCGCAGGCCGGACGCGGTCACCGGGCCGCTCAGCCGTGGTCGCCGGGCGTGTAGTGGCCCGGCACCATCCGGGTGGACACGGCGAACCGGTTCCAGGCGTTGATCGTGATGATCGCGCCGATGAGGTGGGCCAGCTCCTCCTCGCCGAAGTGCTTCGCGGCCCGCGCGTACACCTCGTCCGGGACGAAGCCGTCGGTCAGCAGGGTCACCGCCTCGGTCAGTTCGATCGCGGCGATCTCCTTCGGCGTGTAGAAGTGCTGCGACTCCTCCCACGCGCTGAGCTGGATGATCCGCTCCAGCGATTCGCCCGCCGCGAGCGCGTCCTTGGTGTGCATGTCCAGGCAGAACGCGCAGTGGTTGATCTGCGAGGCGCGGATCTTCACCAGCTCGCCGATCACCGGGTCGATGCCCCTGCGGGAGGCGGCGTCCAGGCGGGCCATCGCCTTGTAGACATCGGGGGCGTGCTGCGACCAGGCCAGCCGCTGGGTGTGCTCGGGGCAGTACTCGGTGGTGCTGTCGCTGTTCTCGTTCGTCGTCATGCCCCTCACGCTACGGGGTGAGTGGCGCAGCGGTATGGTCCATTTCCATGACGGATACCTGGGCCACTTTCGGTGCCGACCTCCACCTCGACACGACCGGCTCGACCGGACTGCGGGCCGGCCTCATGGACGCGCTGCGCGAGGCCGTCCGCACCGGCCGGCTGGCCCCCGGCACCCGGCTGCCGTCCTCCCGCACGCTCGCCGCCGACCTCGGCGTCGCCCGCAACACCGTCGCCGACGCCTACGCGGAACTGGTCGCCGAGGGCTGGCTCACCGCCCGCCAGGGCTCCGGCACCCGGGTGGCGCGGCGCGCCGAACCCCGGCCCCCGGCCGCCGCCGCACCCCGCACCCGCCCGCCGCGCAGCACACCGGCGTACAGCCTGAAGCCGGGCACACCGGACCTGGCGACGTTCCCGCGCGCCGAGTGGCTGAAGGCCGCCCGCCGCGCCCTGGCCGCCGCGCCGTACGACGCCTTCGGCTACGGCGACCCGCGCGGCCGGATCGAGCTGCGCACCGTCCTCGCCGAATACCTGGCCCGCGCGCGGGGGGTGTACGCCGACCCGGACCGGATCGTGGTCTGCGCCGGCTTCGTGCACGGCCTGATGCTGATGGGCAAGGTGCTGCGCGGGCGCCGGGTGCGTGAGGTGGCCGTCGAGTCGTACGGGCTCGGCATCCATACCCGCCTGCTCACCGAGGCCGGGCTGCGCATCCCCTGCCTGCCGCTCGACCGGTACGGCACCCGCACCGGCGAGCTGCACACCCTGCGGAACGCGGGCGCGGTCCTCCTGACACCCGCCCACCAGTTCCCGACGGGGGTGCCGCTCCACCCGGACCGGCGGGCGGCGGCGGTCGACTGGGCGCGGTCCACCGGCGGGCTAATCCTGGAGGACGACTACGACGGCGAGTTCCGCTACGACCGCCAGCCGGTCGGCGCCCTCCAGGGCCTGGACCCGGAACACGTCGTGTACCTGGGCACGGCCAGCAAGTCCCTGGCGCCGGGGCTGCGGCTCGGCTGGATGGTGGCGCCGAGCGCCATGGCCGCCGAGATCGCCGGGGCCAAGGGGGTCAGCGACTGGGCGCCGAGTGCGCTGGACCAGCTGACGCTCGCCGAGTTCATGGCCTCCGGGGCGTACGACCGGCATGTGCGGTCCATGCGGCTGCGCTACCGCAACCGGCGCGACCAGCTCGTCGCGGCGCTGGCCGAGCGCGCCCCGCAGATCCGGGTCAGCGGGATCGCCGCAGGGCTGCACGCCGTCCTCGAACTGCCGGAGGGCAGCGAGGCCGAGGTGATCCGGGCGGCGGCCTGGCAGGGCCTCGCGGTCGAGGGCCTGGCCTTCTACCGCCACCCGGACGCGGACCCGAGGCGCGAGGCGCTGGTCATCGGCTACGGCACCCCGACCGACAGCGCCTGGACCGGTGCGCTGGACGCACTGTTGCGGGTGCTGACGTAAGGGGCGGAGCGCTTCTCGTCAGCACCCGGCCCTCAGCCGCGCAGGACCGCCCGCAGCTGGTCGAGGCCCCAGTCCAGGTCCTCCTTGCCGATCACCAGCGGCGGGGCGATCCGGATCGTGGAGCCGTGCGTGTCCTTCACCAGGACCCGGCGCTCCATCAGCCGCTCGGAGATCTCCCGGCCCGTGCCCAGGGCCGGTTCGATGTCCACGCCCGCCCACAACCCGCGTCCCCGTACGGCACGCACCGCGCCCCCGCCCACCAGCAGCCCCAGCTCCTGGTGCAGATGGTCGCCCAGCTCGGTGGCGCGCTGCTGGTACTCGCCCGTGTTCAGCATCGCGATGACCTCCAGCGCCACCGCGCAGGCCAGCGGATTGCCGCCGAAGGTCGAGCCGTGCTCCCCGGGCCGGTACACCCCGAGCACCGCCGCCGACGACACCACGGCCGACACCGGCACCACCCCGCCGCCGAGCGCCTTGCCCAGCAGATACATGTCGGGCACCACGCCCTCGTGCTCGCAGGCGAAGGTCTTCCCCGTCCGGCCCAGACCGGACTGGATCTCGTCGGCGATGAACAGCACGTCCCGCTCGCGGGTCAGCTCACGGACCCCGGCGAGATAGCCGGGCGGCGGCACCAGCACGCCCGCCTCGCCCTGGATCGGTTCGAGGAGCACCGCCACCGTGTTCTCCGTCATGGCCTCGCGCATCGCGGTGAGGTCCCCGTACGGCACGATCTCGAAGCCGGGGGTGTACGGGCCGAAGTCGGCGCGGGCCTCCGGGTCCGTGGAGAAGCTGATGACCGTCGTCGTCCGGCCGTGGAAGTTGTCGGCGGCCACGATGATCTTCGCCATGCCGTCCGGGACGCCCTTGACCCGGTAGCCCCACTTGCGGGCGGTCTTCACCGCCGTCTCCACGGCCTCCGCCCCCGTGTTCATCGGCAGCACCATCTCCATGCCGCACAGCTCCGCCAGGCGCGTACAGAAGTCGGCGAACCGGTCGTGGTGGAAGGCCCGGGAGGTGAGCGTCACCCGCTCCAGCTGCGCCCGCGCCGCGTCGATCAGCCGGCGGTTGCCATGGCCGAAATTGAGCGCCGAGTAGCCGGCGAGCATGTCGAGGTAGCGCCGGCCCTCGACATCGGTCATCCAGGCCCCTTCCGCCGTGGCGACGACGACGGGCAGCGGGTGGTAGTTGTGCGCGCTGTGCGCCTCTGCGGAGGCGATGGCGTTGTCCGTGGTCGACACGGGATCTCCGATCGTCGTGCGGCGTGGGCCGGGGTTGGGCCCACTTTGTATCGTCGGTCGGTTCTCCCGCGAGGAAACCTTCACTTCACGGCGCGCCCGCGTTTTCCGCTGCCGGCGGCGGTCCGCGCGGCCGCCGGACGATTCCTCCACCGGCTGCCCGAGATGGCCCGCACACCTGAGACAATGACCCCATGGCCTCTGAACGTCCCCGTGTGCTCTCCGGAATCCAGCCCACCTCCGGCTCGTTCCACCTCGGCAACTACCTCGGCGCGGTCCGCCAGTGGGTGGCGCTGCAGGAGTCCCACGACGCCTTCTACATGGTGGTCGACCTGCACGCGATCACCGTCGCCCAGGACCCCGCGCAGCTGCGGGCCAACACCCGCCTCGCTGTCGCGCAGCTGCTCGCCGCCGGGCTCGACCCCGAGCGCTGCACGCTGTTCGTCCAGAGCCATGTGCCCGAGCACGCCCAGCTGGGCTGGGTGATGAACTGCCTGGCCGGGTTCGGCGAGGCGTCCCGGATGACGCAGTTCAAGGACAAGTCCGCCCGGCACGGCGCCGACCGGACCACGGTCGGCCTGTTCACCTATCCGATGCTGATGGTCGCCGACATCCTGCTCTACCAGGCCGACGAGGTCCCGGTGGGCGAGGACCAGCGCCAGCACCTGGAGCTGACGCGCAACCTCGCCGAGCGGTTCAACGCCACCTACGGCGACACCTTCACCGTCCCGGACCCGTACATCCTCAAGGAGACGGCGAAGATCTACGACCTCCAGGACCCGTCGTCGAAGATGAGCAAGTCGACGGCGAACCCGAAGGGCCTGATCAACCTCCTCGACGAGCCGAAGACCACCGCCAAGAAGGTGAAGAGCGCCGTCACCGACACCGACACGGTGATCCGCTTCGACCGGGCGGAGAAGCCGGGCGTCAGCAACCTGCTGACCATCTACTCGACGCTCACCGGTGCGTCGGTGCCGGAGCTGGAACAGAAGTACGACGGCAAGGGCTACGGTGCGCTGAAGACGGACCTCGCCGAGGTCATGGTCGACTTCGTCACACCCTTCCGCACCCGCGCCCAGGAATATCTGGACGACACGGAGACGCTGGACTCCATCCTGGCCGAGGGCGCGGAGAAGGCGCGGGCCGTGGCCGCCGAGACCCTGGCGCTGACCTACGACCGGATGGGCCTTCTGCCGGCGAAGCACTGAGTCCAAGGACCCTGGCGGCGAGGCACTCGCAGGCGGCACACTTGCGGCGTGAAGCCTGTGGCCGTCCGTGGCTGAAAACAGACCACCGAGGATTGAGGAGAACGATGTGGGGACCGTAACGCTCGGCGTTTCGATCGCGGTCCCGGAGCCCTACGGCAGCCTGCTCCAGGAGCGGCGCGCGAGCTTCGGGGACCCTGCCGCACACGGCATTCCCACCCACGTCACCCTCCTGCCGCCGACCGAGGCGGACGCGGCCCGGCTGCCGGCGATCGAGGCGCATCTCGCCTCGATCGCGACCGGCAGCCGTCCCTTCCCGATGCGGCTGTCCGGCACGGGCACCTTCCGCCCGCTCTCGCCGGTGGTCTTCGTCCAGGTCGTGGAGGGCGCCTCGGCCTGCTCCTGGCTCCAGAAGCGGGTCCGGGACGCCTCCGGGCCGCTGGTGCGCGAGCTCCAGTTCCCGTACCACCCGCACGTCACCGTGGCGCACGGCATCACCGAGGCGGCGATGGACCGTGCCTACGCCGAGCTCGCCGACTACGAGGCGTCCTGGACCTGCGGCGCCTTCGCCCTGTACGAGCAGGGCCCCGACCTGGTCTGGCGCAAGATCAACGAGTTCCCGTTCGGAGCGGGCGGAGCCGGACCCGCCGTCCCCGCCCAGAGCGGCAGCTCCCTGGACGAGCCCTCGCTCCACCCGTAAAGGGGCCCCGCCCGCCGCTCAGACCGGCAGGCGGCGGAAGAGCGGCCTCGGCACGTGCCGCAGCGCCGACATCACCGCGCGCAGCGCCCCCGGCACCCACACCGTCTCCGAACGACGCCGCAGCCCCGTCACGATCGCGTCCGCCACCGCACCCGGCGTCGTGACCAGCGGCGTCCGGGTGAACGGGATCGTCGCGAGCGGCCCCCCGGCCCTCCGGACCGCCGCCCCGTCCGGGACCACGGGACCGGGGCGCACGACCATCACATGCACCCCCGTGCCGTGCAGCGCGTCCCCGAGGCCCTGGGTGAACACGTCCAGGCCCGCCTTGCTCGACCCGTAGATGAAGTCCGCGCGCCGGGCCCGCTCACCGGCCACCGAGGACAGCACCACCAGCGAACCGTGCCCCTGCGCCTGGAGCGCACCCGCGCACACCAGCCCGGCGGAGACCGCGCCGGTGTAGTTCGTCTGCGCGACCCGGACCGCCGCGAGCGGTTCCTCCTCGTCGCGCTCCTGGTCGCCCGGGATGCCGAAGGCGAGGAGCACCATGTCGATGTCGCCCTCGGTGAAGATCTTGCCCAGGACCGTCTCGTGGGACTCGGTGTCCAGCGCGTCGAACGCCACCGTCTGCACGTACGCCCCCCGGTGGCGCAGGTCCTCCGCGGCGGCCTCCAGGGCGGGCGAGGGCCGGCCGGCCAGCCAGACCGTGCGGGTGCGGTGGGCGATCAGGCGGCGAGCGGTGGCGAGCCCGATCTCCGACGTGCCGCCGAGGACGAGCAGGGACTGCGGGGCACCGAAGGCATCCTTCACGGGAACGCTCCTAGGAGGGGAAGAGGGGGTCTACAGCGACAGCCGGCGGGACAGGTCCGAGCGGAACGCCCCGTTCGGGTCCAGCTCGGCCCGCAGCGCCCGGAAGTCGGGCAGCCGCGGGTACATCGCGGCGAGCGCGCCGGGGCGCAGCCGGGAGTCCTCCGTCAGAGAGACCCGGCCGCCCGCCGCCGCCACCTCCTCGTCCAGGGAGTCGAGGAAGCGGGCGAGCCGAGGCAGGCCGGCCGGCAGATCGAGGGCGAGGTTCCAGCCGGGCGCGGGGAAGGAGAGCCAGCCGGAACCGCCCTCGCCGCACCGCCTGAGCACGGCCCGGAACGAGGGACAGCGGCTGCGGGCGATCCGCCCGACGATCCGGCGCAGGGTCTCCTCCTGCCCGTGCCCGACCAGGAACGCGTAGTGCACCCGGCCGCCGGTGGGGGAGACGCGGTTGCTGTGGGGCGTGGCGTCCAGGGCGCGGAAGAAGGCGGCGAGCGACTGGAGTTCGCCGGTGCGGGACCGGGGCGCGGAGCGGTAGCCGATCTCGTTGAGCGCGGCGGCGGACACCCGCCCGAACAGGCCCGACAGGAACGGGAGGGCGGCGGGCCCGCGCGCCGGGCGGAGCGCGAGCGCGGTGCGCCGGGCGTGCGCGGGGAGCGCGTGCACCGGGACATGGCCCGCCCGGACCAGCACACCGCGCCCGGTGGCCCGGCCCCGGGCGGTGAGGTCGATCCTGGCGTACTCGTAGGGGCGGTGGCCGCCGCGCGTCATCCGGGCCAGCAGGTCGTCGAGGCCGCTCGCCCGCTCGGTGTCGACCGCCATCAGGGAGGTGGTGACGGGGCGGAACCGGAGGGTGGCCGAGAGGATCACCCCGGTCAGGCCCAGCCCGCCGGCGGTCGCGTCGAAGAGGGGGGTGCCGGGGCGGACCGTACGCACCTCGCCGTCCGCGGTGAGCAGCGTGAACTCCGTGACGTGGCGGGAGAAGGAGCCGGCCGCGCGGTGGTTGTCGCCGTGGGCGTCGGAGCCGATCGCGCCGCCCACCGTGACGTACCGCCCGCCGGGCACCACCGGCAGGAACCAGCCGAGCGGCAGCATCACCTCGCGCAGCCGGTGCAGGGTCGTGCCCGCGTCGCACACCACCAGGCCGGCCGCCGCGTCGATCGCCCGGACGCGGTCCAGGGCCGTCATGTCGAGCACCGAACCCCCGGCGTTCTGCGCCGCGTCGCCGTGCGCCCGGCCCAGGCCCCGGGCGATCGAACCGCGCGGCCCGCAGCCCAGCACGGTCGCCGCGGCCTCCTCGTAACTACGGGGGCGGAAACGCAGCGCGGTCGTCGGGGCGGTGCGGCCCCAGCCGGTCAGGGACACGGTGTCGACAGACATGAGGGTGACCGTATCGCCCGGGATAACACCTTTGAGGGATTTGTTACAACACTCACCGAAATGGGTGATTGAAGCTCCGTCATCTCCTCCACCCCGCACCGGATTTCGGTTTTCCCGGCCCCGAGGGGTAGTCGTGATCCATGGACTGGCTGAAAAAACTCCCCGTCATCGGGCCACTCGTCTCCCGGCTGATGGAGACGCACGCGTGGCGCAGTTACGAGACGCTGGTGCGGGTCCACTGGACCCGGCTCGCCGCGGCGATCACGTTCATCAGCTTCCTCGCCCTCTTCCCGCTGATCGCGGTCGGCGCGGCGATCGGCGCCGCGCTGCTCACCGACAAGCAGCTGGACAAGATCGAGGACAAGCTCGCCGAGCAGGTGCCCGGCATCTCCGACCAGCTCGGCATCGACGGCCTGGTCGCCCACGCGGGGACGATCGGTCTGGTGGCCGGTGCGCTGCTGCTCTTCACCGGTATCGGCTGGGTCGGCTCGATGCGGGACTGTCTGCGCGCGGTCTGGGAGCGGGACGACCTGGACGAGGGCAATCCGGTCGTCCGCAAACTCAAGGACGCCGGGGTGCTGTTCGGCCTGGGCGGCGCCGCGCTGGTGACCTTCGCGATCTCCTCGGTCGGCTCGGTGGCCATCGGCCGGGTCGCCGACCTGCTCAACATCCCGGAGAACGGGGCGGGCGGGGTGCTGCTGCGGATCGCCGCCCTGCTGGTGGGGGTGGCCGCCGACTTCCTGCTGCTGCTCTATCTGCTGACGCTGCTGCCCGGCGTCGAACCGCCGCGCCGCCGGCTCGTCGTGGCCGCGCTGGTGGGCGCGGTCGGCTTCGAACTGCTCAAGCTGCTGCTCGGCAGCTATATGCGGGGCGTCGCGTCCAAGAGCATGTACGGGGCCTTCGGGGTGCCGATCGCCCTGCTGCTGTGGATCAACTTCACGGCCAAGCTGCTGCTGTTCTGCGCCGCCTGGACGGCGACGCCGAGCAAGGAGGACGACCCGGCGGTGGACGCGGAGGAGGACCCCGCGCCCGCCGCCCGGCGCGTCACGGGCGAGGACGGCGACGCATCAGGTCCGGCAGCGGCCAGCGCCGGTTGACCAGGAACACCCCGCCGGCCAGCAGGACCAGCACGCCGCCGGCGATGCCCAGCGCGATCCCGGCCCCGCTGGAGCCGTCGGTGGCTGCCGCCGCCTGCGCGGCCCGGTCGGGACCGTGGTCGCCCTTGCCGCCGGCCGGTGTGCCCGCCTCGGCGCCCTTGCCGGCGCCCTCGGTGTCCGAGCCCTCGCCGACGACCGCGGACTTCGGCGGGACCAGCTCACCGACCGGGGTCACCTTGCTGTGCGCGGCGAACCCCCAGTCCAGGAGCCGGGCCGCCTCCTTGTAGACCGCGTGCGTCTCGTCGGAGGACGGGTTCATCACGGTGACGAGGAGGACCTTGCCGTCGCGCTCGGCGACACCGGTGAAGGTGTTGCCGGCGTGCGTCGTGTAGCCGTTCTTGACGCCGGCGATGCCCTTGTACGCGGTGACGCCGTCGGCCCCGGTGAGCAGCCGGTTGGTGTTCTGGATGCCGAAGGTCTCGCGCTTCTTGCCCTTCTTCTTCTCACCGGGGAACTGCGCGGTGGCGGTCGAGCAGTACTCCCGGAAGTCCGCGTTCTGCAGTCCGTCGCGGGCGAAGAGCGAGAGGTCGTACGCGCTGGAGACCTGTTCGGGCGCGTCGTACCCGTCGGGCGACACCACGTTCGTGTCCAGCGCCTGGAGCTCCACCGCGCGGTCCCGCATCGCCTGGACGGTCTTCGGGACGCCGCCGTACATCGAGGCCAGCACGTGCACCGCGTCGTTCCCCGAACGCAGGAAGACCCCGAGCCACAGGTCGTGCACCGTGTAGCTGAGGTCCTCCTTGATCCCCACCAGGCTGCTGCCCTCACCGAGATCGGCGAGGTCCTCGTCCTTGACCGTGTACTCCCGCGTCTTCGGCTGGAGCGCCGGATCGTCCAGCAGGGTGTCCGCGAAGAGCATCTTCAGCGTGGACGCCGGGGGCAGCCGCCAGTGGGCGTTGTGCGCGGCGAGTACCTTGCCGCTCTCCGCGTCCGAGACCATCCACGACCGGCCCGTCAGGTCCTTGGGCAGCACCGGGGCACCTGCCATGAGATTGACCTGGGTGCCGGACCGCCCCAGCTGTGCGCCCCCGACCTGCGACATGTTCGAGGGAGGCTTGGGGGCGTCGTCGTCCCCGCCCGCCGCGGAGGCGGGCGTCACGACAAAAGCGGACAGCAGGGCGGCAGAGGTGACCGCCAACGCGGCCTTCTTGAGAGCTGGCACGGTCGAAAACGTACATGCAGTTGATGTGAATATATGTATCGACGTCGTGACCCGCCGTGTGGACCGCCGGGACGGACCACCCCGCCCGAGCCACCCGGAGCGCGGCGGCGATACTGAAGCCATGAAGCTCAGCCGCCCGGTGTCCTGGTTCCTGCTCGCCTTCGGGGCGTGGTCGTGGGTCATCTGGGTCACCTTCGCTAAAAACTTGTGGAAGGACGGCAGCGGCCTCGCCTTCGACGACGCCGGTGACCCGACCGCGTACTTCTGGGTGCATCTGCTGCTCGCCATCACGTCCTTTCTTCTGGGGACGGCCGTGGGATGGATCGGGTTCCGGGGCGTCAGGGCCCTGCGCACCGAGAAGGCTTGAAAGCGTCGACCCCGTCCGTGGGTCGAATCGGGCGATACATGGGCGAACGGGGCTAAGGGGCAGCCGTGCGGATCGTGGGGTTCACTGTGGTGGCGGTCGCGGTGCTCGCGCTGCTCGTGGCCGTCCACCGCTATGTGTGGCGCCGGTTCGTCGGTGACACCACGACACCCGGCAGCCCATGGCGCAGGGCCGGCACGATCGCCGCGTACGTCCTGCCGCTCCTCAGCGTCGGCGCCCTGGTCTCCGGCCGTGCGGGTGCGCCCTTCCGGATCCAGCAGGTGCTGGCCTGGCCGGGGTTCCTCTGGCTGGCCGCGCTGCTCTATCTGACGCTCGCGCTGCTGGTGGGCGAGGCCGTACGTCCGTTGCTGCGCCGGTGGCTCGCGCGCCGGGCGACCGCCGCCCGGGAGCCCGAACCGGAACCCGCGCCCGTCTCCGTGCCCGCGTCCGCCCCGGAGGCCGCGCCCGTGACGGAGCCGGCCCCCGGACCCGTACCGGAACCCGCCCGCGGGTCCGCCCCCGGCGACCCGTCGCGGCGGCTGTTCGTGGCGCGGGCCGTCGGGGGCGCCGCCGCGGTCGCCGGGCTCGGGACCGTCGGCTACGGGACGTACGGGGTGCTGCGCGGGCCCCGGGTGAAACGGGTCACCGTGCCGCTCGCCCGGCTGCCCCGGTCCGCGCACGGATTCCGGATCGCCGTCGTCAGCGATATTCACCTGGGCCCGATCCTGGGCCGGTCCCATACGCAACGGATCGTGGACGCCGTCAACCGTACGCAGCCCGATCTCATCGCGGTCGTCGGTGATCTGGTCGACGGATCGGTGGACGATCTCGGTCCGGCCGCCGAACCGCTCGCCGCTCTCCGTGCCCGGCACGGCGCGTTCTTTGTCACCGGCAATCACGAGTACTACTCCGGTGCGGCCCAATGGGTTGATCACGTAAGGGAATTGGGGCTGCATCCGCTGGAGAACGCCCGGGTGGAGACCGGCGGTTTCGATCTCGCCGGGGTCAATGACATCGGTGGCGAGAGCGAAGGGCAGGGCCCGGATTTCGCCCGCGCCCTCGGCGACCGTGATCCCGGCCGCGCGGCCGTGCTCCTGGCCCACCAGCCGGTGGTCATCGACGAGGCCGTCGAATACGGCGTCGACCTGCAGCTCTCCGGGCACACCCACGGCGGCCAGCTCTGGCCGGGCAACTACATCGCGGAGCTGTCGAATCCCACGGTCGCCGGACTCGAACGCTACGGCGACACCCAGCTCTACGTCACACGCGGCGCCGGTGCCTGGGGTCCGCCCGTGCGCGTCGGAGCACCCTCCGACATCACCGTCGTCGAGCTCGCGTCCCGGCAGGCCTAAGCACCTCCGCGGACGTTCCGAATGGCTGATCGGGTGACCGGTGGTGAACCCTCTGTATTCGAGGTAACAGGCAGAAGGTTTCGACTGACCAACAATTGACTGTGAGCCTCTGATCTCCCCTTCCAGATGTGAAAATCGTGTGATTGGCTGAGCGTGAACGTGCGGTGATCTGCGTATCTGAGCGCGACACCGAGGTGGGGCAGTTAAGGGAGAGCACGTCAATGCGGTCGATCCGGCTACGGATTCTCGCGATTTTCGCGGTATTGGTCATCGCAGGCGTGGTCGCCTGGCAACTGCTTCCCTCGGAGGAGGGCGACTCCGACCCGGTCGTCGTCGGTACGACCGACGCGGTGACCTCGCTCGACCCGGCGGGCGCCTACGACGCCGGTTCCTGGGCGATGTACAGCAACGTCTACCAGTCGCTGATGACGTTCAAGTCCGGGGCGATCGTGCCCGAGCCGGACGCCGCCGAGAGCTGTGGCTTCATCGGCGGGAAGCTCCAGACGTACCAGTGCAAGCTCCGTGACGACCTGACGTTCTCGGACGGCAAGGACGTCACCGCCGAGGACGTCAAGTACTCGTTCGACCGGATGCTGGAGATCAAGACGGACGTCGGTCCCTCGGTCCTCTTCCCCAGCCTGAAGAACGTGGTCGTCGAGGGGCGGGTCATCACCTTCAACCTCTCCTCGCGCGACGCGACCTTCCCGCAGAAGATCGCCACGGGCGCCGGCGCGATCGTCGAGAAGGACGCCTACGCGGAGCACAAGCTGCGCAACGACAACAAGGTGACGGGCTCCGGCCCGTACGTACTGAAGTCGTACGAGCCCGGCGTCAAGGCCGAACTCGTGCCGAACTCGCGGTACAAGGGAGCGCTCAAGGAGACCGGCGGCCCGGTCACCGTGCGCTACTACAAGGAGTCGGAAGACCTTCTCGCGGCCTGGAACTCCGGCCAGGTCGACGTCACACACCGTCAGCTCCCGCCGGCCACCCTCGCGAACCTGAACCCGGGCGACACCGACAAGCGCGTCACCGAGGCCGACAGCGCCGAGATCCGCAACCTGGTCTTCAACGTCCGCAAGGACTCCCCGCTCGCCGACCGCCGGGTCCGCCAGGCCATCGCGGCGGTCATCGACCGCGGTCCGCTGGTGAGCGACATCTACAAGGGCACCGTCGAACCGCTCTACTCGCTGATCCCGCAGGGCACCATCGGGCACAGCACCCCGTTCTTCGACGCCTACCCCTCGCCGGACGCCAAGCGCGCGAAGTCGCTCATGGCGGAGGCGGGCGCCCAGACGCCGCTGCCGGTCACCTTCGCCTACCGCGAGGGCGACCAGTACACCGAGGAGACGAAGGAGATCCAGCGTCAGCTGAACGCCACCGGGCTGTTCAAGGTCAAGATCAAGGCCGTCGAGTGGACGCGGTTCCAGAAGGGCTACGCGAAGGGCGAGTACGACATGTACACCGTCGGCTGGCTCCCGGACTACCCGGACCCCGACACCTTCAGCCAGCCGCTCGTCGGCCGTGACAGCAGCCTTCACAACGGCTACATCAGCAAGAAGATGGACCAGCTGATCAGCTCCACGCTGCAGTACAGCGACCGCAGCCGGGCCTCGGCGGACTTCAAGGCGCTGCAGAAGCTGGTCGGCGAGGACGTGCCGCTGGTGCCGCTGTGGCAGAAGAAGGACTACGTCGTCGCCAAGGCGGACATCTCCGGTTCGCAGTACCTCTCCGACGGCACGGGCGTGTGGCGCCTGTGGGAGCTCGGCCGGATCTGATCCGTACGGCTACGGCGCACGCGGGCGGTCAGGACTTCTCCGGTCCTGCCGCCCGCTTCGTCGTCCCCGGCAGGAACTCCTCCAGCACCTCGTGCACCTGGCGCACCAGCGGCCGCAGCACCCGGAACCGGGACAGCGCCACCGCGCGGGCGGCGATCGGGACGGTACGCGCGACGAGCCGGCGGCTGCGTTCCGCGCCCCGGGTCCGGTCGTACACCCAGAACAGCACCAGGCCCATATGCATGAGCCACATCAACTCCGGGAGCTGCGGGCCCAGTTCGGGGTCGGTCCGGGTGGTGGAGCCGGTCAGGCACTCCTCGTGGAGGGCGATGACCGCCTCGCGGGCGGCGGCCGACTCCGCCGAGAACGGGCTGAGCGGACTCTCGGGGTCGGCGGCGTTCTTGAAGAACTGGGTGGCGAAGGGGCGGTACGGCTCCGCCACGTCCAGCCACGCGAGGAGCACCCCGCGCATGCGCGCCGCGAGGTCCTTCTCGCCGTCCAGGACCGGCCGCACCGCCGCCGCGTGCTCGGCGGCGAGCCGGTCGTAGAAGCCCTGGACCAGGTGCTCCTTGGACGAGAAGTAGTAGTAGGCGTTGCCCACGGAGACGCCGGCCTCCTGGGCGATGGCCCGCATCGTCGTCCGGTCGAAACCGCGCTCCTGGAAGAGCCGGAGCGCGGTTTCGAGGATCAGGGCACGGGTCTGCTCGCTCTTGGGGGCCTTGACCGCCTTGGCGTCCTTCTCTTCCTTCACCACGGCCCGAGCGTATCCGGGCCGCGCCCCCTACCCGGCCGCGGGCGTCCCCGCCGGTGCCCCGGCCCCGTGCGCCTTCCCGGCGGCGGGGGCCCCGAAGCGCCGCACGCCCGGCACGGCGGCGGTGCCCGCACAGGCCGCGCCGGCCACCAGACCGGCCACCGCGAGCGGGATCTCCGCGTCCCAGGCGGAGGCGGCGAGCGGGGCGAGAGCGTAGCCGAGCGGCATCGCGGCGAAGGACAGCAGCCAGTCGTACGAGGTCACCCGGGCCAGGGTGTGCGCGGGGATGGCGGACTGGACGGCCGTCTCCCAGACCGGGTTGAGGAAGCCGAGACCGGCCATGGCGATCCCGTACGCGGCGAGGGACACGGCCATGGGCGCGTGCCCGGCCAGCAGGCAGAGCGGCAGGAAGTACAGCGAGCCGGCCAGGTTGGCCGCCAGGACCGGGCGGCGCGGCCGGACCCGGCCCGCCACCAGCGACCCGAGCAGCAGGCCGACCGCGCCGGTCTGGAGCAGCACGACCCAGCTGCCCTTGCCGCCGGGGCCGTGCAGGAAGAGGGCCGGGCCGAGCGTCATCAGCGTGGCCGAGGCGCCGTTCCAGACGGCGTGCGCGATCAGGCTCGTCCAGTACCAGTCGCGGCTGCGGACCTCGGTCCAGCCCTCCTTGAGGTCGCTGAGCAGAGAGCGCCGGGGGATCGGTACATGCCGGACCCGGACGACGTACAGCAGCGCGGCGCTGACCGCGAAGCTCGCGCCGTCCAGCACGAAGGCCCAGCCCGGTCCCGCGGTGAGGATCAGGACCCCGGCGACGGCGGGCCCGCCGATCCGGGCGGCTCCGGAGACCACCGCCATCAGGGAGTTGGCCCGCAGTAGTCCCGCCTCGTCCACGGTGCCCCGGATCAGTGGGGACGAGGTCGGCATCGCGAAGGCCCCGGCGGCGCCGCCGACCGCCTCGGCGAGGGCGATCTGCCAGAGGGCCGGGGTGCCGGAGAGCAGTTCGGCGCCGACGAAGAGCTGGGTGGCGCACCGCACGAGGTCGGTGGTCAGGGCCACCGTGCGCGCGTTGAAGCGGTCGCCGACGACCCCGCCGAGCGGGAGCAGCAGCAGCTTGGGCACCATCGCGCACGCCAGGACCAGGGCGAGGGCTCCGGTGGAACCGGTGGCCAGGTAGACGGCGAGGGTGAGCGCGGCCGGGATCGCCGCGTCGCCCAGCATCGACAGGGACCGTCCGATGAAGAGCAGCCGGAAGGAGCGTGTGCGTAAGGGATGAGCCGTGGAAGCCATGGACGGCAACCTATTTCGGTTCCGAAGTATTCGTCAACGAGATTTTCGTTTCCGAAAGGTCCAGGGGGTCCGCGTAGGCTGATGCGTATGGAGCTACGCGACTGGACCGACGGGCATGTCGAGCGGTGGAGACCCGTGCTTCCCGAGCTCGATCCGGACATCGAGGGCGCGGTGACCCGGATGAAGAAGCTCTCCGTCCATCTGCGCCGGGTGCGCGAGCAGTCGCTCGTCGACTTCGACCTGGACCGGCAGGAGTTCGACACCCTGCACAAGCTCGCCGGACGCGGCGGCACGGCGGCCCCGTCCGAACTGGCCGCCGACCTCGACCTCGCCCCCGCCTCCGTCACCGGCCGGCTGGACGCGCTGGAACGCCGCGCGTTCGTTCGGCGCACCCCGTCCACCACGGACCGGCGCCGCGTCGACGTCCAGCTGACCGACGAGGGCCGGGCGACCTGGCTCGGTGCGATGGGCATCCTCGGACACGAGGAGGAACGGCTGCTGGGCGTCCTGGGCAAGGACGAACGGGCGCTGCTCAACGACATGCTGCGCCGGATCATGGTGGTCGCCGAGGACCGGGGCGGCGCCGCCTGGGACTGAGTCAGCCCTTCGGGGAGTCCTCCTCCGGCCACCCCCGCGCCATCTGCCGGGCCAGCTCCTCCCTGATGCCCTCGGGGCCGAGCGCCAGCAGCTCGGCCACCGCCTCGTCCCACCCCTGGGCCGCCCGCTCCACCGCGTCCCGGAAGCCCCGCCGCAACGGGCCCCCGGCCAGCAGCAGGGCGACGGCGGCGACCGGCCGCAGCAGCCACCGCCCGCGCACCGAGGCCACCGCCTCCACCAGCCAGCGGCCGTCCTCCGCGTGCCGGGGCCGCAGAGACAGCCGCGCCTCGCCCAGCAGATGCTTCACCCGTGCCGTCGCGGGGGCGCGCGCGGCGGGCGGCGCGCCGGGCGGAAGCGCCGCCGCGTCCCACCACGCGGCCAGATCGACCCGCGCCCGTCCCGAGCCCCGCTGGAGCGCCCCCGAGCCGTCCGGCCCCCACATCCGCCCCCGCGCATCGAGCAGCCTGGGCCGGTCCGGGGAGGTCAGCCGCAGCGTCAGCCGGCCGTTCAGGTCCGGCGCGCTCACCCGCTGCTCCACCTCGACGGCACCGGTGCGCCGCCACGCGCGTATGCCCAGCGTCATGCGCTCCGCGTCGTCGGGCCGGCCGGTCTCGTACCGCGCACCGGGCGTGAGGTGACGCCCCTTCACCAGCCGCAGACCGTCGGCCGGCTGCCCGTCCGGCATGAGCACGGTCCGCCCGCGCACCTGGCTGGATTCGGCCGCGTCCCAGAGCAACGAGGCCAGCTCACCGGCCAGTTCGGGGCCCACGGCCAGGACGGTGACGGAATGCCGCAGGACGGTCATCGTAGGGCCGCCGCGTACGGATCGGTCGCCTTCACAACGCTTCCCCCGCTCTCGTGCCGGCTCCGCACGACCGTACCGCCCGGGGCGGCGGGCACGGCAAGAGGCCCGGCCCCCGCGGGGGGCCGGGCCTCTTCAGGTGCTCGGGGATCAGAAGCGACGCGTGATCAGCGCGCGCTTGACCTCCTGGATCGCCTTGGTGACCTCGATGCCACGCGGGCAGGCGTCCGTGCAGTTGAAGGTGGTGCGGCAACGCCACACACCGTCACGGTCGTTGAGGATCTCCAGGCGCTGCTCGCCGCCCTCGTCGCGCGAGTCGAAGATGAAGCGGTGCGCGTTGACGATCGCCGCCGGGCCGAAGTACTGGCCGTCGTTCCAGAACACCGGGCACGAGGACGTGCACGCGGCGCACAGGATGCACTTGGTGGTGTCGTCGAAGCGCTCGCGGTCCTCGGGGGACTGCAGACGCTCGCGGGTCGGCTCGTTCCCCTTGGTGATGAGGAAGGGCATGACGTCGCGGTAGGCCTGGAAGAACGGGTCCATGTCGACCACGAGGTCCTTGAGGACCGTGAGGCCCTTGATGGCCTCGATCGTGATCGGCTTCTCCGGGCTCAGGTCCTTGATCAGCGTCTTGCAGGCGAGCCTGTTCTTGCCGTTGATCCGCATGGCGTCCGAACCGCAGATGCCGTGCGCGCAGGAGCGGCGGAACGTGAGCGTCCCGTCCTGGTTCCACTTGATCTTGTGAAGGGCGTCGAGGACACGCTCCTTCGGGTCGATCTCGATCTGGAAGTCCTGCCACTGGGCCTCGTCGGAGACCTCCGGGTTGAACCGCCGGATGCGGAACGTGGCCGTGATGTACGGCGAGTCGGCGAAGCCGGCCTCGGGCTCGGGAGCCTTGTCGGCCTTGTCCAGGGTGGGTGTAGCCATCAGTACTTACGCTCCATCGGCTGGTAGCGGGTCTGGACGACCGGCTTGTAGTCCAGCCGGATCGACTCGGTGCCGTCCTCGGCGACCTCGCGGTACGCCATGGTGTGGCGCATGAAGTTGACGTCGTCGCGGTTGGGGTAGTCCTCGCGGTAGTGACCGCCGCGGGACTCCTTGCGCGCCAGCGCCGACGTCGCCATGACCTCGGCGAGGTCGAGCAGGTTGCCCAGCTCGATGGCCTCCAGCAGGTCCGTGTTGAACCGCTTGCCCTTGTCCTGGACGGACACGTCGAGGTAGCGCTTGCGCAGCTCCGCGATCTTGTCGACCGCGGTCTTGATCGTCTGCTCGGTGCGGAACACCATCACATTGGCGTCCATGCACTCCTGGAGCTCCTGGCGGATCGTCGCGACCCGCTCGGTGCCCGTGGAGTCGCGCAGCCGCTCGACCTGGTCGACGACCAGCTGCGCCGGGTTCTCGGGAAGCTCGACGAAGTCGCTCTTCTCGGCGTACTCGGCGGCGGCGATGCCCGCGCGGCGTCCGAAGACGTTGATGTCGAGCAGCGAGTTGGTGCCGAGGCGGTTGGCGCCGTGCACCGACACGCAGGCGACCTCGCCGGCGGCGTACAGGCCCGGGACGACGGTGGTGTTGTCGGCCAGCACCTCGCCCTCGACGTTGGTCGGGATGCCGCCCATGGCGTAGTGCGCGGTCGGCTGGATCGGGATCGGGTCCGTGTAGGGCTCGATGCCGAGGTACGTACGCGCGAACTCGGTGATGTCCGGGAGCTTGGCGTCCAGCTGCTCCGGCGGCAGGTGTGTCAGGTCGAGGTAGACGTGGTCGCCCTCGGGACCGCAGCCGCGGCCCTCGCGGATCTCCGTGTAGATGGAGCGGGACACGACGTCACGGGACGCGAGGTCCTTCATGACGGGCGCGTACTTCTCCATGAAGCGCTCGCCGTCCTTGTTGCGGAGGATGCCGCCCTCACCGCGGGCGCCCTCCGTCAGCAGGATGCCCATGCGCCAGATGCCCGTCGGGTGGAACTGGAAGAACTCCATGTCCTCCAGCGGCAGACCCCGGCGGTAGCAGGCGGCCTGGCCGTCACCGGTCAGGGTGTGCGCGTTCGACGTCACCTTGAAGAACTTGCCGGTGCCGCCCGAGGCGTAGATGACCGACTTCGCCTGGAAGACGTGGATCTCGCCGGTGGCCAGCTCGTAGGCGACGACGCCGGCGGACTTCTTGACGCCGTCCTCCTCGACGACCAGCTGGTCCAGGACGTAGAACTCGTTGAAGAACTCCACGCCCTCCTTGACGCAGTTCTGGTACAGCGTCTGGAGGATCATGTGGCCGGTGCGGTCGCCCGAGTAGCAGGCGCGGCGGACCGGGGCCTCACCGTGGTTGCGGGAGTGACCGCCGAACCGGCGCTGGTCGATCCGGCCCTCGGGCGTACGGCCGAACGGCAGGCCCATCTTCTCCAGGTCGAGAACGGCGTCGATGGCCTCCTTCGCCAGGATCTCGGCGGCGTCCTGGTCGACCAGGTAGTCACCGCCCTTGATCGTGTCGAAGGTGTGCCACTCCCAGTTGTCCTCCTCCACGTTGGCCAGCGCGGCGGCCATGCCGCCCTGCGCGGCGCCCGTGTGGGAGCGGGTGGGGTAGAGCTTGGTCAGCACGGCGGTGCGGCTGCGCTTGGTCGACTCGATGGCCGCGCGCATGCCGGCGCCGCCGGCGCCGACGATGACGGTGTCGTACTTGTGGATCTGCATGGTTTACCTCTGGTCCTTCGGGCCCGGCGCCTAGCGGATGTTCGGGTCGAAGGTGAAGATCACCAGCGTGCCCAGCAGGACGGTGAACACCGTGGCGGTGTACAGCAGCATCTTCAGCCAGAAGCGGGTGTTGTCCCGTTCGGCGTAGTCGTTGATGACCGTACGCAGACCGTTGGCGCCGTGCAGCATGGCGAGCCACAGCATCGCCAGGTCCCAGACCTGCCAGAACGGCGAGGCCCAGCGGCCGGCCACGAAGGCGAAGCCGATCTTGGAGACGCCGCCGTCCAGCACCAGCTGGATCAGCAGGTGGCCGATGACCAGGACGACCAGAACGATGCCCGACAGGCGCATGAAGAGCCAGGCGTACATCTCGAAGTTGGTGCGCGAGCCCTTGGGGGTCTTGCCGGTCCGCTTGCGCGGCGGCTCGATGACGGGGGCCGGGTTGTCGACGTCGTACAGGCTCACGCCTTCGACTGCGCCGATCGCGGAAGTCTCGGTGGACATGGGCCTCAGCTCCCGAAGAGTTCGCGTACGGCGTGGCCGAGGACGGGGTACAGGGCCCCGACCATGAGCACGATCCAGATGCCGAGCACGCCCCAGAGCATCTGCTTCTGAACGCGCGGGCCCTTGGCCCAGAAGTCGACGGCGACGATGCGCAGGCCGTTCAGCGCGTGGAAGAGAATCGCGGCCACCAGGCCGTATTCGAGGAGCGCGACGATCGGCGTCTTGTACGTGGACACGACGTCGTCGTAGGCCTCGGGGGAGACGCGGACGAGGGCGGTGTCCAGGACATGCACGAACAGGAAGAAGAAAATGAGGACACCGGTGACTCGATGAGCCACCCAGGACCACATGCCTTCCCGGCCGCGGTACAGCGTTCCAGCCGGCACGGAAGAACCCTCCGGGAGCGGGGATTGGGGTCGGCCGGCTTGACTGTCGGTCTGACCCGGCCGGGTACGGTCCACCGGCCCCGGCCATCGTAGCGACGGATTGTCGGTTCGATCGCGCGGGGGCCTCTGGTGTGATCAAAGTGGCAACGAAACAGGCACGGACGGGCTATGGACAGGCCCCCGACGCCCTGCTCACCCGCCTGTGGCCGGGGATTCCGGGCCGCGCCGCCCGCCGCCCACCCGTTACCGACTCGATACCAGCGCGGCCAGGCGGCCCCGGGCGAGTCGCCGCATCTCGTCCGCCGTGACCGCCCGCTCCCGCTCCTCCTCGTGCGCCAGCCGGGCCCGGATGCCGGCCAGGACCTGGTCGGGGTGTTCGGCGGGCGGATAGCCGTCCAGGCAGATCACGAAGACATGGCCGAACTTGCGTTCGTACTCGGCGTGCGCGGCGGCCAGCGCGAGATGGGCGGAGCGCGGCGCGTCCGGCCGCAGCCCCGGGGAGGCCTCGACGGCCAGCGCCTCCGCGTGGTCGGTGGGGGAGAGGTCGTAGACCGCCTCGTCGGCCGCGGCGAGCAGCGCCTCCACGTCCGGGTAGGGGCGGTGGGCGGCCAGCCGCTGCGCCCAGTCCCGGCTGCCGAAGCACTCCAGCAGCGCGGCCTCGGCCTCCGGGGCGGGCGCGGTGTTGAAACGGGGCAGGTCCCAGCGGTGCGCGGTGGACCGGGCGGTGGCGCCGCCGCGGTTCTGCACGGGCACGGCGGTGCGCCGGGCGGGCCGGGGCGGCTGCTCGGGAAGGCCGGCGTGGGACTCGCTGGACCTGGACAGCGTGGACTCCTGTGATCAACGGCATCTGTGAACCTGGAGGGGGCGGGACCGGCGGGACCAGGCGGATGCGGGGCGAAAGGAGAGACGAATGGGGCTCAACGCTAGCGATACGGGGAAACGGCAGGGCCAAGGATGCGCGAATTTCACCCGGACGGGAGAGTTTCCTGATGCCAGGAGAGCGGATCTGTGAGGAGAATGCCCGGTTACCTCCCTACATCTGGCCTGTTTTCTCGTAGTTCTGCTCCCTCCCCCCCGCATTCCCCGAACCGGAGGTTTCTGACTGATGGCACCCTCACGCGGCGCCCTCCTGGCCGTGACGACGGCGGCCGCGGCGAGCGTCGCCCTCGCCGGCTGCGGCGGCTCCGGAACCGAGCACGGCAACGGCCCCGAGACGTCCCGTGCGGCGTCGTCCCCGTCCCCCACCCCCACTCCCTCGCCGACCCGGAGCTACCCGCTCTCCAAGGCGCCCCGCACCATCCCCGCCGTACGGGAGCACACCGCCGCCCACGGGCCGGGCTGGCGGCCCGGCAAGGACAGCGGGGTGGTCGTCGCGGACGGCAGCGGCAAGCTCGCCGACGAGGGGAAGCTGCTGGCCGGCGAGCTGAAGATCCACTACCGGGGCGAGGTGCCGGCCCGCGCCGGTGACGTCGAACTGGCCCTCACCCCGAAGGCGTCCGGAGGCCCGGAGTCGTACACCCTGCGCACCGCCGGCGGGCGCGTCAGGATCAGCGGACCCGGCGAGGCGGGCGTCTTCTACGGGACGCGCACCCTGAAGCAGTCGGTGCGCGCCGACGGCTCCATGCCCGAGGGCGAGGTGCGCGACCGGCCCGACAAGCCGCAGCGCGGCCTCAACCTCGACATCGCGCGCAAGCACTACACCGCGTCCTGGATCGAGGACCGGATGCGCGAGATGGCCGACCTCAAGCTCAACCAGCTCGGCCTGCACTTCTCCGACGACCAGGCCTTCCGCATCGAGTCCGACACGCACCCCGAGGTGGTCTCGCCCGACCACCTGACCAAGGCTCAGGTGCGGCACATCCTCGCGCTGGCCGGCCGGCTGCACATCCAGGTCGTCCCGGAGATCGACTCGCCGGGCCACCTCGGCGCGGTCCTGCGCGCCCACCCCGAGCTCCAGCTGCACAACGTCTCCGGCGTCGCCTCGACCGGATCGCTGGACATCTCCAAGCCGGGCGCGGCCAAGCTGATCGACGAGCTGCTGGGCGAGTACGCCGAGCTGTTCGGCGGCACCTACTGGCATCTGGGCGGCGACGAGTACCGCGCGCTGATGGCGAGCAACCCGGCCGCCTCCTACCCGCAGCTCCAGCGCGCGGCGGTCGCGAAGTACGGCTCCGGGGCCGGCATCTCCGACCTCGCCACCGGCTGGCTCAACGACCGGGCGGACGTCGTCCGCAAGCACGGCATGCGGCCGAAGGCGTGGAACGACGGCCAGTTCCGCGACACGAAGGTCCGCGCGGACAAGGACATCGAGGTCGAGTACTGGACGGGCAAGGAGTACGGGGCCCGGTCGCCGGAGGAGTACCTGCGCGAGGGCCGCAAGGTCCTCAACCTCAACGACGAGTTCATGTACTACGTGCTCGGCCAGCCCAACGCCTTCGTCTACCCCACGGGCAAGCGGATCTACGAGCTGTGGACCCCGCTCGTCCTGCGCGGCACCACCCCGGTCCCGGCGCGCTACTCGGACCAGATCCTCGGCGGCCGGTTCGCCGTCTGGGGCGACTTCCCGAACGCCCAGACCGCCGCGCAGGTCGCCGACGGCATCCGGATGCCGCTGCGGGCGACGGCCCAGAAGCTGTGGGTCCCGGGCAAGCCGAAGCTGAGCTGGCCGCGGTTCCAGTCGCTGGCGAAGGAGATCGACGCGGGCTGAGCCCCCTGGAACGCCTCTGACCATGGACAACGCGGCCCGCCGGGCACTACGGTCCGGTGGCCGCGCCGTCCCGGGGAGGGACGCGCGCTCCACGCGTCGGCGTCCGAATCCTTGGGGGGGGCCTTTCCATGCTCTGTTCACTCTGCGGCGCGAGACCGGCCGGCACCGCCGACGGGCGGTGCACCGGGTGCGCCGCCACACGGCGGACACGGGCCGGCGGTCTGATGCGGACGCCCGCCCGGCTGGACCACCTGCGCTCACCGGTCGGCCTCGGCAAGGCGGTGTGCGTGCTGCTCGGCGCGGTGGCCGTCGCGGACGTGCTGGCGATCGCCGCCGGCGTACGCAACCGCATGCTGCTCGCGGACGGGCTGGACGACGGCTTCCTGGCGGTCGACGCGGAGACCTGGGACCGCGCCGACATGCTGTACCGGACGTCCGGCATGCTCCAGGGGCTCACCTTCCTGGTGACCGCCGTCGTCTTCCTCGTATGGCTGCGCCGGGCCCGGCTGAACGCGGAGGTGTTCGATCCGCGCGCCCACTCGTTGCGGCCGGGCTGGGCGATCGGCGCCTGGTTCGTGCCCATCGGCAACTTCTGGCTGCCGTACCGGGTGGCGAACGGCATCTGGACCGCGAGCGCGCCGACCGACACCCCCGGCGGCCGGTCCGCCGCCCCGCGCGGACTGCTGAACGCCTGGTGGGCCGCGCTGGTCGTGGCGGAGGTCCTCTCCCGGGGCGCCGCCCGCTACTACACCCGGGCCGAGACCGGGGACGAGTTGGTCCGAGGCCTCGACATGGTCGCGGCCTGCGACGCGCTGGAAGTCGGCGCGGCGGTCCTGGCGATCCTGTTCGTCCGCAGGCTGACACGGATGCAGACCCGGCGCGCGGCGTCCGGCGCGCTCCCTGTCGAGCGGGCGCATTGAGGGTGCGCGGGTGAGGGTGAGGCGGCGGTAATCGGCCAGTGACAGTGACGCTTTTCGGCCATTCGGCGCTGAATGCGATAACAGGAAGCGCTGCGCCCGACTGTGTCCCGGCACGGGTCCGTACGGGAGGGCCGACAGGAGACGCCGATGAGCCTGCTCGAACTGATCGCCGCCGCCGACGAACGCGGGCTCGCCGCCGGTGCGGCCGCCTGCCTCGAACGCTGTCTGCCCCAGCCCGCCCCGGGCGACGAACCCGACCCGCTGCGCCCGCTCTGGGCGGGCTGCGCCGATCCCCGGCTCTGGCCCGCCCGGCTCGCCGAGACCCGCGCCGCCCTGGACGCCGTCGCGGACCCCGGGGAACCGGTCCGGCGGGTCCGCGAACTGCTCGCCGCCGCCCCGGCCGACCGGGCGGGCGAGGAGCTGCGCGCCTGGGCGGACGCCTGCTCGGTGCTGGCCCTGGAGGTCCACCGCGCCCACGACGCGCCCCGGTCCGCGGCCCCGGACCCGGTGACCCGCTGCCGCGCGGGCGACGTGTCGGGCGCCGGCCCCCTCCTTGCCGGTGAGGCCGCACGGCAGACCCTGATCCTGGAGATGCTCGCGGCCATCGACGACACGGCCCCCGCCGGCGCGGGCCTGCGCCAGGTCCTCGACCTCTCGACGGAGGGCCAGCGCGTACTGCGCGCGGCGGTGGCCCGCCGGGCCCGGGTACGGGGCTGAGCCGCCTACCGCCAGGCGTACGTCCGGTCGGTGACCGGGGGGAGCAGTACATCCGCGACCGGCCCGGTCAGCCCGCCGAGCGCCGGGCCGACCGGCGGGTAGAGGTGGAGCCCGGCCGCCTCCGCGAGGGTCACCCAGACCACCCGCGTGCGGTCCTCGGCGTCCAGCTCGGCCGCCGGGAGGGCCGCGCGCACCTCCCGGTCCACGGCCAGCAGATGGACGAGATGGAGCCGGCGGAACGTGCCGGGCCGGCCCGGCCGGGTCGTGACCTGGTCCTGCGCCCAGAGCAGCCGGGGCCGCTCGGGCAGGGCGTCGACGTCGATCCCGAGCTCCTCGCGCAACTCACGGGCGAGCCCCTCGGGCACCTGCTCGTCCGGGTGGAGAAGCCCGCCCGGCAACGAGTACTGGGCGCCGGCGTCGCGCTCGCGCCGGATGAGACAGATCTCGCCGCCTGCCGCGAGATCCCCCTCGATCAGGGCCACGCAGACGCGGATCGGGAGGGCGGGAACGCGCTGGGTCGTCGTCACGGAGCCATCCTCGTACGTGACCGCCGCCGCGTGGCGTGAAGCAAACGAGGACGACCGGGGCCGCCACCCCCCACAGGAGAGGCCCCGGTCGTCTTCCGCGGGGCCGCAGGACGACCCCGTACTCATCTCAGCGCCGTGGGTGCGTTTTCTGTCACACCGGGGGCAGACGATGGAATGTTGCGGGTTGTACAAGTCATGGACGCGGCGCACGCCGAGGACGTAGCGTGCTGAGTCGCGCAGGGTGGCGCGGCAGTGGTGACCAGCTGCGATACAGACAGCAGGGCAGGGTTGAGGGAGTGCTGGGGGACGACGCGGGGCTTACTGCCGCGGTGCTCGCGGCACAGCACGGGGACGAGGACGCCTTCCGTACTGTGTACCGCGCTGTGCAGCCGCGGCTGCTGGGCTACATAAGGACGCTGGTGGGGGAGCCGGACGCCGAGGACGTGGCGTCCGAGTCGTGGCTGCAGATAGCCCGGGACCTCGACCGCTTCAGCGGGGACGCCGACCGCTTCCGGGGCTGGGCGGCGCGCATAGCCCGCAACCGGGCCCTGGACCATCTCCGGATGCGCGGCAGGCGCCCGGCCGTCGGCGGCGACGAGACGGAACTGTCCGACAAGCCGGCCGTCTCCGACACGGCCGACGAGGCGATCGAGGCCCTGGCGACCGGCCGCACCATGTCGCTCATCGCCCAGCTGCCGCAGGACCAGGCCGAGGCCGTGGTGCTGCGCGTGGTCGTCGGGCTCGACGCGAAGAGCGCGGCGCAGACGCTCGGCAAGCGGCCCGGCGCGGTCCGCACCGCCGCCCACCGCGGGCTGAAGCGGCTCGCGGAACTGCTGCGGGCGGACAGCGCGGGCGGCGGTCCGGGCGACCCGGGCATACCGGTCCCGGCCGACGGCGGCCCGGCCGCCCCGGTCCCCGAGGACGGCCGTCCGGGAGGACTCTCCCTCCCCGGCTCACCGGTTCCGCCCCGGCACCCGGCGGGCCCCGACACGCCGACGGCGTCCCTCCGGGAGAATGCTCCGGGCGCGCCGGGCCGGACCGGGGGACTCGGCGCCGTACCCGTACAACGCCCCCCACGCACCGGCCTGGTGGCTCCCGCCGGTGTGACGCATTCGCGTCTGTGGACGCAGAAGGACATGTGATGGCCGACGAGCAGTACGCATGGCTTGACAAGGAAGCGGCGGAGAAATTGCTCCGCGGCGAACCGGTCGACCCTGCCGAAGGCCGTCCCTGCCAGGACGCCGAACGCCTGGCCGCTGCCCTCGACGCCGTCGCCCGCACCGCCCGCCCCGCCGCCGGCGAACTCCCCGGCGAGGCCGCCGCGCTCGCCGCCTTCCGTGCCGCCCCGCGCCGTGCCGCCGCGCAGGCGCCGGCCGCGCACGGCGACGACCACGGGACCGCGATGCTCGCCCCCGTCCGCATAGGCAGGGCCGCCTCCGGCGCGAGAGGCGTGGCCGCGGGTCCGCGCGGCGACCGCCCGTTCCGCTGGAGCCGGCCCCTGCGCTTCGGCCTGGTCGCCTCCCTGGCGTGCTGCGCCATAGGAGGGGTGGCTGTGGCCGCCGGTTCCGGGGTGCTGCCCGGACCCTTCGGCCGGCACGCGCCCTCCCCGGCCACCTCCGTCTCGGCGGCCGCGTCCCCGGAGGAACTCGGCTCCGGCGTCCTCCCCGACGAGGAGACCTCCGCGCCCCCGCCGCCCGGCACCCCGACCCCGGACCCCTCGTCCTCCGGCAGCGGCAAGGACGACGACGACACCGCCCACCCCGACGGCGGCGCCCCGCAGGGCGACCGGAGCGGCGAGGGCGACGGCGGCACCGGCCCCGGCCGCACGGGCGGCAGCCGGACCGGCGGCGGTACGGAATCCGGCGACACCGGCTCCGACAAGGGCGACGGTGCCACGGACCCCGATCAGGGGAACGGCCACTCCGGCGACAGCGACGGGGACTCCTCCGCCACCTGGTACGCCAAGACCCTGAAGGCCTGCCGCGACTACCGCGAGGGCAAGCTCGACGACGACCGCCGCACCCGCCTCGAAGCCCTGGCCAAGGGCGCCCGCAACCTGGACCGCTTCTGCGACCGGCTGCTCGGCGGCGAGGACGGGAAAGGCGGGCAGGACGGCGAGAACGACGGGGGAGACACCCAGCCGGGCGGCGACTCCTCCGGCCGGCTCCCCGCGATCCGGTTCACCGAGTCGCCCGGCCCCTCGGCGGCGGCCCTCGCCCCGGACCCGGCGCCGACGGATTCCGGCACGGCCGAGAACCCCCGGCCGACCGCCGGAGCGGCGGCGCGCTGAGCGTCCGTACCGGTCGGTGTGACGTTTTTCGGCCCGCCGACGCTGTACGGAATGAGCCGACTGGTCATCGGCAGCGCCCGGAGCCGGGGTTCCCCCCGTACCTGCGGCTCGGCGCACATGGCGCGGGCGGGACACGTTCCCCCGGTCCCGTCCGCGCCCCTCTCCTTCAGATCGATATGTCTACTTGTAGACGACGACCTTGTCCCCGGTGCGGACCTGGGCGAACAGGGTCGCGATCTTCCCCTCGTCCCGGACGTTCACGCAGCCGTGCGAGGCCCCGTTGTAGCCGCGGGCCGCGAAGTCCGACGAGTAGTGCACCGCCTGGCCGCCGCTGAAGAACATCGCGTACGGCATGGCCGTGTGGTAGATCGACGACACGTGGTGGCGCGACTTCCAGTAGACGGAGAACGTGCCCTCGCGGGTCGGCGTGTACTCCGATCCGAACCGGACGTCCATCGACGAGACGACCTTGCCGTCGATCATCCAGGACAGGGTGCGGCTGTTCTTGCTGATGCAGAGCACCCGCCCCGTCAGACACCGCTTGTCCGGCTTCGCCACCGGCCGGGTGGTCGGCGGGTTCAGCTCGGCGGCCGTGGGCTCGCGCGTCATGCCGAGCAGCTTCTGCCAGGTGACGGTGTCCGTCTTCCCGGTGCGCGACAGGCCGCGCTTGCCCTGGAACGACTGCACGGCGGCGACCGTGACGGTCCCGTAGTAGCCCGTGGGGGTGCGGTTGAAGTGCCCGATCTGCCGCAGCCGGGCCTGCAGCTCCCGTACCTGCTTGCCCTGCGCCCCGCTCGCCATCAGGACCTTGCCCTGCGGATCGGCCGCGGGCGTGGTGCGGCTCGCGCTCGGCTTCGGCGACGCCTTCACCGGCGCGCTCGCGGACGGGCTCGCGGAGCCGCCTCCCGGCTTCGCGTCGTCGGTGGGGGAGCCGCTGTCCGCCGGTGCGGAGGGGGCGGCCGGCGCGCCGGACGCGGGCTGCTCCTTGCACCCGGCGGTCACGGCGGCCATCGCCACCACGGCCACCGCCGCGGCCCCTCGGAGTGCGTAACCGCGCCCGGTCCCGCGTGTGCGTATCATCCCAGCCCCCTGCATCCTCGGCCCCGGCGTCGACGACGGCCCGTGCGGCCGCGTATCTCATGGGACGGGTTCCCGCTCCACCCGGTTGCCGAATCCCGCGGATGTGAGAAAACCGTGACCGCCGACGCGTTCCGAGGGGGTTGGTGACGCGGAGGAGGGACCGGCGAAGCCTTCCGGAACCCCCGCCTCCGGAGTGTCGTACTCGCGTGCGACACTCCGTTTCATGCTGGGTGTCACCGATCTTCCGACCTATCTCGCCGGCCTCGTGCTGATCGTTCTGCTGCCGGGGCCCAATTCGCTGTACGTGCTGTCCGTCGCCGCGCGACGCGGCGTGCGGACCGGGTATGTGGCCGCCGCCGGGGTGTGGACCGGGGACACCGTGCTGATGACGCTGTCCGCGCTGGGAGCCTCGTCGCTGCTGCAGACGACGCCCGTGCTGTTCGCGATCGTCAAGTACGCGGGCGCGGGCTATCTGACCTGGATGGCCATCGGGATGCTGCGCGCGGCCGTGTCGATGTGGCGCGAGCGGCACCGGCGGGTCGCCGAGATCACGGACGAGGCGCAGGCTCCGGGCACCATGGAGCGGCCGTACCGGCGGGCGCTGGTGGTCAGCCTGTTCAACCCGAAGGCGATCCTCTTCCTCATCTCGTTCTTCGTGCAGTTCGTGGACCCCGGGTACGCCTACCCGGCGCTGTCCTTCCTGGTCCTGGGCACCCTGCTCCAGATCGCCAGCTTCCTTTACCTGTCGGCGCTGATCTTCGGTGGCACCCGGCTCTCCGCCGCCTTCCGCAGGCGCCGGCGGCTCTCGGCGGGTGCCACGTCGGCGGCCGGGGTGCTGTTCCTGGGCTTCGCCGCGAAGCTGTCGTTCAGCAGCGTCTGAGCGCTCGGCGTCCGGGCGCTCAGCCCTCCTCGATGCTCGCCTCGACGCCGAGGCCCAGCGGGGCGAGGTACGCGGCGAGGCCGGACGCGTCCCGGCCCGCCCAGCCGATGTAGCCGTCGGGCCGCACCAGGAACAGCCCCGCGCCGTACGGTTCGTAGCCGCCGTCCAGCCGGTGCGTCCGCAGCGCCGGGCCGGCCGGCCGCGGCAGCTCCGCGTCGGTGCCCACCGCCAGCAGCGTGAAGTGCGGACCCCGGAAGACGTCGAACAGGCGCCGGTCGCCGGCGGGCCCGTCGGGCGCGCGGTCACCGGCCTCCAGCGCACCGGCCCGGCCCACCGACAACGGGCCCTCGCGGTAGCCGAGGCCCAGCTGCTGGGTCGCCGCGCCGCGCTCCTGCTCGCCCCGGTGGATACGGGTGGACAGGCCGAGCATGTCGGCGGCGACCGGGCGGCGTTCCTGCTCGTACGTGTCCAGCAGCGCGGCGGGCGCCCCGTGGCGCAGCACCTGGCCGAGCTTCCAGCCGAGGTTGTACGCGTCCTGGACGCTGGTGTTGAGCCCCTGCCCGCCGGCGGGGGAGTGGACATGCGCGGCGTCCCCGGCCAGGAAGACCCGGCCCTCGCGGAACCGGTCGGCCAGGGCGGCGCGCGGCCGGAAGTCCGAGGACCAGCGCACCTCGGTGACGTCCGTCGCCTCCAGGTGCGTACGGGCGGCGACCACCGCGCGCACCCCGTCCGCCGAGGTGTCGGGTGCGCCCTCCTTGTACTGGGCGACCAGCTGGAAGTCCTCGGTGCCGGGCAGCGGGCAGAGCGCGATGTACCCCGCGTCGGTGTTCATCATGTGCCAGTTGAGCCGGTCGAGGGCGTGCGGCGCGATCCGTACGTCGGCCACCAGCACCGGGGCCGGGTCCACCGTCTCCCCGGTCATCGCGATGCCCAGCCCCCGGCGCACGGTGGACCGGCCGCCGTCGGCCGCGACCAGGTAGGAGGCACGGACCGCGCCGGTGCTCAGCCGTGCGGTGACCCCGTCGGCGTCCTGGGCGAGGCCCGTCAGCGCGGTCGAGAACGCGACATCGCCGCCCAGTTCGCGCAGCCGGGCCAGCAGGATCTCCTGGGTGCGCCACTGCGGCATCAGCCACGGCTCCCCGTACGGCTCGGCGTCGGTCGGCGGCGCGACCCGGAACATCCGGTGCTCGCCCATCCGCTCGCCGTTCTGCCAGGCCATCCCGACCGGCGCCGGGCCCCCGTGCGCGCGGACCGCGTCGCCCACCCCGAGGTCGTCCAGGACCTCCCGGGTGCGGGGCTGGATGCCCTTGCCGCGTGAGCCGGGGAAGAGCCCCGGCTCACGCTCCACCACGAGGGCGCGCACGCCCCGGCGGGCCAGGTCGCAGGCGAGGGCGAGGCCGCAGGGGCCGGCGCCGACGATGAGGACCTCAGTTTCCTTAACGCTGTTAAGTTCCATGGGGGGAGTCTGACTTTAACGCTGTTAAGTTGTCAAGGGCGGCTGTTAACTTGGCACCGTGGGTACGACGAAGATCGACCGGTCCCGGGTGGCCGACACGGCCTTGAGGCTGCTGAACGAGGTGGGCCTCGACGGCCTCAGCCTGCGCGCCATCGCCAAGGAGCTGGACGTGAAGGCGCCCGCGCTCTACTGGCATTTCAAGGACAAGCAGGAGCTGCTCGACGAGATGGCCACGGTCATGTACCGGCGGACGCTCACCGAGGACCTGCCCGCCGAGTTCCCGGCCGGCTGGCAGGAACAGCTCATCGCCTACAACAGCGGGCTGCGCCGGATGCTGCTGCGCTACCGGGACGGGGCGAAGGTGTACGGCGGAGCCCGGTTCACCGGCACCGATCACGCCGACGGGCTCGAAACCCATCTGCGGACCATGGTCGACGCGGGCTTCGAGCTGTGGCAGGCGGTACGCGCGGGCACCACCGCGTACTCCTACACGATGGGCTTCGTCAGCGAGGAGCAGGGCGTCCACCCGATCCCCGGCGAGCAGGAGCGCGAGGGCTTCGACGTGGACGAACGCGCGCGGCGGCTGGCCCGCTACCCGCTGGCCGCCGCGGCGGGCGAGGAGATCTTCGCCCGCTACGACGAACGGTTCGAGGACGGGCTGCGCCTGATCGTCGCGGGGATCGAGGCGCGGTACGGGGGCAAGGGGTGACGGAAGGGGCGGCGGGTGTGCGGCGCGGTCACTCCGCCCGCAGATACGCCGACGTCGAGACCCGGCCCAGCATCCGCAGCCGCGAGGAACCGCCCGCCAGGTGCTTGTCCAGGGCTTCCTGGACGCCCGGCCACGAGGCGTCGCCGTAGTCGTCGAGCACCACGATGCCGCCCGGGGCGACGATCTCCTCCACCCATTCCAGGTCCGCGGCGACCCCCGCCATCGAGTGGTCGCCGTCCACGACGATCACCCCGTACTCCCGGTCGCCGGCCTCGGCCCGCACCTCGGGGTCGGAGGAGAAGCCCTGGCGGATGCGCGGGTGGTGGGTCGAACCCGCCCCGGTCAGCGCCAGGTTGGCCCGCACCACGTCCTCGCGCACCGGAGTGCCCGTCGGGTCGGCGGGCTGCGAGGTGCCCGGCTGGAGCTGCGATCCGGCCAGCGGGTCGACGATCGTCAGCTCGGGCTCGATGCCCGCCCGGTGCAGCATCCGGGTCAGCGCCGAGGCGAACAGCCCGTACAGCGTGCCGATTTCGAGGATGCGGCCGTTCGGCGGCGCGAGCAGCGGAACCGTCGCCAGCTTGCCGCACACATTGGACGTCGAACCGGCCAGCCGGCCGACCCCCAGCGCCTCCAGCGCCACCACTGTGCGGTACGCGCTGACGACACCGCGCCGGGCCTTCGCGGTGTCACCGCTCAGCTCCGCGATCTGCGCGACGAGGGCGTCGATCTCCCGGGCCGGTGGAATCCGGTGGGCTCCGCGCCCCGTGCCGTCGAGCAGCAGCTCCAGCGCGTACCGGCTCCGCCGCATCTCCTCGGACTCCCTTCGCAGGGAGTCGAGTTCGGTGCGGAGCGGCTCCAGGGCGCGCTCCACCCGCAGTCGGATGCGGCGGTCGACCAGGGTGATCGCGGGGCGCAGGGAGCGCTTGGCCAGGCGGCTGTTCAGGAGGGAGGGCATGGGTGGGAACGTACGCGGGCGGAGTGTGCGCCTCCCACCACGCGGAGATGAAGTCTCGGTGTCGTCGCGGCTATGCCTCCGGCCGGCCGGTCCGTCTCCGTGCCCGGGGGATCAGGACGGTCGCCAGCAGGGCCGCCAGGGCCCCCGCCCCGGCGAAGGTCCCGGCCCGCAGCCCCGGCGGACGGAACGCGCAGTCCACCGTCGTGCGCCCGTCGGTCACGGGGGCGGCGACCAGGCCGAGATACGAGCCGGCCGGCCGGCCGTCGCAGCTCCAGCCCGCGATCCGGGGCGCGGCCAGCACGGCCGTCCCCCGGGTGTGCGGCGGGAGTTCGGCCCGTACACCGCTGCCGGTGACCGTCACCCGCGTCGCGCCCGTCCGCTTCAGCCCCGACACCGCCGCCGCCAGCCGGGTCCGGTCCAGACAGCCGACGGCCTCGTGCGGGACCGTCCCCGGCCTGGCCACCCGCAACGACACGGCGAGCGTTCCGCCCCCGTCGCCCAGCCTCCGCAGCTCGGCCCGCCTTCCCGGCAGCTCGCCCCGGTAGTCGGCCTCTTCGGCCGTGCCCAGCCGGGCACGGCCGAACAGGTCCGGGGCCCACAGATACACCTCGCTGCCGGCCGGGCAGGTGGCGCTCAGCGTGTACGTACCGGGCCGCACCCGGTAGTCGTACGCGCCCTCGTCGGGTGCGCCGCTCCCGTCCGCCGCGCGCAGCGCCGTCCTCGGCACGGTGTAGACGGGCGCACCGAGCAGCTTCTCCTGATTGCGGAACGGCGAACGCCCGTAGCGCGGCGGCTCATCGGCGTCCGCTCTGACCGTCACCAGCGGCGGCACGTCCTCGCGGGTCACCGTGACCGGGCGGTCGTCCGGGAGGTTCCAGCCCTGGTGCGGGTCGCGCGGCATGCGCACCCGCGCGCCGACGGCGAACACCGCGTCGGTCACCGGGTTGTCCAGGTCGTGCAGGGCCCTGCCGTTCGACGTCCAGCCGGCGCCCAGGGCGAGGAAGGTGCGGGTCAGCACGTCCGGGGTGTGGCTGCTGTAGTACGCGCCGCCCTGCCCGCCCACCAGCAGCGGGTCGTTGGCGGTGGACTGCTCCAGACCGGGGTCCGTCCGGTAGCGCGGCCAGCCGTCCGCGCGCGCGACGGCGTCCGCCTGGCGGTCCTGGCGTTCGCCCCAGGGGGCGTAGTCGTCGAGCCTGCCCAGCCGCTGCCGGTCGGCGTACGCGGTCGTGGCGGCGGCCTGCCCGGCCTGCGCCCCGGCCAGCAGCAGCACCGCGAGCACCGCGAACCTGCCGGTGCGGGCCAGCAGCAGGGCGCCGAGCACGGCGATCAGCCCCGCCGCGAACAGCGGATACGTCCAGGCGGTGACCAGAGGGCTGAACGCCGCGCCGGCCGTGATCAGGGCCAGCACGACCCCGCCGCCCAGCAGGGTCCGGGGGTCCGGCCAGGCGGACGCCACCGCGGTCCAGGCGGCGATCACGACGAGCCCGGACAGCACGAACGTCTGACGGTACGGGCTGCCGTTGGGCGTCGCGAAGGCGTGCCACAGCAGATGGGTGGGCCCCCACTGCAAGGACAGCGCGACCACGGCGACCAGCCCCGCCCACACCAGGCGTTCGGTGCGCGGCACCGCACGGTGGAAGGCCAGCGAGCAGGCCAGCAGCAGGGCGCCGGTGCCGAGGAAGAGCGCCGGGCTGAAGAAGCTGTACGTCGCGGGAAGCAGCCGGGCCGCGACGTCCGGCCAGGCCGCCGGGGCGAACGCCCGGTTCCAGCCCGGGTAGGCGTGCCGGGTGCCGAGGTACACGGGGACCAGGACCGGCGCCGACAGCCCGATCCCGAGCAGCACCGTGCGTACGGCACGCACCAGGCCCCGGACCCGCTCCCGCGCGGTGCCGTCCTCCAGCAGCAGCCGTACCACCAGCACCAGGGCCGCGCCGAGCGTGGCCATGTACGCGGTGTAGAAGTTCGACACCCAGGCGAGCGTCACGAGCAGCGTGCCCAGGACCGGGCGGCGGCCGGTGCGCGCCCACTCACCGGCCAGGCACAGCAGCGGGAAGGCGATCAGCCCGTCCAGCCACATCGGGTTGTACACGGCCTCCACGACCGACCAGCCGCACAGCGCGTAGCCGGCGCCGAGCACCATCGCCGCCCACTCCCGGCCCCGGCCCCGCCGCAGCGCGGTGAGCAGCCAGGTCATGGCCGCCGCCGCCACCCCGGTCTTCACCAGCGTGACCGCGTAGACGGCCAGGTCGATCCGGTCCCTGGGGAAGACCCCGACGAGCAGGGCGAACGGGCTGCTCAGATACGTACCGAAGTCCGGCAGGAAGCCGGTGCCGAAGCCCGACTGCCAGTTCAGCAGCAGCCCGCCGTCCGCCCGCCCGTGCAGCAGGTCCCAGAGCCGGGCGTGGAACGGGACGAACTGGTTGCCCAGGTCGTTGACGCTGCGGGTGTGCGGGCCGAACGGGTAGCCGCGCGCCACCGCGTCCCCGGCGCAGACGGTGAGGGCGGCGAGCAGGGCGGCCAGGGCGGCGGCACGGCCGCGCGGGGACCGGGGTATCGGAGGTGTCCTCATGGTTCAGCCGGCCGCGGCCCTCTTCAGCGTGCGGGCCCGGCGGGCGATACGGCGGACCGTCGCGTTGCGCGGGATGAACGTGAGCTGGGCGGGAATGGCCCCGGGCAGCCCGAGCGCGGTGAGCCGGCGCCGCTTGAAGTAGCGCCGCACGGTGTCGCGGTGGCCGCTCAGGTAGCGCTCGGCGACGGGACGCAGCCCGGCCTGGAGCTGCGGCTGCATCGCGTAGCCGACCGCGCCGACCAGACCGGCGGCCCCGCTCGCGATCTCCTCGGGCGAGGGCATCGACCAGCCGGTGACCGCGGCCGGGTCCTCCAGGTCGGGGAGGAGCGCGTCGACGATCGTCACGGGGATGCGGTTGCTGTTCTGGTACGGGCTGAGCTGGTGCAGCAGCGGCCCGGTGCCGAGGCGGGCGACCGGCAGCCCGTAGAACGAGGCGGCCGTGAGCAGCGCGGTGGAGAAGCAGCCGACGACCAGGGCGGGGCGCATCGTCTCGAACAGCGTCTCGGCCAGGACCGGGGTGTCGGCCACGGTGAGCGTGGCGCCGAGCCGTACCGCCTCCTCCTCCAGGGCGCGCGTCCAGTGCGCGGGCGCGCTGGGATGCGGCTTGAAGACGATACGGGTGTGGCCGAGGGCGACCGCGCCGCGCACCATCCCGGCGTGCAGCTCCTCCTCCTGACGGGGCGTCAGGATGCCCAGCGTGGAGAGGTACTGGCCGAGCAGGAGCGCCGGGCCCGGAGCGTCGCCGGTGACGACGGGCGCGGCGACCGGGTCGGTCAGCTCGCCCAGCACCTTCAGGAACGCGTCCGTCGGCACGATCTCCGGTTCCACCCCGAACTCCGTGAGCAGCAGCGGCTTCAGGCCCGGCACCAGGTCCAGGTGGAGCAGCCGGCGGATACGGGTGCCGACCAGCTGGTCGAGCCTGTTGCGGGTCGGCCCGTAGCTCATCAGCCCGTCCGCGTACACATGCACCGGGCTGTCCCCGAAGACCGTCGCCAGCGCCTGGGCCGGGTTGGCCTGGATGGACTCGCAGGCCAGCTCGACCGGTGCGTCGCCGAGGTCCCAGGCCGCGCGCACCGCCCGCTCCCACAGCGGGGCGTCCTGCTCCCGGGGCGACCAGCCGGCCGGATGGAACGGACTGATGAAGTCGTTCCACGAGCACACCCGGTCGAACTCCGCCGCCAGCGTGTCGAAGCCGGGCCTGCGGTGCAGTGGCGTGCCCAGCTCCGGGGCGGGCGAGGTGTCGCTCACGACCAGGATGCGCCGGTGCTCCGAGCGCGGGCCGAACATGCCGGTCCGCAGGGCGGCGACGAGGGTCGCGGCGGCGTACTGCGTGCACGCCGAGAAGATCTGGGTGGTGGACCGGCCGTCCGGCGCGGTGTACGTACTGCCGGGCATCAGGCCGCGACCTCCCGCGAGACGGAGCGGCGGCGCACCCGGCGCAACCGGTCCGCACGGCGCTCACCCAGCGAATTCAGCGTTTCCGCGAGAATGTCCTGGGGCATGCGCCGCAGGGAAGCAGCACTCATGGAGCGCAATTTCCTTGCCACTGCCGGCTCGAACCTTTCGATGGATTCCAAATGGTGCGCCATGACCGCGCAATATGTGCGTACCGCCTTCGGCAGCAGCTGGTCCGCGTCCGGATCCCGGGCCGTTTCCTCCAGCACCTGGTCGAATGCCCGGATGAAGTCCAGCTGGCGCACATCGCCGATCTGGGTGAGCGAGGAGGCGACCCCGCGCCGGTAGAACACCCCGGGCAGGCCGACCGCCGCGAAGGAATCGGCCTCGCGGTGCAGCCGCCAGATCCAGGGCCGGTCCTCGGCCGTGCGCAGCCCGTCCCGGAACCGCAGCAGCCCCGAATCCGCCAGCCTGCGGTGATAGGCCCCGGCCCAGGCGTACGCGTAGTCCACGGGCGTCGACCGGTCGGCCGGCAGGATCACGTCGCGCGGGCTGACCACGGTGTCCCGCAGCCCGAACGGGACACGGTGGACCGTGCGGACCCGGTCGGTGAACTGCACATGGTCCGTACGCACGAAATCGCAGCCCAGAGCCGTGATCGCGGCCAGCAGCCGCTCATAGTGCCCGGGGACGACCCAGTCGTCGCCGTCCAGGAACGTGAGGTACTCGCCGCGCGCCGCGTCGATCCCCGTGTTGCGCGCGGTGGCCAGGCCCCCGTTCTTCTCGTGCCCGACCAGCACGGCACCCGGGAGTTCACGCTCGGCGCGCCGCAGGATCTCCACGGTCCCGTCGGTCGAGCAGTCGTCGACCAGGATGAATTCGACTCCTTCGCGGGCATTGGCCCGCAGACTTCTCAGGGTGTCGGGGGCGTAGGCCCGAACGTTGTAGAACGGCACGATGACGGAGAGCTTGACCACGCCCCACACGCTAGGCGCCGGTCCGGCATTTACCCTGGACCCGACGGGTACGGCAGGTGAACGAAGAATGTCGGGACAATGAACCGGCTCGTTCCCCCGCCCCGCAACGCCCTTTCCCTCGGCTGATTCGCCGTTCGTCGGCAGGCTGTTAACCCGCTGTTGCCGTCACGTTGGGCCGCGAATCCGAATGCCTTCCTAAATTCGAAGACGTGCCACGACGTACCGAAAAGACGACCGCCCTCAGGGCAGCCGTGATCGCCGACTCCGACACCCGGTGGAAATGGGGCGCGCTCACCGCGCACCGCCTGACCGCCCCCGTGTCCGGGGAGCCCGCGCGGCGGGTGGAGATCAGCGGACTGCTGCTGCGCGGCCGGGCGACCCCGACCCCCCGCCAGCTCGCCGAGGTCGGTGACGTGGGGATCGACGCCGGCCGGGTCCGCGAGGTCACGGCCGTCGAGTTCCTTCAGGCCGTACGGGACGAGGGGTACGACGTCGTCGTCCTCGCCCTCGTCGGCGGCGCCGTCCAGGCCATGCTGCACGGCATCGCCGCACTCCGGCTGCCCGCCCGGCCCGTCCTCGTCACCGGCTACGTCGGCGTCGTCTACGAAAAGCTCACCGACGGGCTCCTGCTGCGGCACGGCGCCGACGTCGTCCTCGCCAACTCCCGCCACGACGCGGAGCGTTTCCGCGCGGTGTACGAGGGAGTCGGCGCCGACGCCTCGGCCGTCACCGAGGCCGCCCTGCCGTTCCTCGGCGGCGAGCCGTACCGGCCCCGACAGGGCCGCGACACCCTCGTGTTCGCCGCCCAGCCCTCCGTCCCGGAGAACCGCGCCGACCGTACGTACCTGCTGCGGCGCCTGGTCGAGCACGCGCGGCTGCACCCCGGCCGCGAGGTGCTGCTGAAGCTGCGCTCCAAGCCCGGCGAGCACACCACGCACATCGAGGAACACCCGTACCAGCGGCTCGCCGAGCGGCTGCCCGGCGGCCTCCCGCCCAACTTCCGCCTGGTCTACGGGCACATGGGCGAGGTCCTGGACCGCACCGACCTGCTGGTCACCGTCTCCTCCACGGCCGCCCTGGAGTCCCTGCACCGCCGCATCCCCACCGCCGTCCTCACCGACCTCGGGGTGCGCGAGGCGCTCGGCAACCACCACTTCACCGGCTCCGGCCTGCTCACCTCCTTCGACCACCTCGACGGCGGCGGGCACCCGGAACCCGACCCCGACTGGCTGGCCGGCCAGGGCGTCGCCGCCGACGGCAGCTACGCCACGGCCTACGACACCGCCCGCGCCCGGGTCACCGCACTGCTGGCCCGGGGCGATCTCCCCGGCCCGGCGCCGTACTACACACCCGCCACCGCCCCCGGCTACCTCCCCGGCATCCTCGCCCGCCACCACCTGGGCCCCGAAGGCCACCCGCTGCCCGGCGCCGCCGCGCCCCGGGAGGCCGGGCGGGTCAGGACGGCGGTGCGCGAAGCGGTCCGCGACGCGGCCCGGGGCGCGTACCGGCACGGCGTCCAGCGCGTCGCCCCGGTCGTCCGGCGGATGGGAGAGCTGTGAAGACCCCTGACACGTCACTCACTGGAGCACCGATGACCCCACCCACCGTGCTCGCCGTGATCCCCGCACGCGGCGGCTCCAAGGGCGTACCCGCCAAGAACCTCGCCCGGGTCGGCGGCGTTCCGCTCGTCGCCCGCGCCGTCCGCGCCTGCCTGGCCTCCGGCGAGGTCACCGACGTCGTGGTGACGACCGACGCCCCCGCCGTCGCCGAGGCCGCCCGCGCGGCGGCCGAAGCACTCGGCGAGAGCGGCCGGCTGCACTGCGTCCAGCGCCCCGAGAACATCGCCGGCGACACCGCGACCAGCGAGGCCGCCGTCCTGCACGCCCTCGACGCCTACGAGGCCCTGCGCGGCCGCACCGCGGACGTCGTCCTGCTCGTCCAGTGCACCAGCCCCTTCGTCGCCCGCGAGGACATCGACGGGGTCGCCGCGGCCGTCGCCCACCAGGGCGCCGACACCGCCGTCACCGTCGCCCCCTTCCACGGCTTCCTGTGGCGCGACGGCAGCGCGGTCGAGGACCACAACTACGGCGTCAACCACGACAAGCGGGTCCGCCCCCGCCGCCAGGACCGCCCCGAGGACCTGCTGGAGACGGGCGCCGCCTACGCCATGGACGCCGCCGGCTTCCGCACCCACCGCCACCGCTTCTTCGGCCACACCGCGCTGGTGCGCACCGACCCGGCCCGCGTCCTGGAGATCGACGACCCGCACGACCTGGCCCGCGCCCGCGCGCTCGCCCCCCTCGTCGACCCGGCCCCGCTGCCCACCCTCGACGACATCGACGCCGTCGTCCTCGACTTCGACGGCACCCAGACCGACGACCGGGTCCTGGTGGACTCCGACGGCCGCGAGACCGTCTCCGTCCACCGGGGCGACGGGCTCGGCATCGCCGCCCTGCGCAAGGCGGGCGTCCCGCTGCTGATCCTGTCCACGGAACAGAACCCCGTCGTCGCCGCCCGCGCCCACAAGCTGCGCGTCCCCGTCCTGCACGGCATCGACCGCAAGGACCTCGCGCTCAAGCAGTGGTGCGACGAGCAGTCCCTCGCACCCGAACGCGTCATGTACGTCGGCAACGACGTCAACGACCTCCCCTGCTTCGCGCTCGCCGGCTGGCCCGTCGCCGTCGCGAGCGCCCACGACTCGGTACGCGCAGCGGCGCGCGCCGTGACGACCACCCCCGGCGGCTTCGGCGCCATCCGCGAGATCGCGGCCTGGCTCCTGGGCCCCACCCTCACCTCAGCCCCCACCGAGTAAGGAACACCCTCATGAGCACCTCCCGCCTGCGCACCCTCGGCAACCGCACCGCCGGCCCCGGCAACCCCGTGTACATCACCGGCGAGATCGGCATCAACCACAACGGCGACCTCGACAACGCCCTCGCGCTCATCGACGTGGCCGCCGAGGCCGGCTGCGACGCCGTCAAGTTCCAGAAGCGCACCCCGGAGATCTGCACCCCGCGCGACCAGTGGGACATCGAGCGGGACACCCCCTGGGGCCGCATGACGTACATCGACTACCGCCACCGCGTCGAGTTCGGCGAGACCGAGTACCGGGCCATCTCCGAGCACTGCGCCGAGCGCGGCATCGACTGGTTCGCCTCCCCGTGGGACACCGAGGCCGTCGCCTTCCTGGAGAAGTTCGACGTCCCCGCCCACAAGGTCGCCTCCGCCTCGCTCACCGACGACGAGCTGCTGCGCTCGCTGCGCGCCACCGGCCGCACGGTGATCCTCTCCACCGGCATGTCGACCCCGCGCCAGATCCGCCACGCCGTCGAGGTGCTCGGCTCCGACAACATCCTGCTCTGCCACGCCACCTCCACGTACCCGGCGAAGGCCGAGGAGCTGAACCTCCGGGTCATCAACACCCTCCAGCAGGAGTACCCCAACGTCCCGATCGGCTACAGCGGCCACGAGACGGGCCTGCAGACCACCCTCGCCGCCGTCGCCCTCGGCGCCGCGTTCGTCGAGCGCCACATCACCCTGGACCGCGCCATGTGGGGCTCCGACCAGGCCGCGTCCGTCGAACCGCAGGGCCTCACCCGCCTCGTCCGCGACATCCGCACCATCGAGGCCTCCCTCGGCGACGGCGTCAAGAAGGTGTACGAGTCCGAGCTCGGCCCGATGAAGAAGCTCCGCCGGGTCACGGGCGTCGTCGCGGAGAGCGACGCGGCGGCCCCGGCCGCCGAGCCGGTCGCGGTCTGACGGGCCGGCCGGTGAACCTCGCCTTCGTCGAGAGCCCGGTCCAGCTCCTGAACGTCCTGGAGTGGGCCGTCACCGAGGGAGGCGGCGGGCGCGTCCTCACGGACGTCACCGTCGTCGTCCTCCCCCCGGTCGACCCGATGTCGCGCGGTCAGCTGCGCCGGATGGCGGAGCTGGCCCGCGACGAGGGCATGACCGTGCGCTGGCAGGAGGCGCGCGGCGACTCGGGCACCCCCCTGAAGTCGCTGCGCGCCCTCACCCGGCTCGTCCGCAACGCCGACCACATCGTCATCGGCGACCCGTTCTCGCGTTACGTGCAGCTGCTGCTCTCGCTCGTCCGGCCCCGCCGCCTCACCGTGGTCGACGACGGCACCGCCACCATGGAGTTCGTCGCCCAGCTCACCCGGGGCGAGCGCCTGGTGCGCTGGCACCGGCGCGGCGGCTTCGACCCGCGCGGCCTGGCCCTGGCCCCGGTGACGGCCACCGCACGGCGCCGGTTCACCCCGTCGGCGGCGCGCGAGGTCGAGCTGTTCACCGCCATGCCGGTCATCCCGCCGCCGGGCGTCACCCTGATCCCGAACACCTTCTCCTGGACCCGGTCCCGCTTCGGTCCGCCGTCGCTCACCAAGGGCGCGGACCTGGTCGGCACCTCGCTGGTCGAGACGGGCGTGGTGGACCGGGCCCCGTATCTGGAGGCGGTCGCCGCCCTGGCCCGTACGCACGGCGCCACCCGCTACTTCGCCCACCGCCGCGAGTCCACCGAGAAGCTGCACGCCCTGGAGGCGGCCACCGGCCTGGAGATCGTCCGCCCCGACCTCCCCCTGGAGCTCATCGCCCGCCGCGGCCCCATCGGCCGCACGGTCCTGAGCTTCCCGTCCACCGTGGTCCACACCCTGCCCCTCGCCCTGGCCGGCACCGAGGTGAAGGTCGCGGTCTGCGACATCGCCCCGGAATGGCTCCACGAAACGGCCTCCCCGCGCGCCCAGGGCTTCCTGAGCGGCGTCACGGAGACGGCCCGCGACGTCCACCGCCTGGCACCGTGGCGGGTCACGGCGGTGACGGGGGAGGCGTGAAGCCCCAAGGGCTCAACCGCCGTTCAGGACCCGGCGCGCCATCGTGGCCCGGACCCCCGAGAGCTCGGCCCGCAGGGCGGCACGGCGGGTGGCGTCCAGGGTGACCGCCGCCGGCCGGGCGGCCACGGCCAGCAGCCGGGCGCGCCGCAGATGGGTCGGGGGGTGCGTGGAGTCGACGCTGTGACCGCGCAGCGCGCCGCAGCGCCGCTGCCGTTCGTACTCGCTCGCCGGAACAGCGGCCATGCGGGCGGCCAGGCGTTCCCAGAGCCCGTCGGCGGCGTCGCCGTCCTTCGCGGAACTCGCGGAACGGGTCTGGCGGGACCGGAGCGCGTTGGACTCGCGCAGCAGCAGGGTCTCCGCGGAGGCGGAGACGAGGAGCCGGTCCATCATGCCCACGGCGGCCTCCGTGGAGCCGCACCGGGCCGCGAGGGAGTCGGCCAGGTACTCGCCGCGCTGGGTGGCGCGCAGGGTCAGGTGGTCGAGGACCATCAGGACGCCCACGACGGCCGAGCGCGGAAGCAGGTACAGGGCGTTGAACACCGATTCCATGAGGGTGGGCTGCGGGACCGGGCTCAACAGGTAGCGCCAGGTGTCCAGGGACCGGAGCGCGTTCCCGACGATCAGCCCGTGGCGGGTGTCGCCATTGGCGTAGTGCCCCAGCTCATGTCCGAGCAGCGCGATCCGCTGCTCGGTGCCGAGGGCCTCCCAGAGTCCGAGCCCGACCGTCAGCAGCCGGCGGCGCCGCAGACCGTACTCGGACACGCTCGCGTTGAATTCGGCGTTGAACGAGACCGCGTGCACCCCGCTCGTCCCCACCGTCGCGGCGATCTCGTCGATCAGCGCGAACAGTTCGGGCGCGTCGGCCCGGCGCAGCACGGGCTCGTCCTGCGGCAGGCGTGCGAACCGGGGACGCAGGGTCCAAGTGATGAGCAGGCACAGGGCGCCGAGGAGCGGCAGCGCACCGCCCCAGCCGAGCACCACCAGCAGCAGACCGCCGACGAACAGTGCGACGGTGACCCCGTGGACGGCCAGCGCGAGGGCCAGGGCGAGGACGCCGGCCGTGTCGCGCCGGGGCCGCAGAGCCTCGTCCGTCGTCACCTCGGCCAGCAGCCGTTCGCCGTGCTGCCGGGCGAGCCTGTGCCGCAGGACCTCCAGTCGGCCGGTCGGTTCCTCGGGCTGCCCCGGGTCCACATTCCAGTCGCAGGCGGCGCACCACTGGACGAACCCGTGCTCCGCCCGGATCTCCGCCCCGCACTCCGGGCATGACTGAATGCGCTGATCCACCGCGTCGAGCACTGGCGAGGCCCCCCTCGTCCCGCGGCTCCGGCCGGAGACCGCTCAGGTGTACGGCGGACCTCTGTGTGTCCGCGGACCGCACAGTAGGCCGCGGCTCGGGCGGCCGTACAGAGGATTCAGCCGCGCTCCACCACGCGGCGAGCGCCGGAGTGTACCCATCCCGCGCGTGTCCCACACGCCGAGACGCGGCCAAACATTCGCCTATGTGGCTGAAGTTTTCTTGTTTCATGGTCAGTTGAGGTGGGAACAGGCATACCCTTTAACAGGTGAGCCAGTTGATCTGCCCCGAGTCCGATGCCGGCCAGCCCCAGGGCGGGACCCTGCCCGGCGCTCTTCCCGACGCCCTGCGCGCCGAGCTGATCGCCTTCCGCAGAGACCTGCACATGCACCCCGAGCTGGGCAATCAGGAGTTCCGCACCACCGCGGCGATCAAGGCCAGGCTGGAGCAGGCGGGCCTCGTCCCGCGGGTGCTCGCCTCCGGGACCGGGCTCATGTGCGACGTCGGGACGCGCGGGGAGGGCACGCGGCCGATGCTCGCGCTGCGGGCCGACATCGACGCGCTCCCCATCCCGGACACCAAGGCAGGCGTGCCGTACCGCTCCACCGTGCCCGACCGGGCGCACGCCTGCGGGCACGACGTCCACACCACCACCGTCCTCGGCGCCGGACTGGTCCTGGCCGAGCTGGACCGGCAGGGGCTGCTGCCCAACCCGGTGCGGCTGATCTTCCAGCCGGCCGAGGAGGTGCTTCCCGGCGGGGCGCCCGACGCCATCGAGTCCGGGGTCCTGGAAGGCGTCGGCCGGATCATCGGCGTCCACTGCGACCCCAAGGTCGACGTCGGCCGGGTCGGGCTCCGGGTCGGGGCGATCACCTCCGCCTGCGACCGGCTCGAACTGGCCCTGGACGGGCCCGGCGGCCACACCGCCCGCCCGCACCTGACCACGGACCTGGTCACCGCCGCCGCCAAGGTCGTCACCGAGGTGCCCGCGCTGCTGGCCCGCCGGGTCGACGCCCGGTCCGGGCTCGCGCTGACCTGGGGGCGGCTGGAGACCGGCCACGCCTGCAACGTCATCCCGCAGCACGCCGAACTCTCCGGCACGGTCCGCTGCCTGGACCTCGACGCGTGGCGCGAGGCGCCGGACCTGGTGCACGCCGCGATCGACGAGGTCGCCGGGATGCACCGCGCCAAGACGGTGATCAACTACATCCGCGGCGTCCCGCCCGTGGTGAACGACGCCGCCGCGATCGACCTGCTGGCCGGCGCCATGGCCGCCCGCCGGGGCCCGTACGCCATCGAGGGCACCGAGCAGAGCCTGGGCGGCGAGGACTTCTCCTGGTACCTGGAGCACGTCCCGGGGGCCATGGCGCGCCTCGGCGTCCGTACTCCCGGCGACACGCGCGGGCTCGACCTCCACCGGGGCAATTTCGACGTCGACGAGGAGGCGATCACCGTGGGGGTCGAACTCTTCACCGCCTCCGCGTTGCTCCACGTCAACCACCCGTAACCGGACACGTCGCTCCCCGTTCGCGACGATCCGATAACGGCTTCCGTACAGGGCTTTATCTGACATCTACGCGCGTTACGATCGCCGCGAAACCAGCGCCGGAAGAGGCGCTTCGGTCAGGTTTGAAGGAGCCTTCCCTTGCGCCGGGTATCCAAGATCACCGCCGCGTGTGCCATCACCGCGGCGCTCGCGCTCACCGCCACCGCGTGTGGCGAGTCGTCCGACGAGAGTTCCGGCTCGGACGACGGCAAGATGAAGATCGGCATGGCCTACGACGTCGGCGGCCGTGGCGACAACTCGTTCAACGACTCCGCCGCGCGCGGCCTGGACAAGGCCAAGGCCGAGTTCGGCGCCGAGACGAAGGAGCTGACCGCCAAGAACGGTGAGAGCTCCGCCGACCGCGACCAGCGCCTCCAGTCGCTCGCCGAGGGCGGCTACAACCCGGTCATCGCGATCGGCTTCGCGTACAAGGACGCGGTCGACAAGATCGCGCCCAAGTACCCGAAGGTCAGCTTCGGCCTGGTCGACTCGGTCTCCGACGCGAAGAACGTCGCCAACATCGTCTTCACCGAGGAGCAGGGCTCGTACCTCGCCGGTGTCGCGGCGGCGCTGAAGTCCAAGGACGACAAGATCGGCTTCATCGGCGGCGTCGACCTCCCGCTGATCAAGAAGTTCGCGGCCGGCTTCCGCCAGGGCGTCATGGACACCAAGCCGAAGGCCACGGTGCAGATCCAGTACCTGTCCACCGGCTCGGACCTCTCCGGCTTCGGCAGCCCCGACAAGGGCAAGGCCGCCGCCAAGGGCATGCTCGACAAGGGCGTCGACGTCATCTTCGCCGCCGCGGGCGGCTCGGGTGCCGGTTCGATCGAGGCCGTCGCCGGCAAGAAGGGCGCCTGGTCCATCGGCGTCGACTCCGACCAGGCTCTGGACCCGGCCCTGGCGAAGTACAAGGACACGATCCTGACCTCGGTCGTCAAGAACGTCGACTCCGGCGTCTTCGACCTGGTCAAGTCGGTCAAGGACGGCAAGCCGCTGACCGGCACCCAGACGTACTCCCTGGCCAAGGGCGGCGTCAGCCTGACCCCCACGGGTGACCACCTCAAGGACATCCAGACCCAGCTCGACGAGGCGAAGAAGAAGATCGTCGACGGCACCATCAAGGTCAAGACCACGACCTGATCCGGTCCGTCGATCGGGGTCCGGGCGAGCGGCTTCGGCCGCCCGCTCCGGGCCCCGATTCACGTACCCCCGGCGGAGTGCGGGCCACCTGTGATCAGGTGGCCAACGATTCGGCGACGCTACGCGCGTAGCGTCGGGACTGGGACCGGCCCGGCGCGATACGTTTTCCGCCGCGCCCCGTACGCCTTCCCCCACCCCACCCGCCGTACACCGCCCCACCCGCCGTCGACCGCCTTCCCGTCCTCACCGCCCCCGCCCTCCGCTCCTGTCAAGGAGAGTGCGCCATCAACGCGTCCAGCAGTCCCAACGCCGTGGAGCTCCGCGGTATCACCAAGCGGTTCCCCGGGGTCGTGGCCAACCACGACATCGACATCACCGTGCGCCGCGGCACCGTCCACGCCCTCGTCGGTGAGAACGGCGCCGGCAAGTCCACTCTGATGAAGATCCTGTACGGCATGCAGAAGCCGGACGAGGGCACCATCGCGGTGGACGGCGAGCAGGCCTCGTTCTCCAACCCGGGCGACGCCATCGACCGCGGCATCGGCATGGTGCACCAGCACTTCATGCTCGCCGACTACCTCACCGTCCTGGAGAACGTCGTACTCGGCTCCGAGAAGCTGTACGGCATCGGCGACCGGGCCCGCGCCAAGATCCGCGAGATCTCCGACGCGTACGGCCTCGGCGTCCGCCCGGACGCCATGGTCGAGGACCTCGGTGTCGCCGACCGCCAGCGCGTGGAGATCCTCAAGGTCCTCTACCGGGGCGCCCGCACCCTGATCCTCGACGAGCCCACCGCGGTCCTCGTGCCGCAGGAGGTCGACGCGCTCTTCGACAACCTGCGCGAGCTCAAGGCCGAGGGTCTGACCGTCATCTTCATCTCGCACAAGCTGGGCGAGGTCCTGTCGGTCGCCGACGAGATCACCGTCATCCGGCGCGGCACCACCGTCGGCACCGCCGACCCGAAGCACACCACGACCAAGCAGCTCGCCGAGCTGATGGTCGGCAGCGAGCTGCCCTCGCCGGAGACCCGCGAGTCGACGGTCACCGACACGCCCATGCTCACCGTGGACGGCGTACGGCTCACCGCGACCGACCCGGACGGCGCCGTGCGCGCCGTGCTCGACGGCATCACCTTCACCATCCACAAGGGCGAGGTCCTGGGCATCGCCGGCGTGGAGGGCAACGGCCAGTCCGAACTGGTCGACGCCATCATGGGCATGCGCACCCTGGACGCCGGCACCCTCACCCTGGACGCCGCGGACATCTCCCGCACCCCGACGCGCAAGCGCCGCGAGGGCGGCATGGCCGTCATCCCCGAGGACCGCCACCGGCACGGTCTCCTCCTGGAAGCCCCCCTCTGGGAGAACCGCATCCTCGGCCACGTCACGGAGCGCCCCAACAGCCGGGGCGCCTTCCTCGACATCAAGGCGGCCCGCACCGACACCGAGCGGATCGTGCGCGAGTACGACGTCCGCACCCCCGGGATCGACGTCACCGCGGCCTCCCTCTCCGGCGGCAACCAGCAGAAGCTGATCGTCGGCCGCGAGATGAGCCACGCGCCCAAGCTGCTGATCGCCGCGCACCCCACCCGGGGCGTGGACGTCGGCGCGCAGGCGCAGATCTGGGACCAGATCCGCGAGGCGCGCGGCGAGGGCCTGGCGGTACTCCTGATCTCCGCCGACCTGGACGAGCTCATCGGGCTCTCCGACACCCTGCGCGTCATGTACCGCGGCCGCCTGGTCGCGGACGCCGACCCGGCGACCATCACCCCCGAGGAGCTGGGCTCGGCGATGACGGGTGCGGCCAGCGGCCACCTCGAAGCGCCGGAGGAGGGCGGAGCCACCGCCGCCACGGACGACGACACCGACCCCCGCGAAGGGGGAGAGGACCGATGAAGAAGATCGACAAGGAGCGCCTGCTCCTGGGGATCGCGGCCCCCGTTCTCGCGATCGTGGTCGCCTTCCTGGTGACGGCACTCGTGCTCGCCGCCACCGGCAAGGAGCCGTTCAACGCCTTCGGCATCATGTTCGACTACGGACTGAAGTCGGACAGCCAGGTCTACATCCTGAACAAGGCGACGACGTACTACCTCGCGGGTCTCGCGGTGGCCGTCGGCTTCCGGATGAACCTCTTCAACATCGGCGTCGACGGGCAGTACCGCCTCGCCGCGTTCTTCGCCGCCGCGCTCGGCGGCGCGCTCACCCTGCCCGGCGCGCTGCAGATCCCGCTGATCATCCTCACCGCGATGATCGTCGGCGCCATGTGGGCCGGCATCGCCGGTCTGCTCAAGGTCACCCGGGGTGTCAGCGAGGTCGTCTCGACGATCATGCTGAACTCCATCGCGACCGCGGTCATCGGCTACCTGCTCCAGCAGAACCGCCTCGGCCACCTCGACGAGGCCGGCACCAAGATCTCCACCAAGCCGCTCCCGGAGTCCTCGCACTTCTTCGAGTTCCCGACGACCCCGACCCCGGTCTGGGGCTTCATCGTCGTCGCCGTCGTCGCGGGCATCGCCTACTGGTTCACGCTCTCGCGCACCCGCTTCGGCTTCGACCTGCGCACGGTCGGCCAGTCCGGCTCCGCCGCCGAGGCCAGCGGGGTCAACGTCCGCCGCATGGTCATCACCTCGATGCTCATCTCGGGCGCCGTCGCCGGCCTCATCGGCATGCCGACGCTGCTCAACGACAGCCACGAGTTCAGCGGCGACTTCCCCGTGGGCATCGGCTTCACCGGCATCGCCATCGCCCTCCTCGGCCGCAACCACCCCGTCGGCATCGCGCTCGGCGCGCTGCTCTGGGGCTTCCTGGAGCGCGGCACCGGAAAGCTGGAGTTCGAGGGCTACGACAAGGAGATCGTCGGCGTGATCCAGGGCGTCATCGTCCTGTGCGTCGTCATCGCGTACGAAGTCGTCCGCCGCTACGGACTCAAGCGCCAGCAGAGCAAGGTCGGCGCGGAACTCGCCGCACAGGCCGCCCGTAACTCCGACCAGCAGGAGGTGTCGGCGTGACCGTCACGGCGACTTCCACCCCGCCCCCGGCGGCCCCCAAGGTCTCCGGCGGCAAGAGCGGCCGTTCCCGCCTCTCGTTCCCCGTCATCCTGCTGATCATCGCGGGCGTCCTGCTCGCGCTGTCCGCCGTGCGCGCCATCACCGGCGCCCAGGACGTCACCTCGGCGGGCCAGATCAGCGCCGCGCTCGCCATGGCCGTGCCGATCGGCCTCGCCGGTCTCGGCGGTCTGTGGTCCGAGCGGGCCGGCGTGGTCAACATCGGCCTCGAAGGCATGATGATCCTCGGCACCTTCTTCGGTGCCTGGGCCGGCTGGCAGACCAGCCCCTGGCTCGGCGTCCTCGCCGGTGTCGTCGGCGGCATGCTCGGCGGTCTGCTCCACGCGGTCGCCACCATCACCTTCGGCGTCGACCACATCATCTCCGGTATCGCGATCAACATCCTGGCGCTCGGTTTCACCACCTACTTCGCCAAGCTGTGGTTCAACACCGGTGAGGCGGCGGCCAAGGGCGGCTCCCCGAAGCAGTCCCCGCCGGCCGACGAGATCACCTCGGTGACCATCCCGGGCCTCTCCGACGGACTGCACTCCATCGAGAAGCACCACTGGTTCTTCGTCTCCGACCTGGCCGGCATCCTCGGCGGCCTGGTCACCAACCTCTCGCTGCTGACGATCCTGGCCATCGTGCTGTTCGTGGCGACCTTCTTCGTCCTGTGGAAGACCGCGTTCGGCCTGCGGCTGCGCTCCTGCGGCGAGAACCCGGTCGCCGCCGAATCGCTCGGCGTCAACGTCTACACGTACAAGTACGTGGCCGTGGTCGTCTCCGGCGGCCTCGCGGGCCTCGGCGGCGCCTTCCTCTCCCTGGTCACCTCGCACATCTACAACGAGGGCCAGACCGGCGGACGCGGTTACATCGGTCTCGCCGCGATGATCTTCGGCAACTGGCGCCCCGGCGGACTCGCCATGGGCGCGGGCCTGTTCGGCTTCGCCGACGCGCTCCAGCTGCGCAACGGCGGCGAGTCCGTCCACGCGCTGCTCCTGCTGCTGTTCGTCGTCCTCGTCGGCATCGCCGCCTGGAAGCTCTACCGCAAGAGCTGGCTGCAGGGCGTCGTCAGCGCGGTCATCGCGGCCGTCGTCCTGGTCTGGTACCTCGGTACGGACAGCGTGCCCACCGAGTTCGTGAGCGCCACGCCGTACATCGTCACGCTGCTCGTCCTCTCGCTCTCCGCGCAGCGGCTGCGGATGCCGAAGGCGGACGGCATGCGCTACCGCAAGGGCCAGGGCAAGTGACGGCCCCGGCCTTCACCGAGGCCGACTGGGAGACCCTGCGGGCCGCCGCCCGGGACGCCATGTCCCGGGCGTACGCCCCGTACTCCGGCTACCCGGTCGGCGTCGCGGCCCGCGTCGACGACGGCCGTACGATCACCGGCTGCAACGTCGAGAACGCCTCGTACGGGATCGGCCTGTGCGCCGAGTGCGGTCTGGTCTCCCAGCTGCACGCCACGGGCGGCGGCCGGCTGACCCACTTCACCTGCGTGGACGGGGCGGGCGAGAGCCTGGTCCCGTGCGGCCGGTGCCGGCAGCTGCTGTACGAGTTCGGCGGACCGGAACTGGTCCTGGAGACCCCGGACGGCCTGCGCACCCTGGACGAGATGCTGCCGCAGGCCTTCGGCCCGTCGCACCTCGGCTGAACCCCCTCGCCGGGTGGGCCCCTTCCCGGGCCCACCCGGCGCCTCTTTCTCTCTCTATGCGCGTAGAGTCAACGGGACCCACGCGTTTGTACGTACCGGCCGGAAGGACGCCAGACCATGGACGCCATCTCCGTCATCCGCACCAAGCGGGACCGCGGCGAGCTGACACCCGAGCAGATCGACTGGGTCATCGACGCGTACACCCGCGGCGAGGTCGCCGACGAGCAGATGTCCGCGCTGGCCATGGCGATCCTGCTGAACGGCATGAACCGTACGGAGATCGCCCGCTGGACCGCCGCGATGATCGCCTCCGGCGAGCGGATGAACTTCGACAGCCTCTCCCGCCCCACCACGGACAAGCACTCCACCGGCGGCGTCGGCGACAAGATCACCCTCCCGCTCGCCCCGCTCGTCGCCGCCTGCGGCGCGGCCGTCCCCCAGCTCAGCGGACGCGGCCTCGGCCACACCGGCGGCACCCTGGACAAGCTGGAGTCCATCCCCGGCTGGCGCGCCCACCTCTCGAACGCCGAGATGCTGGACGTCCTCGACACCACCGGAGCGGTCATCTGCGCGGCGGGCGACGGCCTCGCCCCCGCCGACAAGAAGCTGTACGCGCTGCGCGACGTCACCGGCACCGTCGAGGCGATCCCGCTCATCGCCAGCTCGATCATGTCCAAGAAGATCGCCGAGGGCACCGGCGCCCTCGTCCTGGACGTCAAGGTCGGCTCCGGCGCCTTCATGAAGACCCTGGACGACGCCCGCGAGCTCGCCTCCACCATGGTCGCCCTCGGCACCGACAGCGGCGTCCGCACGGTCGCCCTGCTCACCGACATGTCCACCCCGCTCGGCCTCACCGCGGGCAACGCCCTGGAGGTCCGCGAGTCCGTCGAGGTCCTGGCCGGCGGCGGCCCCAGGGACGTCATCGACCTCACCCTGGCCCTCGCCCGCGAAATGCTGGACGCGGCCGGGCTCAAGGACGCCGACCCGGAGAAGGCCCTCGCGGACGGCTCCGCCATGGACGTCTGGCGCCGCATGATCTCCGCCCAGGGCGGCGACCCGGACGCCACGCTCCCGGTCGCCCGCGAGCAGCACGTCATCAAGGCATCCTCCTCCGGCATCCTGACCCGCCTGGACGCCTACGACATCGGCGTCGCCGCCTGGCGCCTCGGCGCGGGCCGCGCCCGCAAGGAGGACCCGGTCCAGGCCGGCGCCGGCATCGAGATCCACGCCAAGCCCGGCGACGTGGTCACCGACGGCCAGCCGCTGCTGACGCTGCACACGGACACCCCGGAGAAGTTCGACTACGCCCTCAAGGCCCTCCCGGACGCGTACGACATCGAGCCGTCGGGCACCCCGTTCACGGCGACCCCGGTCGTCCGGGAGCGCATCGCCTGACCCGGATGCGATGACTTTTCGGCGCGCCGCCGGTCTCCTTGGATATGAACACCGAGCCGGCGGCCGTCGTCGTCCTCCCGGGCCACCTCACCCGGGACGACGTCCCCCGCCTCTGCGCCGAACTGCGGGCAGCCCTGGCCGCCTCGCCGACGGCAACACCGGCCTGCGACGTCAGCGCCGCGGTCCACCCCGACCTGACGACGATCGAGGCCCTGGCCCGCCTGTCCCTGGTCGCCCGCAGAGGCGGCGCATGCTTGCACCTGCACGGAACCCCACCGGAGCTGCGGGCCCTGCTGGACCTGGTCGGGCTGGGGGAGATGGCCGGGACGCCGCCGGGACGGGGCGCCCCGGCGCATCGGCGCCCCGCCACCGAGTAGCCGAACGCCGCCGCCTCACGCCCCGTCGTCGTCCAGATGGTCCGGCAGCCCGAACAGCGGGAACCACCGAGGCGTGTCCAGGAAGCAGTGCATGCCCGTGATCGCGCCGTCCGAGATGTCGATGACCTGGACCGCCCACGGGACGAAGCCGGGGCCCTCCGGGTTCGGCTTGTAGTGGGCGAAGGCCGGGGTGCCGTTGGCGGAGGTCGCGATCAGGCGGGAGCCGGCGCAGCTCGCGCCCATGGTGGTCATGAAGCCGGTGATGTCGTCGTGGCCCCGGAGCCAGAGGTCGAACGGCGGCATCGTCATCACCGCGTCCTCGTGGAGGAGGGCGGTCAGGGCCTTCATGTCGTAGCCCTCGAACGCCGCCACGTACCGCTCCAGGAGCTTCGTCTGCTCCTCGTCCAGCGGGTTCGCCGCGTCGGCGGCCACCGCGTCCTGGTCGGTCAGCGTGGCCCGCGCGCGCTGGAGGGCGCTGTTCACCGAGGCGACCGAGGTGTCGAGCAGCTCCGCGACCTCCGCGGCCTTCCACGCCAGCACCTCGCGCAGGATCAGCACGGCCCGCTGCTTCGGCGGCAGGTGCTGGAGCGCCGCGACGAACGCGAGGCGCACCGACTCGCGCGCCACCGCCGCCTCCGCCGGGTCGTCGGTCGTCGGGAGGATGCGGCCGTCGGGCATGGGCTCCAGCCAGGTGTTCTCCGGCAGCGGGTTGAGCGCGGCCTGCGCGAGCGGCGTCGGACCGGTCAGGTCGACCGGCCGCGCCCGCTTCTTGCCCGCGTTGAGCATGTCCAGACAGACGTTGGTCGCGATGCGGTACAGCCAGGACCGCAGCGAGGACCGGCCCTCGAACTTGTCGAAGTTCCGCCAGGCCCGCACCAGCGTGTCCTGGACCGCGTCCTCCGCCTCGAAGGCCGAGCCGAGCATCCGGTAGCAGTAACCGGTCAGCTCGACCCGGTGTCCCTCCAGGCGGCTGTCGATGTCGCCCGACGGCGGGGTCCCCGTACCGGATCCCGCCGCCGCTGCCAGTTCACTCATCGCCCGCTCCACCCCTGTCGTGCTGTGACACCGCTCACTTCACGTAACACGTCGGAAGCTACAGCAGGGGACTGACAACGGGGCGGGAACAGCGGAAAGGGTCAGGTCCCCGGCTTGCGGCCGTACACGTAGACGTCGTCGCCGTTCTTCAACAGGTTCCAGTATGACTTCGCGTCCGCGGTGCGCACGTTGACGCAGCCGTGCGACCCCGGCGGGTTCCACATCTTCACGCCGACCGCGTGGAACGCCTGCCCGCCGTCGAAGAACTGCGAGTACGGCATCGACACGTGGTAGATCGACGACACATGGTTCTTGTGGCGCCAGTAGATCTTCTTCGCACCCGTACGGGTCTCGTACTTGTCCCGCCCGGTGCGCACCGGCACCGGCCCGAACTTCAGCTTCTTGCCGTCCTGGATCCAGCTGATCTGCCGCGTCAGGTCGACGCAGGCGATGCGCCCCTTGTTGGTCGGGCACTTCCCGGCCTTGTTCGGGTTCTTGCCGGCCGCCTTCTGCGCGGTGAGCGTCTGCATGGTGCGCCAGGTGACGGGGCCCGCGTAACCGATGGTCGGGGTGACCCCGTAGGTGCTCTGGAACGAGCGGATCTTCTTGCAGTCGGCCGACGACTGCTTGCCGTCCACCTTCAGGTGCAGGTACTTCTCCACCTGCTTCTGGTACGGGCCCGTGGACGTCGTGCAGGACGCCGCCTGCGCGCTGCCGCCCGTACCGAGGACGAGCGCCGGTATCGCGGTCAGACCCGCGACCGACAGGACGAGCCCACGGCGGACCGTCATGCCGCCGATGTCTCGAATGTTCCGCATGTTCTTCCTGACTCCCATGTACGCCAACTCCCCTTCGCGCGCACTGCGGTGATTCCGCCTGCTAGACGCGCGAAGGGGAGCGGCTGGTTGTGCGCCGAATGTCTCAGTTCTGTACGGGCGCCACCGGTGCGAGCCGCAGCCGTTCGACGCGGGCGGCCCGGGTCCCGTACAGCGTGATGGACACGACACCGAGGACCGCGAGCAGTCCGAGCGCGACCGTACCCGCCCAGCCGCCGGTGTGGAAGGCGATCGCACCGAGCGTGCCGCCCGCGCTGGAGCCGAGGTAGTACGCCGACTGGTACAGGGCCGACGCCTGGGCGCGGCCGGTGGTGGCCGTACGGCTCACCGAGGACGAGGCGACCGCGTGCCCGGCGAAGAACCCGGCCGTGATCAGGACCAGGCCCAGGAGCACGGCGGCCAGCTGGTCGGCCAGCGAGAGCAGCAGACCGGCGGCCGTGGTCGAGACGGCGAGGTACAGCGCGCCCCGGCGCCCGAGCCGGGCGACCAGCCGGCCGGCCGCGGCCGAGGAGACCGTACCGACCAGGTACACGAGGAAGACCGAACCGACCACGCCCTGCGGCAGGTTGAACGGAGCCTCGACGAGCCGGTAGCCGATGACCGTGTACACGGCCCCGAACACCGTCATGAACAGCGCGCCGATCGCGTACAGCCGCCGCAGCAGCGGATTGGCGAGATGCGAACCGACGGTCCTCGCGAGCGCCTTCGGGTTCAGCGTCCCGGGGGTGAAGTTCCGCGCGCGCGGGATCATGAGGTGGAAGACGACCGCGCAGGCCACGGCCAGCAGCCCGACCGCGCCGAGCGCCGCCCGCCAGCCCCACAGCTGCGCGATCCAGCCGGTGAGGATACGGCCGCTCATCCCGCCGATGCTGTTGCCGGCCACGAACAGCCCGATCGCGGCGACGAGCGCCTTGGGCCGCACCTCTTCCGCCAGGTACGCCATCGCGGAGGCGGGCAGTCCGGCGAGCGCGGCACCCTGCACGGCGCGCAGCGCGATCAGCGAGCCCAGCGAGGGCGCGAACGGTACGAACAGCCCGACCGTCACCGCGATCACCAGCGAGGCGGTCATCATCTGCCGCCGCCCGAACCGTTCCGACAGCGCGCTCATCGGCAGGACGCACAGCGCCAGCGCGCCCGTCGCGGCGGAGACCGTCCAGCTCGCCTGCCCGGCCGTGGCGCCGAACGCGGCGGAGACGGAGGGCAGCAGCGCCTGCGTGGAGTAGAGGAGTGCGAACGTCGCGACACCGGCGGCGAAGAGGGCGAAGCTCATCCGGCGGTAGCCGGGGCGCCCGGGTTCGAGCCGGTCGGTGGTGTCGGTGGTGACGGGGGACGACGGGGTCGAGGCGGCCACGGTGAGGGTGGACGCCCCGGTACTGGCGGGAGGCATGCGGAAACCGTAGGCCGGGACCGATTCATGCGTCCAATGCACAAACAGCGAATAATCAATCCCATGGTGCATCAACGCAGCTCACAGCCCCGGCTGTCACCGAGCAGTTACGAAGAAGACATTCGCGCGGTCCTCGCGCCCCGCCTCGCCTACTTCGAGGCGGTCGCCCGCCACGAGCACGTCACCCGCGCCGCGCAGGAGCTGGGCGTGCCGCAGTCCACGCTCTCCCGGGCGATGGTGCGGCTGGAGGACGACCTGGGCGTGGCCCTGTTCGCCCGCAAGGGCCGCACCGTCTCCCTCACTCCGGCCGGCCGCACCTTCCTCGCCTCCGCCGAACGCGCCCTGGCCGAGGTGGAGAAGGCCGCCGACTCGGTACGCGCCGACGCCGACCCCACGGCGGGCAAGGTGGCCTTCGGCTTCCTCCACACGATGGGCTCCGAAACGGTCCCCGCCCTCATCCGCGCCTTCCGGGCCGACCACCCCCGGGTCCGCTTCCAACTCGTCCAGAACTACGGCGAGGCCATGATCGAACGCCTCCGCGCCGGCGGCCTCGACCTCTGCCTCACCTCCCCGGTCCCGGACGCCCCCGACCTCGTCACCCGCCGCCTCGACGAACAACGCCTCCGCCTGGTCGTCCCCGACGACCACCCCCTGGCCACCCGCCGCCGCATCCGCCTCGCCGAAGCCGCCGACGAAACCTTCGTCACCCTCGAACCCGGCTACGGCCTCCGCCGCATCACGGACGACCTCTGCACGGAGGCCGGCTTCGTCCCCCGCGTCGCCTTCGAGGGCGAAGAGGCGGAAACCCTGCGCGGCCTGGTAGCGGCGGGCCTGGGCGTGGCCCTGCTCCCGCCTCCGGCGGTGGCCCGCCCCGGGGTGGTCGAGCTGACGGTGACGGCCCCGAGGGCGGTACGCGAGATCGGCGTGGCCTGGCTGGACGGCCACCCGGACACGGCCCCGGTGGCGGCCTTCAAGAAGTTCCTGCTGGGGCGGCGGGGGAGTCTGCTGGCCCACGGGGCGCCTTGGCAGGGGCCCACTTGAGGGCAGGCCTGCCAAGGGACCATCCCCGCGCGTGCGGGAGCAGACGACGGACCGTTCGGCCGTGACCGGGCGCGCGGGACCATCCCCGCGCGTGCGGGGAGCAGGGCTGCGTCACGCGCGAGGTGAGTCCAGGGCGGCTGTAGCGGTGAGGACGAGGGCGCGCGCTTGCGCTCCGTACACGGCCATGCCTCGCAGCTGCTCGAACGCTGCGAGGTAGAGCTGGATCTCGCTGGGCGTCGTGATGTTCACCTGCGCGGAGAGGAGCTCGACCGAGGCGAGCGTGTCGTCGTAGACGTGGAAGATCTCCTGCGGCCAGATCGCGCGGTCCGGGGTCGACATGGGGATGATGCCCAGCGACACGGCGGGCAGTGCGCCGACCGTCAGCAGGTGACCGAGCTGGGCGGCCATCGCCGCCGTGTCACCGAGCTGGTAGTAGAGGGCTGCCTCCTCGATGAGGAACAGGCAGCGATGGCCCGGCTCATGGATCACCTGCGACCGCTTGACGCGGGATGCTGCCGCGTCGGCCCCGTCGTCGGGGACGCCGAGCAGACGGGCGTTGGCACCGAGGAGCGCTGCCGCGTATCCCTGGGTCTGGATGAGGCCCGGCACCAGGGTGGGTGAGTAGACCCGGAAGACCCGGGTCGCGCGGTACAGCTCCACGTAGCTGGTCTGTAGGTGCCGCATCCCGGTCCGGGTCCGGCGCCGCCACTCGGTGTACAGCATCTCGGCGTGGCGCGAGGTGGCGATCAGGTCGTCCGCGCGGGCCGATGTCCGGCAGGCGTCGCACCAGGCGCGGATGTCCCGGGCCGAGGGCGGCGTGCGCGCGTTCTCGATCCGGGATGTCTTCGCGTGGTGCCACCCGCACAGGGCGGCCAGCTGGGTCACGGTCAGACCGGCATCCTGCCGCAGCTCCCGGAGCTGCCGGGCCACGCCCTCGCGGGCGGACTGCGCCGAGGACGACGGGGAGACGGACATGCTGGTGCGGTGCTCCTGTCAGCGGAGGGTGTACTGGTTGTGCGGTACGGCGCGCTCCCACACCGCGTCGAACGCGGCAGCGCACTGCTTCACGAGGTCGGGTTCGGTGCACAGTTCGAAGCCGGGGTCGGACCAGTCGCCGCAGCCGGTGAAGTGGTTGAAGAGCAGCGTCTGCCCGTCGAATATCCACAGGTCATTGCCAGGGAGGAGAAGGTCCGAGGCGCGGCGGCGGGCCAGCCAGCGCACGTCTTCCCCCGCGTGAATGTTGACGGCAGTGCCGGCGTGCTCGTAGCGGATGTATTCGCTGACCGGCTCGGACACGATACGAGCCCGGCGCACGGAGACGCCCCGTGTCGTGGCGTCCCGGACGCGGCGAACCCACGGAGCCCAGTAGGCGGACTCCGGGTCGACGTCGCGGGCGCCGGTGTTTCTCCACCGTTCGAAGTCGGCTGCCTCGTCGCCCAGTCCGTAGGCGTCGCGCATCTCCAGATGCAGGGCGGACTCCTGGGCGCTGACGAGGAGGTCGTCAAAGCTGACGTTCGACGGCATCGCATGCCTCCCTGAGCGCCGGCACCATGCGGGCCGGGATGCGGATGACGGTCTCGTGACCGGGGATGCCGAGGGCATGGCCTGGGGCGGTGTTGCGGGCGCACTCTGCCCGCGTTGCCTCGTCGGCCGTATAGCTCTGCATCACGATGTCGTGGGTCTCGGGGTCCACCCACACCGTGGGAGACCCGGTCTGCCCGGACTCCGGATCAATCCCGATGAACTCTAAGAACATCGCTGCCTCCAGCGGTAGGGCGGTGCGCTGATGTGCATCAATCTGACGCGCCCACAGCTACCGGTCAAGGCCGCTTCTCAGCCGTCCTCACCCGCGAGAGGGCTCTTGTGCACACTGGTGCACATCACTGGCGTGCACGCACGGCCCCTACCTACGGTCAGCCGTATCCACCGGCCGCGAACGCGGGGAGACGCCCATGGCAACTGCGTTACCGGATCCCGCCACGCTGTCGGACTCACAGCAGCGCGGTGCGGCGTGTGTCTGGTGCGCCGCTCCGCTGACCAACACCGACGCCCACGACCTCGGCGTGCGACCGCACCCCGAGTTCGGCCCCACGGTGCGCTGGTATCCCCGCTGCTGCCCCGCCGCCTGTCGAGAGGACCGGGCATGACACAGACGAAGACGAAGAAGTCGGCCGGCGACGCGGCATACCGCGCCTGGATCGGACACACCGTGGCATGCGCGACGTGCCGCGCCGGTGCGCCGTGCGTGACGGCCATACGGCTCGGGCGGGTCTGGCGCCAGGAACGAGCATGATGCGCGCACGCTGCGACTGACCGATGCGGGCTGAAGAGTCCAAGGTGTACGACATCCCCGGCGCGACGGGGACCGGCATCTCGATCCGCGTCCACCAGGAGCCGTGCGAGCCGCCGCGAGATACCCGTCCAGGCACGTACCCGACCTGATCTCCTGCCCGTCCGCGTCCCCGAGGCCGGCGGTGGCGGGGAGCAGGCCTTCGCGTTCATCCTGCACGTCCCGATCCAGGGACCATCCCCGCGCGTGCGGGGAGCAGATGTTGAGAGTGCACCGGCCGGCGGCGGTGGGGGGACCATCCCCGCGCGTGCGGGGAGCAGCGCGGCGGCCAAGAGGCCGCGCGCCCGTCGCTGGGACCATCCCCGCGCGTGCGGGGAGCAGCCTGCTGGAGACGCACGGCGAGAGCCTGGATCGGGACCATCCCCGCGCGTGCGGGGAGCAGCGTACAAGGGCGTTTCGGCGGTAGACGTGGAAGGGGACCATCCCCGCGCGTGCGGGGAGCAGGCGCTCCGCGGCCGTGTAGCTCTCGTCCATCAGGGACCATCCCCGCGCGTGCGGGGAGCAGAGGGCCTGGATGTCCGACTGGTTGGGGGTGGCGGGACCATCCCCGCGCGTGCGGGGAGCAGACCTTCGAGAGAAAAAGTGCGAGGCTGTGACAAGGACCATCCCCGCGCGTGCGGGGAGCAGCTCCCAGCGCCCGCGGTCGTCCATCATCAGCGCGGACCATCCCCGCGCGTGCGGGGAGCAGACTGCGTGACCTGCGGCTTTACTCGGCGAGGGCCGGGTTTCTGACCACTTTCACAGAATCCGGCATAACGGCTCCAAGCTACTCATTCGCTTACCAAGTCCCCAAGTCGAGAGGGGATTTTAGCCGTAAGTCATCCTCGTGATTGAAGCTTCACGGCAACTACCCCTGAATCTATGCAACTTCATCGTATGAACATCTCGCCTTACCCTCCTCATGTATTCATGATTCATGACCACCGCAAGCCACCCCGGCCTCCGTGTCAGGCTCACCGCCCCCGCCCGCACCGTGTGGGCCAAGCACGACCGGGGCACCGACGGGTGGTTGCCGTTGTGGCGGCACATGGAGGACAGTGCGGCGGTTGCCGGGTTGCTTTGGGACACGTGGTTGCCCCGCAACGTTCGGGCGCTCATCAGTTCGGAGCTCCCCGAAGGGGAGCGTGACGGGCGGCGGCTCGCCGTCTGGCTCGCCGGGGTCCACGACATCGGGAAGGCGACGCCCGCCTTCGCCTGCCAGGTCGATCAGCTCGCCGACTGCATGCGGGACGCCGGGCTGGAGATGCGCTCCGCCAAGGCTCTCGGCCCGGACCGCCGGATTGCCCCGCACGGGCTCGCCGGCCAGGCGCTGCTCGGGGAGTGGCTGCGGGAGCGGCACGGCTGGGCCGGGAAGCAGGTCGGTCAGCTGACCGTCGTCGTTGGTGGGCATCACGGCGTGCCCCCGGAGGCCGGACAGATCACCGCACTGCAGCGGCACGGGCACCTCTTACGCAGCCCTGGCCCGAGCCGCGAGACCTGGCAGCGCGTGCAGGGCGAGTTCCTCGACGCCTGCGCCGACGAGTACCACGTACGGGACCGGCTGGATGCTTGGCGGGACGTGCGGCTGCCGCAGACCGCGCAAGTACTGCTCACTTCGCTCGTGATCGTCGCCGACTGGATCGCAAGCAACGCCGACCTCTTCCCCTACTTCCCGCAGGACGCCGCCCGTAGCAGTGAGGAACGCGTGGCCGCCGCCTGGCGAGGGCTCGACCTTCCCCGTCCCTGGGCTCCTGAAGAGCCCACCGAGGACGCCCAGCAGCTCATCGGTTCTCGGTTCGGTCTGCCCGACGGGGCGAAGGCGCGGCCGGTGCAGGAGGCGGCCGTCGAGCTGGCCCGTTCCATGGGCGGACCGGGGCTGATGGTGATCGAGGCGCCCATGGGCGAGGGCAAGACCGAGGCCGCGCTCGCCGTCGCCGAGATCTTCGCCGCCCTCTCCGGCGCCGGCGGTGTCTTCTTCGCCCTTCCCACCATGGCCACCGGCAACGCGATGTTCCCCCGTCTGCTGGACTGGATCGACAGGCTCCCCTCAACCTTCGGCGCTCAGCACTCCGTACTCCTCGCTCACTCCAAGGCCGCGCTGAACGAGCACTTCGCCGACCTCATGCGCGACAGCGCCCAGAAGATCGTCGCCGTCGACCTCGACGCCCCGAAGACGCCGCACGCCGCATCCGCCGAACTCGTCGCGCATGCCTGGCTGCGGGGACGCAAGAAAGCCATGCTCGCGTCCTTCGTCGCCGGGACCATCGACCAGCTCCTCTTTGCCGGCCTCAAGAGCCGCCACCTGGCGATGCGTCACCTCGCCGTGGCGGGGAAGGTCGTCGTCATCGACGAGGCGCACGCGTACGACACGTACATGAGCGTCTATCTGGATCGCGTGCTGGCGTGGCTCGGTGCCTACGGGGTGCCCGTGGTGGTGCTGTCCGCGACTCTTCCCGCTCGCAGGCGGCGTGAACTCGTCGAGGCGTATGCGGGAGCGGCCGCGCGGGAGGAGGCGTGCGAGGCGGTGGCCGGGGCCACCGCCTATCCGTTGCTCACCGCCGTGAGGCACGGCAACTCGCCGGTCATGCGCACCCCCGGCGCCTCCGGGCGCGGCACGGACGTCGTTCTCGAGCCGTTCGACGACGACATGGACGTCCTCGTCGAGCGTCTCGCTCACGAACTGGAGGGCGGTGGCTGCGCGCTGGTCGTACGCAACACCGTCAAGCGAGTGCTGGAGACGGCGAAGGCGCTCAGGACCAGGTTCGGCGACGAGAACGTGACGGTCGCGCACTCGTGCTTCGTCGACATCGACCGGGCCGCCAAGGACGCGTCCCTCCTCAGACGCTTCGGGCCTCCCGGCACGGCACAGGGCCGTCCCCCGGGCCCGCACATCGTCGTGGCCAGCCAGGTGGCGGAGCAGTCCCTCGATGTCGACTTCGACCTGCTCGTCAGCGATCTCTGCCCGGTCGACCTCCTGCTCCAGCGCATGGGCCGTCTGCACCGCCACCAACGCGGCATGGACCAGCAGGACCGTCCCGAGCGGCTTCGTCGCGCCCGCTGTCTGGTCACGGGCGTCGACTGGGATGCCGAGGTGCCTGTGCCCGTACGAGGGTCGGTCGCCGTGTACGGGGCGTATGCGCTCCTGCGGTCCGCCGCAGCCCTGCTGCCGCACTTCGAGCAGGGGGAGGTTCGTCCCGTACGACTGCCCGACGACATCAGCCCCCTGGTTCAGGCCGCGTACGCGGACGACACCGGCGAGCCCGCCGGCTGGGCGGACGCGTTGACCGCCGCGCGCGAACGCTACGAAGACCACCGCGCCGATCAGTCCGACCGGGCGTCCGTGTTCCGGCTGGGGAAGGTGGGCGCGCCCGGCAAGCCGCTCTTCGGGTGGGTCGCCGCGGGAGTGGGGGACACGGACGACACCCCTGCCGGGCGTGCGCAGGTCCGCGACAGCCGAGAGAACCTGGAGGTCGTCGTGGTGCAGCGGAAGGGCGACGGGACGCTGACGACCCTCCCGTGGCTCGCTCCCGACCGGCACGGCAAGGCGCTCGGCGGGCTGGAGCTGCCCCGGGATCAGGTGCCGACCCGGCGGGCGGCGAGGGCGGCGGCTAGTTGTGGGCTGAGGCTGCCGATGCAGTTCTCGTACGCCGACGTCATGGAGCGGGCCATCACCGAACTGGAGGAACTGTACGTGCCCGCCTGGCAGATGAAGGACAGCCATTGGCTCGCTGGCCAGCTGATTCTCGCGCTCGACGAGGATTGTCAGACCCGGCTGGCAGGCTTTTCCCTGAGCTACAGCGAGAGCGACGGCCTTGAGGTGACCCGTGACTGAGACCGATGAGAACGCGGCCCGCGCGCTGTCGTTCGACCTCACATCGGAGCCATGGATTCCGGTTCTGCGTCTGAACGGCGAACACGACGAGATGTCGCTGCGGCAGGTATTCGACGAGGCCCGCGGGCTGCGGCGGATCGTCGGTGACCTGCCCACCCAGGAGTTCGCTCTGTTACGACTCCTGCTCGCCGTCGGCCACGACGCGCTCGACGGACCCCGGGACACCGATCACTGGGCGGAGTTGTGGGACAACGACGACTGCTTCGCGCCGCTCGGGGATTACCTCGATGAGTATCGCGACCGCTTCGACCTCTTGCACGACCGTACGCCGTTCTTCCAGGTGGCCGGGCTGCGCACGGAGAGGGGCGAGGTGGCGTCGCTCAACCGCATCGTGGCCGACGTGCCCAACGGGGACCCCTTCTTCAGCTCGCGCATGCCGGGCGTCGACCGGCTTACGTACGCGGAGGCCGCCCGCTGGATCGTGCACGCGCACGCGTACGACACCTCCGGCATCAAAAGCGGTGTCGTCGGCGACGACCGGGCCAAGAAGGGCAAGGTCTACCCGCTCGGGGTCGGCTGGGCAGGCAATCTGGGAGGCGTCTTCGCGGAAGGGGAAACGCTGCGGGAAACCCTCCTGCTCAACATGGTGTCGCCCGCGGACACGGTAGGTCTCAGAGACTGGGATGCCGGCGACGACCTCCCCGCCTGGCGACGGAAGGCCTGCGGGCCGGGGGCGGAGCCCGTACGTCGTCCCACCGGTGTCCGCGACCTCTACACCTGGCAGACCCGGCGCATCCAGCTGCACGCGGACGTCGACGGCGTCCACGGCGTGGTACTCGGCTACGGAGACCCGCTCACCGCGCGCAACAAACACGGCTGTGAACCGATGACCGCCTGGCGGCGCAGCAAGGCGCAGGAGAAGAAGCACGGCGAGGCGACCGCCTATATGCCCCGCGAGCACGACCCAGCCCGCTCGGCATGGCGGGGGCTCGAGTCCCTGATCGCCAACAGGGGCGCACCCGCACAGGGCGCGGAAGCCGCCGACTACCTCCCGCCCAGGCTCTTCGAGTGGATCGCACAACTGGTGACGGACGACGAGCTGGACGAGGGCTACCTGATCAGGGCGCGGATCGTCGGCGCCCAGTACGGGACGCAGCAGTCGGTGATCGACGAGGTCGTCGACGACCACGTGTCCATGGCGGTCGTCCTGCTCCACGAACACAAGAGGGAGTACGCGGAGCAGGCGATCAGCGCCGTGGCCGACGCCGACAACGCCGTCATGGCACTCGGGGACCTCGCGACGAACCTCGCCCGCGCCGCCGGCACCGAAAGCGACGGCCCCCGGGCCACGGCACGCGACGCGGGATTCCACGTGCTGGGCTCCCACTACCGGACCTGGCTCGCAGCCCTGGACACCGGCGCGGATCCGTACGCCGCACGCGCCGACTGGCAGAGACAGGTGCACGAGATCGTGTCCCGGCTGGGCAACGGCCTCATCGACCGGGCCGGCGATGCCGCCTGGCAGGGCGTACTCATCACGGTCAAGTCGCGTACGGAATGGCTGAACGCCGGTCTCGCCGGCAACTGGTTCCGTCACCGTATCGACAGCTGTCTGGGCCATCCCGCGGATTCCGAACAACCGACGGACACGGGCAGTGGACAAGAGGCCGCCACGCCCGCCGCCGCGCTTGCCACCAAGGAACACGTATGACGACGATCACCACCACCGCTCTGCCGACTCCTCGCAAGCGGGTTGAGGAACTCGCCGGTGCACGCATCGGCGTGTTCCAACGCGGATACCTGGCCGACGAGTCGAACGCCGTCGCGGCCCTCGCCCGGCTGCGCAGAGGTGCCGGACAGAAGCCGGAGCGCCTGCCCGACCTGTGGGCTCTGGTCGACACCTCGCCTCTGCACGTCCCCGCCGACAACGCCCGCGAGCTGAGCGAACCCGAACTCGAACGCGCGGAGAACGCCCTCCACACGGCTCTCACGCTGTGGGCGCTGCATCAGCAGTCCCGACGCGACACGGGCATGCATGAACGGGGCGGTCGCGGTAAACCACGCGGCGTCGGCTCCGCCGTGCGCCGCATGATGAAGCCGGACGAGATCGACGACTCGCTGCGCAAGCGGCTGGTCCGGGCCGGTACGGCGCCGGACCTGTCCACGCTCGCCCAGCGCTTGCGGGACATCGTTCTGCTGCTGCGCCGCGAGCAGTTCCCCCTCGACTACGCACTGCTCGCCGGGCAGCTCTACACGTGGCAGTGGCCTGACGGCCCTGACCGGGTGCGCAGGGAATGGGGGCGGTCCTTCCACGCCCGGCAGGGGGATAAACCGAGGGATGACCTGCAGCCGGGCGACGACGGGCCGGCGGGCGAATGACACCCGGCTGCCCTCAAGCCCCCTCCGAACCAACGGTGTTCCGCCGAACTCGGCAGCACCCACACATCAGCCAGTACGACAAGGACGCCTCGTGAACCGTTTCTACCTCGATGTCCATGCCCTGCAGACCGTCCCACCGAGCAATCTGAACCGTGACGACACCGGTTCTCCCAAGTCGTCGGTGTACGGGGGAGTACCCCGCGCCCGGGTCTCCAGCCAGGCGTGGAAGAAGGCCACCCGGGACTACTTCAAGTCCGAGAGCCTCCTCGACCCGAGCGAACTGGGCGTGCGGACCAAGAAGGTCGTCGAGGTGCTGGCCGACCGGATCCACGAGCGCGACGAGACCATCGACGAGGCAGACGCCCTGGAGTTGGCGGCCGAGGTCATCGCGGCCACGGGGCTCAAGATCGAGGTCCCCAAGCGCAAGAGCTCTGCGAAGAAGTCGGCCGCAGAGGGAGAGGGGGACGAAGAGACCCAGGATGCGCTGCCCCAGGCCAAGTACCTGGTCTTTCTCAGCGCGCGGCAGCTCGACGGACTGGCCCGGTTCGCCGTCGAAGGCGCGGCCGACATCGCGGGCTTCCTGAAGGACAAGGAAAACAAGGCCCGGGTGAAGCAGATCGCGGACACCCGGCACTCCGTCGACATCGCGCTGTTCGGACGCATGGTCGCGGATGCCACCGACTTCAACGTGGACGCGGCGGTGCAGGTCGCCCACGCCATCAGCGTCCACCGCGTGGACAACGAGTCCGACTACTACACGGCGGTCGACGACCGCAACAAGGACTCCGAACCGGGCGCCGGAATGATCGGCACCGTCGACTTCAACTCGGCGACGCTCTACCGATACGCGGCCCTCGGCGTGCACCAGTTGGCGGCCAACCTGGGGGAGGGGCTGCGCGAGGAGGAGTCCGAGGCGACCCCGGTGCGCCGGGCCGCCGAGGCGTTCGTCCAGGGCTTCGTCGAGTCCCTGCCCACCGGAAAGATCAACACGTTCGGCCATCACACGCTGCCCGACGCCGTCGTCGTGAAGCTTCGCACCACCCGGCCCATCAGCTTCGTCGCGGCCTTCGAGGAGCCGGTGCGCGGAGACCTCGGCGGGCACATGTCCGAGGCGTGCGCGCGCCTCGCGGAGTACATCCCGGACGTCGAGCGGGCGTACGGCGACGAAGGATCCACCCTCACGTGGGTCCTCCGCGTCGGTCCGAACACCCGGAAGCTCGCGGGCATCGGTACGGAGTCCCGGAACATCGGCGAACTCGTCGCCTCGGTGGGGCAGGCCGTCGCCGAACGCCTGGAGAAGCCCGAGTGAGCGTGCTGACCCTGCGGCTCGCGGGTCCTCTCCAGTCATGGGGTTCGTCCGCCCGCTTCACTCGTCGCACCACGGAATCGGCGCCCACGAAGAGTGGCGTGGTCGGACTCCTCGCGGCTGCGGCAGGCATCGAAAGGGGCGACGACGCGGCGCTTGCTGCCCTGGCCGGCCTGCGGTTCGGTGTCCGGATCGACCAACCGGGGAGCCGGGTCAGGGACTTCCAGACGGCACACCACGGCGACACCGGCGCTTCCATGCCGCTATCCGAACGCTTCTACCTGGCCGATGCGGTGTTCGTCGCGGCGGTCGCGGGTGAGACCGGCCTGCTCACGCGCCTGCACGCGGCTCTGCGGGCTCCGGTGTATCCACCGTTCCTCGGCCGCCGTTCCTGCCCGCCCGCACAGCCGGTGGAGCTGGGGATACGCGACGGGGCTTCGCTCCACCAGGCGTTGGCGGACGAGCCGTGGCAGGCGGCCGCCTGGTATCGCCGTCGGCACAGGGGCGAGGCGACGGTGTCCCTGACGGTGCTCCGCGAGGCCGACGAGAAGGAGGCCGACGCGGACTACCAGCGCGACCAGCCGCTCAGCTTCTCCGCCGAGCAACGTCGGCACGCCCTGCGCACGGTGGTCAGCAGGACGGTGACCGTTCCCAACCCGGACGCCGCGCTCCGGCAGGCCGTACGGCCCCGGCACGAGCCGTTCGACGCCCTGGAGGAGAGCGTCTGATGTTCCTGACCCGCTTCCGCATGAACACCGCGCGCACGGGCGCACGCCGACTGCTGTCCTCTCCACAGGTGCTGCACGCCGCCGTCATGGCGTCGTTCCCCGGACTCCTGCCGACAGAGCCCGCTGCCGCCGCCGACGGCCCCCGGGTGCTGTGGCGCCTCGACCAGAACGCGCGGGCCGAGGTACTGCTGTACGTGGTCAGCCCCGACAGGCCCGATCTGACCCACCTGGTGGAACAGGCCGGCTGGCCCGCGGTCGCCGACGCGCAGTCCCCGGGCTGGCAGACCCGGCCGTACGCTCCGTTCCTCGACCGTCTGGCCAAGGGACAGAAGTGGGCGTTCCGGTTGACCGCCAATCCGGTCCACGACATACGGCGTAAGCCGGACGAGCCCCGTAAGCGCACCGCCCACCTCACCCCCGTTCACCAGATGCGGTGGCTCATCGACCGTCAGGAGCGCTGCGGTTTCCAGGTGGTCGAGAAGCCGCAGAGCGAACGCCTGCTCCCGTCCGGGACCACGCACCGGGGTCACGAGCACCACGGTGACCGGTACCGGCTGACGGTCGGCGACCGTCGTGGACTTGCCTTCGACAAGGGGCGAGGCGAGGGCAAGCGGCCCGGCCGCGTCAGCATCGTGACCGTGACGTTCGACGGCCATCTGGAGGTGAGGGACCCGGCCGTGTTCCGGCGGGCACTCACCCGGGGAATCGGCAAGGCGAAGGCGTACGGCTGTGGTCTGCTGACGCTGGCGCCGCTCGACGGAACGGACTGAGCCGATGGTCACGGTCTCCCAACGCAACGCCCTGACGCCCCGCCACCTGACTCGTACCGGTGAACGGCTGTCCTTCATCTACCTGGAGCGCTGTGTGGTGCACCGGGACTCCAACGCGATCACGGCCGAGGACGCGGAGGGAACGACCCACATCCCCTCCGCGACGATTGGCACCCTGCTCCTGGGGCCCGGTACCCGGATCACGCATCAGGCGATGAGTGTGCTGGGCGAGACAGGCGCCGCCGTTGCCTGGGTCGGTGAACAGGGCGTGCGGTACTACGCGGGTGGCCGCGCGCTGACCCGCTCGTCCGCACTCGCCGAGGCACAGGCGGTCCAGTGGGCCAACGCGCGCAGCCGCCTGTCCGTGGCTCGTGCGATGTACCGGCTGCGCTTCCCGGACGAGGACCCCGACGGGCTCACCCGCAAAGGGCTCCTCGGCAGTGAGGGCCGCCGGGTGAAGGACTGCTACCGAGCGCAGGCGGCCCGTACGGGCGTCCGCTGGCGGGGCCGTAAGTACGTCCCTGGCGACTTCTCCGCAGGCGACGCGGTCAACCAGGCGATCACTGCCGCCGCCCAGTGCATGTACGGAGTGGCCCATGCGGTCGTCTCCTCCCTCGGGTGCAGCCCTGCCCTGGGCTTCGTCCACTCCGGTCACGAACTCTCCTTCGTCCTTGACATAGCCGACCTGTACAAGACGGAGATCGGCATCCCGCTCGCCTTCGACGTGGCTGCGGTAAGCGAGGAGGACGTGGCGTCCCGGACCCGGAGAGCCTTGCGCGACCGCATCAATGAGACTTCGCTGCTGGACCGGTGCGTGGACGACATCAAGGGCCTGCTGGGCGTGACCAGGGCCCCAGGTGACCGGGATGTGGTCACGCTCCAGAGCGACGGCGGGGAGACAGTCGCCGCTGGCCGCAACTACGGCGAGCCCGAGGAGATGCTCTGGTGACGGTGATCGTGCTCACCAACTGCCCGGCCGGCCTCCGGGGCTTCCTCACGCGCTGGCTCCTGGAGATCTCGGCGGGCGTCTTCATCGGCAACCCCTCGGCGAGGATCCGCGACGTGCTTTGGGCGGAGGTCCAGCAGTACGCGGACCAGGGCCGTGCCCTGCTGGCCCACACCACCGACAACGAACAGGGTTTCACCTTCCGCACCCACGACCACAAGTGGCACCCCACCGACCACGAGGGCCTGACCCTGATCCGCCGCCCGAACGACCGAGCCCTGACGACTCCGAAACCTTCAGAGGGCCCGAAGCCGGGCTGGAGCAGAGCGGCGAAGAGACGGCGGTTCGGGAGAGGCTGAGTGGTTCGAGGTATTCGGTGATGGTCGGGGGCTATGCCGGTTTCAGTGAAAGTGGTGCGGAACGGCTCTGCGGAGCGGTACACATGCAGGTCGCGAAGGCTGCTCCCCGCGCGTGCGGGGATGGTCCCAGCCCGTCCCCGGGCGGCTTCCCCCGTTACTGCTGCTCCCCGCGCGTGCGGGGATGGTCCCCGCCCGGGACGCGGCGCCCGCACAGACCTGAACTGCTCCCCGCGCGTGCGGGGATGGTCCCGAGGATATCCGCGACGGTGACGTGCTCGTCATCTGCTCCCCGCACACGCGGGGCCCCGGCATACGACCTGAGGCGGACCCGTCCGCCCCCTCACCCCGCCCCCAACGACTCCCCGAACCCCACCGCCAGCGGCATCCGCAACCCCAGCGGCGGGGGAGCCGCCAGGGCGTCCGTGACCGGGCGGGCATACGCGTGGCCGAACAGGGCGCCCCGGACGAAGTCGGCGGCCAGTGCCGCGACTTCCGCGCGGTGCTGGCGTAGCCCATGCCCGTCCGAGTGGACCTCGAAGCGGCAGGTGTCGCGGTTGGCCTTCTTGGCGCGTTCGGCGAGGCGGAAGGACAACTCCGGGTCGCAGCGGGTGTCGTTGGTGCCGTGGGCCAGCAGGACCGGGCGGCCGACCAGGTGTTTGACCGGTTCGGGGTCGGCCGACGGGTCGGCCGGGAGCCAGGGGGCCAGGGCCAGGACCGCGCCGACCGACGGGTGGCCGCCGGCGCGCAGGGCCGCGCGGGCGCCCATGCCGTGGCCGGCCAGGCAGACGGGGACGTCGCCGTAGCGGCGTACCGCCTCGTCCACCGCCCACTCCGCGTCCGCCGCGAGGTGGGCGTCGTCCTCGTTCCAGCCGCGGCAGCGGTAGCGCACGATGTGGGCGGCCAGGCCGTCGGTGCGGGCCGCGTGCGTCAGGGCGCGGGCCAGCGGGAGCAGGCGGGCGTGGGAGAGGGAGGAGGGGCGGCGCCGGGAATGGGGTTCGCCGTCCGGGAGCAGCAGGACCACGCCGCCGACCGTTGTTGCTCCGGCCGCCGCTCCGACGGTCCGTCCCAGCCGTGCCGCCGGCTGGGGGAGTGCGCGCTGTGCCATGGCGTAACAGTGTCAGACGTGTGCGTGTACGCCACCCCTGTTCGCGGTGTCTGTTACGTGCTGCCGCCGCTCGCGTCGCGGCCGGAGAATGGACCGTTCCGTTATGTAACGACAAGCGCGCTCTACGCGCGTAGGCGTTAGAGTGCGTGGATGATGAGCCCCACCCTCAATGTGCCCGGCCCGGACCAGATCCGGCGTGCTCCCAAGGTCCTTCTGCACGACCACCTCGACGGCGGGCTGCGGCCCGGCACGATCGTCGAACTCGCCGCCGCGAGCGGTTACGACGCCCTTCCCGAGACCGAGCCGGACAAACTCGGTATCTGGTTCCGGGAGGCCGCCGACTCCGGTTCGCTGGAGCGGTATCTGGAGACGTTCGCCCACACGTGTGCGGTCATGCAGACCCGTGACGCGCTCGTCCGGGTCGCGGCCGAGTGCGCGGAGGATCTGGCCGCCGACGGTGTCGTGTACGCCGAGGTGCGGTACGCCCCCGAGCAGCACCTGGAGGCCGGGCTGACCCTCGAAGAGGTCGTCGAGGCCGTCAACGAGGGGTTCCGGGAGGGCGAGCGGCGGGCCCGCCGGGACGGGAACCGTATCCGGGTCGGCGCCCTGCTCACCGCGATGCGGCACGCCGCGCGGTCGCTGGAGATCGCGGAGCTGGCCAACCGCTACCGCGACCAGGGCGTCGCCGGCTTCGACATCGCGGGCGCCGAGGCCGGGTTCCCTCCCACCCGGCATCTGGACGCGTTCGAGTACCTCAAGCGCGAGAACAACCACTTCACGATCCACGCGGGCGAGGCGTTCGGCCTGCCGTCGATCTGGCAGGCGATCCAGTGGTGCGGCGCCGACCGGCTCGGCCACGGGGTCCGCATCATCGACGACATCGAGGTCGCCGAAGACGGCTCCGTGAAGCTGGGGCGGCTCGCCTCCTACGTACGGGACAAGCGCATCCCGCTGGAGATGTGCCCGACGTCCAACCTGCAGACGGGCGCCGCGTCCTCGTACGCCGAGCACCCCATCGGGCTGCTGCGCAAGCTGCACTTCCGGGCGACCGTGAACACGGACAACCGGCTGATGAGCGGTACGAGCATGAGCCAGGAATTCGAGAAGCTGACCGAGACCTTCGGATACACGCTCGACGACATGCAGTGGTTCACCGTCAATGCGATGAAATCAGCATTCATTCCTTTCGATGAACGTCTGGCGATGATCAATGACGTCATCAAGCCCGGATATGCCGAGCTGAAGTCCGAATGGCTTTTCGAGCAGACCGCTGCGACCAGCGTGTCTTCCTCGGTGGCCGGCTGACGGACAGGTGCGGGGAACGGCCGGGGAGAGGTTTTCCCGGCCGTTTTTCGTGGTTGCGGATGTTTGCGGTCGGGGGTGGCGGCTGACTACGTTGCTAAGCCGCTCACATCCCCTTCCCCAAGGATGAATGTCATATGAAGCAGTCTGCTGCCAGGACTCTCGGTGTCGCCGCTCTCGGTGCCGCTTTCGCCGCTGCCGCCGCCGGTACGGCCTCGGCCTCCGCGCTGCCGCTGGAGACCGCGACCAGCGTCCTGCCCGTCGCCGGCGCCCTGGCCGACGCCACCTCGACGCTGCCGGTCCAGGACACCGCCGACCAGCTCCTCGGCACCAGCCAGACGAAGGTCCTGGGCGACGCCACCACCCCCGTCAAGGGCCTCCTCGGCGGCATGCCGGCCGGCGGCGTCACCGCCAACGGCCTGACCGCCAACGGTCTGCCGCTCGGCCGCTGAGCCGACGCCGGAACGCGCCTGTGGGCGGACACCCCGACCGGGTGTCCGCCCACAGGCATGTGTACGGGGTCGTCACCAGGCGGCCGCCGAGGACGACGGCCTCTCCTGGGGCAGCAGCAGCCACAGCGCCAGATAGAGCAGGAACTGCGGCCCCGGCAGCAGGCACGAGACCAGGAAGATGACGCGCATGGTCGTCGCCGATGTGCCGAAGCGCCGCGCCAGCGCTGCGCACACTCCGCCGATCATGCGTCCGTCACGGGGGCGGGCAAGTGCGGCCATGGTGGGCTCCTTCGCGAACCGGTCCGGGGAGCGGTCGGTTGTGCTCCCGATACCTCCATGGTCGCGCGACGAACAGGGGCAAAGCGTCGCTCTACGGGGCCATCCCGACCCTGGAAATCGTCGGGGTCGAACCCTGAGCCGCCTCGTGGCCCCTGCGTGGCGCCACCCGGGCCCCGGATCCGCCGCGCCGCCGCAGGCGCGTCCGGCAGGCCGGCACGATCAGGACATGGGCGAGCGCGACGCCCGCCGTGTTCAGGAACAGCGAGTCGACGTCGACGACCTGGCCCGGCACCCCGGTCTGCCCCAGCTCGATGGCCAGCGAGATCAGCGAACCGGCCGCGACCGTCCGGGCCAGCGACAGCCACGGGGACACGTACAGCCGCCCGCCGGCCATCGGGAGCAGCACGCCCAGCGGCGCGAGCAGCAGCAGTCCGCCGCCGATCCGGCGCAGCGCGGCGGCCGGACCCAGGGACAGGTCGGCCTTGATACCGGCGAACGGTGAGAGGTTGGCGGCGTTCATCCACGGCACGTCCAGCGGGCGCAGAGTGAGCCACCCGACGAGCAGCAGATGCGCGAGGAGCAGCGACACTCCGACCGCGCGGAAGCGGATGACGGCCTGGCCGTCCGTACCTTGACGCACGATGCCCTAGACGCGGGCGGCGGCAGGATCGGTTCCGCAGGGAGCGGGGAGACCTGGCTCACGGCGGCGGGGGACGCGTTCCGTTCCCGCCCGCGCGGGCCCGTACGCCTCCGCGGTCCCCTACGGCACCCCGATCGAACTCGGTACCGCCTTCGGGCTGGCCTTCGTCTCCGTCGTGCAGAGGTAACCGCGTGCCGGGTAGTTCCCCGGGCCGCCCAGCGTCACCGTCTCGCCGGTGGTCAGCGGCTCGCTCTCCGTGAAGGTGCAGACGATCTGGGCCAGGGCCTCGGCCGGCAGGTCCTCCGGCTGCTCGCTGAGCCGCAGCGCGTCCTTCGCGTCGCCCGCGTGCGGACCGGAGACCCTGAGCGACTTCGGGACGTCCGTGGAGAAGCCCGCCCGGCGCTCGTCGGCCGTGGGCCGTACGCGCAGCTCGTCCAGGAGCGCGGTGGCGATCCGCAGCCGGTCGGACTTGGCCTCCTGGACCTGCACCGCCCGGTCCACCGCCACCAGCTGCGAGGCGCAGACCAGATAGACCTGTACGGGGATGCCCTGCTCGGCCTGGGACGCGACGTCCTCGGCCGGCATCGCGCACGGCACCCGGGACGGTGCGGCACCGGCGTCCACCGGCACCGAGGTCGTACGGATGCCGCAGCCCGTCGCCAGCACGGCACAGAGTGCGGCACCTGCCAGGGCGGCGGCGGTTCGGTGTCCCCGGCGTTCGCTGCGCCTCACGTCGGGTCGTCCTCCTGGTGGTCCGGTATCGATGCGTCGGGATCGTCGGCGGTACGGCTCAGCGCCTCGGCGTCGCGCGGCAGGCGCAGGACGAAGATCGCGCCGTCGCCGTCCGGCGAGTTCCGGGCGGTGATGTCGCCGTTGTGGATGTGGGCGTTCTCCATGGCGATGGAGAGCCCGAGCCCGCTGCCTTCCGAACGCGGCCTGGAGGCGCTGGCCTTGTAGAACCGGTCGAAGACGTGCGGCAGCACGTCCTCCGGGATGCCGGGCCCGTGGTCCCGGACCTCGATGACCAGCTCCTCGCCCTCGATGCGCACCGCGACCCGGACCGGCGAACCGCCGTGCTTGAGCGCGTTGCCGATCAGGTTCGCGAGGATCACGTCGAGCCGGCGGGGGTCGAGGCGGACCATCATGCCGCGCTCGGCGTCCAGTTCGACCGCGTCCAGCCACGCGCGGGCGTCGATGCAGGCGGTGACCTGGTCGGCCACGTCCACGTCGTCGAGCACCAGACGGGCCGTGCCCGCGTCGAAGCGGGTCACCTCCATCAGGTTCTCCACCAGGTCGTTGAGGCGCCGGGTCTCGCTGACCACCAGGTGCACGGCGGGCGCGATCATCGGGTCGAGGCTGTCCGCCTCCTCCTCCAGGACCTCCGCGACGGCGGTGATCGCGGTGAGGGGCGTACGCAGCTCGTGCGACATGTCGGCGACGAACCGGCGGCTGGCCTCCTCGCGGGCGCTCATGTCCGCGACCTTCTTCTCCAGCGAGCTGGCCGTCCGGTTGAACGTCCGGGAGAGATCGGCCAGTTCGTCGGTGCCGGACACCACGAGCCGGGTGTCGAGCTTGCCCTCGCCGAGCTTGCGGGCCGCGTCCCCGAGCCGCTGCACCGGCCGCAGCACGGTGGTGGCCGCCGCCTGCGCGAGCAGCGCGGAGCCGACCAGGGCGAGCGCCGTGGCGATCCCGAGCGACCAGGCGAGGGAGCTGAGGTCCTGGCGCTCCTGGTCGAGCGACTTCAGCATGTAACCGGTCGGCCCGCCGCCGATGATCTTCGTACCGGCGACGAGGTACGGCGTACCGCGGATCGAGGTGCGCTGCCAGAACAGGTGGTACTCGTACTTGTTGCCCGCCTTGACCGGCTGCTTGCGGTCCACCTGCTCCTGGAGCGACACCGGTACGTTGCTGCGCGTGAAGGTGTCCAGGTCGGAGTTGCCGACGATGGGCTTGCCCGGGTCGCGCTCGTCGATCAGGAGCACGCTGTAGCCGGGGCTGCTGCTCGCCATCTGCACGGCGGCCGTCTGCAGGTCCTCCTTGGTGGGACGCAGCGGCAGCGAGGCCGCCCGGGTCTGCATCTCCTGGCGGAAGTCCCCGAGCGCCGCGTCCTGCGTACGCGTCAGCACGGCCTCGCGGTTGAGCCAGTACGCGATGCCGGAGGCCGAGACCGCTGCGGTCAGCGCGACCAGGGCGAACACGATGACGAGCCGCAGCCGCAGGCTGGTCCAGCGGAGCCCGGCGAGCAGGCCCCGCCGTACAGCCGTGCTCACTGCGGCGAGTCCAGCCGGTAACCCACGCCCCGCACGGTACGGATCAGGGTCGGCGACGACGGTACGTCCTCGACCTTGGCGCGCAGGCGCTGGACACAGGCGTCCACCAGCCGGGAGTCACCGAGGTAGTCGTGTTCCCAGACCAGGCGCAGCAGTTGCTGCCGCGACAGGGCCTGGCCGGGCCGGCGGCTCAGTTCGAGCAGGAGTCGCAGCTCGGTCGGCGTGAGCTGGAGATCCTCGCCGTTCTTCGTGACGGTCATGGCGGAGCGGTCGATGACCACGTTCCCGAACGTCGCGGAGTCGGTCGACTCCCGTTCGCCGCGGCGCAGCACCGCGCGGATACGGGCGTCGAGCACCCGCCCCTGCACGGGCTTGACCACGTAGTCGTCGGCGCCGGACTCCAGGCCCACCACGACGTCGATGTCGTCGCTGCGGGCGGTCAGCAGGATGATCGGCAGCTGGTCGGTGCGACGGATGCGCCGGCACACCTCGAATCCGTCGATCCCGGGCAGCATCACATCCAGCACGACCAGGTCCGGGCGCTGCTCGCGCAGCAGGTTGAGGCCGTCCTCTCCCGTCGCCGCGGTGGCCACACGGTGGCCCTGGCGTGACAGCGAGAGTTCGAGGGCCGTGCGGATGGCGTCGTCGTCCTCGATCAGCAACAGGAAAGGCACTTGGTCATTCTGACCCATGGGGCGCCCCAGTTCGACAGTTGGTCCCCCCTGATGCGTGCCCCATACGTCCCTCATGCATCAGGAAGCACGGGTTCGTGCCACCGCCAGGCCCTGTGACAGGCCTGTGACAGTCGGCGGACAGCGCCATGAAACTGCCCCGGCAAGCTCATTGGCACAAGGAACGGACGGACTCCACCCGATGGGGGGCGCGAGATGAACGCAACTCACAGCATCAACGCAAGCGCAGTTGTCACGCGTCTCCACGATGTCGGGCGGAGCACCGAGAAGTCCGGCGCCGCAGTGAACGGACGGGGGTGCGTTCGAGGCGCCGGGCGTCAGCACACGTCATTCATGACGGTGGTTGACGCGGGTAGCGGGGGAAGCGCATACGGGGAGGGCACGGGGGAGCGGAAGGCACCGGAACGGTCCGAGGACGCCGAAGCGGCGTTCACGGCCTACGTCCGGGAGCGCCGCGCCTCCCTGTACGCCACCGCCTACCACCTGACCGGTGACCGGTTCGAGGCCGAGGACCTGCTGCAGAGCGCCCTCTTCTCGACGTACCGGGCCTGGGACCGCATCAGCGACAAGGCCGCTGTCGGCGGTTATCTGCGCCGCACGATGACCAATCTGCACATCAGCGCCTGGCGCAGGCGCAAGCTGAACGAATACCCGACCGAGGAGCTGCCGGAGACGGCGGGCGACACGGACGCGATGCGTGGTACGGAGCTGCGCGCCGTGCTCTGGCAGGCGCTGGCGCGCCTGCCGGAACTGCAGCGCACGATGCTCGTCCTGCGGTACTACGAGGGCCGTACGGACCCGGAGATCGCGTCCATCCTCGACATCAGTGTCGGCACGGTGAAGTCGAGCATCTGGCGGTCGCTCCGCCGGCTGCGCGAGGACGAGGTCCTCAGCTTCGGCCGTGACGAGGAGGAGTCCTTCGGCGAGCTGGTGGCCTGAAGGCTGGGGGGAACGGGGGCGCTGCCGCTTCGGGGGACGCGGTGGTGTTGTTACGGGGGAGAGAACGGGGGCCCGGGGGATACGGGGGTATCGGGGGATACGGGGAAGCTGTGGGGTCGGACGGGCCGGGGGGTCCTGTCCGGCCCTTCGGCGCGTTTCGGGGGCTCTGCCCCCGTGCCCCCGCTCCTCAATCGCCGGAGGGGCTTGAGTGTGCGCGTGATGGGCTTGAGTGTGCGCGTGATGGGCTTGAGTGCACGCCGGAGGGGCTTGAGTGTGCCGGCATCCGGCACCGCCCCGCCGCCGCCGCGGCCAGGCGGCCCAGGGCCTCCGGCTTGGCGCAGGCGTGCGCGCCCAGCGCGACATGGCGGGCCACGATGCGGCGTTCGGTGCGCATGAGGCGCCAGCCGCGCCGCAGCAGGAACGGGACCGACTTGCGGCCCTCGCGCAGATCGCGCAGGAGGCGGCGGCGGAACGTCGTCGAGGGGCGGCCGCGCAGACAGAGCGCGTCGGCGAGCAGGTCCAGCGACCGGCAGCGGTCGATGATGTCCGCCGCGAAGATGCCCTCGGCCACGAAGAGCGGGGTGCGCCCGATGTGCAGGTCCTCGTGCCCGGTGCGGGAGCTGGTGGAGATGTCGTACACCGGGACGTCGGTGCGGCCGGTGCGGCAGAGTTCCCCGATCGCGGCGACCGCGGCCTCGGCGTCCCAGGAGTCCGGGGAGTCCCAGTCGATGTCCGTACTGCCCCCGACGAGCGGCAGGGTGGGGTCGCCGGCCTCCTTGTAGAAGTCGTCGAGCCGCAGGACCGGGAGGCCGGTACGGGCGGCGAGGGACGACTTGCCGGAGCCGGAGGGGCCCGTCAACAGGACGACACGGGTCGAAAGCGCTTGGGAACTCACAGGACACGAGTGTGAGGCATTGACCCGCACAGGGGACCCCCCGGAGGTCCTGTTGGTATCGCGCATCACACCTCAACTACTCTGTGCATTCGGTTGATTACGAGACCGATGGTTCGATCGGCCCGATCAGGTGGGAAATCCATGGCACGTCACGCACTTTCCAAGTCCCGGCGCCGCACCCTGCTGCGCGCAGGCCTGACCGTCACCGCGGTCGGCGCCGCGCTCGGCGCGGGGGGTGCGGCGGCCCAGGCGGCCCCACTGCCCGTCGTCCAGGAGACCGGCACCGACGCCGTCCTCGGGGAGGCCACCGGGGCGACCGGCAGTGCGGTCACCGGGGCGCTCGGCCACGCCCTGGGGAACGGCATCGCGCCCGTGACCCAGCTGCGGCTCGACCCGCTGGCCGGCACCGGCACGGACCCGCTGAACAACGCGGTGGGCACCCAGGTCGCCGACTTCAAGCCGCTCTCCACGGCGCTGGTCACCGACCCGCTGACCAGCGGCGGCGCTCTGAAGGACCTGCCGGTGGCGGGCCCGGTCGTGGACGGCTTCGTGGGCGGGCTGCGCCCCTGACAGCGTGACGGCCCGTTCCCCGGAGGCGTCTCCGGGAAACGGGCCGTGCCCGTTACGCGCCTCGCGCGGTCAGTACGAGGAGCCCGACGCGCCCAGCGCGCCCGTCGGGTGCCAGACCGTCTTGGTCTCCAGGAACGCCGTCAGGCGGTGCGTGCCCGGGTCGGCCGTCCAGTCGTCGCCGTCACCGTCCACAGCCTGTGGATGAGCAGCGCTCTGCGCTTCCTTCTCGGGGTGGCGGCGGGAGACGGGTGGGCGGGAAACGCGCTTCAGGTTGTCGGCCGCCGCGATCTCCAGCTCCTTCGCCAGCTCCGCGTCCGCGCCCGTGAGGTCGATGCCGTTCACGTCCTGGTGGGCGGCGAGCGGCGTCGCGATCTCCGCGGTCTTCCCCGACAGGATGTTGACCACACCGCCCGGCAGGTCCGAGGTGGCTAGCACCTCGCCCAGCGACAGCGCCGGCAGCGGGGACTTCGCGGAGGCCACGACGACCACCGTGTTGCCGGCCGCGATCACCGGGGCCACCACCGAGACCAGGCCCAGGAACGACGACTCCTGCGGGGCGAGAACCGTGACCACGCCGGTCGGCTCGGGCGTCGAGAGGTTGAAGAACGGGCCCGCCACCGGGTTGGCGCCGCCCACGATCTGGGCGATCTTGTCCGTCCAGCCCGCGTACCAGACCCAGCGGTCCACCGCCGCGTCCACGACGGCCGCCGCCTTGGACTTCGACAGGCCCTCCGCCTCGGCCACTTCGCGGACGAACTGCTCGCGGCGGCCCTCCAGCATCTCCGCGATGCGGTAGAGGATCTGGCCGCGGTTGTACGCGGTCGCGCCCGACCAGCCGCCGAACGCCTTGCGGGCGGCCACGACCGCGTCGCGCGCGTCCTTGCGGGAGGACTGGGGCGCGTTCGCCAGCCACTTGCCCTTCGAGTCCGTCACCTCGTACACCCGGCCGCTCTCGGAGCGGGGGAACTTGCCCCCGACGTACAGCTTGTAGGTCTTGAAGACGCTCAGACGGTTATCGGACATCGAGGTACGCCTCCAGGCCGTGGCGGCCGCCTTCGCGGCCGAAGCCCGACTCCTTGTAGCCGCCGAAGGGCGAGGTCGGGTCGAACTTGTTGAACGTGTTGGCCCAGACGACGCCCGCGCGGAGTTTGTTCGCCACCGCGAGGATGCGGGAGCCCTTCTCCGTCCAGATGCCGGCCGACAGGCCGTACTGGCTGTTGTTGGCCTTGGCGACCGCCTCGTCCGGCGTACGGAACGACAGCACGGAGAGCACCGGGCCGAAGATCTCGTCGCGGGCGATCGTGTGCGCCTGGGTGACGTTCGTGAAGAGCGTCGGGGCGAACCAGTAACCGGCCGAGGGCAGCTCGCACGGGGCGCTCCAGCGCTCCGCGCCCTCCGCCTCGCCGGTCTCCACGAGCGCGGTGATCCGGGCCAGCTGCTCCGAGGAGTTGATCGCGCCGATGTCGGTGTTCTTGTCCAGCGGGTCGCCGAGGCGCAGCGTGGACAGCCGGCGCTTGAGCGCGTCCAGCAGCTCGTCCTGGACCGACTCCTGCACCAGCAGCCGGGAGCCCGCGCAGCAGACCTGGCCCTGGTTGAAGAAGATGCCGGTGACGATGCCCTCGACGGCCTGGTCGATGGGGGCGTCGTCGAAGACGATGTTGGCGCCCTTGCCGCCCAGTTCGAGCGTGACCTTCTTGTCGGTCCCGGCGACGCTGCGGGCGATGGCCTTGCCGACGGCGGTCGAACCGGTGAAGGCGACCTTGTCGACGTCCCCGTGCTCCACGAGCGCCCGGCCCGCGTCGCCGTACCCCGTCAGGATGTTGACGACACCCTTGGGCAGGCCCGCCTGGCGGCAGATGTCCGCGAAGAACAGCGCCGACAGGGGCGTCGTCTCGGCGGGCTTCAGGACCACCGTGTTGCCCGTGGCGAGCGCCGGGGCGATCTTCCACGCGAGCATCAGGAGCGGGAAGTTCCACGGGATGACCTGGCCGGCCACGCCCAGCGGGCGCGGGTCGGGCCCGTAGCCCGCGTGGTCCAGTTTGTCGGCCCAGCCCGCGTAGTAGAAGAAGTGCGCGGCGACCAGCGGGAGGTCCGCGTCGCGGGTCTCCTTGATCGGCTTGCCGTTGTCCAGCGTCTCCAGGACGGCCAGCTCGCGGCTGCGTTCCTGGATGATCCGGGCGATCCGGAACAGGTACTTGGCGCGCTCGGAACCGGGCAGCGCCGACCACTTCTCGAACGCGCGGCGGGCCGCCTTCACGGCCCGGTCCACGTCCTCGGTGCCGGCCCGCGCGACCTCGGACAGCACCTCCTCGCTGCTCGGCGAGACCGTCTTGAAGACCTTGCCGTCGGCCGCGTCGGTGAACTCACCGTCGATGAACAGGCCGTACGAAGGGGCGATGTCGACGACGGAACGGGACTCCGGCGCCGGTGCGTACTCAAATGCGGATGCCATGGGTATCAGTCCACCGTCACGTAATCGGGGCCGGAGTAACGGCCGGTGCTGAGCTTCTGGCGCTGCATCAGCAGATCGTTCAGCAGGCTGGAGGCGCCGAAGCGGAACCAGTGGTTGTCCAGCCAGTCCTCGCCCGCCGTCTCGTTCACCAGCACCAGGAACTTGATCGCGTCCTTGGAGGTGCGGATGCCGCCGGCCGGCTTCACGCCGATCTGGACGCCGGTCTGCGCGCGGAAGTCGCGCACCGCCTCCAGCATCAGCAGGGTGTTCGCGGGCGTGGCGTTCGTCGCCACCTTGCCGGTCGAGGTCTTGATGAAGTCCGCGCCCGCCAGCATCCCGAGCCAGGAGGCCCGCCGGATGTTGTCGTACGTGGACAGCTCGCCGGTCTCGAAGATCACCTTGAGGCGGGCGGACCCGCACTCCGCCTTCACGGCGAGGATCTCCTCGTACACCTTCAGATAGCGGCCGGCGAGGAACGCCCCCCGGTCGATCACCATGTCGATCTCGTCGGCACCGGCCGCCACGGCGTCCCGGACGTCCGCGAGCTTCACGTCGAGCGCGGCGCGCCCGGCGGGGAAGGCCGTGGCGACGGACGCCACCTTCACGCCGGAGCCGGCCAGGGCCTCGGCGGCGGTGGCCGCCATGTCGGGGTAGACGCAGACCGCGGCGGTGCGCGGGGTCGTCCGGTCGGTGGGGTCGGGGTTGACGGCCTTGGCGGCGAGCGCCCGGACCTTGCCGGGGGTGTCCGCGCCTTCCAGCGTCGTCAGGTCGATCATCGAGATGGCGAGGTCGATGGCGTACGCCTTGGCCGTCGTCTTGATCGACCTGGTTCCGAGGGCGGCTGCGCGCGCTTCGAGGCCGACCGCGTCGACGCCGGGCAGCCCGTGCAGGAAGCGGCGCAGCGCACTGTCGGACGCCGTCGCGTCGGCGAATGCGGGGAGGGTGGTGGGCATGGTCACCACCTGAGCATATCTACGCGCGTAGCGACCTGTACAGGGGCCCAGGTCACCGGGGGATCCCCCGGCCCGCCCCCGCCGCGGGTGAAGCCGCCACCGCGCCCCCGTGGCGCGTCAGGCACAATCGGGCTCATGACGAGCCCCACGCCTGCCGACGAGCCCACCTACGCCGACCGGACCTTCCGGTCGCCCGCCGGGCTGGCCGGGGGCGCCCTGCTCCTCGTGCTCGTCTGCTGGATCGGCGTCGACGCCGCCTTCCGGGGCGAGGGCCGGGCGCCGTGGATGGCGCTCGCCGGGCTGCTGACCGTCGTGCCGCTGATCGTCGCCTTCACACTGCGCCCGGTGGTGTACGCCAACGACCGGCGCATCCGCATCCGCAACCCGTTCCGCACGATCACGCTGCCGTGGAGCGACGTCGCCGATGTGCGGGCCGGGTACTCCACCGAGCTGTTCACCCAGGAGGGCACGAAGTACCAGCTGTGGGCCGTGCCCGTCTCGCTGCGCCAGCGCAAGAAGGCCGCCCGCCAGCAGTCCCGGCAGGCGATGGACGACCCCTACCGCCGTACGTCCACGACCGCCGACGTACGCGACAGCAAGGTCCGCACGGCCGCCGCCGACCAGACCGTGGCCGACCTGCGCGAGCTGTCCGAGCGCGCCGGTGACAAGCCCCTGCCCGACACCCCCCGCGCGTCGGTGCGCTGGGCGTACGAGATCATCGCCCCCGCCGCCGTCGGCGCGGTGCTGCTCATCGTGCTGGGCGCGATCGGCTGAGAGGGCGGACCTGCGTCGCGCGGCAGAGGGGGGTTTGAAGACAGGCTCTAGGGGCGGCCCCGTCACAGCCAGCCCTGGCGCTGGGCCTGCAGCGCCAGCTGGAAGCGGTTCGACGCGCCGAGACCGGCCATCAGGATCTGCAGCCGCCGGAACAGCGTGCGGCGGCTGATCCCCAGCTCACGTGCGATGACCTCGTCGCTCGTGCCGCCCGCCAGGAGCCACAGCAGCCGCCGGTCCGCGGGCGCGAGACCGCCCGGCAGCGTGGTGCGGCCACTGAACGGCAGGGCGCTCTGCCAGTACTGCTCGAACAGGGCGATGAGCGCCGACAGCAGACCGCACGGCTGCACCACCAGCATCGTGTTGTGCACATCGGCCTCCCTGATCGACAGCGAGACCAGCGCGGACGCGTCGTCGATGATCACCAGCTTCACCGGCACCGCCGGCGCCACTCTGGCCTGCTCGCCCGCCCGGACGCACGGCTCGATGACGTCCTTCAGATGCCCGGGGTGCTCCAGGGACTCCCGCGAGTACACGACGCGCTGCGTCACCCCACGGGCCAGCGTGGCCAGCGCGTCCTCCGTCGCCCCGGGCAGCGGGACGTACGGCGGTGACTCCAGCTGCCGGATCTGCTCCCGCGCGCTCGCCCAGGCCCGCCGGATCCTCGGACCGACCGCGTCACCGGTGACGGACTCGACGAGATCGTCGTTGTACGCGGCCAGCCGCTGCCGCCGGAACGCGTCGAACGCGCCCCCGACGGCGAGACGGGACTCCTCGACCTCGCTCGCCCGCTGCCTGGCCAGGATCTCCAGACCGGCGGCCGGCGGGACCGGGGCGACCACGTCCTCGTCCGTCCCGGCGCCGCCGACCAGACCGGCGTCGGCCAGCTCCCCGTACGCCGCCGCGAGCGCCGGGCCGTCCAGACCGGCCGCCCGGCCGATCGCGGTCAGGGGAGCGGGCGCCCGGTCGAGCAGCGCCAGATAGACCCGGCCGGCCGCTTCCCCCACCCCCAGGAGCCGGAGCGCCTCGGCCAGCTTCTCGTTCGTCATGTACGGCATTGTCCGCCGGGGAAGGGCCGCGGTGGTGGCCCCGCCGTCCCCTGCGCCGGGCTGTACGGCGAGGAGCGCTTGGCCGATCGGTGCCACTGGCACAGCCGTGCACCCGCGCGCCCGCCCCGGCGATAGCTTCCGGGTGCCGTCGGTGAGGACCCGGCGGTCCAACACGTCCAGAGAGGGAGCATGACGTGGCGAAAGGCCGGAAGAACGGGCTCTACACGGAGATCTCCGCGGAACTCTCCGCCCTGATGCGGACCGGGTGGGCGGACACCGAACGGCACGACCTGCTACCCGACGAACAGGCCCCCCATGCCGCCGCCCGGCGCGCGAAGCTCTCCGCGCTCTTCCCCGGCGAACGCCTCGTCATACCCTCCGGGAACCTCAAGACCCGGTCGAACGACGACGACTATCCGTTCCGGCCCTACTCCGGTTACGTCCACATGACCGGCGACCAGGCCCGCGACGGCGCGCTCGTGCTCGAACCTCGGGACGGCGGCGGCCACGACGCCTACTGCTTCCAGCTGCCCCGGGACAGCAGGGACGACGACGTGTTCTGGACCGGCGCCACGGCCGAGCTGTGGACCGGCCGGCGACGCTCGCTCGCCGAGTCCGCCCGCGTCCTCGGCCTCCCCTGCCGCGACGTCCGTACCGCCGCCGACGAGCTGGCGGCGGCCCCCGGTGCGCCGACCCGGATCGTCCGGGGCATCGACCCCGCCCTGGAGCGGGCCGTCACCACCGACGAGGACCGCGACGAGGAACTGGCGGAGGCGCTGAGCGGCCTGCGCCTCGTCAAGGACGCGTGGGAACTCGGTGAGCTGCGCAAGGCCGTGGACTCCACCGTGCGCGGCTTCACCGACGCGATCGCCGACCTGTCCACAGCCGTGGCGACCTCCGAGCGGTGGATCGAGGGCACGTTCTTCCGCCGCGCCCGCCTGGAGGGCAACGCCGTCGGCTACGGCTCCATCTGCGCCGCCGGTGAGCACGCCACGATCATGCACTGGACCGACAACGACGGCCCGGTGCGCCCCGGCGACCTGCTCCTGTTCGACGCGGGCGTGGAGACGCGCACCCTCTACACCGCCGACGTCACGCGCACCCTTCCCATCAGCGGCACGTTCACACCGCTCCAGCGCAAGGTCTACGACGCGGTGTACGAGGCGCAGGAGGCGGGAATGGCCGCGGTGAAGCCGGGCGCCCACTACCGCGACTTCCACGAGGCGGCCCAGCGCCACCTCGCCGTCCGGCTCGTCGAGTGGGGCTTCATCGAGGGCCCGGCCGAGCGGGCGTACGCACTCGGCCTCCAGCGCCGCTTCACCATGGCCGGCACCGGTCACATGCTCGGCCTGGACGTCCACGACTGCGCCCGCGCGCGCAACGAGGAGTACGTCGACGGGGTGCTGGAGCCGGGCATGGTGCTGACCGTCGAGCCGGGCCTGTACTTCCAGCCGGACGACCTGACGGTCCCCGAGGAGTGGCGCGGCATCGGCGTGCGCATCGAGGACGACCTCGTCGTGACGGAGTCCGGCCACGAGAACCTGTCGGCGGGGCTGCCGCGCTCGGCGGACGAGGTCGAGGCGTGGATGGCGCGGGTGTCGGGCTGACGGTGCGTACGGGGGAGGGTCCGGGCGCACCGGACCTCCCCCGTACGGCGACTCAGATACCGGCCGCGGCGGCCAGGTCGCGCTTGATGCCGTTCAGCAGCTCCGTGGCGCGGGCGCGGGCCGCCGGCAGCCCGGCGGCCGAGGCGACCGGCACCACGACCTCCAGGTAGCACTTCAGCTTCGGCTCGGTGCCGCTCGGGCGGACGATCACCCGGGCGCCGTCGAGGTGGTAGCGCAGCCCGTCGGTGGGCGGCAGCAGGTCCGTGCCGCGCGACAGGTCCTCGGCCGTGGCGACGGCCAGCCCCGCCAGGGCCGCGGGCGGCTGTTCGCGCAGCCGGCGCATGGCGTCCGCGATGACGGACAGGTCCTCCACCCGCACCGACAGCTGGTCGGTGGCGTGCAGCCCGTGCTCCACGGCGAGGTCGTCCAGCAGGTCCAGGAGCGTACGGCCCCGCTCCTTCAGTACGGAGGCGAGTTCGGCGACGAGCAGCGCGGCCGTGATGCCGTCCTTGTCACGGACGCCCTCCGGGTCGACGCAGTAGCCGAGCGCCTCCTCGTACCCGTACCGCAGCCCCTCCACGCGGGCGATCCACTTGAATCCCGTCAGGGTCTCCTCGTAGCCCAGGCCCGCCTTGTCAGCGATCCGGCCCAGGAGCGAGGACGAGACGATCGACTCGGCGAACACGCCGGTGGCGCCCCGGCGCACCAGGTGTGCGGCGAGCAGCGCGCCGACCTCGTCGCCCCGCAGCATCCGCCAGCCGCCGTCCGCGGCCGGGTCCGGGACGGCGACGGCGCAGCGGTCGGCGTCCGGGTCGTTGGCGATGACGAGATCGGGGTTCACCCGGCGCGCGGTGGTGAACGCGAGGTCCATCGCGCCGGGCTCCTCCGGATTGGGGAAGGCCACGGTGGGGAACGCGGGGTCCGGCTCGGCCTGCTCCGCGACGAGCACCGGGGCGGGGAAGCCAGCGCGGTCGAAGGCGGCGGTGAGCACGGAGGTGCCGACGCCGTGCATCGCGGTGTACACGACGCGGGCGGTGCGCGGCGACCGGGCGTCGAGCACGGCGTCCGTACGCGCCAGGTACGCGTCCAGCACCTCGTCGCCCAGGGTCTCCCAGCCGGCGTCGGGACGGGGCACGGTGTCCAGCGGGCCGACCGCCGCGATGGCCGCGGCGATCTCGCCGTCCGCCGGCGGCACGATCTGCGAGCCGTCGCCGAGGTAGACCTTGTAGCCGTTGTCGCGGGGCGGGTTGTGGCTGGCGGTCACCTCGACGCCGGCGACGGCGCCCAGGTGCCTTATGGCGTACGCGAGCACGGGGGTGGGCAGCGGGCGGGGGAGCACCGCGGCGCGCAGACCGGCGCCGGTCATCACGGCGGCGGTGTCCCGCGCGAAGTCGGCGGACTTGTAACGGGCGTCGTAGCCGATGACGACGAGACCGCCGGTCCGCCCCTGGTCCTTCAGGTACGCGGCGAGGCCGGCGGCGGCGCGGATGACCACGGCGCGGTTCATGCGCATGGGGCCGGCGCCGAGTTCGCCCCGCAGGCCGGCGGTGCCGAACTGGAGCGTTCCCGCGAAGCGGGCGGACAGCTCGTCGAGGTCCTCGGCGTCGATGAGCTTGGCGAGCTCGTCGCGGGTGTCGGGGTCGGGGTCCTCGGCGAGCCAGGCGCCGGCGAGGGCGAGGAGGTCCGGGGGTGTCGTCACGGGGTGCCTTTCGGGGTGCGGCCGGTGGGTGGACGGGGTGCGGGTGGGGCGCCTGCGGCGGGCCTGTTCCCCTCCCCGCCCCTTCCCGAAACCGGGGCTCCGCCCCGGACCCCGCGCCTCAAACGCCGGCGGGGCTGGTCAGGGTCGCGCCACAGTCAAGCCTCTCCGGCGATTGAGGAGCGGGGGTACGGGGGCAGCGCCCCCGAAGCGTCAGATGCGGTCCAGCACCCGCGCCAGCAACGACCCCATCCGCGCGGCGGAGTCGCGACCCGCCTGCAGAACCTCCTCATGGTTCAGCGGCTCACCGCTCAGCCCCGCCGCCAGGTTCGTCACCAGGGACAGGCCGAGCACCTCGGCCCCCGCCTCCCGGGCGGCGATCGCTTCCAGGACCGTGGACATGCCGACGAGGTCGCCGCCCATCACACGGACCATGTTGATCTCGGCCGGCGTCTCGTAGTGCGGGCCGGGGAACTGCACGTACACGCCCTCTTCGAGCGTCTCGTCGATCTCCTTGCACAGGGCCCGGAGCCGGGGCGAGTACAGGTCCGTCAGGTCGACGAAGTTGGCGCCGACGATCGGGGACGCCGCCGTGAGGTTGATGTGGTCGCTGATCAGGACCGGCTGGCCGGGGCGCATGCCCTCGCGCAGGCCGCCGCAGCCGTTCGTCAGGACCACGGTCCGGACGCCCGCGGCCACGGCGGTACGCACGCCGTGGGCGACGGCGGCGACGCCGCGACCCTCGTAGAAGTGCGTGCGGCCCAGGAACACCAGGGCGCGCTTGCCGCCGATCACGTGCGAGCGGACCGTGCCGCCGTGGCCCTCGACGGCGGGCGCCGGGAAGCCGGGCAGGGCGGTCACCGGGAACTCGGCCTCCGGAACACCGAGCGCCGCCGCGGCGGGCGCCCAGCCGGAGCCCATCACGAGGGCGACGTCGTGAGTCTCGGCACCGGTCAGCTCGCGCAGGCGGGCGGCGGCGTCGGCGGCGGCGGCGTGCGGGTCGCCCTGGATGTGGTCCGGAATAAGTGATGCGTTCACGCGGATGAGCGTAACCGCTGATTCCCTACGCGCGTAGATGCTCCCGTACAGAGTCTGGCCGCGTCCGTTCGTGTGTTCCCACAGCCGAGCCCGGGGGCGAGGTGCGAACGGCCCCGAAAGGGGCAGGTCGGGGCGGTGCCGCGCGGCGGCCGGAGCGCCCCGCGCTCAGCAGGGACGCTTGCGGAGTTCCATCACATAATCGTGCGGCGCGCCGGCCGAATCCGCCGCGTCCGCGATCTCGCCGAGATACCGGGCGGACGGCAGCCCGCCCTCGTACCCGTTCAGCACATAGATCCAGGCCGGCTCCTCGCCGTCCAGGGTGTGCACCCGGATGCGCATGCGGCGGTAGATGTCCAGGCCGACGCCCTCCCAGCGGTCCATGGAGTCCTCGTCCATGGGGGCCAGGTCGTACAGGGCCACGAACACCTGCGAACGGGGCGCCTCCACCACGGTGGCCAGCGCTCCCTCCCAGCCCATCTGCTCCCCGCCGAAGGTCAGCCGCCAGCCGTTCAGCCAGCCGGTGCCGCGCAGCGGTGAGTGCGGGGCGCGGCGCGTCATCAGCCGCGCGTCGAGGTTGCCGGCGTACGCGGCGTAGAGCGACATGGGTTCGAGGGTACGGGAGGTGACGGCGGGAGCGGCGGTTCCTGTGCGGAAGGCCCCCGCGAGAGGGGGACCGGGGGTGGGGCGCAGGGGTGGATCCACCGGCCGCGATACGTGCGCCGTGCGCCCCGGCGCACGTATGGAGGGCCCCGGGGAGAAGCACCTTGGCGCGTGCGGGACAATGAAGTACGTACTGCATTCCCCCGGGGCGATCCCCCGGACCCCGGCCGGGGCAGCAGACGGCCGTGGGACGAGAAACGCGAGGCGGACTTTTCGTGACCCGGATCGTGATCATCGGCGGCGGACCCGGCGGGTACGAGGCGGCACTGGTGGGCGCCCAGCTCGGCGCGGAGGTGACCGTCGTCGACTGCGACGGCCTCGGCGGCGCGTCCGTCCTCACCGACTGCGTGCCCTCGAAGACCCTGATCGCGACGGCCGAGGTGATGACCACCTTCGACTCCTCGTACGAGGAGCTGGGCATCATCGTCGCGGACGACACCCCGCACATAGAGCAGGCCGCGCGGGTGGTCGGCGTCGATCTGGGGAAGGTCAACCGCCGTGTGAAGCGCCTGGCGCTCGCCCAGTCCCACGACATCACCGCGTCCGTCACGCGCGCCGGCGCACGCGTGATGCGCGGGCGCGGCCGTCTGGAGGGCCTCCAGGCCGCCGACGGCTCCCGCCAGGTCGTCGTCACGGCCGCCGACGGTACGGAGGAGACGCTCACCGCGGACGCCGTGCTCATCGCGACCGGCGGTCACCCCCGGGAGATCCCCGACGCGCAGCCCGACGGCGAGCGCATCCTGAACTGGACCCAGGTCTACGACCTCGACGAGCTGCCGCAGGAGCTCATCGTCGTCGGTTCCGGTGTGACGGGCGCCGAGTTCGCCGGTGCCTACCAGGCCCTCGGCTCGCACGTCACCCTCGTCTCGTCCCGCGACCGGGTGCTGCCCGGCGAGGACCCCGACGCCGCCGCCGTCCTGGAGGACGTCTTCCGGCGGCGCGGCATGAACGTCATGGCCCGCTCCCGCGCGCAGTCCGCCAAGCGCGTCGGCGACCGGGTCGAGGTGACCCTCGCCGACGGCCGGGTCATCTCCGGCACGCACTGCCTGATGGCCGTCGGCGCCATCCCGAACACCGCCGGCATGGGCCTGGAGGAGGCCGGTGTCCGGCTCAAGGACTCCGGGCACATCCGGACCGACAAGGTCTCCCGCACCAGCGCCCCCGGCGTCTACGCGGCCGGTGACGTCACGGGCATCTTCGCTCTCGCCTCCGTCGCCGCCATGCAGGGCCGGATCGCGATGTACCACTTCCTCGGCGACGCGGTGGCCCCGCTGAACCTGAAGACGGTCTCCTCGAACGTCTTCACCGACCCGGAGATCGCCACCGTCGGCTACAGCCAGGCCGACGTCGACGCGGGCAAGATCGAGGCCCTGGCCGTCAAGCTGCCGCTGCTGCGCAACCCGCGCGCCAAGATGCAGGGCATCCGGGACGGCTTCGTCAAGATCTTCTGCCGCCCCGGCACCGGCATCGTGGTCGGCGGCTGTGTCGTCGCCCCCCGGGCGAGCGAGCTGATCCACCCCATCTCGATCGCGGTCGACAACAATCTGACGGTCGAGCAGATCGCAAACGCCTTCACTGTGTACCCGTCCCTGTCGGGATCGATCGCCGAAGTGGCCCGCCAGTTGCACAGCCGTAAGCGCACGGGCGAGGCGTAACCGTACGGAAGTGCCGGGCCCGGGAGCCGTCCCGGGCCGGGCATTCCCGGCAACTCCCGCCGGGCCGGGCGCCTTCGTGAACGCTGTCCGATCAGGACGCGACAACAACGTGGCCGCGTATACCACTTGGCGACCACCTGTATGTACAACTTCTGCTATTCGGCGCAAACTGCTGAAAACTCTCGCGCGGTCACGTTACTGTCAGTTTCGTGTTCGCTGCAGAACGTCGTCAGTTGATCCTCGAAATGGTGCGCGCCAACGGGGCGGTATCGCTCCGTGAGCTCGCCCGCGTCGTCCAGACCTCCGAAGTGACCGTACGGCGGGACGTGCGGGCACTGGAGGCAGAAGGACTCCTCGACCGCCGGCACGGCGGTGCGGTCTTGCCGGGCGGTTTTACGCGGGAGTCCGGCTTTCCGCAGAAATCCCATCTCGCGACCGCGGAGAAAACGGCCATCGCCGACCTGGCGGCCGGCCTCGTCGAAGAGGGCGAGGCCATCGTCGTCGGCGCCGGTACGACCACGCAGGAGCTGGCCCGCCGGCTCGCGCGCGTCCCCGGCCTGACCGTCGTCACCAACTCGCTGCTCGTCGCCCAGGCACTGGCCCATGCCAACCGGGTGGAAGTGGTGATGACCGGCGGCACCCTGCGCGGGTCCAACTACGCCCTCGTGGGCAGCGGGGCCGAGCAGTCCCTCCAGGGGCTGCGGGTCTCGCGCGCCTTCCTGTCCGGGAGTGGGCTCACCGCCGAGCGCGGGCTCTCCACGTCCAACATGCTCTCCGCGAGCGTGGACCGGGCGCTGGTGCAGGCCGCCGCGGAGGTGGTGGTCCTCGCGGACCACACGAAGCTCGGCTCCGACACGATGTTCCAGACCGTGCCGACGGACCTCATCACCCATCTGGTGACGGACGAGCCCGCCGCGCACGACGACCGGGCGGCGGCGGAGCTGCAGGCGCTGGCGGACCAGGGCGTGCGGATCGCTGTCGCGGGCGGGGGGGCGGGGGCGGCCTCGTCGGCCGCCGCGGAATCGGGCGCGGGCGGGCGGGCCGCCAGGCGCGAGATGCCGTTGCCCGGGCAGCGGCGTACGCAGGGGCAGCCGTTGCGGGCGCTCGGTGAGGCGGCCGGTGAGCGGGACCGGGACCGGGACCGCGCGCGGGTGGCGGATCTGCGGCGGCGGTAGCGCGGGGGCTCTGCCCCCGGACCCCCGCTCCTCAATCGCCGGAGGGGCTTGATTCGGCCAGGCCCTTCAGCGTCAGCGTCAGCAGGCGGTCCGCCAGTTGGGGGTCGTCCGGGGACTGTTCCGCGGCCAGGGCGATGGCGTTCGTGAGCTGCATCAGGTCGTCGATCGAGACGTCCGGGCGGACCGAGCCCGTCGACTGGGCGCGGGTCAGGAGCACCGAACCCGCCTCGCGCAGCGGCGTATTGCACCGTGCGAGGGCCGAACTCTCGTCGTGGCACGTCGACATGAGCGCCTGGGCCAGGCCCCGGTACTCACCCGCATGAGTGACGATCGCACCCAGCCACTCCACCAGGGCGGCACACGGCCGCTCCGCCTCCGCCAGTTCGCGGGAGCGGGTGATCAGGGAGGTCACCGCCTCCTGGAAGACCGCGCTCATCAGCGCGTGCCGGGTCGGGAAGTGGCGGTACAGCGTGCCGATGCCCACCCCCGCGCGCCGTGCGACGTCCTCCAGGGACGCGTCGGTGCCGTGTTCCGCGAAGGCCGTACGGGCCTCCGTCAGCAGCCGGCCGTAGTTGCGGCGCGCGTCGGCACGCATGGGCCGGGCCGGCGTTCCTGCCGTGCTCATCGCCATGGTGCGGTCCCTCCTGTCTCCCCGGTCTCCAGGATGCCATCGCGCGGGCGGCGGCCGGTCCCCGAATGCACCGGTGCCCCGGCCACGTCCGAGGACATGACCGGGGCACCGGTGGGGAAGAGCCTCAGTCCTTGATCTCACAGATGACGGCACCGGAGGAGATCGAGCTGCCCACCTCGGCGGCCAGACCCTTGACCGTGCCGGAGCGGTGCGCGTTCAGCGGCTGCTCCATCTTCATGGCCTCCAGGACGACGATCAGGTCGCCCTCCTTGACCTCCTGGCCCTCCTCCACGGCGATCTTCACGATCGTGCCCTGCATCGGGGAGGCGAGGGTGTCGCCGGAGACGGCCGAGCCGGACTTCTTCGCCGCGCGGCGCTTGGGCTTGGCGCCCGCCGCGAGGCCGGTACGGGCCAGGCTCATGCCGAGCGAGGAGGGCAGCGAGACCTCCAGGCGCTTGCCGCCGACCTCGACGACCACCGTCTCGCGACCGGCCTCGTCGTCCGCGTCCGCCTCGGCGGGAGCGGCGAACGGCTTGATCTCGTTGACGAACTCCGTCTCGATCCAGCGGGTGTGGACGCGGAACGGGTCGGCGGTGAACGCCGGGTCCGTCACGACCGCACGGTGAAACGGGATGGCGGTGGCCATGCCCTCGACGTGGAACTCGGCCAGGGCGCGGGACGCGCGCTGGAGCGCCTGCTCACGCGTCGCACCGGTCACGATGAGCTTCGCCAGCAGCGAGTCCCAGGCGGGGCCGATGACCGAGCCGGACTCCACGCCCGCGTCCAGACGGACGCCCGGACCGCTCGGGGCGTCGAACCGGGTGACGGTGCCGGGGGCCGGCAGGAAGCCGCGGCCCGGGTCCTCGCCGTTGATCCGGAACTCGAACGAGTGACCGCGCGAGGCGGGGTCGTCGTAACCCAGCTCCTCGCCGTCGGCGATCCGGAACATCTCGCGGACGAGGTCGATGCCGGAGACCTCCTCGGTCACCGGGTGCTCCACCTGGAGGCGCGTGTTGACCTCCAGGAAGGAGATCGTGCCGTCCAGGCCGACCAGGAACTCGACCGTGCCGGCGCCGACGTAGCCGGCCTCCTTCAGGATCGCCTTGGAGGCCGCGTACAGCTCGGCGTTCTGCGCGTCGGACAGGAAGGGCGCCGGGGCCTCCTCCACGAGCTTCTGGTGGCGGCGCTGGAGCGAGCAGTCACGGGTCGAGACGACGACCACGTTGCCGTGGGTGTCGGCCAGGCACTGGGTCTCCACGTGGCGCGGCTTGTCGAGGTAGCGCTCGACGAAGCACTCCCCGCGCCCGAACGCGGCGACGGCCTCACGGACCGCGGAGTCGTACAGCTCCGGGATCTCCTCCAGCGTGCGGGCGACCTTCAGGCCGCGGCCGCCGCCACCGAAGGCGGCCTTGATCGCGATCGGCAGGCCGTGCTCCTCGGCGAAGGCGACGACCTCCTCGGAGCCCGAGACCGGGTCCGGGGTGCCCGCGACCAGCGGGGCACCGGCGCGCTGCGCGATGTGGCGGGCGGCGACCTTGTCACCGAGGTCCCGGATCGCGTGCGGCGGCGGGCCGATCCAGGTCAGACCGGCGTCCAGTACGGCCTGGGCGAACTCGGCGTTCTCCGAGAGGAAGCCGTAACCCGGGTGGATCGCGTCCGCCCCGGAGTCCTTGGCAGCCTGGAGCACCTTGGCGATGTCCAGGTAACTGGCCGCCGGGGTGTCACCGCCCAGAGCGAATGCCTCGTCGGCCGCACGGACGTGCAGAGCGTCACGGTCCGGGTCGGCGTAGACGGCCACGCTCCCGATCCCCGCGTCCCGGCAGGCCCGAGCAACACGGACAGCAATTTCGCCACGGTTGGCGATGAGCACCTTGCGCACGATGGCTCCCTCCTTGAAACAAGCTGAGTTTAGGGACAACCGACACGGTCCTACGACCCGTCCCCAATGGTGAGCTTGCCCACACGGAGTGTGATTCGAGGCGTGCTCGAGTCGCGGAATCCCTTGTGCCACCACGGTACGCCGGGTTCTGAAACCGCACAGTAGCGACCAGGTGTGGCCCAGGTCTCTATCGGCACGATCAGCGACTTACGGTGATTCTTTGTGGAGTTCCCACTAAGGGGTGGGCAATTCTTTGCCCGGCGCACGAAAGCCGGGACGGGTAGGGGTGCGCCGGGGTTCTCGCGGGCTCTTGTCGTGGCCATTACCCATTAGTAAGGTCCGCGCTATCGCACGTACTGCTGGTAACAGGGGGTGAACGTCGTGGTGCGCAGACTGGTGGCCTTCATAGCCGCGCTCGTGCTGGCCGTGGAAGCCGTGGGCATCGTGATCATCAACGTGGTCATGGGCACGGTCGTGAAGAACCAGGACATGTCCCTGGCGGGTACGGACCCCGCGATGATGTCCAAGGGCACCTGGGCGCTCGGCGGCGTCTCCGGGGTGTTCCTGCTCCTGTGCGCCGTGCTCCTCGTGCTGGCGGGCGCCCGCGACCGGGCTCCGGGGCGTGTGGCGCGGATCGTGCTGATCTGCTGCGCGGTCGTCCACGGGGTGCTCGGCGCGCTGACGGTCGGACTCGTCGGCTGGACGGCGTTCGCGTGGATGATGGTCGTGCTCGGCCTGATCGTGCTCGCCCTGGTGGCGTACGGCCCCGAGAGCGCCGCACCGGCCGCCGCCGGGACGAAGGAGGCCGGCCCCGGGCCGGAGCCCGAGCAGCCGGCCGCGCCCGCGCCGGCCTGAGCGGCCCGCCGCCCCCGGCTCAGGCCCAGAGGTCGGTGACCGAGATCCCCAGTTCGCCCAGGAGGCGCCGCAGCAGCGGCAGCGACAGTCCGATGACGTTGCCCGGGTCGCCGTCGATGGAGTCCACGAAGGGCGCCGAGCGCCCGTCGAGGGTGAACGCGCCCGCCACGTGCAGCGGTTCGCCCGAGGCCACGTAGGCGGCGATCTCGGCGTCCGAGGGCTCGCCGAAGCGGACCGTCGTGGACGCCGTCCGCGAGACCGTGCGGCCGGTCGTGGTGTCCGTGAGGCTGTGCCCGGTCCGCAGGATTCCGGCCCGGCCGCGCATCGACTTCCAGCGGGCGGTGGCCTCCTCGGCGTCGGCGGGCTTGCCGAGCGCCTCGCCGTCGAGCTCCAGCACCGAGTCGCAGCCGATGACCAGGGCGCCGGCGGCCTCGGGGAGCGCGGCGACGACGGTCGCCTTGGCCTCGGCGAGGACGAGGGCGAGTTCGGCGGGGGTGGGGGCGGTGAGGGCGTCCTCGTCGACGCCGCTGACGATGACTTCCGGCTGGAAGCCGGACTGGCGGAGCAGGCCGAGGCGGGCCGGAGAAGCGGAGGCTAGTACGAGGCGGCGGGGTGCGGTCATGGGCGCCATCGTACGGAGGCGGGCCGTTGCGGGGGCGCTGCCCCCGAGCCCCCGCTCCTCAATCGCCGGAGGGGCTTGGTTTGCCCGCCGGGTGAGCGATTGCGTCTGCGAGAGGCAGACAGGTGATCAGCGTGTGCCCAGTACGAGCATGGCGATGACCATGGCCAGGGCCAGGATCAGGCCTGCGCGGCGCATCATGTTCTCCGCGTCGCGGAGTTCCTTGGGGGGCTTGTTCTCGGGGTCGGACCAGAGCATGACTTGATCCTGCTGGGAGGGCCTTGGGCGGCGCCTGAGTACGCGTACTCAACCGCCGCCCCCACCGCGTCACCAGGGGCTATGCGGGCCAGTACGTACGGGCCCAGGCGCGCGGGCCCGGCAGGTGGCGGCCGCGTCGGGCCAGGCGGCTCGGGTGGGACCAGCCGGCGGGCGGTTCCGGGGTGCCGGACGACACGGCGGAGACCGCCGCCGCACGGGCTTGGACCACCGCGAGCGCGGCGGCCAGCTCCTCCGGGGTCGGGTTGCCCCGTACGACCTTGATCATGGCCAGGACCCTTTCTAGAGGGGGATGTTGCCGTGCTTCTTGGGCGGCAGGGACTCGCGCTTGGTGCGGAGCTGGCGCAGGCCCTTGACGATGTGCGCCCGGGTGTCGGACGGCATGATCACCGCGTCCACGTACCCGCGTTCGGCCGCCACGTACGGGTTGAGCAGCGCGTCCTCGTAGTCCGCCATCAGCTCGGCGCGGGTCGCGTCCTGATCCTCGGCGGCGGCGATCGTCCGGCGGTGCAGGATGTTGACCGCGCCCTGGGCGCCCATGACGGCGATCTGGGCGGTCGGCCAGGCGACGTTGATGTCGGCGCCCAGGTGCTTGGAGCCCATCACGTCGTACGCGCCGCCGAACGCCTTGCGCGTGATCACCGTGATCAGCGGGACGGTCGCCTCCGCGTACGCGTAGATCAGTTTGGCGCCGCGCCGGATGATGCCGCCGTACTCCTGGTCGACGCCCGGCAGGAAGCCCGGCACGTCCACGAACGTCAGCACCGGCACGTTGAACGCGTCGCAGGTGCGGACGAAACGCGCCGCCTTCTCACTGGCGTCGATGTCCAGACAGCCGGCGAACTGCATCGGCTGGTTGGCGACGATGCCGACGGGGTAGCCCTCGACGCGGCCGAAACCGGTGATGATGTTCGGCGCGAACAGGGCCTGGGTCTCCAGGAATTCACCGTCGTCCAGCACGTGCTCGATCGCGGTGTGCATGTCGTACGGCTGGTTCGCCGAGTCCGGGATCAGTGTGTCCAGCTCGCGGTCCTCGTCGCTGACCGCCAGGTCCGCCTCCTCCGGGAAGGCCGGGGCCTCCGAGAGGTTGTTCGACGGGAGGTAGGACAGCAGCGACTTGACGTACTCGATCGCGTCCTTCTCGTCGCCCGCCATGTGGTGCGCGACGCCGGACGTCGTGTTGTGCGTACGGGCGCCGCCCAGCTCCTCGAAGCCGACGTCCTCACCGGTGACCGTCTTGATGACGTCGGGGCCGGTGATGAACATGTGCGAGGTCTGGTCGACCATCACCGTGAAGTCGGTGATCGCGGGGGAGTACACCGCGCCGCCCGCGCACGGGCCGACGATCAGCGAGATCTGCGGGATCACACCCGAGGCGTGCACATTGCGCCGGAAGATCTCCGCGAAGAGACCCAGCGCCGCCACGCCCTCCTGGATGCGGGCGCCGCCTCCGTCATTGATGCCGATGACCGGGCAGCCGGTCTTCAGCGCGAAGTCCATCACCTTGACGATCTTCTCACCGTAGACCTCGCCCAGCGAGCCGCCGAAGATGGTGAAGTCCTGCGAGTACACGCAGACGGGACGGCCGTCGACCGTGCCGTAGCCGGTGACGACACCGTCCCCGTACGGCCGGTTCTTCTCGATGCCGAAGTTCGTCGACCGGTGCCGGGCGAACTCGTCGAGCTCCACGAAGGAACCCTCGTCGAGCAGGAGACCGACGCGCTCGCGCGCCGTCAGCTTGCCCTTCGCGTGCTGCTTCTCCACCGCGCGCGCCGACCCCGCGTGGGTCGCCTCGTCGATACGGCGCTGCAGGTCCGCGAGCTTGCCCGCGGTCGTGTGGATGTCGATCTCTTCCGGCTCGGACATCGGGTGGCGGCTCCCTGCCTGGTCACGGGGACGACTTGGCTGCTGATCAGCGGGTGAACAGCTACTGAGCCGTAGCGTATCGGCGCGGATACGGTTCGGCAGTGCGTCCTTTGACACACCTAGGGTGGGTTGCATGACACCTTCGGATGCGCCACAGAGCCGTTGGTCGGACCTGGACCGGCCGCCCCTCAACGTCCCCGCGCTGCGCCGCGGACTGCTGCGGCCGGGCGCGCTGTGGACCGCCCTCGACGTGGTCGAGTCCACCGGTTCCACCAACACCGACCTCGCCGCGCGCGCGGGCTCCCTCAGTGAGGGCACCGTCCTCGTCGCGGAGGAGCAGACCGCGGGCCGCGGGCGGCTGGAACGCACCTGGACGGCCCCGGCCCGCTCCGGCCTGTTCTTCTCCGTCTACCTGACTCCGGGGAACGTGCCCGCCGAGCGCTGGGGCTGGCTGCCGCTGCTCACCGGCGTCGCCGCGGCCACCGGTCTGGCCCGCGCGGCGGGCGTCGACATGGCCCTGAAGTGGCCCAACGACCTGCTGGTCAGGGTCGAGGGCCAGGAGCGCAAGACCGGCGGCATCCTCGCCGAGCGGGCCGGCGACGGCGTCGTCATCGGCATCGGCCTCAACGTCTCGCTGCGCGCCGACGAACTCCCCGCCCCCACCGCCGCGTCCCTCGCCCTGGCCGGCGCGGTCTCCGTCGACCGGGAGACGCTGCTGCGGGGCGTCCTGCGCTCCCTGGAACACTGGTACGGGCTCTGGCGCGACGCGGACGGCGACGCGGCGGCGAGCGGGCTCCAGGAGGCGTACGCGGCCGGCTGCGCGACCCTCGGCAAGGCGGTACGGGCCCAGCTGCCCGGCGACCGCGTGCTCACCGGGGAGGCCGTGGCGATCGACGGGGACGGCCGGCTGGTCCTGTCCACCGGCGACGGACTGCGCGAACCGGTCTCGGCGGGCGACATCGTGCACCTGCGCGGCGCGGAGGGCGGCCTGACCTGAACCGCCGGGGCCCCGTCCGCGTGCCCTGAGGACGTGAGGTAGGGCACACCTGCCGTATCGTTGAGGTGATCCACCGACGGACAGATCGGCAGGGCAGTGCGCAGGGAACGGGCAGGAGGCGGCTGGTGACCGTCGACGACACGACCTCCGGCGATGGTGCGCAGCATTCGTCGGAACCCTCGGTGCACGCCACACCGCACCACGAAGTCGACCATACGGCCGAGCCGACCGACGATCCCCTCGCGATCCGGCTGGAACAGCTGATCCTGGGCGCCGACCGGCGGTACACCCCCTTCCAGGCGGCCCGCACCGCCGGTGTCTCGATGGACCTGGCCTCCCGCTTCTGGCGGGCCATGGGCTTCGCGGACATCGGCCAGGCCAAGGCGCTCACCGAGGCCGATGTGCTGGCCCTGCGACGGCTCTCCGGTCTGGTCGAGGCCGGGCTGCTCAGCGAGCCGATGGCGATCCAGGTGGCCCGGTCGACCGGGCAGACCACCGCCCGGCTGGCCGAGTGGCAGATCGATTCCTTCCTGGAGGGCCTGACCGAGCCCCCCGAGCCGGGCATGACCCGCACCGAGGTCACGTATCCCCTGGTCGAACTGCTCCTGCCCGAGCTGGAGGAGTTCCTGGTGTACGTGTGGCGGCGCCAGCTCGCCGCCGCCACGGGCCGGGTCGTGCAGGCGGCCGACGACGAGGAGATGGTCGACCGGCGCCTCGCCGTCGGCTTCGCGGACCTCGTTGGCTTCACCCGGCTGACCCGGCGCCTGGAGGAGGAGGAGCTCGGCGAGCTGGTCGAGTCCTTCGAGACCACCTGCGCCGACCTGGTCGCCGCGCACGGCGGACGGCTGATCAAGACCCTCGGCGACGAGGTCCTGTTCGCCGCCGACGACGCGGGCACCGCCGCGGAGATCGCGCTGCGCCTCGTCGAGGCGATGACCGTGGACGAGACCATGCCCGCGCTGCGGGTCGGCATCGCCTTCGGCACGGTCACCACCCGGATGGGCGATGTCTTCGGCACGACGGTGAACCTCGCCAGCCGGCTGACCTCGATAGCGCCGAAGGACGCGGTGCTGGTCGACGGCGCGTTCGCCGAGGAGCTGACGCGTACGGGCGAGGCGCCGGTCTCGGAGGCGCGGGCGGCCGAGGAGGCCGCGGCGGCGGCCGAGCGGGCCGAGAAGGAGGGCCCGGACGCCGAGGTCGTCCCCGTGCCCAAGTACCGCTACGGGCTCCAGCCGATGTGGCAGCGCCCGGTCCGCGGCCTCGGCGTGGTCGAGCCCTGGCTGCTGGCCCGCCGCGGCACGTCCTGACCTGTTCCGTACACCCTTTCGGGGCGGAGCCCTAGGATCCCTTCGGTAACGCTCGTTAACCGACAGGGGTGCAGCATGACCGTCACGTCCGAGCAGCGGTTCGGGGAGTTCGTCGTCGTCCGGGCCCACGAGGGCCTGGAGCACGTCGCCGAGCTGGTTCTCGACCGGCCGAAGGCCATGAACGCCGTGTCCACGGACATGGCCCGCTCCATCGGCGCCGCCTGCGACGCGCTCGCCGCCGACCGGGACGTACGGGTCACCGTCCTCACCTCCAGCCACGAGCGGGCCTTCTGCGTGGGCGCGGACCTCAAGGAGCGCAACTCCTTCACCGACGCCGAGCTGGTGCGCCAGCGGCCCACCGCGCGTGCCGCCTACACCGGAGTCCTGGAGCTGCCCATGCCGACGATTGCCGCGGTGCACGGCTTCGCGCTGGGCGGCGGCTTCGAGCTGGCCCTGTCCTGCGACCTGATCGTCGCCGACCCGACCGCCGTGGTGGGCCTGCCCGAGGTCTCCGTCGGCGTCATCCCGGGCGGCGGCGGCACCCAGCTGCTGCCCCGCCGGGTCGGGGCCGCGCGCGCCGCCGAACTGATCTTCAGCGCCCGCCGGGTGCCGGGCCCCGAGGCGCGGGAGCTGGGCCTGGTCGACGAGCTGGTGGCGGAGGGCGAGGACCGGGCCGAGGCGCTGGCCCTGGCCGGCCGCATCGCCGCGAACTCGCCGGTGGGGCTGCGGGCGGCCAAGCGGGCGCTGCGGCTCGGGCACGGGCTCGACCTGCGGGCGGGCCTGGAGGTGGAGGACTCCGCGTGGCGGTCGGTGGCCTTCTCCGGGGACCGGGCGGAGGGGGTGGCCGCGTTCAACGAGAAGCGGAAGCCGAACTGGCCCGGGGAGTGACCCGGGGTAGTCGTGTGCGGCCGAATGGTCACGCTGCGGAGTTTCCCGATGACTCGCGTGTCGTCCATCGACCTAAAATGGGGCAATGGGTGACGACGCGCGGCTGCGGGCCGTGGTTTCGCTGGCGCAGACGATGGCCGCGGCGCACACCCCCCGGGAGTGCTGGCGAGCTGCCGCCCGGGGGGCCTGCGAGGCGCTGGGCGGCAGCTTCGGCGCGCTGTCGGTCTGGGAGCGCGGTCCGGGCCGGCTGAGGGTCCTGGTCAACGCGGGCGAGCGGGCCGAGGGCGAGGAGGAGTTCCCCGAGGAGGAGGTCTACCCCGTCCACCGGTTCCCGGAGATCACCGAGTTCCTGCACGAGCGGTGGGCCGGGGGCGGTGAGCCGGACGCCTGGGTGGAGACCGCCGAGGGGCCGGTGGACGGCGGGCCCGGCGGGGAACCGGACGCGGGGGCGGGCGGTGCGCACGGGTACGGGCCGGGCTACTGCCACCAGCGCGTGGCGGCCCTGCGGCGGCGCGGGCGGGGCTGCTGTGTCGTCGCGCCGATCGTGCTGCACGGGCGGGCCTGGGGCGAGCTGTATGTGGCGCGGCCGACGGGGGTGCCGGTGTTCGGGCGCGCGGACGCCGACTTCGCGACCGTGCTGGCCGCCGTGGTGGCCGCGGGGCTGGCCCAGACCGAGCGCCTGGAGGAGGTCCGCAAGCTGGCCTTCACCGATCCGCTGACCGGCCTCGCCAACCGGCGGGCCGTCGACATGCGGCTGGACGAGGCGGTGGAGCGGCACCGGGCGGACGGTGCGGTGGTCAGCCTGGTCGTCTGCGACCTGAACGGGCTGAAGTGGGTCAACGACACCCATGGCCACGCGGTGGGCGACCGGCTGCTGGAACGTTTCGGCTCGGTGCTCTCGCGGTGCGCGGCCATACTGCCCGGCGCGCTGGCGGCCCGGCTCGGCGGTGACGAGTTCTGCCTGCTGGCGGTGGGCCCCGGGGCGGACGAGGTGGTCGCCGTGGCCACCGAACTGTGCGAGCGGGCGGCCGGGCTCGAACTCGGCAACGGGGTCGCCTGCGGGATCGCGTCCAGCGGCGACCCCATCGGGCCCGAGGTCTCGGCCCGGCGGCTGTTCCGGCTGGCGGACGCGGCCCAGTACCGGGCCAAGGCCGCCCGCTCCGGGCGCCCGGTGGTGGCGGGTCGCGACGGCGAGGTCATCCGGCTGGCCGACTCCCCGCCCAAGTCCCCGCACGACCGCCGGCGGCTGCGCGGCAACCGCCCCGAACTGTGACCGTGCGTCCGGGCCCTGCGTAAGGGGTCAACCCGCATTCCACTGGTGACATGAAGGGTTTCAATCCGTACGCTGCTGAATATGGATATGCATACAGTCGTGGTGGGGACGTCCGGTACCACTGCTCAGGACGTCATCGCCGTGGCCCGCGGCAACGCCCGTGTCGAGCTCTCCGCCGCCGCGGTGGCCGCGCTGGCCGCCGCGCGCGAGATCGTGGACGCGCTCGCCGCCAAGCCCGAGCCGGTCTACGGCGTCTCGACCGGCTTCGGCGCCCTGGCCAGCCGCCACATCAGCCCGGAGCTGCGCGCACAGCTCCAGCGCAACATCGTCCGCTCGCACGCCGCCGGCATGGGCCCGCGCGTCGAGCGCGAGGTCGTCCGGGCGCTGATGTTCCTCCGGCTGAAGACGGTCGCCTCCGGCCACACCGGCGTACGCCCCGAGGTCGCGCAGACCATGGCGGACGTGCTGAACGCCGGGATCACCCCCGTCGTCCACGAGTACGGCTCGCTCGGCTGCTCCGGCGACCTGGCGCCCCTGTCGCACTGCGCGCTGGCCCTGATGGGCGAGGGCGACGCGGAGGGCCCCGACGGCACCGTCCGCCCCGCGGGCGAACTGCTCGCCGCGCACGGCATCACCCCGGTCGAGCTGCGCGAGAAGGAGGGCCTGGCCCTCCTCAACGGCACCGACGGCATGCTCGGCATGCTGATCATGGCCCTTGCCGATCTGCGGACGCTCTACACCTCGGCCGACATCACGGCCGCTCTCTCCCTGGAGGCCCTGCTCGGCACGGACAAGGTCCTCGCGCCCGAGCTGCACGCCATCCGCCCGCACCCCGGCCAGGGGGCCAGCGCGGACAACATGCTGCGGGTGCTCGCGGGATCGGGTCTCACCGGTCACCACCAGGACGACGCGCCGCGCGTCCAGGACGCCTACTCGGTGCGGTGCGCGCCGCAGGTCAACGGGGCCGGGCGGGACACCCTGGCGTACGCCGCGACCGTCGCGGACCGTGAGCTGGCCTCCGCCGTGGACAATCCGGTGGTCCTCCCCGATGGCCGGGTGGAGTCGAACGGCAACTTCCACGGGGCGCCCGTCGCCTATGTGCTGGACTTCCTGGCCATCGCCGCCGCGGACCTCGGCTCGATCACCGAGCGCCGCACGGACCGGCTGCTGGACAAGAACCGCTCGCACGGGCTGCCGCCGTTCCTCGCGGACGACGCGGGCGTCGACTCGGGCCTGATGATCGCCCAGTACACCCAGGCCGCCCTGGTCAGCGAGATGAAGCGGCTCGCCGTCCCGGCCTCCGCCGACTCCATCCCGTCCTCCGCGATGCAGGAGGACCACGTCTCCATGGGCTGGTCGGCCGCGCGCAAGCTGCGTACCGCCGTCGGCAACCTCGCCCGGATCGTCGCCGTCGAGCTGTACGCGGCGACCCGTGCCGTCGAGCTGCGCGCCCAGCAGGGGCTGACCCCGGCCCCCGCCACGCGCGCCGTCATCGAGGCGCTGCGGGCGGCGGGCGTCGAGGGCCCGGGGCCGGACCGCTTCCTCTCGCCGGACCTGGCCGCCGCCGACGCCTTCGTGCGGGCGGGCGGACTGGTCTCGGCGGCGGAGCCGGTCACCGGGCCGCTGGCCTGACGGGGCGCCGCCCCAGGATTCGTACGGCCCGATACGGGGAAGCGGCCACCGGGACCTTCCGGTGGCCGCTTCCCCGTATCCACGCGTCAGACGGCGGCCCGCGGGCCCGTACGGCGGGGCGAGTACGTCACGAAGCCCGCCCCGATGCCCAGGAAGGCCGCGCCGCCGAGCACGTACGGGGTGGAGTCGCCGCCCGGTCCGCCGGTGTGCGATGCGGCCCGGTCCGCGCCGTCTCCGGCCGTCGTGGCGCCGCTGCCGGCCGTACCGGGCGCGGTGCCCGTATCGCCCGTGGCGTTGGCCGAAGGGACGAACCACAGGGCGCACAGCAGCGTCCCCGCGGCGATGGCGGTCAGGAGCGGGCGACGGGTGATGGCCACGGAAACGGTCCCCTTTGCGACGGCCGGGACTCCGGCTCGTGCCGATGCTAATGAACGCAGCGGGTCGCGGGGAAGGCATGACGGCCGGGACTTACGCTCCGCCCCATGAGCACTTCCGAGACAGCTGGATCATCGCGTTTCGTCCGCCTGAAGGTGGACATGGTGGTGGAGATCACCGACCCCGACGCCCTCAGCGGCACCGCCCTGGAAAGCCTCGCGGCCGAGTACGGCGAACCCGGCGGCGAAGGAGCCGAGGAACGCGTGCATGCCGAGGAGGCGGTACGGGAAGACGGAGCGGAGGCCCTCGCCTCGCTGATCGACCCGTTCGACCTGGTGGGCGAGGTGCCCGGGGTCGAGCTGGCCCAGGCCTCCTGGAGCAGCGAGAGCATCGACTACGACCCCGACGAGCCGGGCGACTGGGACCTCGACGAGGACGGGGACGAGGACGCCGTAGAGGGGTACGAGGAGGGGTCCGGACAGGACGTGACCGGCGGGGGCGCTTCGGGCGTCCCGCACAATGGGAGGGAGGCCGACGGCGACGACGGCACGGAGCGGCGGGTCTGACCTGTGGGAACACGGCCCCGGCCCGCTCGTGGCGGACCGGGGCCGGCCTGTGCCGCGGACGCGGGAACCACCGCCCCCGGCACGGCGTCGATGAGTGGTGTTCCCCACACATTCGACGGACGTGGAACGGGAATCCCGTACAAGGGGTTCTTGGAACATTGACGGGGTTTCGCCATTGGGCGGCCTTGCTCGGGGTTTTTGGGGATTTCGGCAACGATGGAGAAGCGTGTGATGACGGACAGCAAGCGGCGCAAGGGTCTGATGGCCGCGTCCGCACTGCTCGGCGGCGTACTGGTGCTTTCCGCCTGTGACGACGGCGGCGACAAGGGCGGTCCCAGCCCCGAGAGCTCCAAGTCCCAGGCGGCCGACGTCGACAAGGCGGCGGCCCAGGAGTCGTCCGAGGCACAGATAGCGATCTCGCCCAAGAACGGCGCGACCAACGCGAGCATCAACAACGCCGCCAAGGTCACCGTCACCAAGGGCAAGCTGACCGCCGTCACCATGACCACCGCGGCCGGGGAGAGCGTCAAGGGCACCCTCTCCGCCGACGGCACGAGCTGGCAGCCGGACGCCCAGCTGGAGCGCTCGACCACGTACAAGATCAACGCGACGGCGAAGGACTCCAAGGGCCGCGAGGCCCACGAGAACTCCTCCTTCACCACCGTCTCGCCGGACAAGAGCTTCATCGGGAACTTCACCCCCGAGGACGGCTCCACCGTCGGCGTCGGCATGCCCGTCTCGATCAACTTCAACAAGCCGATCACCGACACCAAGGCCGTCCAGGCCGGCATCAAGGTGACGTCCAGCAGCGGCCAGCAGGTCGTCGGCCACTGGTTCAACTCGCAGCGCCTCGACCTGCGCCCCGAGGACTACTGGCAGGCCGGCTCCACGGTCACCCTGAAGCTCGCCCTGGACGGCGTCGAGGGCTCCGACGGCGTCTACGGCGTGCAGCAGAAGACGGTCACCTTCAAGATCGGCCGCAACCAGGTCTCCACGGTGGACGCCAAGACGCACATGATGACCGTCACCCGGGACGGCAAGACGATCAAGACCATCCCGATCTCCGCCGGTTCGCCCGACAACCCGACGTACAACGGCCAGATGGTGATCTCCGAGAAGTACAAGGAGACCCGGATGGACGGTTCGACGGTCGGCTTCACGGACGACGACGGCAAGGGCGAGTACGACATCAAGGACGTGCCGCACGCCATGCGGCTGTCCACGTCGGGCACCTTCATCCACGGCAACTACTGGGGCAAGGGCATCTTCGGCAGCGTCAACACCAGCCACGGCTGCGTCGGGCTCGCCGACGTCAAGGGTGCGGGCGACGCCAACCAGCCCGCCGCCTGGTTCTACAACAACTCCATGATCGGTGACGTCGTCACCGTGAAGAACTCCCCGGACAAGACCATCCAGCCCTCCAACGGCCTCAACGGCTGGAACATGAGCTGGGCCCAGTGGACGGCGGGCTCCACCGCCTGACCGGTTTCCCCGGCCGGACTCCCCACCCCGTACGCCGAAGGCGGCGGCACCGCGACCCCCACCGGGTCCGGCGCCGCCGCCTTCGGCGTACCCACGGTTCTCATCCTGCTCTCACGGTGCCCTTAACCCACCATCACAAGCCGTTCCTAATCTCGCGCCATGTTCTTCACCTACCTCCGGCGCGAGCTGCGCCGCCGCAGAAAGGCGGCGCTCGTCGTCGCCTCGGGGCTCGCCCTCGGTATTGCGCTGGTCATCATCGTCAGCTCGGTCTCCTCGGGCATGAGCAAGGCCCAGGACAAGGTCCTGGAATCGCTGTACGGCCTCGGCACGGACATGACCGTCACCAAGGCGGCAGCGGCGCCCAAGTCCGGCTCCACGGAACGCCCCAGGTTCGAGTTCGACGCCAAGGACAGCGACGACGACGCGACCCAGAGCACCGACCGGGTCATGGTCCAGGGCTTCCAGACCCTGGCCTCCTCCACCGTCGACAAGGTCGGCGGCCAGGACGGCGTCGCCGGTGCGGTCGGCGGTCTGAGCCTGAACGTCATGAAGGTGGACGGGCAGTTCAAGCGCGGCGAGTTCAAGCAGGAGGGCGGCACGAGCCAGGGCGGCGGACGCGGACCCGGCGGCGGGAGCGGCCAGCCGCAGGGCGAGGTCAGGGGCGGCGGCGCCTCCTTCGACGTCAACTCCTACACGGTGTACGGCACCGACGTCACCCACCAGGACCTCGGCCCGCTCACCTCGTCGAAGATCACCTCGGGCCGTACGTTCAAGGCGACCGAGACCAACGCCAAGGTGGCCGTCGTCGACTCCGCCTACGCCAAGGAGAAGACCCTCTCCACCGGCAAGACGGTGACCGTGCACGGCACCAAGTTCACGATCATCGGCGTCTCGACGGCCGACAGCGGCGACGCGGCTGCCAACCTCTACATCCCGCTTCAGCAGGCGCAGACCCTCGCCGACTCGAAGAACAAGGTCACCACGGTCTATGTGAAGGCTGCGGACTCGCAGAAGATCGACAGCGTCAAGTCGGCCATCCAGAAGAACGTCTCGGGCACCACGGTCACCACCTCCGCCGACCTCGCGGATACCGTCTCCGGGTCCCTGTCCACCGCGTCCGACCTCGCGGCCGGCGTCGGCAAGTGGCTCTCCATCGCCGTCCTGGTCGCCGCGTTCCTGGTCGCCGGGCTCCTCACCTCCTCCGCCGTCAGCCGCCGGGTGCGCGAGTTCGGCACGCTCAAGGCGCTCGGCTGGAAGAGCGGCCGGGTCACCCGGCAGGTCATCGGCGAGGCCCTGGTCAACGGCCTGATCGGCGGCGTTCTCGGCATCGCGGTCGGCCTGGCCGGCGCCTACGCTGTCACCACGGTCAGCCCCACCCTCACCGCGGAGCTGGGCTCCTCGGGCGGCGGCGGGATGCGCGGCGGCATGATGGGCGGCGGCGGCTTCGGCCGGCAGAGCGCGTCCAAGACCCTCGACATCGCGCTGTCCGCGCCCGTCTCCCTCTCCATCATCCTGATCGCCGTCGCCCTGGCCGTGGCGGGCGGGCTGATCGCGGGCGCCTTCGGCGGCTGGCGCGCCTCCCGGCTGCGCCCGGCGGACGCGCTGCGCCGCGTCGAGTAGGGCCGGTCCGGCCACCACCTGCCGGAGAGGCCCGGCCCGTACCCCCTTCAGGAGATCACCCATGTACACGCTTCAAGGCGTCACCAAGCAGTACCGGCGCGGCAAGTCCACCGTGCACGCCCTGGCCGGCGTCGACCTCACCATCGAGGACGGCGGCCGTCTGGTCATCCAGGGCCCCACCGGCGGCGGCAAGTCCACCCTGCTCCAGATGCTCGGCGGCCTGGACCGCCCCACGGCCGGCAGCGTCGAACTCGACGGGATGGACCTCGCCAGGCTGAGCGAGGCCAAGCTCACCAAGGTGCGCGCCCAGAACATCGGCTTCGTCTTCCAGAGCTTCAACCTCATCCCCACGCTCACCGCCCAGGAGAACGTCGAGACGGCCCTCGTCCCCCTCGGCGTCAAGGCGTCCGAGCGGCGCAGAAGAGCCGCCGAGGCGCTGGACTCCGTCGGACTCGGCGAACGGCTCGGCCATGTGCCCGGCGAGATGTCCGGCGGCCAGCAGCAGCGCGTCGCCATCGCCCGCGCCCTGGTCAAGCGGCCCAAGGTGCTCCTCGCCGACGAGCCCACCGGCAACCTCGACGAGTCCATGCGCGACGAGATCATGGAGGTGCTGGAGACCCTCTGGAAGGAGCACGGGCTGACCTTCATCATGGTCACCCACGACAGCGCGATCGCCCGCCGTGCCCCGCGCCTGGCCACCATCCGCAAGGGCAAGGTCACCATCACGGAGAACGCCGCGGCCTGACCCGTCCCGCACCCGTCCCCAGCCGCCGTCGGCGGGCCCGCGCGCCCCCGGCGGCGGTTCCGCGTGCCCGTTCAGGCCGTCCGGCCGCCCGCGCCCGCGACGGCCCTGCGGTACGCGACGAGGTCGCCCCGGCGCACCTGGCGCAGGCCGAGCGGGTCCGCGTACGAGACGCCCTCCTCGCAGGTGCGCACCAGGGGGCAGCCGGTCTCGTCCCGCTGCCCGGTGCCGGCGCGCAGCCCGTACCAGGGGCGCAGGGGCAGCCAGGCCAGCCCGTAGAGCCAGCGCCGCACCAGCCGGCCGGGGCCGGGGCGCCGGACGTCCGGCAGGCTCACCACCCGGATGCCCATGATCAGCTTGCCCGCGCCCGCCCCGAGGAACGCGGTGAGCACCACCTGGTTGACGAACGAGAGCACGAGCACCGGGCCGGCCAGCAGCGCCACGGCCTCGGGCAGGGGCACGGTGTCCACGTACGGTCGGACCAGCAGCCCGGCCGTGAGCACGCACAGATAGCAGTCCAGGCCCACGGCGAGGCAGCGGCGCGTCTCACCGGCGCGCGGCGGCGTGCGCGGGCCGGGGCGTAAGGACCCGGCGGCGTGCCCGCTGTGCCCGGACCGGGCGGGCAGGACGGTCCCGGCGGGCCTACGAGGACCGAGACCCCGGTGGTCTCCCCGTATGTATGTCATGCCCGAATCATGTCTGATGAGCCGTCACCGCGTCCCGGGGTCGGCGCGGAGTGTTCCGCGCGACCTCGCGGGCCGTCGGCACCTCCCGGTGGGGGCGGGCGCCGCCCCGATGGCGTAACGGCTGGATTTCCGAATACTCACCGTCGACCCCGGGCGACTGTGAGCTTCACCACTTCGGCGGCTCCGCCGACGCGGCCCCGACCCGGCCAATCGGGCCCGGAACCGGCCTCGCACAAGGCCGTTGGCCAGGTCCGGGGCGTCAGAAGGCCCGATCACCCCGCGGATGCCACGGGCCGGGGAGCCGGCCCCCTGGGAGAATCGGTACGCCACGACGGTCCTGTACGCCGCGGTCGCGCGCGCGGTACGCGCGATGTTCCGGCGACGCCCTCAACGGGGAGGGGGACCTGGCGCCCCTCGGGACGGGGGCGCCCCCGCGTATGAGCCGACCCATGGAAGGTCTTGATCAGATGCCGGTCACCCCTGACTCCGCCACCTCGCACTCCGCCGAGAACCGCGTCATCGAGCCGTTGTACGCCGAGGTCCTCCGCCGCAACCAGGGCGAGAAGGAATTCCACCAGGCGGTCCGGGAGGTCCTGGAGACCCTCGGCCCCGTGCTGGCCCAGCGGCCGGAGTTCGTGGACGCCCGGGTCATCGAGCGCATATGCGAGCCGGAGCGCCAGCTCATCTTCCGGGTGCCGTGGTCGGACGACTCGGGCGACATCCACGTCAACCGCGGTTTCCGCGTCGAGTTCTCCAGCCTGCTCGGCCCGTACAAGGGCGGGCTGCGCTTCCACCCCTCGGTCAACCTCGGCATCGTGAAGTTCCTCGGCTTCGAGCAGATCTTCAAGAACGCCCTCACCGGCATGCCCATCGGCGGCGGCAAGGGCGGCGCGGACTTCGACCCGAAGGGCCGCTCGGACGCCGAGATCATGCGGTTCTGCCAGTCCTTCATGACCGAGCTGCACCGCCACGTGGGCGAGTACACCGACGTGCCCGCCGGTGACATCGGGGTCGGCGGCCGGGAGATCGGTTACCTCTTCGGCCAGTACAAGCGGATCACCAACCGCCACGAGTCCGGCGTCCTCACCGGCAAGGGCCTCGGCTGGGGCGGCGCCCTCGTCCGCACCGAGGCCACCGGCTACGGCTGCGTCATGTTCACCGCCGAGATGCTGCGCAGCCGGGGCGAGTCCCTGGACGGCCAGCGCATCGCCGTCTCCGGCTCCGGCAACGTCGCGATCTACGCCATCGAGAAGGCCCAGCAGCTCGGCGCGACCGTCGTCACCGCCTCCGACTCCGGCGGCTACATCGTCGACGACAAGGGCATCGACCTCGATCTGCTCAAGGAGATCAAGGAGCGGGGCCGCGGCCGGATCTCCGAGTACGCCGAGCGGCGCGGCGCCCATGTGAAGTACGTCGAGGGCACCGGAGTCTGGAACGTCCCCGTCGATGTGGCCCTGCCCTGCGCCACCCAGAACGAGCTGCACGAGGCCGACGCGCTCGCCCTGGTCCGCAACGGCGTCAAGGCGGTCGCCGAGGGCGCCAACATGCCCACCACCCCCGAGGCCGTGCGCGTCTTCCAGGACGCGGGCGTGGCCTTCGCCCCCGGCAAGGCGGCCAACGCGGGCGGCGTGGCCACCAGCGCCCTGGAGATGCAGCAGAACGCCTCGCGCGACTCCTGGACCTTCGCCCACACCGAGCAGCGCCTCGCGGAGATCATGCGCCACATCCACGACTCCTGCTACACCACCGCGGAGAAGTACGGCAGCCCCGGCAACTACGTGGTCGGCGCCAACATCGCCGGCTTCGAACTGGTCGCGGACGCGATGCTGGCGCAGGGCCTGATCTGACCGGCCCTCAGGGTGCCTCGGCCGGCACGAACGCCGGTTCCCCGGCCGAGGCACCGCGTACCAGGTAGCGGGTCAGCCCCCGGCCGGCCGAGGCCTCGTCCCCGGGACCCGCGGGCAACGGCCGGCGCAGCTGGCGGTAGAGGTCCAGCCGGTGCAGGTCGAAGGCCGCCTCGAACAGGTCGCCGAAGGTCGCGGCGCGAGCGGGCAGCCAGACCAGCAGGGCGAGCGCGGCCGTGCCCAGTGCGACCGGCAGCGCCCACCACGTCCACACGGTGAAACCGGCCGACAGCAGCGCCCACAGCAGGCCCATCACCGCACTGTCCACGGCCGCCCGTGCCGTCAGCAGCTCCGTACGCACATGCTCCGGCAGCAGCAGCCAGAGGTGGGGCCAGACGGCCACCGGGTCCAGACCGTACTTGTCCACCGGCCGGCTCTCCGCCGCGCGGAGGGTGTTGCCCACCCTGGTCGGCATCAGCCGCTCCGGGCTGCTCGGCACCCGTCGGCGCGCGCGGTCGAGCTGCTGGAAACGCGCCTGTTCCTCCGCTGTCGCCGTGCCCTCCAGTACGGCGGGGGCCAGCACCTGCAACCGGGCGTTCCTGCGGTCGGCGGCACGCGCCACCCGCCGCACCAGCGCGCGGCGCACCGGGGCGAGCCAGCGCGGCAGATAGCCCTCCAGCACCCGCAGCGCGCTTCCGGCCGCCGCCTTGACGGCCATCCCGGACGCCAGCACGCCGATGAGCAGCCCGACCAGGACCACCACCTGCACGGCGGCGGCCCGGCCCTGCAGCCATGTGCCGAGGGTGCCGAGCGAGCTCCAGCCGCCATGGCCGTACGTCCAGGCCAGGAGGCCGCCCGTCCAGAACACCAGGGCGGGGCCGGCCGCTGCCGCCCATCGCTCGGCCAGCTTCCCGCCGACCGACTCCCAGAACTTGCCGATCACGCCGTGCCGCCGTCCGCGACCAGCACCGATCCGTGCGTCGGACACCGGGGAGCGCGCTGCCCGATGTCCAGCCGGTACCAGATGTAGTCGCCCTCGGCGCAGACGAAGCGGTGTGCGTCGACCGGTTCGCCGTCACCGCTCAGCCACGCCGCCCGGACCTGGGGCGGCCGGTGGTCCGGGTCGGCGAGGATCGACGTGGCCAGGCTGAGCACATCGGGCCGCTGCCCCAGCACGGCCGCCACCTCCTCCCCGACGTCCTCCCCGGCCGCCGCGCGCGCCAGGGCGCCGGCCAGCAGGGCGTCGATCCTCGCTCCCTCCACCGGGCCGAGCAGTTCGGTGAGGTACCCGCGCACCGTCCTTGCGGTGGTGAGGAGTTGGTCCATCGCTGCTTGCCCTTCGGTACGCACGCGACCCCGGTGCGGCGGACGGCGGCCGGGAAGGCCGAAAGGCCGGCGCCGCCGGAGCGCCCGGACGACAATGGTGCGGGAGCGTCGGACGCACGAGAGGGACACTACCCGTGACATGGCCGTCCGGATCAGGGAAAGTCCGCTACGAACCGGAGTCGATCGCACCGCACTTGGCACGGTTCCTGAGCCTGGGACGCGACGACGTCAGGGAGTTCATCGCAGGCGACACCCCACTCCTCGACAGCTACGACATGGACGCCGCGCTGCTGCTGCTGGGCGCACGGCGCACCTCCGACGGCGTGGACGGCCTCACCCCGGGCCAGTGGTTCAACCTCGGTGTGCTGCGGCTGACGCGCGGCGAGGCCCCTGCGGCCGTGGCCGCGCTGACCAGGGCGCGGGAGGCGGGCGACCGCGCGGAGCGGGCCGCCGCGGACCTGTGGCTCGGGATCGCCCATGAACCGGAGGACGAGGACGCGGCGCTGGCGGCGTACGAGCGGGCGATGGCGGCCGGCACCCAGGACTCCCGGTGGGCCGCCCTGGACGCCGCGCGCCTGCTCGCCGAACGGGAGCCGGGCCGCGCGGCCCGGATTCTCGCCGAGGCATGCCGGACCGGGGGCCCGCACGTCGGCCCGTCGGCGTTCCGGCTCGGCCTGCTGCTCGGGCGGCTCGGCGACACGGCCGGCGCCGAGCGGGCGTTCCGGCAGGCCATGGCGGACGGGGACCGGGAGGACCGCGCGCTGGCCGCCAACAGCCTCGGCAACCTGCTGAGTTCCACCGTGACGGACGCCGGATCCGCGAGCGCCCGGGCGGCGATCGAGGCGTACCGGACAGCCGCCGACGGGGACACCACGGGCGCCGGCGAGGCCGCGGTCAACCTGGGGCTGCTCCTGGCGCGGCTGGGCCGGACCGACGAGGCGCTGGCCGCCTACCGCGCGGCAGCGGAGGGCCCCGACACCGAGCAGCACGCCCGCGCACTCACCAACATCGGCGAACTGCTCTTCCGGGAGGGCCGGACGACGGAGTCCGAAGCGGAGCTGCGCCGGGCCGTCGAGATCCGCCACCCCTTCCACTCGTACCGGGCGCGCTTCGACCTGGGAGTGGTGTTCGAGGCCCTGCAGCGGTTCGAGGAGGCCCGCCGGCAGTGGGAGCAGTGCCTGGCCGGGCCGCCGGAGATCGCCGAGCGCGCCCGCAGCCGGCTCGCCGAACCCCACGGGGTGTCGACCGGCTCCGCGACCGGCCCCGGCGCCCGTGCCCGCGAACTGGCGGCCCAGCTGTACTGCGCGCCCATCTGGTCCGACATGCTGGACCTCGTCCTGGCCGAACCCGACGCCCTCGACGCGGTGTCCGTGGAGCTGGCACGCCTGGTCCGGGGCTTCGAGGCCGAGGGACCGCCCGAGGGGATCGAAGGGCTGACGGCGACCCTGCGCGCCGTGGAGCTGGCCCGTGCACTGGGCATCGTCCCGGCATTCGCGGAACTCAGCGGCTACCGCGGGGTGGTCGACGACGACATCGCCGTGCTGGCGATGCGGCTGCGGGACTACGTCCACCTGCACCGCACGGCCGGCACCCGGACCGAGGACGCGGCCCGCACGGCGGACCTGCTGCTGACGCATCCGGGCTGGCCGCGGCTGCCACCGGTGTTCACCGCCTGGGCGCTGCCCCTGATGACCGAGGCCATGACCGCGAGCGGGCTGCCCCGGCACAACGCCCGGATCGCCAGGCTCATCGACGAGATGCGCGCCGTCGTCGCCACCGCCCCGCCCGGACAATCCCCGGACCTGTCCTACGTCCTCGCGAGCACCCTGCTGCTGCGTGCCCCGACGGCCGACGGGGCGGACGAGGCGGTGCGGCTGCTCGAATCCGCAGCGGAGGCCACCACGGACCCCGCCGCGCTGGCCGTCTACCGCAGCTGCCTGGCCGAGGCCATGGCCGTACGCGCCTCCAAGGACTCGGACGGGCACCAGGGGGAGCGGGCCCGTGCGCTGGGGCTCGCCCAGTCGGCGGTCGACGGGCTCGAACGGCTGGGCGAGCCCGCGGCCCAGGACCTCCTGGTGGCGCGCCTGCGGCTGATGCGGCTGCTCCACCACGATTTCGAGGTGACGCAGGCGCGTGAATCGGCTGACCGGGCCGCCGAGCTGGGGCGCGAACTGCTCCGCGGCGACACCCGCGGCCAGCGCCTCCGGGTGCTGTACGACCTGGCCCGGCTGCTGATCGAGTGCAATGACGAAGCCGGGCTGGCCGAGGCCGTGCCGCTGCTCTCCGAGGCGCTGGAGCTGGCGCGGCCCGACGCCGCCCGGCACCTGGTGCTCGCCCACATGCTCGGCGTGCTGCTGACCGATGCCTCGCTCTACCCCGGTGCCCAGGGCGCGCACGCCCGGCAGGCCGTCCGGATCGCCGAACTGCTGGAGGGCGACAGCGTGGCCGGCACCGTGCCGGAGCTGGTGGGCGCCTCGGCCGACCTGCGCCGGCGCCTGTACGAACGCACCGGCGAGCAGACGCACCTGGACATCGCCATCGCGACGACGGAAGCCGTACGCCGGGATGCCACCGGTGAGCGGGCGGTCCGCGCGACCACCACCCTGGCCGCGCTGCTCCGGCTGCTGTACCAGGCGACCGGCCGCGTCACCCACGTGCGGCGCGCCGTCGCCCTGCTGCGCGGCGTGCGCGACGCGCGGCCGGCTCCCGAGCGGGACCAGGAGGCCGTCGCCCTCCTGGGTGAGGCGCTGGTCTCCCTCTCCGAGGCATCCGGCGACCTGGCGTACCTCGACGAGGCCGTCGACGTACTCGGCGAGGCACACGGCGACGCGCACGGGCGGGGAGCGTACCGGCACCGGGTCGCCCGGTCGCTGGCCGCCGCCCTCGAGAACCGGGGCGCCGGGCTCCACGATCCGGAGGATGTCGACCGGGCCGTCGGCCTCTACCGCGAGCTGCGCGACCGCACCGACCCGAGATCGGCGCTGCGGCCCCATGCCGAGGGGGACGTCGGGACCGTGCTGCTGCGCCGCTACGGACTGAGCGGCGAACCGGCCGACCTGGACGAGGCCATCGCCTGCCTGCGGCTCGCCGTGGGCGAGGAGGGACCCGGCAGCGTCGGTACCCGGCTGCTGACCAACCTGGCCGGCGCCCTGACCGCCCGCCACCGGTCCGGCGGACCGGTGGCGGACCTCGACGAGGCGGTACGGCGGCTCGAAATGTCCCTCTCCTACGAGACCCGGGGCTCGGCCATGCTGCCCCTGCTCCTGAGCGGCCTCGGTTCGGCCATGGCGCTGCGGCACACCGCCACCGGCCGCCCGGCCGACCTGGAGCGGGCCGTCGCCGCCCTGCGCTCGGCCTGCCGGCTCGCGGCCGAGCTGGGCGTCGAAACGCACGGGGCCGCCTCGAACTGGGCGCGGTGGGCGGGCGGGCGCGGGGCATGGGACGAGGTCGCGGAGGCGGCGGACCTCGGCCTGGACACCGCCCACCGGCTCTTCCGGGGCCAGCTCACCCGGGCGCACCGGGAGGCCCGGCTGACGGAGGCCGGACGGCTCGTCGCGGCCGGCGCCTTCGCCCGTACGGAACTCGGCGATCACGCGGGCGCCGCCCTCCTGCTGGAGAGCGGCCTGGCCCTGCAACTCGCCGACACACTCGAACGCGAACGCACCGACCTCGGCAGGCTCGCCGGGAAGGGTCGCGCGGACCTGGCCGAAGCCTACGAGGCCGCCGCGCTGGCCCTCACCGGCCTGGAACGGGCGGCCGCCCGTACCGGCGGCCGGGGCTCCGCCGGCGGAGAGGACCTGACCGGGCTCCTCCGGCAGCGCCGGGCCGAGCTCGACCAGGTGATCGACGAGATCCGCAGCGTGGACGGGTACGCCCGCTTCCTCACCCGCCCACGCTACGAGGACATCGTCGAGGTCGCCGCGCACCAGCCGCTCGTCTACCTCGTCAGCACGCCATGGGCGGGGCGGGCGATCGTCGTCGACGGCGACGGTGAGGCGCACACGGTCGCGCTGCCCGCGCTCACCGACGCCTTCGTGCAGTCGGCGGTGGTCCGGCTGCTCGACACCCGGGGGATAGGGCTGAGGCGGGTGGCCGACGAGATCACCGGAGCGCTCGGGCCGGCCGTCATGGACCCGCTACTGACGGCGCTGGACGGACATCCGGGAGCCACGCTGGTGCCGGCCGGCCTGCTGTCGCTGCTTCCCCTGCACGCCGCCCGGACGGGGGACGCGGCCGGTGGCGGCCATGCCCTCGACTCCCTGCTGCTCACACACGCCCCCAACGCCAGGGCCGCGCTGGTGGCCCGCGGCTGGGCCACCCGGCACGGGCGCCCCGGCCGGCTGCTGGCCGTGGACAACCCGCAGCCCGGTTCCGCCCCGGTGACGACCGAGGCCGAGATCGCCGCGGCACGGGCCCGCTTCCCGGGCCACGTACACCTCAAGGGCGCCGACGCGACGCTCGACGCGACCCTGGCGGCGCTGGCCGACTGCGATGTCGCGCACTTCGCGTGCCACGGCGTGGCACGCCCGGACCAGCCGCTGGAGAGCGCCCTGCTCCTCGCCGGCGGAGAACCACTGACCCTGCGGACCCTCATCGAGACCCGGGTGGACGTACGCCTCGCGGTGCTGTCGGCGTGCGAGACGGCCGTGCCCGGCCTGCGGCTCCCGGACGAGTCGACCGGCCTGCCGTCTGCCTTCCTGGCCGCCGGCGCGGCCGGCATCATCGGGTCGCTCTGGCCGGTGCCCGACGCGTCCACCAACCTGCTGATGGCGGCCTTCTACGAGAACTGGGAGGAGGACACCGAACCGGCCGAGGCCCTGCGCAGCGCCCAGATCTGGCTCCGGTCCGCCACCAACCGGCAGGTGCGGGAACGCTTCCCGCACCTGCTCGCGTCCCCGCCCCTTCAGGGTCCGGGCCTGCGCCTCTGGGAGAACGCCTCGGAGCACTCCCCGGCGTACTGCTGGGCCGGCTTCACCTATACGGGCGGCTGAACCCGCCCCGCCGTCACTCGCCGGCCGGGGCCACGCCCACCGGGCAGGAGACGCCCGTGCCGCCGATGCCGCAGTAGCCGCCCGGGTTCTTGTCCAGGTACTGTTGGTGCGCCGGCTCGGCGGGCCAGAACGTACGCCCCTCGGCCGGAAGGATCTCCGTGGTGATCTCCCCGTGGCCGGAGGCCGTCAGCACCTTCTGGTACGCCTCGCGGGAGGCCGCGGCGGCCTCCGCCTGCTCCGGGGTGTGGGTGTGGACGGCGGAGCGGTACTGCGTCCCGACATCGTTGCCCTGGCGGAAGCCCTGGGTCGGGTCGTGCGACTCCCAGAACAGCTTCAGCAGCTCGGCGTACGTGACCACGGACGGGTCGTACACGACACGGACCGCCTCCGTGTGACCGGTGAGGCCGGAGCAGACCTCCTCGTACGCGGGGTTCTCCGTGTAGCCGCCCTGGTAGCCCACGAGCGTCGTCCAGACGCCGTCCGTCTGCCAGAACTTGCGCTCGGCGCCCCAGAAACAGCCCAGGGCGAAGTCCGCGACCTCCAGACCCTCCGGGTAGGGGCCCAGCAGCGGGTTGCCCAGGACGGTGTGGCGGGACGGGACGGTGAACTCGGGGACCGGACGGCCGCGCAGGGCCTCCTCCGGGGTGGGGAGCTGCGGGGTGCGGCGGTGCAGGAACATACGGGGGCTCCTCCTGGATCGGCGTGCTGTCCGTACAACGCGCCGGATCCCCCGCGGATTCCTGCCGGTCCGGTCAGCTCCGGGGCGCGTCCTCGCCCCGCTCCGCGGCGTCGGCGTAGGCGTCGGCGCGCCTGCGGGCCTTGAACCAGAAGTAGAGACCGAGGCCGATCAGGACGAGGGGTATCAGGCGTGCCACGCTGAAGTCCTTGCTGTAGGGACGGAGGGTCCACCGTCGCACACCCCGCGCCGGTCCGGACAGGCCCCGCCGTCTCCCTCTCAGTGCGGCAGGGACGCCGGGCTGCCGCCGTTCGCCTCGTAGCCCGCGACCGCCAGCGCCCGGTACACCGCGTACTCGGCGGCCGGGTCCTCGCTCGCCGTCCACGGCAGCGCGCCCACGTACCCGTCGATGTGGACCAGCTGGTGCACCGCCTCCGACCAGCGCTCCATCCGGACCAGGAACAGGACGAGCAGATGGCGTGCGTGGGGCAGCATCGGGTCGTCGGCGCGCGCCGCGTGCACCGCGAACATCGCGCCCTCGACCGCCCTGGTCACGACCTGGCTCTCGTAGAAGCCCCGGACCAGATTGACCTCGGGCAGATGCTCGTACACCGCGAACAGCGGGAGCGCGGCCAGCAGCGAGCCCTGCGGGGCGCGGGCCGCGGCGGCCGTCGCGAAGCGGTCGGCCTCCTCGCGCGAGCCGTGCCACCGCTCGCTCCAGAAGTGCAGCGCCGCGATATGCGCGCCCATGTGCGCGGGCGCCCGGTCGATGATCTTCGCCCACAGCTGGTCGAACTCCTCGCCGGAGTACCCCAGTCCACGCGCGACCGCCAGCTCCACGATGTACGGGACCGGGTCGCCCGGGGCCAGCAGGGCCGCCTCGCCGATCACCGTACGGGCCTCCTCCAGAATGATCCGGAAGTCGTCCGTACCCGCCGTCGAGGAACGCCACGCCTGCTGCACCAGGAACTCCGCGTGCACCGCCGCCGCGCCCGCGTCCTTCGGCGCCTCCGCGCGCCACTTGCGCAGCCACGCCCCGCCGACGCCCGGCTGCCGCAGCAGCTCCAGCGAGGCCGCCCCGGCGAACGCCTGTACCCGCTGCCAGCGCAGCTCGCCCTCCTTCGGCGTCCCGGCCAGCAGCTGGGACGCGGCCCGCCACTCCTGGGTGTGCTGCACGACCTCCAGCACGTCCAGCAGGTCCTGGTCCGCTCCCGGCGTCCGCACGTCCAGCTCCTCCTGGCGCACGAAGCCGTAGTCCTGCGGGTCGGCGGCATCGGGGGAGCCGGGCGCGGCCAGCCGGATACCGCCCCCGCGCCGCCGCAGCACATACGGGCCGATCGCGGCGGTCAGCAGGCACAACGCGAGCAGGAACCACAGAATCTCCATGCCCCCATTGTCACCGGACGGCAAGGTGGCCCGTCAGCCCCCTCGCGACGAACTACGCTCGGCCCCATGAGCGACCAGCACAGCTTCGAAACCCGCGCGATCCACGCGGGGAACACCGCCGACCCCCTCACCGGCGCCGTGGTTCCGCCCATCTACCAGGTCTCCACGTACAAGCAGGACGGCGTGGGCGGGCTGCGCGGCGGCTACGAGTACAGCCGCAGCGCCAACCCGACCCGTACCGCCCTGGAGGAGAACCTCGCGGCCCTGGAGGGCGGCCGGCGCGGACTCGCCTTCGCCTCCGGCCTCGCCGCCGAGGACTGCCTGCTCCGTACGCTGCTGACCCCCGGCGACCACGTGGTCATCCCGAACGACGCCTACGGCGGCACGTTCCGGCTGTTCGCGAAGGTCGCCTCGCGCTGGGGCGTGGAGTTCTCCGTCGCCGACACCTCGGACGTGGCGGCGGTCCGCGCGGCGATCACCCCGCGCACCAAGGCGGTCTGGGTGGAGACCCCGTCCAACCCGCTGCTCGGCATCACCGACATCGCCGCCGTCGCCCAGGTCGCCCGCACCGCCGGTGCGCGCCTCGTCGTCGACAACACCTTCGCCAGCCCCTACCTCCAGCAGCCGCTGGCGCTCGGCGCCGACGTCGTCGTGCACTCCACCACCAAGTACATGGGCGGCCACTCGGACGTCGTCGGCGGCGCGCTGATCGTCAACGACCCGGACCTGGCCGACGAGTTGGTCTACCACCAGAACGCCATGGGCGGCGTGGCCGGCCCGTTCGACGCCTGGCTGGTGCTGCGCGGCATCAAGACGCTGGCCGTCCGCATGGACCGCCACAGCGAGAACGCGACCAAGGTCGCCGAGCTGCTGACCCGGCACCCCAAGGTCACCCAGGTCCTCTACCCCGGCCTGCCCGAGCACCGGGGCCACGAGGTCGCCGCCAAGCAGATGAAGGCCTTCGGCGGCATGGTGTCCTTCCGCGTCGAGGGCGGCGAGGAGGCGGCGGTCGAGGTCTGCAACCGGGCGAAGCTGTTCACCCTGGGCGAGTCCCTGGGCGGCGTCGAATCGCTCCTCGAGCACCCGGGCCGGATGACGCATGCCTCGGCGGCGGGCTCCCCGCTGGAGGTTCCGGCCGACCTGGTCCGCCTCTCCGTCGGCATCGAGAACGCGGACGACCTGCTCGCCGACCTGACGCAGGCGCTGGGCTGAGAGGCGCCGAGACGCGCAAGGGGCGGGGCCGGAGTCGCCGGTCCCGCCCGCGTACGGCAGCCGTTCAGGCGGAGACCGGTTCGTCCTCCAGCGTCGCCCTGACCTGCTCACGCAGCTCGGGGCTGTCGGTGTGCTGGTGGACGGAGACGGCGTGCTCGCTCGCGGCCCGCACCACTTCCTCCTCCTCGCCGGCGATCGTCAGCGAGCAGTTCGACTCACTCGGATACTTGCGGCAGTCAGCGATCTTCCTGGTCATCACAGCCTCCTGACCCCTCCATTCCAGGGTAGACCGGGACGCCGTACCCTTCGCGTCTACCAGCCGTCCAGCGGCGGTGTGGTCCCCGCCGGCGGCGCCTCCCAGGGCCGGACCAGCAGCGCCCACACCGTGAACACCGCCACCGCCGCGACCACCGCCAGCATCCCCAGCCGGCGCAGCGCCCGCCGGCGCCGCAGCAGCCGGCCGCCCCGCTCCGCCGCCCGCTCCGCCAGATCGGCGGGCACCTGCGGATGCGGGCCCTCCAGCATCCGCCGCACCTGGTCCTCGCGGCGCCCGGTGCCGCTCACGGCGCCGCCCCCAGCAGCCGGGCGGGCCCCCGGCGCGCGGTCGGGCTCCGGGTGCCGCGCATCGTGGCCACCGACCGGTTGCAGACCGCGCGCACCCGGTCCCGGGGAAGCCCGAGCAGGGCCGCGGTCTGTTCCTCCGGGACACCCTCGTACAACCGCAGCACCAGGACCAGGCGTTCCTGGGGGGTCAGCCGGTCCAGCAGCCCGCCGCGCGGACGGTGGTGGCGCCACGCCTCGCGGGCGAACCGGCCCGCCAGATCCTGCCGGGTGCGGTCGTACGGGTCCTCGCCCCGCAGCCCGTCCCAGCCGGCGAACGTCCGGGCCAGCGAGGCGTGGAGCAGACGCAGCGCGCGCGGGTTGGCGCCCGGCTCGTCCAGCGGTTCGGCGGTGAGCAGCGTGGCGGTGTGCAGCAGGCGGCCCGCCGCGCCCGCGACGAAGGACTCGAAGTCCTGGGCGCGGCACCGCTGTCGGCCCGCGTGGCGCTCTCGCACACCTCAATCCGAGCGCGCCGCGCCCGCGAGGTCAACCCCCCGGGACCGAGCAGGTGTTCAGCCCGCCGGGGCCGTCTGGTGCGTGGCCTGCCGGGCCGCCAGCGCCGCGTTGAACCGGGTGAGCAGCGCGCAGAACGTGTCCCGCTCCTCCTCGCTCCACCCGTCCGTCACCTGCGACATCAACTCCCGCCGCGAGCCCCGTACCTCGTCCAGCCGGGCCTGCCCGCGCGGAGAGAGCTGGAGCACGACCGCGCGCCCGTCCTCCGGGTGCGAGGTCCGTTTCACCAGACCGGTGTCCACCAGCGGCGCGACCTGCCGGGTCACCGTGGAGGAGTCGATCCCCATCCCGGCGGCCAGCGCCTTGACGCCCATCGGCCCTTCCCGGTCCAGCCGGTTCAGCAGCAGATACGCCGCCCGGTCCATCGAGTTGCGCACCTGGCCCACCCCGCCGAGGCGGGTCTGCTCGGCCCGGCGGGCGAAGACGGCCACCTGATGCTGGAGGCTGTCGAGAAGGTGGTCGGGACCCGGGTTTTCCGGGGCTGCGGCCCCGGATGGAGACGAGGCAGTCGTCATGTCCTGAGGGGGCATGGCCGGGGGCTCTCTTCGTGCGGTGTCGGATGGGTGGGGGACAGAGTACGCGGCCCCGGGGCAACGCGTACCAGTGCTGCACAAACCTGCGGACATCGGCGCAGGACGGCCCCGCAAGCGGCGGCCGGAGCCCCTGCGAGCTGCAAGACTTACGGTATGAACTTCCCGTCGCCCGGCAGCTTTCCCTCCGTGATCCTCGACGACGTACGGGGGGCGCAGAAGATGCTCTCCGGGGTCTCCAGGGTCACCCCGCTGGAGGGCAGCCGCCATCTCTCCGGCCTGGTGGGGGCTCCGGTCCTGTTCAAGTGCGAGAACCTGCAGCGGACCGGCTCGTTCAAACTGCGGGGCGCCTACGTACGCATCTCGGGACTCACCCCGGTCGAACGCGCCGCCGGCGTCGTGGCCGCGAGTGCCGGAAACCATGCGCAGGGTGTCGCCCTCGCGTCTGCGCTCCTCGGCGTACGCGCCACGGTCTTCATGCCGGTCGGGGCACCGCTGCCGAAGGTCGCCGCGACCCGTGAGTACGGTGCGCGCGTGCGGCTGCACGGCACCGTCGTCGACGAGACCCTGGCCGCCGCGCAGGAGTACGCACGCGAGACCGGCGCGGTCTTCATCCACCCCTTCGACCACGCCGACATCATCGCCGGACAGGGCACGGTCGGCCTGGAGATCCTGGAACAGTGCCCCGAGGTCCGCACGATCGTCGTCGGGGTCGGCGGCGGCGGGCTCGCGGCCGGCATCGCGGTCGCGGTCAAGGCGGTCCGGCCCGACGTGCGGATCATCGGTGTGCAGGCGGCCGGCGCCGCCTGCTACCCGCCGTCCCTGGCGGCCGACCGCCCCGTCTCCCTCGGCACGCTCCAGACGATGGCGGACGGCATCAAGGTCGGACGCCCCGGCGACGTGCCGTTCGCCCTGGTCAGGGACCTGGTCGACGAGGTGCGTACGGTCTCCGAGGACGAGCTGTCCAGTGCCCTGCTGCTCTGCCTGGAGCGGGCCAAGATGGTCGTCGAACCCGCCGGGGCGAGCCCGGTCGCCGCGCTGCTCAGCGACCCCAAGTCCTTCCACGGGCCCGTGGTCGCCCTGCTCTCCGGCGGCAATGTGGACCCGCTGCTGATGCAGCGCATCCTCACCCACGGCATGGCGGCGGCCGGCCGCTACCTCAGTCTCAGGCTGCGCCTCACGGACCGGCCCGGCGCGCTGGCCACGATGCTGGGCGTGCTGTCGGTGGCCGACGCCAACGTCCTCGACATCAGCCATGCCCGTACCGACCCCAGGCTCGGCCTCACCGAGGCGGAGGTCGAACTGCAGCTGGAGACCAAGGGCCCCGAGCACTGCGACGACGTGAGGGCGGCGCTGCGGGACGCGGGCTATCTGGTGATGGGCTGACAGGTATGCCCCGGCTTGTGTGTTCATCGGGCACGGCGCTCCCGGCCTACCTAGGATCTGGGGTCTGAGAGGTAGCCACCCGAATGCACTGGGGGAATCCCATATGCCAGGCGCCATCTATGCCGAAGGGCTTGTGAAGACCTTCGGGGACGTCACTGCACTCGGCGGTGTCGACCTCGACGTGCCGGAAGGCACCGTCCTCGGCCTCCTCGGACCCAACGGGGCCGGCAAGACGACCGCGGTCCGCGTCCTGACGACGCTGCTCAGGCCCGACAGCGGCAGGGCCTTCGTCGCCGGGATCGACGTACTGAAGAATCCCAACGAGGTGCGGCGCTCGATCGGGCTCTCCGGCCAGTTCGCCGCCGTCGACGAATACCTCACCGGCCGCGAGAACCTGCGCATGGTCGGCCAGCTCTACCAGATGAGCGGGCGCGCGGCGAAGGTACGGGCGGGCGAACTGCTGGAGCGGTTCAACCTGGCCGACGCGGCGGACCGGCCCGCCAAGACGTACTCCGGGGGCATGCGCCGCCGCCTCGACCTGGCGGCGGCGCTCGTCGTCTCCCCGCCGGTCATGTTCATGGACGAGCCGACGACCGGCCTCGACCCGCGCAACCGCCAGCAGCTCTGGGAGGTCATCGAGGAACTGGTCGCCGGCGGTACGACGCTGCTGCTGACCACGCAGTACCTGGAGGAGGCCGATCACCTCGCCCACGACATCTGCGTGATCGACCACGGCCGGGTCATCGCCCGCGGCACCTCCGACCAGCTCAAGGCCCGCACCGGCGGCGAGCGCGTCGAAGTCGTCGTGCACGACCCCGACCGGATCGAACAGGCCCGCACCGTCCTCACCCGCCTCGGCAAGGGCGAGACCGCGGTCCTGCCGCACATGCGCAAGCTGACCGTCCCGGTCGACGGCGGCGCCAAGCTCCTCGCCGAGGTCATCCGCGACCTCGACGCCCAGGGCGTGGAGATCGACGACATCGGACTGCGCCGCCCCACCCTCGACGACGTGTTCATCTCCCTGACCGGTCACGCCGCCGAGCAGGAGAAGAACGAGGCCGCGACCCCCGAATCGGAGACGGAGAAATGAGCGCCCTCAGCGAAACCGCCCGCACGGGCGCCCCACGGCCGGGCGGTGGCATCGGCCAGTCGGTCCGCGACTCGCTGGTCATCGGCCGGCGCAACCTCATCCGCATGACCCGGATCCCCGAGATGATCCTCTTCGGGATCATCCAGCCGGTCATGTTCGTGGTGCTGTTCACGTACGTCTTCGGCGGCTCGATCGCCATCCCGGGCGCGGGCGTCAGCGCGAGCGCCTACAAGGAATTCCTGATGGCCGGCATCTTCGCGCAGACCGTCACCTTCGCCACCGCGGGGGCCGGCGCCGGAATCGCCGACGACATGCACAAGGGACTCATCGACCGGTTCCGGTCGCTGCCCATGGCGCGGGGCGCCGTGCTCACCGGGCGGACCCTGGCCGACCTGGTGCAGACCGCCGTCACGCTGGCGGTCCTCGCGGGCGTCGCACTGCTCGTCGGCTGGCGCACCCACGAGAACATCGGCAAGGTGCTCGGGGGCTTCGGTCTGCTCCTGCTGCTCGGCTACGCGTTCACCTGGATCGGCGCGCTGATCGGCCTGACCGTCCGCACTCCGGAGGCCGCCACCTCGGGCGGCCTGATCTGGCTCTTCCCGCTGACCTTCATCTCGAACGCCTTCGTGCCGGTCAACGGCATGCCGGCCTTCCTGCAGTACGTCGCCGAGTGGAACCCGTTCAGTGCCACGGTGGCGGCGGCCCGCGAACTGTTCGGCAACACCATCCCCGGCGTCCCGAAGTCCGTGACGGGTGCCTGGCCGATGGAGCATCCCGTCTGGGCCTCGCTGATCTGGTCCGTCCTGATCATCCTGGTCTTCCGGACCCTGGCCGTGCGCAAGTACCGCTCGGTCTCCGTCTGAGGGACCCCGGACACGCGAGAGCCCCGGCCGCACCGCGGCCGGGGCTCTCGGCGTCGGACCCGCAGGTCAGCCGGAGTACGGCTTCGCCGAAAGGATCTTGACCGTGGCGGTCTTGCCGTTCGGCAGCTCGTAGTCGGCGTTCTCGCCCATCTTCTTGCCGTTCACGCCCACGCCGAGCGGCGACTGCGGCGAGTACGTCTCGATGTCGGCGCTCGCGTATTCGCGGGAGGCCAGCAGGAAGGTCATCGTGTCGTCCTCGTCGCCGTCGAAGGCGATCGTCACGACCATGCCGGGCTCGACCACGCCGTCGTCGGCCGGCGCCTCGCCGACCTTCGCGTGCTCGAGGAGCTGGGTCAGCTGGCGCACCCGGAGCTCCATCTTGCCCTGCTCCTCCTTGGCCGCGTGGTACCCGCCGTTCTCACGCAGGTCCCCCTCCTCACGGGCCGCCGCGATCTTGACGGCGATCTCCGTGCGCGCGGGACCAGACAGGTACTCCAGCTCGGCCTTGAGCTGGTTGTACGCCTCCTGCGTGAGCCAGGTGACGTTTTCGCTGGTCTGGGTCACAGGGTGCTCCTCGTCGGTACTGGGAATACAAAGCAACGCCCTACCCGGAAGCATGCGCTCCTTCGGGTGGGCGAAACCACGAGCCTAACAATTCACCGGGAAAAGGGGGAGAAGGTAAAAGTCCCGACCGAGGAAAGCGCAGGTCGGAGCCCGTCAACTGGGGTTACGACGGGCGTGCTGCGGTCAACTCGACGCCCCGCCGTCGTCCGTGCAGCCCAGCAGCTCGACGGCGGTCGCCCGGGACGTCGTGCGCAGGGTCAGGATCTCGTCGATCCGGCCGGTGTCGCCGTCGAAACGGAAGTCCTTGCGGGCGACGTCCGTACCGTCCTCCCGCTGCGCGCGCAGCGTGCAGTAGCCCTTGGCGTCCGTGTCCTTGCGGACCTCCAGGTGCACCTGGACCTGCTCGTCCGAGACCACCTTGAACTTGATCACCTCGGCGCTCAGGCCCTGCCCGGCCACATAGCCGTACCCGATCCAGCCGATCACGCCCAGCAGGACGGCGCCGAGCACCGCGCCGATGATCTTGAGCTTGCGGTCCGCCCGCTGGTCCGCGGAGCGGCCGTAGCGGTTCTCGGGAAGCGCCTCGCGCACCGCCGTCATGATCGTTCCTCCCGTGCCGGGGATCGAGGAATTTTCCACCCCCCGGTTCGGTCACTATAGAAGTTGCACAATGCGACCAGTGACTGAGGATCGAGTCTTGACTGAGCAGCTTCGACTGATGGCCGTACACGCTCACCCCGACGACGAGTCGAGCAAGGGCGCGGCCACCATGGCCAAGTATGTGTCCGAGGGGGTGGACGTGCTGGTCGTGACCTGCACAGGGGGCGAGCGCGGCTCCATCCTCAACCCGAAACTCCAGGGTGACGCGTACATCGAGGAGAACATCCACGAGGTGCGCCGGAAGGAGATGGACGAGGCCCGGGAGATCCTGGGCGTCAAGCAGGAGTGGCTCGGCTTCGTCGACTCCGGCCTGCCCGAGGGCGACCCGCTGCCGCCGCTGCCCGAGGGCTGCTTCGCGCTGGAGGACGAGACCGTCGCGGCGGGCCGCCTCGTCGCGAAGATCCGCGCGTTCCGGCCGCAGGTCATCACCACGTACGACGAGAACGGGGGCTACCCGCACCCCGACCACATCATGACCCACACCATCTCGATGATCGCCTTCGAGGGCGCGGCGGACACCGAGAAGTTCCCCGAGGCGGAGTTCGGCCCCGCCTGGGCGCCGCAGAAGCTCTACTACAACCAGGGCTTCAACCGGCCGCGCACCGTCGCCCTGCACGAGGCGCTGCTCGCCCGCGGCCTGGAGTCGCCGTACGGGGACTGGCTGGAGCGCTGGAAGGAGTTCGAGCGCGCCGAGCGCACGCTGACCACGCATGTTCCGTGCGCGGACTTCTTCGAGATCCGCGACAAGGCGCTGATCGCGCACGCCACGCAGATCGATCCGGACGGCGGCTGGTTCCGCGTCCCGATGGACATCCAGCGGGAGGTCTGGCCGACCGAGGAGTACGAGCTGGCGAAGTCTCTCGTCGAGACCTCCCTCCCCGAGAGCGACCTCTTCGCGGGCATCCGCGACAATGCCTGATATGTACGCGACTCAGGCACTGACGAACCTCGTCCCGCTCGCCGCCGAGGAACTCGACAAGAACAAGGTGACCCCCGGGGTCCTCGGCTTCATCGTCTTCGCGGCGCTCGCCGTGGGCGTGTGGGCGCTGATGAAGTCGATGAACCGGCACATGGGGCGGGTGAACTTCGAGGAGGCGCCGGCGGAGGGGCCGGCGGGGCCGGCGTCGGAGGAGCCGGCGGAACCGGTTTCCGCGAAGCGGAAGTAGTACGGCGGGGCGCGCTTGGCTGCGCCCCGCCTGCCGTGTCCTCAAGCGCCGGACGGGCTGAAAGGATGCCCTCAAGCGCCGGGCGGGCTGGATTGTGGCCGGTCCGGCGTTGATGGTGCGGAGATCAGACCCTTACGCCCATGATCTCCCGGGTCCGGCGGGACGGGATCAGGCCCAGGGTCCAGGCCTGCCAGCCCGTTTCCAGGTCCGTCCCCCGGTCCAGGATCACGCGGTACGTGTCCGCGCACTCGTTCACCTTGGGGTCCCGGGACGGGTGGGCGGCGGCGCGGAGGTCGGCCAGTTCCTGCTGGGCGACCACCGTGCCCACCTCGATCCCGCCGGGCGAGGCGTACGGCAGCAGCGTGCAGCGCAGGAAGCGCGCCCAGTCCGCGCCGCGCGCGTCGCCGTACGACTCGAACAGCCCGGCCGCCTCGCCGCACAGCTCCAGGGCCTGGGGCGCCCGCTGGTTGCCCGCGTCGATCAGCGCGAGGTCCAGGCAGGTCCACGCCTCGCCGTGGGCCACCCCGATGCGCCGGAAGTCCGCCCGCGCGTCGACGAGCAGCTGGCGGGCGAACCCCGAATTGCGCAGGTTGCCCGTCTGCGCGGCGCGCTGGTCGCGGGTGACGCGCCCCGAGTGGTGCCGGGCGCACGCGAGGCCGTAGACGTCGCGCATCCGCGAGAACATCGTGCGGGCCCGCTCCAGCTGCCGTACGGCCTCGACGGTGTCGCCGGACTCCTCCAGTGCCTGGCCCAGGTAGTACCGGGTCCAGGCCTCGCCGCGCGCGTCCTCGTTGTCGCGGTGGCGGTCCAGGGCGGCGGTCAGCTGCTCGACGGCCGCGCCCGGTTCGCCGTCCAGCAGCCGGGCGCGCGCCAGCTGGGTCGTCGCCCACGCCACGCCCCGCTCGTCCCGGGTCCGCCCGTACAGATCGAGGGCGGCGCGCAGGGCGGTGTCGGCCTGCTCCACCTCACCCAGGCGCAGCCGGACCTGGCCCAGCTGGAACCGCGTCCACGCCTCGCCGTGCAGCGACTCGCCCTCGCGGTGCAGGGTGAGCGCGGTGTCCAGCAGGGCCACCGCCTCGGCCGGGTTGCCCCGGTCGCGCTCGACGGCGGCCAGCGCGTGCATCGACCAGGCCCGGTCCTCGTCCTGCCCGGCGGCGGACTGGAGCTCCATCGCCTCGCGCAGCCGGGCCGAGGCCTCGGTGAGGTTGCCCTGGTGGTGCAGGGTGATTCCGAGCGAGCACAGCGCCAGCGCCGTACCGGCGTCGTTCTGCGCCTCGCGGTAGAGCCCCACGACGGAGGACAGCGTCGTCCGCGCCTTGTCCAGCTCACCGAGCTGACGGGCCGCGATCCCCGTACGCCACCGCACCGAGCGCTCCAGCAGCCCCTGGTCGACCGCCTGGGTCAGCTCGCTTATCTCGCCCAGCCGGTAGAGGTCGCCGCGCAGCAGGCAGTAGTCGCACAGCGCGCCGAGCAGGGCGAGCACCGCGGCCTGGTCGACGCCCTCGGCGTGCCGCAGCGCGGAGGTGATGAAGCTCGACTCGTCGTCCAGCCAGCGCAGGGCCGCGTCCAGCGAGCTGAAGCCGTGCGAGCCGAACTGTCCGGCCCGGGTGGACATCTTGCCGTCGACCATCCGGATCACCGCGCCGGCCAGCTCCGCGTAGTTCGCGATGAGCCGTTCCTGCGCCGCCGCGCGCTCGGCGGGCTCCTCCTCGTCGAGCAGCCGGGCCAGGGCGAAGCCGCGTACGAGGTCGTGCAGCCGGTAGCGGGAGCCGCGTACGTGGTCGATCAGCCCGGCCCCGGACAGGGCCGTCAGCAGCCGGCCGGCCTCCTGCTCGTCGGCGGAGAGCAGGGCCGCGGCGGCTGCCGCGCCCAGGCTCGCCCGGCCGGCCAGCGCGAGGCGCCGCAGCAGCCGCCTGGCCTGCTCGGACTGATCGGTGTAGCGCAGCCACAGGGCGCGTTCGACGGGCGGCACCGGACCGTACGCGGCGAGATCGGCGGCCAGCACGTCCGCCGTACGCGCCCCGAGCGAGGAGCCGGCGATCCGCAGCGCCAGCGGCAGCCCGCCGCACAGCTCGGTGATCGCCTCGCTCGACGGATAGTCGTACGGGCCGGGCTCGGCCTCCTGCGACACCGCGCGCAGCAGCTCCTCCGCGCCGCCCGGTTCGAGCGCCCCGACCTCCAGCCGGTGCACCCAGGCGGGCAGCGACGCGGGGAGGTCGAGGGGTTCGCGGGCGGTGACCAGGACCAGGCTGTCGGAGCGCTCAGGGATCAGCGTGGCGACCTGCTCCGCGTCGCGGGCGTCGTCGAGGACGATGGTCACGGCGGTGCCGGTCAGATGCTGGTGGTACAGCTCGCTGAGCCGGCGCACCTGCTGCTCGGCGGACGCGCTGTCCCGGAACAGCAGCTGCTCGCGGGGCGCGCCGAGACGGTTCAGCAGATGCAGGAGCGCGTCCCGGGTCGGCAGCGGGGCCTCGCCCTCCGCCCCTCCCCGCAGGTCCACCACGCAGGCGCCCTTGAACTGGTCCTTCAGCTCGTGCGCCGCCCGCACCGCGAGGGTGGTGCGCCCGGCGCCCGGGGGCCCGTGCAGCACGACGACGGTCGGCTTCGTCTCCGTCGAGGCACGGGCCGCGTGCACCCACTGGCCGATGCGCGCGAGTTCGCCCCGCCGCCCCGCGAACAGCCCGTCGGCCGCCGGGAGATGCCCGAACGACTGCTCCAGGAGCGAGCGCATCCGGGCGGCTGCGCTGCGGTCCCCGCCGCGCAGCGGGGTGCGCGCCTTGGCGGCGGCCTTCTTCGCCGGGGCGCGTGTGGTGGCGGCGAGCATCCGCTGCTGGTCGAGGAACGGCCGTATGCCCCGCACATCGAGGGCCGCGAGCCACTGGAGCCGCAGCTGCTCCGGCCCACCGGGCGCGTCCGGCGCGGCCGGCCGCCGCGACGCGGTCGCCCGCGCCACGGTGGCGGTGGCCCCCGCGACGGCCACGACGGCCCCCGCCCCGAGCGCGAGCCCGGACGCCGTACCGAACGCCACATCGGCGCCGAAGGCCGCGGCGGCGGCGACCCCGGTCACCAGCAACGGCGTCGACAGACTCTCCCGCCCGAACCGCTGCCCGGCCGCCGAGGCGTCGAGCGCCCGGACGTACGCCGCGTACTCCTCGGCCGCCCCGTCCGCGATGCTGTCGAGCGAGGCCCGCGCCCGGGGCAGCAGGACGGCCGCATCCGTCCGTCCCCCGGTGCGCCGCGCCTCTTCCTCCACGGCCCGTACCAACAGCCGTTCCGCATCCGCCCGGTGGCTGTCCCGCATCCGCATCAGTCGTCCCCCTCAGGCACCGGCCGGTCCACGACGCCGGCCCCCGTGCCATGGACCGCCGCGAGGACCAGTGTCCTAGGTACGGCGCGACGGCGCGAGGGAATGCGGGCGGCGGGAGCGGGTACCCGGGGGAGTGTCACCGACAGCGGATGCCAGGATGGCCGGTCATGAGTGGGACTTCGGTGACGGCGACCTGGGCGTCGTGAAGACGTACATCTCCTACCTGCGCCGGAAGCTGGACGCGCTCGGCCCGTCCCTGATCGAGACCCGGCGCGGCATCGGCTACATCCTGCGCCCCCCCGGAAGCGTCGTGAACAGGGGCGGGCCGCACCGCCGCGCACGCCGACCGCGCCCGGGGCGTTGGCCTGGATGCGCCAAGCGTTTGTGCCGCTTGGAGACGCTCGGGCTCTCGACGACCGTCTCGTCGACGATCTCGATGCCGGCGCACTGTTCCTCGGACCAGGAGTCGTCTGGCCGGGGCGGTTAGGCCGTTTCTTCTGGATCACCTTGCGGACCGGATGAAGATGCCCGCGATGTGCAGGGCGGTGAGGCAGGTGGTGGCCTCGTCGCTGGCGGTAGGCGTCGCGGTCGAAGGCCGGCGGCCTGCCGCCGAACCGGCCACGCTTGGCGATCTGGTCGACGGGCCGCGGAATCGCCGCCGGGATCCCACGACGACGCGGGTGGGACTCGATCCGAGTCCACCGGGCATCAGCCAACGACGTAACCAAACCAACGATCAGATGATCCGGAAGAACGGCGTGGCACTGCCCGTTCCCTCCGTCCCAGGGTCCGGGACGGAGGGAACGGAAAATGGGCTAGCTCACTGTGACCGCGATACCGAGCCGGTTGAGCGATGCCGCGAAGTCGGCCGCACCCGTGAACAGGTCCGCCTCCAGGCCGGCATGGCGCGCGCCCGCGACGAAGGTGGGTTCGTCGTCGGAGTAGTAGAGGTGCTGCGGTGCAATGCCCATTCGCTCTGCCGCGGCACGGTAGGCGAGGGGCGAAGGCTTGTCCACACCGAGGTCGGCCGATGGCAGGACGAAGTCGAACAATCCGGCGATCCCATGGTGCTCGAGATCGGTGCGGAAGGCATCGGTGGTGTTGGAAAGCACGCCGACGGGAACCTGCCGCTGTGCCTGTTCGAGGAGGTCGATCATGACTGCATCGGTCTCACCGCGGTCGAGTCGCCATGGCGGTATGGCCTTCTGAGCGTCGGGACCGAAGTCCCCGACGAGCCGTCGCTCCACGTCGTCCGCCCACTCCTGATCACTGATGACACCGACTTTGGCCAGCCGGTACATCGGATGCTGGTAGGCATAGACGTCGAACGTCCCTGCCGGCAGGCCCGCCAACTCCTCGCCCTCTCGTGCTCCGGCGTTGCGCCAGTGCCTGAAGAGGCCGTTCATGTCGAACAGCAGGCCGCGTATGTCAGTTCGCATAGTCACCATTCACGAAAAACCTGGCGTTGAGGTGTGCGCCGCGGTGAAACGGCGCACACCTCACGGACGGCTGTGAAGAACTCAGGCAGCCCGCCCGAACATCTCGAACGTCGGCCAGCCGATCGGGTCGTAGAGGTAGGGCTGGACGGTGAGGGTGAACGGCCGCTGGACGTACTCGGCGAACCCACCCGCGTCCTCGCCCTTGAAGGTGCGCTGACCGACAACGTAGAAGGCGCCGGCCTTGCTCAATACGAAAGCCGCGTACCACCTGCGCATGGCGGCGGGCATCTCGGTCAACGCGAACGTCGACACGACGATGTCCGCCTCGGTGCCCGCGAAGGCGGTCAGCGCATCGGTGTCCATGGCGTCGATGAACTCGACCTTGGCGAGCTGCTCCGGGCTCAGATGAGCCGAGAGGTAGGACCTGCTTATCGGGAGGACATCGGGCAGGTCGATGATGGTGTAGCGGCTGCATCCGCCGAGGGCGAGCGTGAGCAGGGCCAGATTGCCGAACCCCGCGCCGATCTCGACGACGTGACCGAGCTGCTGGCCTGAGCTCAGCTGCTCGAGACGGGCGAGGTAGTAGAGCTGGCTCGCCGTCTTCTCCGAAATAGCCTCCGTAGGCTCAGCGACCGGATCCACGTAACCATCCAGCTTGTCCTGAACCCACTTCTGTCCCATCAGGTTTCCGCACTCACGCAGGAAGTCCGGAGGCAGCCGGTCACCGCGCTCGGCCTTCTTGGGGAAGACCTCAAGCATTTCCTCCTTGACGACGTAGTTGTCGAAGACCTCCCCCTCAAGGGCCTTTCGCGCCAACCGCTGGCGATGCTCGGTCCACCAACTGTGGACGCGGTCGTCCGGTGCGGGCAGGGGGATCAGTTCCTCGGCGGACATGATCGGTGCCAGCGTGTCGATGGGCGGACCTTCGAGGGCCTGAACCGGTGTGTCCACAGTTTCTCCTTGAATGGTGACGTGCCGTCGGTCGAAGTAGCTAGTCGCCGACGACGTGCTGGGTGGCTTCGGCGAGCCCCTGCTCGCTGCCGAGGTCGTAGTAGCTGCCGCGGCTGAGCGTCACGGCGACCGACTGGGAATGGACGACATCCAGGAGCCCATCGGTGAGTCGGTACTCCCCTGACTCCTCGTGCTCGGCCACCTTGGCGAGAACGGAGAGGAACTCCGCAGGGAAGGCGTACCTGCTGATGTTGATGAGAGCCTGGTCGCCGTCGGCCAGGCTGCTGTCCTTCTCGATGAGGTCCGTCAGCACCAGCCGTCCGTCGGTCTCCGCCGTACGGAGGCGGCCGTAGCGCTCCAGGGCGGCGTTGGGCACCGGCTGGCCCACGAGCGCGTAGCCACCGGCGGCTTCGCGCCCAAGCTCCGCCAGGGTGGACTTCCCGGACTCGTCCAGGAGCAGGTCGTCGCTGGAGAGGAAGAAGAAACTGTCATCGGCGACGAAGTCCTTCGCGAGCATCACAGGCAGCGCGGTGCCGTAGCTGTCCTCCAGGGACTGCTCGATGAAGGTGATCGACCGGACGGAGCTGATCTCGTCGAGGGCGCGCGCCTTCTCCGCCCAACCTCGACGGCTCAGCAGGGCCCGAAGTTCGCTGTCATCTCCGTAGTACCGCTGAATCTGCGTGCTGCCCTTGCGCACCACAATCGCGATCTCTTCGACTCCGGCGGCGGCGCACTCACGGACGATGTAGTCGATCGTGGGTCGGCGGCCGATGGGAAGCATCGCCTTTTCGACCACCTTCGTGATCGGGAACATGCGCGTGCCCAGCCCGGCGGCGGCGATGACAGCCTTACGGACAGTGGTCACTGTGGATCTCCTTGCGTCGTGACTCCAGGGACACCGGGCTCGGCCAGGACATCCGACGGTACGAGCCGCGCATCATGCGATGCGTGGCGCCGTCCGCCTCCGGCGTGCACCTCGGCGAATAGATCACGATAACGCTCTGCGACGGAGTGCCAGGAGAACCCGTCCAAAGCGAGACGCAAGGCGTTCGCCCCCCGGCGCCGGCGCTCCGCTCTGTTCCCGATGATCTCCACCAGGCGAGCTTCGAGTGCGGCGTCGTCGTCCGGCGGGACGAGCCATCCGTTGGCCGAGTCGCCGTCGTCGACCACGAAGTCCACGGGGCCGCCGGTGCGGGTGGCCAGCACGGGAACGCCGCTGGCCATCGCCTCGAGGTACATCAGCCCGAATGACTCGTTCACGGCGGGAACGACAAGTGCATCGACCGCGGGCAGAGCCTCGGCCAGATCGTCGTGTCCGCGCCAGCCGCAGAAGTACACGCGGTCATCCACTCCGAGCTCGCGCGCCAGCTCCACCGGGTGGACCCCCTCGCACTCACCGGGGTAGCCGCCCCAGACGACCAGGCTGACCCGGTCGGACATGTGCTGGGTGACGCGGCGGAACACGCGAAGCAGCTGATCGAGGCGCTTCTGTGTGAGGAACCGGCCGAGCCACATCAGCCGTACGGTCTCCTCGCGTCGGCCCGGCGAAAGGTGTGCCAACTGCGGCCGGGTATAGCGCAGTGTGCCTCGTTCAGACCCCGGTTCCGCGGCCGCGCAGTCCTCCACGAGCAGCCTCGTCCACAGGGATTCGTCCTGGTCGGGGGTGAGCTCCACCGGGTGGAACCGGACCGTGTCGACGCCGTGCGGAATGTAGCGGATGCGTGACGGGTCCACCTTGAGCTCATCGGTGAGAGTGGTGACGTCGCTGCTGGAGATGGCGACTATGCGGTCGCACAGGTTGGCGTAGCGGGACATGGCCTGCTGCCAGAAGTCGGCATGGTCCAGCGTGGGCCTGTCATCAGAGTGGGCCGCCAGGAGCGATTGCCAGAACTTGATCTCCGTGCCGTGCATCGTCGCGACGATGGGGATGCCGGGGGCTGCTTCGGTGGCCGCCGACTGCATCGGGGTGAGGTGGTTGAGGTGGATCACGTCGGCCTTTTCGAAGCCGAACTCGCGGAAGAGTGTGGCCCAGCGTGACTCCAGATGGCGTGTCGCCTCGGGGCCTACACGGCCGAATGACCGATCCGGAACGCCGTCCTTGTCCTCGTAAGAAGGGTGGATCGGAGCCTCGACCACCATCGGGTCCAAGCCCTGCTCGTACGCCGCGAACGCCGAGTCGTAGTTCACCTGGTGCCGGCACAGGCTTCCGTAGAACTGTGCGGCGTCCCCTCCGGCGAAGGCCCGCGTGGATCCGGCCGTCAGGTCGAAACGTACGCCCAGGTCGTGCAGGCGGGGAGTGAGATAACGAAGCACGTGCGCGGAACCGCCACGCGGGAAGAAGATACTTGCGGATGAAACCTTCATCGCCAAGGATTTTGCTTTCTGTCTCGGTGGTGTGCCCTTACGCGGGGACGCGCCGTGCCATCAGGTGGCCCCAGTGGAGAAATCGATGCGTACCCAGAACCTTGGCACCGTCGCGATTCTCCGCAGCAGGATCGGCGACGTGGTTGGAAAGAACGCTCCACTCGGAGTTATCGAAGAATCCCGGCCACTCGGACGCCAGGGGGTAATTGTCCAACGCCTTGTGTGCCTCCGTCACCGGAAGCATGTACTCGATGTAGAGGTACCCGCCCGGTGACACCGTGGCCTGAATTCTGGACATCATGCCGGCCATGCTGTGGCGCAGGTTGTGGGAGTACTGCAACGCGCCACTGATGAAAATCAGGTCACACTGAGGAAGTGATACCTCTGCCAGATCGCCAAGGATGATCTCGACCTTGTGCTCGAGCCCTTCTGTCTTCAAGCGCCAGGCGAGTCCGGCCATCTCTATCGGCTCACCGTCGGCCGTCTTCGTGGTTCCGCCGTGGAGTGCGACGTCGTCGATGTCCACGGCAATGACGTCACAGTCCCGTCGTGCAGCAGGGAGAACGAACTTGCCATCGGAGCATCCGAGAATCGCAACGCGGGGCGTCCGACCGGGGACGGATTGCTCAACACGCTCCAGAAGCCGGTAGAAGCGCGACGGAGCGGGCCCCCAGAGGCTCCTAGTCTTCCGAGCCATGAAGATCCCTTCTTGCTTGAGGTGTGGTGAGCCTGCCGATCAACGCGCGCAGATCGGCGAAAGACTGGGCTGTATGGCCGGGCCAGCTACCGACGGCCGCAAAGGGGTTGTGATCATTCTTGGCGAAGTGGATCACCAGAGCGCCGACATCCTGTGCCCCGCGCAATTCGTCGCTCCCCCCGTCACCGACGTACAGGCAGTGCTCCGGTGGAACTTCCAATTGAAGCGCGCAGTGCGTGTATTGATGCCGGGCGGGCTTACGGATGCCTGTGGCGCAGGACAACGTCACTGCGTCGACCAGGCCGGCGAGCGCCGTGCCGGGCAACACCTCCATCAGGTCGCGCTCACAGTCGCTGACGATTCCCAGTCGGTACCCCTGAGTCCTCAGGGTTCCGAGCACGGCCTGACACTCCGGAGAGATCGCGACATCGTCCCGCGTCCACTCGTGAACGCGGGACACCGCCGCCCGCAACGCCTCGTTGTCCACATCTCCGCCAGCTGTGCGGGCGACGGCTCGGAGCATGTGAGGAGTCGATCCAGCGGTCCCCAGAAGCCGTTCGTTCCGGCACTCCGCGAACGCCCGGGTGAAACGCTCGGCATCACAGCCCAGCATCTGGGCCAGAGTCATGCGACGGTGGGTACGGACCTCCGGATCCGGCCGTGGCACGAGTGTTCCGTAAAGGTCGAAGAGTGCCGCTGCGATGGTGGGTCGCACAGATGGATCGCTCACGGATGGACGGTTCATTCGCAGACGAAGGTGCCGGTCAGCTTCGTCACCGTGAGCTGTCCCTCCCGGCGGATGACGCCCTCGACAAGGTTCCGCATCTCGGAAAGGAGATTGTCGAAGAACTGCTGGTCCAGGGCTGGGTCGGGCTTGGACGACGCCGAGCAGAAGTTGTGTCCGATGGCGTAGAAGCGCAGGAATGGCTCCGGTGTGGTGAACCGCATGACATCGGGCCGCCGACGCAGGTCGACCCGGTTGAACTCACGACCCACCAAGTCCGCCCCGTTCTCCAGAGAGACACGACCCTTGGGGCTGGCCTTGAACAGGTACTCCGGTGCACCCACGCGTCGAAGGGCCTCGAAGTGCAGGCTGTACAGCTCGACCATCGACCGGGTGCTGTTGGTGGTGAGCAGGAACCTTCCCCCCGGGCGCAGCACGCGCCGCGTCTCGGTGACGCAGCGTTCCAGATCGGGAACGTAATGCATCATGTAGTTAGCCATGACGCGATCAAAGGAGTCGTCGGCGAATATCGACAGATCGTCGGCGCTCGCTTCCACGAGTTCGTGGTCGATACCCGCATTCTCCATACGCTCGCGCGCCGCGTTGAGGACGCCCGGGGCCACGTCGAGTCCCACGACACGCCCCTCCGGCAGATGCGGAGCAACGAGTTCAAGCTGGACGCCGTTCCCGCAGCCCAGATCCAGCACACTCTCGTGACCCTGGAGGTTGAGACAGGAGAGCAGATGGTCGGCCAGCGGGGTTCCCGATATGCGGTACTGCTCGAAAACGCTCTGCTTGACCTTGAGCATGCGATCGTCGTCGAAGATCGAGTCACGCAGAAGCGCGAGGTCGAAGGAGAAGTAGTCGTCGGGTATGACGTTGTCCGCGAGAGCGTCGAGAGAGCGATCGCCGAAACTCACCATGTGCAGGAACGATCCTTTTCTGAGTGTGCGGGCATTGGGGGAGCCGATCCCCGATTAATGGCATTCCGCAGAAGTGCGCTGCAGCTCCTCCAGAGTTCGCCACGGGCGGTCGTCGACAAGGCGGGCCATCAGTTCCTCGCAATATGTCTCACTCACGGCTGCCTGATCGATCAGGTAGGTGATTGCGCCCCATTCCCGGATCCTCACGACATCCCAGAAGGATTCATCGTGCCGTGGGTCCTCGCCGTAGGCCGTGTACAGCAAGTCCACCGATTCGGAGGGCGTTCCGAAGTGTCGGTGTGCGACCACGACCGGGGCGAGGTCCCAATAGATCGGTCCGGTGCCGGCTGTGTCGTAGTCGACCAGAAAGGAGCGTGTCGCGGTCCGTGCGACGTTCGCGGGATAGACGTCGCCGTGGATGAGGCCGCGGCGCAAGGTGGGCATGACCCGCTCGCGGAGCGCCTGAATGTCCGACATCATTCTGTCGCATGCGGTGAGGACCCACTCGGGGACGTGGGGAGCCGCTTCCAGGGCCCTCAGGCGTGCTGCTTTCAGCGCGGGATTGGTCTGGCGATGCACCACCGCCATGCCGTCGGTGTCTCGGACAGCATGCAGCTGACGCAGTGTCCCGCCGAGCCATGCGTAGTCGACGGCGCCTTCTTCCTTTCGCAGCAGCGGCCAGAAGGTGACTGGGCCGTCCGGTGTCATGAGGGGCTGCCGTAGGCCGATGTCCGCAGGGGCGATGATTCCGTCCACCATCGGCGCACAGGCGGTTGCGAAGGCAACGGCGTTCACGGATTGTTGCTCGCTGCCGGGGCGGCCGACACGGACGAACAGATCCCTGGAAGGCACTGCGAAACACGCGCAGTGCCCAACCCCCAGTGGCTCGAGCTCGGCTGTGGGGACGCCGCAGACACGCCCCGCCTCCTCCAATGCCCTCGAGGGCCAGGCGACCGTCGGCGCGCTCATCGGGGGGCCACTTGCTCTGTTGCGGCCGGCTGCTCGTGCGCCCACTTCGTGCCCACGTACTTGTACGGCATGAGTTCACTGAGGAGCGAGGCACGCAGGCCGGTGTCGTCGGCGAGCACCACGCTGATGTCCGGGCCGTAGTCCAGGAGGAGCTCGCGGCACAGACCACATGGAGGCACCACACGAGGGGTCTGGTCCCGCTCAGAGGGCTTCGGATGCCGCACCGCCACAGCGTAGGCGAGCTTGCCCACAGCACCGGCCATGACCGCGTTCGCCAGTGCCGCCGTTTCCGCGCAGCTGGAAGCACGACCCACCATTGCCTCCATGTGCACGCCCTCGTGGTAGTTGCCGTCGTGATCGAGCAGGACAGCGCCTATCTGGTGCCGCTCCACCCGGTAGTGAGTCGCAATCAACTCCTGCGCCCGGCGTACCAGAGCTTCGAGGACTGCCCCTTCTTGTTCAGGAGCGAGTGCCGTGATCGACATGTGCAGTGATCTCTTTCGTGTTCGACCGGTCTGCCGGCACCTCGGAGGGCCCCGGAACGGTCACGATTTGTTGGTCTTCGCGCGCAACCGGGCTTCGACGGGACCGGCAAAGTGCTCCGGAAGCCTGCTCACGAGGCGAGATACCTCGGAGGAGCGGTCACGGCGGAGAAACCATTGAAGACTCAGCAGGACCGCCACGGCCGACCAATACGGGTCGAGATTCTCCCCAGCGGCGCCGAGCAGGCCCTCCACCTCCGTCTCGCTGGAGGCCGCTCGGATCTTCTCCTCCCACCGGCACAGGTACCCCAGTTGTTGGAGAGGCCGGGGTGACCTGGGCATGGGGCTCATCTCGACTGCATGGTTCCGCTCCGCCAGAAACGCCTCGGCGCGATCGCGTTCGGACAGCGGGAGCTGCATCGTCCCGATCCAGTGCCGGTAGGAGGCCAGTGGGGCGTCGACCTCGGCGGCGATGACCTCAGCCAGCATTGAGAATTCGAAGAAGTTGAACGGCATCAGGGTCAGCGGTTTGTTGGACCGCATGATCGTGGTTCCGACGAGGCCCTGTCCGCGCAAGTGGTACTGGGTTCCGAGGGCGCAGGGGATGTCGACCTGCTCCCGCACGGCGTCCATCGGATTCCAGATGACTGTCGAGGCCTGGCGGGTCTCGGGATCCTGACGCAGCCGGGTGATCACACCCTCGACCTGGTCAACACCCGGGAGACTGCGCCGGAGCCGGTGGCCGTAACTTGATCCCGGCAGAACGGTTCCATCGGGCGAGTACGCTGCCGCTTGAGGGACGTAGTAGGAGACGGCCGAGAGGGACTGATCGCCGCGCATCATCCAGACGAACCGGCTCGCAGCACCGATGATGTCGAACGTGCCGGACGCCGGGCGCAGGATTCGTTGCCGAGGGTTGCTCATCCCGGTTGTGAAGCCCAGCGTCTCAAGCCACGCTTTGCCCGTGGCCGTTCGCACCTCTTCTCCGTCCTGGAGCAGGTGCGTGACTGCTTGGTCCACCGCGTCGGCAACGGACCCGGGGAGGCCCGCTGCTGCCTTGGAGCTCACTGTTCGCTCCCGGGCCCTTGTGCGTGGACGAGGCCGAGCCGGTCATGGATCAGCGCCACCACTGATTCGACCTGCTGCGCGAGCTGCGTCAGGGCGCCGTCGTTACGGATGTCGATGTCAGGCTCGATCAGTACTTCCTGCTCCGCGTTGTGACTGTCGGAGACTTCGCTGAGGTCACCCCGTCCGGCACGACGAGCGATCCGTAGCTGATCGGGCGCGCTGATACGCACGGTCCTGAAGCCGAGAGCCGTGAGCGTGGCCGCGTCAGGCTTGCGCATGTCATCACAGATCACGACCTGTATGCCCTGCTGCTCCGCCTGCACGACGCGCGCGGCGAAGTGGCTGGTGAGCGAATTCGGGTCGATGCGGCGGAAGTTGTCCGCAAGGGACGCGAGGAGCACCCCATCCTGTTCGTACGGATCGGCCATCGCTTTTCCGCACAGTGCGTATACGTGGCGTTGCACCTCGTATAGCGGCTCGGCCAGTTTCTCCACCTTGACCGATATCTGGGTTCGCTCAAGTGCTTGGAGGAGGAGGCCGCACGTGGTGGATTTGCCGGCACCCGAGGCCCCGAAAAGAGCGAGTCGAACGTGGCTTGTCATTTAACGCCTCCCGCTGTCCCCCATGTGCCCACGGACTCCTCGAAATCCAGGTGGATGCGCGACTCCTGGGGGCCGCGACTTCCCTGATATTTTCCGGAGTACGGTTCTATGGCGCCTTCAGGACGCCAGAAGGTTACTTGGCCGAGCAGCATTCCGGGGTAGATTCGGATGGGTTGTACGGCATGGAGTTGCAGCGTCCACTGATTGATGGAACCGATGTCAATCAGATCGGCTGTTACGTGAATAAAGAGGCCCAGTCTCGCGATCCCCGACCGTGCCCGGATGATTGGAACGTAGTGCTCGCTCCCCATCACCTCGACCGTCGATCCGAGGTAAATCCGGTCAGGTTGGAGGACCATTCCGCTGTCCGTAATGGTCACTTCGTCGACTGGATTGGGCTTCTTTACATCGAGTACCCGATCGGTGTACACCTTCAGAGTTGGGCCCAACCGGAAGTTGTAACTGTTGGGGTTCAGCTGGTATTCGTTGAAGGGGTCGATTGTGATGCGGCCCTGGCTGACTTGATGTGCGATTTCTGAACCGGTGAGAATCATGAGTGATCACCTCACATCAAACTGAAGGGGATCCGGCAGCGCGGCGTCGGAGCGCGTGCCGAAGTATCCCGAATACGGCGTCCTGTCACCCTCTGGCTTCCAGAAGGTGACCTGTCCTGCAACCATGCCCCGGTAGATTCTCACCGGCTGGCACACCACGATCTCCAAGGTCCACTTGTGGACCGCACCAAGGTTCCCCAGGTCTGCAGAGACCTGCAGAAAGACGCCGAGGCGCCCCATCGAGGACCTGCCTATCAGGGAAGGCACATAGCGGCTGCTGCCGATGGTCTCCTCAGTAGTGCCCAGGTAAGTGGTGTGCGGCCGCAGTACGAAGCCTTCGTCACCGATGCGGTGTTCGCGGTATTCGTGTTCCGTCCGTGCATCGATGATGCCGTCGACGATCGTTCGCAGCGTGTCACCCAGGTGATAGCTGTAGCTGTTGGGATTGAGTGCGCCAGCCTGAAACGGAGTGATCACGATATCGCCCGAGTGAACCGCCTCGGCGATTCCCTGACCCGTCAGAATCATGTAGCAGTCTTTCCATTGGAGATGCGATGAGTCAGTTTTCCAGGAACAGTGACTTTTCCCCGAGAATCGGTCGAGGAATGATCCTGGAACTCTCAACTCTAACGGGCTTCATGGAGCGTGTCTCATGGTTATTCAGCTCGTATGGTCACTGGCGGTCGCGCACCGCATTCTCCGCACACCTGCCGCAGTTGTGCACGTCTGAGCGGTTGGGTGGATTCGCTGCCGCCGGCCTGTGGAAGTTAAGAGGTTTCCCATCGCCCCAAGTTGCCGTTGCGGCAGGGTGGCACTGACGGCTTAGGCTCGTGCCGTTTGTGTGTATTCACTGCGCGACGACTCGTGTCGCCGTGGGCGTTTGCGAACCGAGGAAGTTCAGTACTCGCCCGCGACCATGCTGTTCATGCAGAGCGGCTTCCTGCCGCCGGCCTACCGCCTCTGTGGTGGCGATGTGTGATCTCGCGACCGCCATGTCTACTGCCCCCCGTCATCGATCCCGCCAGGTACTGAGAGATGCTCCGTGAATTGTCGGTGAACTTGGCGTTGATCTTCTGTCGTGCTGCCGCACGGTAGGTTGTCTCGGCAAAACTTGTCAACTCATGTAGGGTCAACGGGCCCCGAAACCAAACCTCATGACGTCTCGTCAACTTCAGAGAGGTGGTGGCTGTGTCCGACAGGTGGGTTGAGCGTTGTGCGGTTCGTGGGGGTGTCGTCGTAGGCCGTTGCCGGACCGGCAGGTGCCGTGCGAGCCTGCGTACGTGCTCCACACCGGGATCCAGACATGACGTGCTGGCGACGCTCTGCGGGACTGGAACGAGGTCGGCGTCTGGCGGCGGGGCATGAAGCGCTCCTGGCCGAGCCGAACGCCGCCGCGCTCCTGGACTGGTTCCGCTGTGTCATCGACTCCAGCCCGGTCATAGTCCTAGCTGGGGGCCCACACTGGCCCGGCCCCGGTCTTCGCTTACCGCAGCTACGACCACGACATCTACCGCGACCAAGTACGCGAGCGTGGGATCGTTCCCGCCATAGCCTGCTGGCCGATTGTGCTTGTGCCAGTCATCGGAGACGCGTGAGCACGCGATGAGGAAGGTCGAGTCCGGGTGCAAGCGGGCCACCCCCTCCGGGGCGCGAAGGCGGCAGGTGCCCCTCGCCGTCGAGATCGCTCAGGCCCGCCTCGTCCGCTGGGATGGTCGGCCGCCTCTTGATCACGTACGGGATACACCCCATTACTCCCGGGCCGCGGCCCGGCGAGCTGGGCTGGGCGGTCCGGATCATGGGACGATGCCGGTATGAATCGACTGGCTGACGGGCAGTCGCCCTACCTGCTTCAGCACGCGGACAACCCCGTCGACTGGTGGCCCTGGTCGCCCGAGGCGTTCGAGGAGGCGCGGCGGCGGGATGTGCCGGTGCTGCTCAGCGTCGGGTACTCCTCGTGCCACTGGTGTCATGTCATGGCGCACGAGTCGTTCGAGGACGAGGCGACCGCCGCTTATATGAACGAGCACTTCGTGTCCGTGAAGGTGGACCGCGAGGAGCGGCCCGATGTGGACGCCGTGTACATGGAGGCGGTGCAGGCGGCCACCGGGCAGGGTGGGTGGCCGATGACCGTGTTTCTGACCGCTGATGCGGAGCCGTTCTACTTCGGGACGTACTTCCCGCCCGAGTCACGGCACGGCATGCCGTCGTTCCGGCAGGTGCTCGAAGGGGTCACCGCGGCCTGGACCGGGCGGCGCGACGAGGTCGGGGAGGTCGCCGGGCGCATCGTGCGGGATCTGTCCGAACGCAGCCTCGCGCACGGCGGCGACGGGCCGCCCGGGGAGGCCGAGCTCGCGCAGGCGCTGCTGGGGCTGACCCGGGAGTACGACGAGAAGCGCGGCGGGTTCGGCGGCGCGCCCAAGTTCCCGCCGTCCATGGCGCTGGAGTTCCTGCTGCGGCACCACGCCCGGACCGGGGCGGACGGGGCGCTCCAGATGGCCGCCGACACCTGTGAGGCGATGGCCCGGGGCGGGATCTACGACCAGCTCGGCGGCGGGTTCGCCCGGTACGCCGTGGACCGGGACTGGGTCGTGCCGCACTTCGAGAAGATGCTGTACGACAACGCGCTGCTCTGCCGCGTCTACGCCCACCTCTGGCGGGCCACCGGGTCGGAGCTCGCCCGGCGGGTCGCCCTGGAGACCGCCGACTTCATGGTGCGGGAGCTGCGGACGCCCGAGGGCGGTTTCGCCTCCGCGCTGGACGCCGACAGCGAGGACGCGGCCGGGCGGCACGTCGAGGGCGCGTACTACGTGTGGACGCCGGCGCAGCTGCGCGAGGTGCTGGGCGAGGAGGAGGCGGCGTTCGCCGTCGAGTACTTCGGGGTGACCGAGGAGGGCACCTTCGAGGAGGGCTCCTCGGTGCTCCAGCTGCCCGGCGATCCCGACGACGTCCGCGCCGCCGGGGTACGGGAGCGGCTGCTCGCCGCCCGTGAGGCACGCCCGCGCCCCGGGCGGGACGACAAGATCGTCGCCGCCTGGAACGGGCTGGCCGTCGCCGCGCTCGCGGAGACCGGCGCCTACTTCGACCGGCCCGACCTCGTCGAGCGCGCCACCGAGGCGGCCGACCTGCTGGTGCGGCTGCACATGGGCCCCGTCGCCCGGCTGGTCCGTACGTCCAAGGACGGCCGTGCCGGTGAGCACGCCGGGGTGCTGGAGGACTACGGGGACGTCGCGGAGGGCTTCCTCGCGCTGGCCGGGGTCACCGGCGAGGGGGCCTGGCTGGAGTTCGCCGGGTTCCTGCTCGACATCGTGCTCCAGCACTTCCGGGGCGAGGGCGGCCAGCTGTACGACACGGCGGACGACGCCGAGCAGCTGATCCGCCGCCCCCAGGACCCCACCGACAGCGCGACCCCGGCCGGCTGGACGGCGGCCGCCGGCGCGCTCCTCTCGTACGCCGCGCACACCGGCTCCGAGCCCCACCGCACCGCCGCCGAAGAGGCACTGGGCGTCGTGAAGGCGCTGGGCCCCCGCGCGCCGCGCTTCATCGGCTGGGGGCTCGCGGTGGCCGAGGCGCTGCTCGACGGGCCGCGCGAGGTCGCGGTCGCCGGGCCCGTCGGCGGCGAGCTGCACCGTACGGCCCTGCTGGGGCGGGCGCCCGGCGCGGTGGTCGCGGCGGGTGAGCCGGGCGGGGCGGAGTTCCCGCTGCTGGCCGACCGCCCGATGGCGGACGGCGCGCCGACGGCGTACGTCTGCCGGCACTTCGTGTGCGACGCGCCGACCACCGATCCGGAGGCGCTGGCCAGGGCGCTGGGCGGGGCCGTCTGACCCGGGTCGCCCGACGGGGCTGTGCGCCCCCGGCCGTCCGACCGGCGCGCACACGGCCGGGCCTGCCCGGCCCCTCAGAGCCGCAACCCGCCCCCCAGCACATCCAGTGCCTCGTCCACCAGGTCCGGGAGGCTGCCCTTCTGGCCGCTCTCCGCCCAGTGCAGCGTCGCCTCGCGCAGGGCGCCCAGGACCGCCGCGACGAAGACCCGGACGCGCAGGTCGTCCGGGTCGTGGCCGGTGCGGTCGGCCAGGACGCGGGCCAGGTCCCTGGCCGTTTCCGACATCGTCTCCGTCATCCGGGCGCGGACCGCGGGGACCTCGACCATCAGCCGGGTGCGCCTGCGCAGTTCCCCGTCGTCCGTGGCGAGAAACGTGGTCAGCGCCTCCCGCATCATCACGCGCACCGACTCCAGCGGCGCTTCGTCCGCGGGGCGGCCGCGCAGCAGGGCCTCCATGACCGGGTCGTACGCGTCGGTGAGGACGATGTCCTCCTTCGACGCGAAGTAGCGGAACACCGTGCTCGGGGAGACCTCGGCCGCCTCGGCGATCTGCTCGATCGTCGTGGCCTCGTAACCCTGCTCGTCGATGAGGCGGTACGTCGCCTCCCGGATCGCCGCCCGGGTCTTCAGCTTCTTGCGCTCGCGCAGGCCCACCGGCTGTGCGCCGGGGGAGAGGGGACGGGAGGGGGCGGCCATGGGCCCATTGTCGGGCACCCGCCCCGGCCGCGTCAGCTGTGGTTGTACGCCACCAGGGAGATGCCCACGTAGTGCACCACGAAGGCGGCCAGGGTCAGCGAGTGGAAGACCTCGTGGAAGCCGAACCAGCGCGGGGAGGGGTTCGGCCGCTTGATGCCGTAGATGACGCCGCCCGCGCTGTAGAGGACGCCGCCGACGACGACCAGGACCAGCACCGCGATCCCGCCGGTGCGCATGAAGTCCGGCAGGAAGAAGACCGCCGCCCAGCCCATCGCGATGTAGCAGGGGGTGTACAGCCAGCGCGGGGCTCCGACCCAGAACACCCGGAACGCTATGCCCGCCAGCGCCGCCGCCCAGACCGCCCACAGGAGCGGGGTGCCGGTGGACTCCGGGAGCAGGAGCAGGGTGAGCGGAGTGTAGGTGCCCGCGATGATCAGGAAGATGTTGGCGTGGTCGAGCCGGCGCAGGACGGCCTCGCCGCGCGGCCCCCACGTACCGCGGTGGTAGACGGCGCTCACGCCGAAGAGCAGGCACGCCGTCAGGACGTAGACCGCGCAGGCGATCCGGCCCCGGGTGCTGTCCGAGAGGGCGACGAGCACGATGCCCGCTACGACGACGGCGGGAAACATCCCGGCGTGCAGCCAGCCGCGCATCCGTGGCTTCAGCGGGACGTCGGCGAGGGGGGCCGGACGGGGGCCCGCGTTGTCGGGTGCGGCGGCAGTCATTCCCGCATCGTACCTACGCCCCCGTAGGTACGGGATATGGGCCGGACCGAGTGCTGATGCTCACATGGGCGGCCCTCTGGACATATGGGCGCAAGGGTCGGATGATCAAATGAGTGCAGTCGGCACCGGATGAGCGCCAGAGGGAATTCGAAGGGGTACACGCATCCGGGTCGCAGCCCCCACGGGGCACAAGGCACCAACCGAATACACCCTCATCAAGGAGCGATCGTGGCGCGCGACATCGCGGCTCCCCTCACTGTTCCCACCCACCACCAGGAGCTGATCTCCTGGGTGGACGAGATCGCAGCACTCACCGAACCGGACCGGGTGGTCTGGTGCGACGGTTCCGAGGCCGAGTACGAGCGCCTGTGCGGGGAGCTCGTCGCCAAGGGCACCTTCACCAAGCTCGACGAGATCAAGCGCCCGAACTCCTACTACGCGGCCTCCGACCCCAGCGACGTCGCCCGCGTCGAGACCCGTACGTTCATCTGCTCCGAGAAGGAGGAGGACGCCGGCCCGACGAACCACTGGAAGGACCCCGCCGAGATGCGGGAGATCTTCGTGGGGGAGCAGGGCGTCTTCCGCGGCTCGATGCGTGGCCGGACCATGTACGTCGTGCCCTTCTGCATGGGCCCGCTCGGCTCGCCGCTCTCCGCCATCGGCGTCGAGATCACCGACTCCGCGTACGTCGCCGTCTCGATGCGCACCATGACGCGCATGGGGCAGGCCGTGCTCGACGAGCTGGGGTCCGACGGTTTCTTCGTGAAGGCCGTCCACACGCTGGGCGCCCCCCTGGCGGAGGGCCAGGAGGACGTCCCGTGGCCCTGCAACGAGACCAAGTACATCTCGCACTTCCCGGAGGACCGCGAGATCTGGTCGTACGGCTCCGGCTACGGCGGCAACGCGCTGCTCGGCAAGAAGTGCTACGCGCTGCGCATCGCCTCCGTCATGGCGCGTGACGAGGGCTGGCTCGCGGAGCACATGCTGATCCTGAAGCTGACGCCGCCGCGCGGTGAGGCGAAGTACGTGGCTGCCGCGTTCCCCTCCGCCTGCGGCAAGACCAACCTCGCCATGCTGGAGCCCACGATCTCCGGCTGGACCGTCGAGACCATCGGCGACGACATCGCGTGGATGCGGTTCGGCGAGGACGGCCGGCTGTACGCGATCAACCCGGAGGCCGGTTTCTTCGGCGTCGCGCCCGGCACCGGCGAGCACACCAACGCCAACGCGATGAAGACGATGTGGGGCAACTCCGTCTTCACCAACGTCGCGCTCACCGACGACGGCGACGTCTGGTGGGAGGGCATGACCGAGGAGCCGCCCGCGCACCTCACGGACTGGAAGGGCAACGACTGGACGCCCGCGTCCGGTACGCCCGCGGCTCACCCCAACGCCCGCTTCACCGTCCCGGCCGGGCAGTGCCCGATCATCGCGCCCGAGTGGGAGGACCCGAAGGGCGTGCCGATCTCGGCCATCCTCTTCGGCGGCCGTCGCGCCTCGGCGGTCCCGCTGGTCACCGAGTCCTTCAACTGGCAGCACGGTGTCTTCCTCGGCGCCAACGTCGCCTCCGAGAAGACCGCCGCCGCCGAGGGCAAGGTCGGCGAGCTGCGCCGCGACCCGTTCGCCATGCTGCCGTTCTGCGGCTACAACATGGGCGACTACATGAACCACTGGCTCAAGGTGGGCGCGGACAAGCCGGACCAGTCGAAGCTGCCGAAGATCTACTACGTGAACTGGTTCCGCAAGAACGAGGCGGGCAAGTTCGTGTGGCCCGGCTTCGGCGAGAACAGCCGCGTCCTGAAGTGGATCGTCGAGCGCCTGGAGGGGAAGGCGGAGGGCGTCGAGACGCCGATCGGCATCCTTCCCGCGAAGGGCTCCATCGACACCGAGGGCCTGGACCTCTCCGAGGCGGACCTCGACTTCCTGCTCAAGGTCGACAAGGAGGTCTGGCGCGAGGAGGCGGCGCTGGTCCCCGAGCACCTCAACACCTTCGGCGACCACACGCCGAAGGAACTGTGGGACGAGTACCGCGCGCTGGTGGAGCGCCTGGGCTGAGTTCCCCGCGGTACCTACGGCGATGGCCCCCGAAGCAGCCTCGGGGGCCATCGGCCTGTTCAACGCGCCCTGTTCGTCGTCGGGTTGTGACCCTGCGGAGCTACGGGGGTGATGCGCGCGGCCGTACGGTTGAGCCGGTCGCGCCGTCGGTGCGCGGCAGCGGAGGGGGGCGCCCGGTATGCAGTATCCGCCGTACCCGAACACGCCGGAGGGCGGTCCGCCGCTCTTCCCCGGGCGCCGGATGGACGGCATGACGATCGCCCTGATCACCGTGGGCGGGCTGATCGCCCTGGCGGCGGTGGCCGGGCTCGTCGTCCTGATCCTGTTCGCCCACGTGTACGGCAAGGTCCACGAGGACGTCTACTGGGACAATGGCGTCACTGTCACCCCTTGTCGGGTGGACGAGAAGTGCGAGGTCACCGAGTGACGCTCCAGTCGACGGCGGGGCCGCGACGGTGTCTTCGCAGCCGTCACCGGCCGCGTCCTGAAGCGTGTGCCCGGGCGGCCCGCGCCGCCATTCGGCCGCCCGCTGCGGCGTGTCCCCACGGACGGCTGTCCGAGCCCGTCGCCCTCGGACAGCCCGAGCCCGTTCTGCTGCTGCTGGCCGGCTTCGTCACCGTACGACTGAAGTCCAGGGTCCGCGGCCGGCGCTGACGTACGCGCGTCGCCACCGCACCTGGGTGGCACCCGGTCCACGCGCTTCTGCGGCGCGTGGACCGGGGCCGTCAGTGGGCGCCGACCAGCGGCGTGCCGGCGTCGGACGAGAGCGCCTCGGTGTGGGCGTCCATACGCTCGGCCGACAGGATCGCGACCGCCGTGTCGGCGCGGGAGGCCGCCACCACCAGGGCCCGGCCCGCGAGGGCGTGGGCGCGGCGGTGGAGGGCGGCGGCGGGCGCGTCGCTCAGCCCGGCGTGCCGGACGGGCGGGGCGCCGCGCAGCCGGGCGACCTGCCCGGCGATACGGTCGCCCGCCTCGCCGAGACCCAGTTCGTCGGTGACCGCGAGCAGGGCGGCCAGGTGTCCGGCGAGCTGGATGTCCAGCTCCTCCTCGCGGGTGCGGTGCGGGAAGTCGCCGGCGTGGTCGGCCGGTGTGTGGACCGATTTGGTGCGGATCGGTTCGTACATGGATGGCCTCCTGGTGATGCTGTGGGAACCATCCTAGCTTGGATTGAGTCTAAAGTTGTCCATCTTCGAGAAAAGGTGGGGCGCCGCTGCCGCTACACCTGGCTGTAGCCGTCCAGGAAGCGGGCGATCCGGCCGATCGCGTCCGTCAGGTCCTCCGTCGAGGGCAGTGTCACCACGCGGAAGTGGTCGGGATCCGGCCAGTTGAAGCCCGTGCCCTGGACCACCATGATCTTCTCGGCCCGCAGCAGATCCAGGACCATCTGGCGGTCGTCCTTGATCTTGTACACCTTCGGGTCGAGCCGCGGGAAGAGGTACAGCGCCCCCTTCGGCTTCACGCAGGTCACGCCCGGGATCTGCGTCAGCAGGTCGTACGCCGCGTCGCGCTGCTCCAGAATGCGGCCGCCCGGCAGCACCAGGTCGTTGATCGACTGCCGGCCGCCCAGCGCCGTGGCGACGGCGTGCTGCGACGGCATGTTGGCGCACAGTCGCATGTTGGCCAGGATCGTCAGCCCCTCGATGTACGAGGAGGCGTGCGCCTTGGGTCCGCAGACCGCCATCCAGCCCGAGCGGTACCCGGCCACGCGGTAGTTCTTGGACAGCCCGTTGAAGGTGAGCACCATCAGATCGGGGGCGATCGTGGCGGTGGGCGTGTGCGTGGCGCCGTCGTACAGGATGCGGTCGTAGATCTCGTCGGAGCAGACGACCAGGTTGTGCCGGCGGGCGATCTCCGTCAGCCCGCGCAGCATCTCGTCGTCGTAGACGGCGCCCGTCGGGTTGTTCGGGTTGATGATCACCATGGCCTTGGTGCGGTCGGTGATCTTCCGCTCGATATCGGCGAGGTCGGGCATCCAGTCGGACTGCTCGTCGCAGCGGTAGTGCACGGCGGTGCCGCCGGCCAGCGAGACCGAGGCCGTCCACAGCGGGTAGTCCGGGGCCGGGACCAGCACCTCGTCGCCGTCGTCGAGCAGCGCCTGCATCGACATCTGGATCAGCTCGGAGACGCCGTTGCCCAGATAGACGTCCTCGACGTCCAGGTCGATGCCCTTGGTCTGGTAGTGCTGCATCACCGCCCGGCGCGCGGACAGCAGCCCCTTCGCGTCGCCGTAGCCGTGCGCCCCGGAGAGGTTGCGCAGGATGTCCTCAAGGATCTCGGGCGGGCACTCGAAGCCGAACGCGGCGGGGTTGCCGGTGTTCAGCTTGAGGATGCGATGCCCGGCCGCCTCCAGCCGCATCGCCTCCTCGAGCACGGGGCCGCGGATCTCGTAGCAGACGTTGGCGAGCTTCGTGGACTGGATGACCTGCATGTCAGCGAGCTTACGACTGTGTTTCACGGGTCGCCCGGCCTTTGCCCGCCGGTTGGTCCCCCCGGGTAGGGGCGCACGCCCGTGCGGGCTTTCATCGCCATGCGCCCGCCTCCCGCGAACCGTGGGAACGCCGGTCGCGGAAGGCGCGCGGCTTGGAATGGGGTGGCGCGGCGCTGTGACGGACCGGGACGGGTGAGATACGCCACGGAGCGGTGGCGTACGCGGGGGCCCGCCCGGGAAGGCGGACGGACCCCCGGGCGGTTTGCGCGGGGGCCGGCAGGGGGAGGCGGGCGCGGGGCGTTCGCGACGGGCTCAGCCGGGAAGCCGCGCGCCCTCCGGGAGCCGGAGCGCGAAGTCCTCCGCGAGCACGCGTGCCACCTCGGCGGTGTCCGCCAGCTCCCGCTTTCTCGCGGCGCCGCGATCGTGCGGCGTCACCACGAGCGTGCGGCCGGCGAGGGCCAGGTGGGCGCTCCCGGTGGTGCGCTGGACGTACAGCATGCGGGAGAACGGCGAGCGCGGATTGGTCGCGATGTGCCAGTTGATGACCTCGTAGTCGGGCGCTTCGAAGGGTTCCCGGGTGAACGCGTACTGCCTCTCCCACTCCCCGTCCCGCGTACGGGCCCGCAGCTCCCACAGGTCCAGCGGTCCGTCGTGCGGCAGCCGGACGAGCCGGTGGTGGCGCGGGGCGTCGCGCACCTCCGCGTCCGGCACCAGCGGGACCGGCTCCAGCAGCGAGCCGGCCCCCCCGAAGCCGACGTCGGCGAGATACGGGTCCGGCTCGCCCGGCACCCGGACCTCCATGAGCATGTGGGTGCGCGGCCGGACGTCCCCGGGGGCCGCGCCCAGCACCACCCGGGCGGCGAGCAGGGTGACCCCGAAGCCGAGGGCCCGCAGCGCCGCGGCGAACAGGGTGTTCTGCTCGTAGCAGTACCCGCCTCGGCCCCCTCGGACAATCTTGGCCTCCAGATCGGCGAGGGCGAGCGAGGGCACGGTGCCGAGGACGGGGTCCAGATTCTCGAAGGTGACGGCCAGTGCGTGCGCCCGGTGCACGGAACGCAGCACGGCGGCGGTGGGCCGGCGCTCCCCGCTCCAGTGGATGCGGTCGAGGTAGGCGTCGAGGTCGAGTGCGTGAGCGGCGTCGCTGGTCATGCGCCGACGCTATGCCGGGGCCCCGGTCCGCCGCCTCCGCCCGCAGCACGGGACGGGCGTGGTCCATCGGTCCTGGTCCTTTGGGCCTCTAAGGGCTGTCCCGCAATTCCTGGCGGGACAGCCCTTAGCTCTGAAGTAGCTCAACACCGTTGAGCGCCGCGCCGCTTCGGGGCAGGGTCGGTACATGATCGGAAACGGGAAGAAGGACCTGGCCGTGATCGTGGTGCGGGACGCGGACGCCGTGGTGGCCGCGCTGCGGGACGAGCTGGCGCGGGCGACGGACGAGGTGCGCCCCGGCCTGGAGCGGGCCCTCGCGCTGGCCGAGGCGCGGACCGGGGCGGCGGACGCGGAGCTGCGCGGGCGGTGGGCCGCGCGCAGGATCACGGCTGGCGGGTACAAGGGGCCTCTCGACTCCGTGGCGGCCGTGAAGGCGCTGCGGGAGGCCGAACCGGGGCTGAGCCTGCGGCAGGCCGTGCAGCTGTCGCGGGAGGCGACGGCGGTGGTCGGAAACGGGTGAACGGTGCGGGGAGGGTCCCCCGCCTCCTCGCGAGCGGCCGGAATCCGCCCCTTGTGCGCCCCCTCTTCGTACGCCAACATGCGCATGTCAAACCGAAGGAACTTCGGTCGCAGAGGCCTGTCGTGCTCTGTTCCGTTTCAAGAGGGGACCCCCACATGAAAAAGCCTCTCGTCGGTGCGCTCTTCGCGGTGCTGCTCCTCGGAGCCGGCATCGCACCCGCGACCGCGGCCACGAGCCACGGCGCGGCACCGGCCGGCACGGTCGGAGCTGCGGCTCCGTCCGGTCACACCGCGGTCAAGGCCGAGAAGGCGATACGGGCCAAGGCGGTCAACTTCGCCGGGACCGTGGCGCTCAGCAACTGCTCCGGCTCGGTCGTCCGCACGCCCGCCTCGCAGCCGAGTGACCCCGCTCTGGTGCTGTCCAACGGGCACTGCCTGGAGACCGGCTTCCCGGCCCCCGGCGCAGTCGTGTTCAACCGCTCGTCCAGCCGCAGCTTCACCCTGCTCAACGCGTCGGGCAGCGGCGTCGGCACGGTCCGGGCCAGCAAGATCGCGTACGGGACGATGACGGACACCGACATCTCGGTGTACCAGCTGACCTCCACGTACGCCCAGATCGAGAGCCGCTACGGCATCAAGGCGCTGGAGCTGAGCACCACGCACCCCGTCGCGGGCACCGCGATCACCGTCGCGTCCGGGTACTGGAAGCGTCTGTACAGCTGCAACGTCGACGGGTTCGTCTACCGCCTCAAGGAGGGCGACTGGACCTGGAAGGACTCGGTCCGCTACACCTCCGCCTGCCAGACCATCGGCGGCACCTCCGGCTCGCCGGTGATCGACAACGCCACCGGCAAGGTCGTCGCCGTCAACAACACGGGCAACGAGGACGGCCAGCGCTGCACGGACAACAACCCGTGCGAGGTCGACGAGAGCGGGCAGGTGACGGTCCGCCAGGGCATCAACTACGCCCAGGAGACCTACGGCATCGCCGCGTGCATCGGCACCGGCAACGTCTTCGACCTGAACCGTGCGGGGTGTGCGCTGCCCAAGCCGTGACCCGGGGAACGTGAGCAGGGGCGGGGCCGGCGGGCCCCGCCCCTGGTCGTGCGCCGCACGGTTCAGATCCTGCGCCACCGCGCGTTGGCGAGGGAGAAGAGACCGAAGGCGACCAGGCCGACGGCTATCAGGCCCAGCAGCCACGGGCCGGCCGGGGTCGCGCTGAAGGTCCGCAGGGTGTCGTCCATGCCCTTCGCCTCGCCGGAACGCGCCTTCACCGCCGCCGACACCGCGAAACCTCCGGCGACCGCGAAGACCAGACCCCGGCTGATACCGCCGAAGATCCCGGTGGTGTCCACGGCCCGCCGCACGGCCGGGGACATGTCGTCCATCCGCAGGTGCTTGTGGAACTTCCGCAGCGCCGCCCGGCCCGCGATCCACAGACCCGCACAGGCGATGCCCACACCGGCCGCGCCCACCAGCCAGCGCCCGCCCGGCAGGTCCAGCACCCGGGCCGTGACGTCCTGCGAGCGGGCGTCGCCCTTGCCGCTGCCGCTGCCCTTGTCGCCGGCCGCGAACGACAGCACCGAGTAGGCGACGAAGCCGTAGAAGACGGCCCGCCCGCCGGAGGCCAGCCGCTTGGTGGCCTTGTCCCCGTCCGGGCCCGCCGCGCCGAAGGCCGCCTCGGACAGCCGCCACAGGGCCATGCCCACGAGCGCGATGCCCAGGACCCACAGCAGGACGTGACCGAAGGGCTTCTGCGCGATCTCCGCGAGTGCCCCGCCCCGGTCCGCCTGCTTCCCGCCGCCGCCCTTGCCGTCGCTGTCGCCGCCGTTGAACGCGATGCGCAGGGCGAGGAGACCGACGAGGAAGTAGATGACCCCGCGTGCCACGAAGCCCGCGCGGCCGGCCGCTTCCACGGCGGTGCTGTTTCCCGCCTGCCGGGCCTTTCCCCGGCCCTTCGAGGCTGTCGCAGAGATATTCATGACACCCGGTTGCCCTGGCGGTGGCCGGGGAAACTACGCCGAGGCCGCCGCCGAGCGCACCGAACGCCCCGCCAGCACCTGTGTACGCCTGCCGTCCTCGATCACGAAGCGGCCGTCGATCAGCACGTGCGGGATGCCCGTCGGCAGGGCGCGCGGCTCCTCGAACGTCGAGCCCGCCGCGACCGTCGCCGGGTCGAAGAGGACCAGGTCGGCGCGGTAGCCCTCGCGTACGAGCCCCCGGTCCGGGAGCCGCAGCCGGGCCGCCGGGCGGGAGGTGAGGTGGGCGACGCACTCCTCCAGGGAGAGGATGCCCAGTTCGCGTGCGTAGCGGCCCAGGTAGTGGGGAAAGGTGCCGTACGCGCGGGGGTGCGGCTTGTCGCCCTGGAGGATGCCGTCGCTGCCGCCGGTGTGCACGCGGTGGCGCATGATCTGCCGGACGTTCTCCTCGTGGCCCACGTGCTGGAGGATCGTCGTCCCGAGCCGGTCCTCCACCAGCAGCCGCCGCGCGGTCACCCAGGGTTCCTCGCCCCGCAGTTCCGCCGACTCGGCCACCGTACGGCCGACGTACCCGGCGAGGGCGGGGGCGCCGGTGCCGGAGATCTCGATGGTGTCCCACTCGATCGGCACCCCGTGGCAGCCGTCCGACCCGGTGATCTCCAGGTCGTGGCGGATGCGGGCTGCCGTGTCCGCGTCGGCCAGCCGGGCCAGGACCGCCTCGGGGCCGCCCTCGCTCGCCCAGCTGGGCAGCATGGCCACCAGGGTCGTGCAGCCCGGGGTGTACGGGTAGGTGTCGAGGGAGATGTCGGCGCCCGCGTCGAGCGCGTTGTCCAGGAGGGCGAGCAGATCGGGGGCGCGGCCCTCGTTGACCCCGAAGTTCATGGTGGCGTGGGCCAGGTGCAGGGAACAGCCCGCGCTGCGGGTGAGCCGCACCATCTCCTCGTACGCCTCCAGCGCGCCGGCGCCGTACGACCGGTGGTGCGGGCAGTAGTAGCCGCCGTGCGCGGCCACCACCCGGCAGAGCGCGGTGAGTTCGGCGTCGTCCGCGTACATGCCGGGGGTGTAGGTGAGGCCCGAGGACATGCCGACGGCGCCCTCGCGCATGCCCTGGTCGACGAGTTGGCGCATCCGGTCCAGTTCGGCGCCGGTGGCGGGCCGGTCGTCCCAGCCGACCGCGTACATCCGGACCGTGCCCTGCGGGATGAGGTAGGCGGCGTTGACGGCGATGCCCTGGCGGTCCAGACGGTCCAGGTAGCCGCCGACGGTGCGCCAGTCGAAGTCGATGTCCTCGCCGTCGCCGTTCCACCCGGAGATGGAGCGGCGGACCTGGGCGAGCGTGCGGTCGTCGACCGGCGCGTACGACAGGCCGTCCTGGCCGAGGACCTCCAGCGTGACGCCCTGGGCGGCCTTCGCGCTGTGGTCGGGGTCCCGCAGCAGCGCCAGGTCGCTGTGGGCGTGCATGTCGATGAAGCCGGGGGACAGGGCGAGGCCGTCGGCGTCCACGGTGCGGGTCCCCGTGGGGCGGGGGCCGGGGGAGTCCTCGCGGTGGATCTCCGCGATGCGGCCGTCGGTGACGGCCACGTCGGCGCGGTAGGAGGGGGTGGCGGTGCCGTCGATGACGGCCGCGTCGCGGATGACGAGGTCCATGGGGCCTGGCCTTTCTCGGAGGGCTGGGCCCGGATCAGAAGAACGTGCGGACGAAGTCCGTGACCGTGCCGTCCGCCTCCACGAGCGGGATCAGCTGCCACTTGTCGAAGCTCGTGCACGGGTGGGACAGGCCCATCCCCACCCAGTCCCCGACCTCCAGCCGGGCGCCGTCGTCCGTGCGGACCCAGGTGTGCTGGTCGGACAGGCCGGTCACGGTGATCCCGTCGGCAGGGCGCACCGAGCCGTCCCGGCCCGAGCGCACGACCTGCGCCTCGGGCAGGTCCAGGTCGTACGCCGCGTCCCGCTTGCCCGCGTTGAGGAACGCCTGCCCGGCCGACGGGCGCGACACCACCTGGGCCCACAGCCGGAACGCCGGCTGCAGCGCGCCCTCCTCGGGCACCCGGTTGAACGGGGTGAGGTGACGGTAGTGCCCGTCGTCGTGCGAGACATACGCCCCCGAGCGCAGCAGCTTGAGTACGGGGGCGGAGAGCTCGGGGATCTCGGCGAACACGTCCGCCACCGCGTCGAACCACGCGCTGCCGCCGGCGCTGATCACGATGCGCTCCCCGTCCCCCAGCGCTGCGAAGCGGCCCGCCGCGTCGAAGTCGGCGGCCAGCGCGACCAGCCGGCGCAGCCAGGCGCGGACCCGGTCGCCGGACGCCTCCGGCACCTCGCCCTCGTAGCCCGCCACGCCGGCCAGGCGCAGGGTCGCCGCCCCGGCCACAGCGTCGGCCACGGCCGCGCAGTCCGCCTCGGTCCGGGCGCCGGTGCGCGCGCCCTCGCCCGCGCCCAGCTCCACCACCACGTCGACCGGGCGGGAGGCGCCCGCCGCCCGCAGGGCCTCGTCCATCAGCTCGACCCCGCGCACGGAGTCCACGTAGCAGACGAAGGAGAAGTCCGGGTCGGCGTCCAGCTCGCCCGCCAGCCAGCGCAGCGCGGCGGCGTCGACCAGCTCGTTGGCGAGGAAGATCCGCCCGATCCCGAACGCGCGGTAGACGCGCGCCTGGTGGGGGACGGCCGCCGTGATGCCCCACGCGCCGTGCTCCAGCTGGCGGGCGAACAGCTGCGGGGACATCGAGGTCTTGCCGTGCGGGGCGAACGCGAGGCCGTGGCGCTCGGCGTACGTCTCCAGGAGCGCGAGGTTGTGCTCCACGTTCTCGGCGGACAGGGCGAGCACGGGGGTGGTGAAACCGCCGTCGAAGAGGCTGCGGCGCTCGGCGGCCAGGGCACCGACGGTCAGGCCCTCGGCGTCGGGCGGGAGGCCCTTGAACCGGTGGTCGACCGGTTCGTCGGCGAGAGCGGTCACGTGGTGCGCGGCGGCCATGGGGTCTCCTCGGTCCGGATCCGGTCAGCGATGTGATTGCAACATATGCAACACCCATTGCGTATATCGCTCAGGGCTGTCTAACATCCGAGCCGACGCCCGGTCAATGGTGAGTGCCGGTGCCGCCGCCCGACTGCTGAGGAGCCCCGCGTGTCCGGAACCACGCCCGCCGACGTCGTGTGCCTCGGTGAGTCCATGGTGACGTTCCTGCCCTCGCGGCCCGGACGCCTCGCCGACGTGCCGTCCTTCGCCCGGGGGATCGGCGGCGCCGAGTCCAACGTGGCCTGCGCGCTCGCGGCGGCCGGGCACCGGGCGGCCTGGGTGAGCAGGGTCGGCGCGGACGGCTTCGGCGACCACCTCGTGGAGGCGGTCGCCGCGTACGGGGTGGACACGTCCTTCGTGCGGCGCGATCCCTCGCGGCCGACGGGCATCTACTTCCGTACGGCCACGGACCGGGCCACGGACGTCCACGAGGTGGCGTACTACCGGGCCGGGTCCGCGGCCTCCGCGATGTCGCCCGCCACCGTGCCGGCCGACGGGCTGCCCGCCGGGCGGATCCTGCACCTCTCCGGCATCACGGCCGCGCTGTCGGCGGACTGCCTGGCGCTGCTCCACGAGCTGACCGCGCCCCGGGAGGACCGGCCCCTGATCTCGTTCGACGTGAACTTCCGGCCGGGGCTGTGGCGGGGGGAGTCGCCTGCGGTGCTGCTCGATCTGGCGCGGCGGGCGGATGTGGTGTTCGTGGGGGAGGACGAGGCGGAGTCGGCGTGGGGGGTGGTGGGCGCCGCCGCGATCCGGGAGGCGCTGCCGGAGCCGGGGGTGGTCGTGGTGAAGCGGGGCGCCGACGGGGTGACGGTGTTCTCTCATGAACCGGGGCCCCGCCCCGGACCCCGCGCCTCAAACGCCGGCGGGGCTGAAGAGGCCACCCATGTTCCCGCCCTCCACGTCGACGTCGTCGCCCCCGTCGGCGCCGGCGACGCCTTCGCCGCCGGATTCCTCTCCGCCACCCTCCGCGGACTCCCCGTCCGCGACCGCGCCAGGCACGGCCACCTCATGGCCGCCGCCGTCCTCACCGTCCCCGGCGACCTCACCGAGCCCCCCGCCCGCGAGCGCGCGGACCGGCTCGCGGCCCTGGACGACGACGCGTGGGGGAGACTGCGTCTCGGCCCCGGCTGGACGGGGGACGACACGGAGGTACGTACGACATGAGTCAGACCGTCGACCGGGCGCTCAGCATCCTGCCGCTCCTCGCGCAGGGGCCCGCCGACCTCGGGCAGGTCGCCGAGCGGCTCGGCGTCCACAAGTCCACCGCGCTGCGCCTGCTCCGTACGCTCCACGAGCACGGGCTCGTCTACCGCCAGCAGGACCAGCGCTACCGCCTCGGCGCCCGACTGTTCGCGCTCGCGCAGGAGGCCGTCGAGAACCTCGACGTACGCGAGATCGCCCACCCGCACCTCGTCGAGCTGAACGAGAACTGCGGGCACACCGTCCATCTCGCCGTGTACGAGGAGAACGAGGTCCTCTACATCGACAAGGTCGAGAGCCGCTACCCGGTCCGCATGTACTCGCGGATCGGCAAGCCCGTCGCGATCACCGTCGCCGCCGTGGCCAAGCTGCTGCTCGCCGACCTGAGCGAGGGCGAGCGGCGGGCCATCGCGGAGAAGCTCGACTACCCCATGTACACGTCCCGTTCGACGCCCGGCGCCGCCGCGTTCCTCAAGGAGCTCGCCGCCGTACGCGAACAGGGCTGGGCCACCGACCTCGGCGGCCACGAGGAGTCCATCAACTGCGTCGGCGCCCCGATCCGCGGTGCCGACGGGCGCGTCGTCGCCGCGATGTCGGTCTCCGCGCCGAACGTGGTCGTCACGGCCGAGGAACTCCTCACCCTGCTCCCCCTGGTCCGTCGCACCGCCGACACCATCAGCCGGGAGTACTCCGGCAGCAACCGACCCAAGAAAGCCTGATCCGCCATGACCGACAAGACCGCGCTCACCCCCAGCACCCACACCACCCCGCCGGCGAAGTTCTCGCACGGCGTGCGCAAGGGCAACATCCTCCAGGTCGCCGGCCAGGTCGGCTTCCTGCCCGCCGTGGAGGGCCAGGCGCCCACCCCCGCCGGCCCCACCCTGCGCGAGCAGACCCTCCAGACCTTCGCCAACGTCAAGGCGATCCTGGAGGAGGGCGGCGCGAGCTGGGACGACGTGATGATGATGCGCGTCTACCTCACGGACGTGGACCACTTCGCCGAGATGAACGAGATCTACAACGCGTACTTCGCCGAGCAGAACCTCAAGGAGGCGCCGGCCGCGCGCACCACGGTCTACGTCGGCCTCCCCAAGGGCCTGCTCATCGAGATCGACGCCCTCGCCGTCCTGGGCTGAGCCCATCCCCGTAACCCCCGTCACCCCGCCCGGCACGGCGCGCACATCCATGGCGCCGTGCCGCGGTCCCCCCTGCCCAAGAACATGGACCAACAACGGAGTTACCCATGCAGCTCGCCGCAGGCCCCACCCCCGCCGAGACGCCACCCCACACCGGTGGACTCCTCCTCCTGATCGACGGCACAGCCGGTCTGCTGACCGTCGCCGCCCTCGGTATCGCGCTCCTCCTCTTCCTGATCATCAAGGTCAGGCTCCAGCCGTTCGTCGCGCTGCTCGCGGTGTCCATAGCCGTCGGCCTGGGTGCGGGGCTCTCGGTCACCGAACTCTTCGGCACCGTGCAGAAGTCCGCCGCCGTCTCCGTCATCGAGTCCGGCATGGGCGGCATCCTCGGCCATGTCGCGATCATCATCGGCCTCGGTACGATGCTCGGCGCGATCCTGGAGGTCTCCGGCGGCGCCGAGGTGCTGAGCGCCCGGCTGCTGCGGCTCTTCGGCGAGAAGCGCGCCCCGCTCGCGATGGGCCTGACCGGTCTGATCTTCGGCATCCCGGTCTTCTTCGACGTCGGCATCTTCGTCCTCGCACCGATCGTCTACGCCGCCGCCAAGCGGTCCGGAAAATCGATCCTGCTGTACTCGATGCCGCTGCTCGCGGGGCTCTCCATGACCCACGCGTTCCTGCCGCCGCACCCCGGCCCCGTCGCCGCCGCCGGACTGTTCCACGTCTCGCTCGGCTGGGTCATCCTGATGGGCGCCCTCGTCGGCATCCCGTCCGTGCTCGCCGCCTGGGGCTACGCCGCCTGGATCGGCAAGCGGATCTTCGTGGACGTCCCGCAGGACATGGTGGAGGCCGCCGAGGAGGCGAAGGCCGCCGTCGTCGCCGAGCAGCGGGCCGCCGGGGTCACCCCGCACGAGGCCCCCGTCGCGCTCTCCACCGTGCTGGCCATCATCGGCACCCCGCTGGTGCTGATCCTCGCCGCCACGTTCTCCTCCATCGCGATGGACCCCTCGACCGGCCGCTCGGTCATCGAGTTCTTCGGGAACCCCTTCGTCGCCCTGACGATCGCGCTGCTGCTCGCGTACTACCTGCTCGGCATCCGGCGCGGCTGGTCCCGCAAGTCCCTGGAATCCGTGTCCACTTCCTCGCTGAAGCCGGTCGGCAACATCCTGCTCGTCGTCGGCGCGGGCGGCATCTTCGGCGCCGTCCTCAAGGGCAGCGGCATCGCGGACGCGCTCGCCGACACCTTCAACGACGTCGGACTGCCCGTCATCCTGCTCGCCTGGCTGATCTCGGCCGTGCTGCGCGTCGCCCAGGGCTCGGCGACCGTCGCCATCGTCACCACCGCCGGCATCGTGGTCCCGCTCGTCGAGAACCAGGGCTTCTCGCAGGCCCACCTCGCGCTGATCATCATGGCGATCTCGGCCGGCTCGATCATCGCCTCGCACGTCAACGACGGCGGCTTCTGGATGGTGTCGAAGTACTTCGGCATCTCCGAACGCGACACCCTGAAGTCCTGGACCGTGCTCGAAACCGTCCTGTCCGTCGCCGGGTTCGTCGTCGCCGCGCTCCTCAGCCTGGTGATCTAGCCGTACGCATACGGGTACGGGTACGGGTACGGGTCAGGCGGCCGAGGCGCAGATGATGCTGCGGCCCTGGTTGACCTGCCAGTACCAGAAGCGCTCGCCGGGCCCCGCCGGACAGGTCCAGTTCTGGCCCTTCTTCGGGGCCCGGTAGAAGCCGGTGATCCGCAGGATCGACTGGCCCGCCTTGGGCACCTTGGACGCGTTGCACTTCCACACCACCGTCAGGTCCGCGTTGGTCTCCCCGTTGACCTTCGCCGGGAAGCACTGGCCCGCCTTGTACACCCGGTCCAGGCACAGCGTCCGCGTGATCCCGTCGTCGCCCGCCCGGCTCCACCAGGTGAACCCCGCCCCCGTGTCGCAGGAACCGGAGGCGCCGGTGAGGGTGCTGACCCGGTTGACGTGCATGTACGCGTTCGAGGCGCCGCAGCTCACCCGGATCGGGCTGCTGGCGCTCATGTTGTCGTGGCCGTCGTTGTACACGTCGAGGCAGTCGCCCGCCCGCACGGCGGCGAACGCCCGGTCCGTGGCGTCCATGGTGGGCGTCGGGGTCGGTGTGGGCGTGGGGGTGGGCGTGGGGTCGTCGGTCACGGTGTCGTCGGTGTCCGGGTCGGTGTCGGAGCCGGACGTGTCGCTGTCCGTCGAGCCGCTTCCGGAGTCCGTGTCCGCGCCCGTGCTGTCGTCCGTGTGGGTGTCCAGGTCGCTGCCCGAGGTCACGGAGCCGGACGCGCTGCTGCCCGACGTCGAACCGCCGCTGCCGCCCGCCTTCTCCCACGGCTGCCACGTCAGCAGCCCGGCCACGGCGACCAGCGCGAGCAGCCAGCCCAGGGCGGACGCCCCGGAGGACGACGAGCCGGTGCGCGCGGGCCGGGGGCCGGGGCCCGGCGGGCCGGGGGTGGGCGAGGTGGTCCGGGCCCGCGCGGCCCGTTCGGCGCGGTCCCGGTCGGCCCGCTGACGGGCGGCCCGCTCCTGCTCGGCGCGCTGCCTGGCCGCACGCTCCTGCTCGGCCCGTTCGCGGTCGGCGCGTTCCTGGGCGGCGCGGACCCGGGCCACCCGCTCGGCCTCCACCCGGGCGGCCTCGCGCCGGGCGGCCTCCTGGCGCGCGGCCTCGCGGCGGGCGGCCTCCTGGCGTTCGCGTTCGGCCTGCCGGGCCCCCTCGGCCCGGTCCCGCTCCGCTCGCTCGGCCCGCACCCGGGCGACGCGGTCGGCCTCCTCGCGCTCGGCCTGTTCGCGTTCGGCGCGCTGGCGCTCGGCCAGCTGCGCGAGGGCCGCCATCTCGCGGCGGGTGCGGTCGCGGTCGGCGCGGGCCTGCCGCTGCGGCGAGTAGACCAGCGTCGGCGGCGGCTTCGGGGCGACGCGCGTGCGCTGGGTGACGGTCGGGGCGTGCGACGGGCCAGGGGCACGGTCACCCGCCCATTCCAGGCCCTGGTCCGCGTACGCGTCGATCAGCGCCGTCCAGCGCGGCGGCAGCCACCGGGTGCCGCTCGTCGTCGTCGGCAGCCCGGCCTGCTGCTCCCGGAAGCGGGCGAGCAGCTCGGCGGGGGTGGGCCGGTGCCTCGGCTGTGCGGCCAGGCACGGGCGGATCGTCGCGACCAGCTCCTTGGGCAGGCCGGTCAGATCGAGCTCGCCGCGCTGCACCCGGGCCAGCAGCCGCAGGGTGTCGCCGTCCGAGCCGTAGGGCGCCCGGCCGGTGGCCAGCAGGAAGAGCGTCGCGCCCAGCGAGTACACGTCGGACGCGGCCGTGGACTCCTCGCCGCGCGCCTGCTCCGGCGAGGTGAAGGCGATCGTGCCGAGCGTGAGACCGGTCAGGGTGAGGTCGCTGGCGTGCGAGATGCCGAAGTCGATGACCCGGGGCCCGTCCAGCGGCAGCAGCACATTCTGCGGCTTCACGTCGCGGTGGACGATCCCCACCCCGTGCAGGGTCACCAGGGCCTGGGCGGTGCCCGCCGCGATCCACCGTACGGCCGAGGCCGGCAGCACCCCGCAGGAGCGGACCAGTTCGGAGAGCGGGGGCGCGGCGATGTAGTCGATGGCCATCCAGGGGCGCTCGGCGTCCGGATCGGCGTCCCGTACGCGCGCGGTGAAGGCGCTGTCCACCCGCTGGGCGACCGCCACCTCACGGGCGAAGCGCCGCCGGTCGGTGTCGCTGACCCGGCCCTCGGCGAGCAGCGTCTTCACGGCGACGAGCCCGCGCCCGCCGGCCCGCGCCAGATAGATCCGCCCCATGCCGCCGGACGCCAGCCGCCCGAGCAGCCGGTACGGTCCGAGCGTCACCGGATCGTCCCCGCTCAGCGCATCGATCCGCGCCCCGGCCATGTCACTCCCCCTGTCGCCCCAGCACCGCGCCCACAACGGTGCCACGTGCGGGCGCGGACAGCCATGCGATGACGCAACTCCCGTACACGACTGTTGCGTTACCGGTACCGAAGCCGGGCATGCACGTGCTGCGGCGCGCCGTTCCGGAGAAGGGCGCCTCCCCGCCCCGTACACGCAGCAGCGCCGCCGGGGGAGCGGCGGCGCTGCTGGTCGGGGCTGCCGGCGGGGAGGCCGGCGAGCGGTGGTTTACGGGAGGCCGTGGACGTGCGGGCCGACCGCGCTCGACCAGGCGTTGCCGGCCGTCGCGTCCCAGTTGGTGGACCAGGTCATCGCGCCGCGCAGACCGGGGTACGTCTTCGACGGCTTGAAGCTGCCGCAGCTCGTGCCCTTGGCCAGGCAGTCCAGCGCCGCGTTCACGACCGACGGGGCGACGTAGCCGCTGCCCGCGCCCCGGGTGGAGGCGGGGACACCGAGGCCGACCTGCGACGGGTCGAGGCCGCCCTCCAGCTGGATGCAGGCGAGCGCGGTGAGGAAGTCCACCGAGCCCTGCGAGTAGACCTTGCCGTCGCAGCCGAGCATCGAACCGCTGTTGTAGTACTGCATGTTGACGACGGTCAGGATGTCCTTGATGTTGAGCGCCGTCTTGAAGTACTCGCCCGCGGTGGACTGCATGTCGATGGTCTGCGGGGCCATCGTGATGACGAGGCCGGAGCCCGCCTTCTGCGACAGCGAGCGCAGCGCCTTCGTCATGTACGTGGAGTTGAGGCCGTTCTCCAGGTCGATGTCGACGCCGTTGAAGCCGTACTCCTGGATCAGGGAGTAGACGGAGTTGGCGAAGTTGGTCGCGGACGCGTCGCTGTTGACCGAGACCGAGCCCTTCTCGCCGCCGACCGAGATGATGACGTTCTTGCCGGCCGCCTGCTTCGCCTTGATGTCGGCCTTGAACTGGGCGACGGTGTAGCCGTTCAGGCCCGCCGAGTCCAGGTTGAAGGTGACGGCACCCGGCGTGGTCGTCGCGTCGGCGAAGGACACCGCGATGATGTCGTAGTTCGCGGGCACGTCGCTGAGCTTCTGGACGGTCGCGCCGTTGTTGAAGTTCTGCCAGTAGCCGGTGACCGCGTGCTTGGGCACGGAGGTGCCGGGGTTCGGGTTGCCGCCCCCCTCCTTGGCGGTGCGGCCGCTGACGGTCGCGGACTTCACGGACTCACCGGCCGCGTTGGTGGCGCTCACCGAGAACTGGTACGCCGTGTCGGCGGAGAGCCCGGTGACGGTCGCCGAGGTGCCGGTGGAGGTGGTGGCCTTCACGCCGTCCTTGTAGACGGTGTAGCCGGTCGCGCCGGACACCGAGTTCCAGGACAGGTCGATGGAGGAGGACGTGGTCGAGCCGACCGCGAGTCCGGCCGGGGCGCCGGGGATCGAGGGGCCGGGGTCGGTGCCGCCGCCGCCGTCGGGGCCGGTGACCTGGATGTCGTCGGCGAGGTAGGCGGCCTGGCCGTACCAGCCGTGCGTGTACACGGTGACGGACGTGGTGTTCGGGCCGGTCGTGAAGCTGGTCTTCAGCTGCGTCCAGTCGGTGGAGCCCGGCGTCCAGGTCGACACGTCGGTGGTCCCGGTGCCGCTGGCGCCCAGGTACGTGTAGCCGCCCTGGACCCATGAGCTCAGCGCGTACGTGGAGTTGGGCTTGACGGCCACGGTCTGCGAGCACTTGGCGTTGTCCTGGCCGGCCGGGGTGGCCTTGAGGGCGGAGGTGCCGCCGTGCACGGGGGAGGAGACGGTGGTGCCGGAGTTGCCGGTACACGTCCAGTTGGCGAGGCCCGATTCGAAGCCGGCGTTCTTGGCGACGTTGACGTCGGCGGCCTCGGCGCTGGTGACGAGCCCGGTGAGGGTCAGGGCGCCGGCCGCCACGACGGCCATGGCGGAGCCGAGGACCGGGCGGGTACGGCGTCTCCTGCGGCTCGGTGCGGGGGAACGATCCACTTGCTGCCTCCGGGGGGAGTCGGGGATGGCGGGGGGACGACACGGGGGTGCCGGGGTGTGGAATCGAGGAACGGTGGCCACCGCTGGCCGATAAACTGGTCCAGACCAATCAAGTTGTCAAGACCTCTGGCGGTGTCCGGTCGTCCGAGGGCCGCGTGAACGGTCCTCCGCCGCCCCGGAACGCGTACCGGACCGAACAACCGGGCACCCGGGCCGGTTTGCCCCGCGGGTGTGGTGGGAAGGGCGCAGCGGCCTTGTTCCGTGGGCTTCTTGAAAGTGTTCTCTGTCCTGTCGTACGTGGATAAAGTGCTCAGGCGGGAGCATCCGAGCGGAAGCGCCCGGCAGGAGCGCTTACGGCCGGCGGTACGCGGCGGCCCGAGGAACGGGGAACAGCGTGCCGACAGCCATAGCAGTGACCGGTGCCGGCCTCGTGCTGCCCCCGCAGGACCAGCAGACACCCCCGGCGGTCGTCCTGCGCGCCCCCGGCGACCAGCCGCTCGGCGAGGCGCTGACCGACATGCAGCTCCTCCTGGAGCAGCACGGGCACGTCATCGCCGTCTATCCGTCCGGCATCCCGGCCGCGCACGAGCGCCGGCTGCACACCGTCCGCTCCGTGCTGGAGAGCGACCGGATCGCCCTGCTCAAATCGGACCTGCCGCCGCTCGGCGTGGCCGTACTGGTGCGCCAGTTACGCCAGTTGTCCGTCTGCGACTTCAGCGCCGGGGTGATCGCCTCCGCCGCCAGGCTGCTGTCCCACTACATCCACGCGGGGGCCCTGCTCAACTCCGTGACCAGGCTCGACCGGGTGCCGGTCGGCCTGAAGTCGCACGCCAAGTCCTGGGTGCCCGGCTCGCAGTTCGCGGTGCTCGCCAACCCGGAGCCCCAGCTGATCAAGGTCGGTACGGGCGAGCTGGCAGGCCCCCGGTTCGCCACGCATCTCCTCGTCGCCCGGGGGCAGTCGCAGTCGGAGTGGGTGACCGGGACGCTGGCCCCGGGCTGGCAGGTGGGGGCGGTGCACGAGGCGGTGCTGCCCGACGAGTCGCCCGGCTGGTGGGGCACCTCGAAACTGGTCGAGTTCGCCGCCTTCCTGCCCGACATCTCGCTGATCTACCAACTGGTTTCCTCGGTGCGCAGAGAGGCCTGTACGTGGTGCGGAAACGAACTCATCGGCGACCGCTGCGGGCTGTGCAACGCCCCGCTGAACCCGCCCGAGAGCCGCACGCGCGGCCCCGCCGCCCTGAGCCCTTGATGAGGCCCCCCGGCAGCCCCGCCCCGTTCCGCCCGTCGGCCCACATATCCCAACGAGGTTGCTCCGCCCATGAATTCACGGCAACGCCGCGGCGTCATCCTGCTCCTCCTGTCGGTCCTGTGCGCCTTCGCGGCCTTCGCCGGTGTGCTCTCGGTGATCGGTGACGTGAACTCGAAGGTCGGCCCCGAGGTGACCGCGTACCGGGTGCGGACCACCATCACGCCCTACCGGCCCCTGGAGGCGAGCCAGTTCGAGAAGATCTCGATGCCGAAGCGCTGGCTCTCGGAGAACGCCGTCACCGACCTCTCCGCCCTCCGCGGCAAGATCGCGGTCACCGAACTGCACAAGGGCTCGCTGCTCCAGGACGACATGCTGGTCGACCGCCCCAAGCTGGAGAACGGGCAGCAGGAGATCGCCATCATGATCGACGCGGAGACCGGCGTCGCCGGCAAGATCAGGCCCGGCAACCTCGTCAACATCTACGCCACGTTCGCGGGCCGCACCGAGAAGGACAAGTCCACCTCCCGCGTCATCGTCGCCAACGCCAAGGTCATCGACGTCGGCCGGCTGACCTCGCTCGAACCCAAGGCGGACGACCGCGGCGCCGGCCCCACCGAGGCGGTCCCGATCACCTTCGCCCTGAACACCGACGACGCCCAGCGCGTCGCCTACGCGGAGTCCTTCGCCGAACACGTACGCCTCGCCCTGCTCCCCGACGGCAGCCCGACCACTCTGCGTCCGGGCGAGGGCAGCTACAACCTCGACGAAGACAAGAACAAGTGAGGACCGGATGAGCACACGCATCCTCCCGGCCGTCGGCGACGCCGACGCCGCCCGAGCCGTCTCCACGCTGCTCGGCCAGCTCCCCGACGCGGAGCCGGCCGCGCCGCTCGGCGACTCGACCTCACTGCTCGACACCCTCGCCCGGCTCGCCGCCGAATCCCTCGACGAGCTGCCCGAGGTCGTCCTCGTGCACGAACGGATCGGCCCGGTCCCGGCCCTGGAGCTGATCCGGGAGGTGGCCCTGCGCTTCCCGGCCGTCGGCGTCGTCCTCGTCACCGCCGACACGAGCCCCGGGCTCTACTCGGCCGCCATGGACTCCGGCGCCCGCGGCCTGGTCGGCCTGCCTCTCTCGTACGAGGAACTGGCCCAGCGCGTCCAGGCCGCGTCCGGCTGGTCCGTCGGCGTCCGCCGCCACCTCGGGGCCGGTGCCGAGGTCTTCACCGGCCCCGGCGGCACGGTCGTCACGGTCAGCGGCGCCAAGGGCGGCGTCGGCACCACCGTCACCGCCGTCCAGCTGGCCCTGGCCGCCGCCGCGTCCGGGCACACCGTCGCCCTCGCCGACCTCGACCTCCAGTCGGGGGACGTCGCCTCCTACCTCGACGTGCAGTTCCGCCGGTCCGTCGTCGACCTCGCCGGCATCCAGGACATCTCGCCCCGGGTCCTCCAGGACGCCCTGTACAACCACGAATCCGGCCTCGCCCTGCTCCTGGCACCGGCCGAGGGCGAGCGCGGCGAGGACGTCAGCGACCGCGTCGTACGCCAGACCGTGAGCGCCCTGCGCCACCGCTACGAGGTCGTCGTCGTCGACTGCGGTACGTACATGAACTCGGCCAACGCGGCGGCGGTCGAGATGGCGGACCTGACCCTGCTGGTCACCACCCCGGACGTGATCACCGTCCGGGCCGCCAAGCGCATGGTCCGGCTCTGGGACCGGCTCCAGGTCCGCAAGGCCGAGGAGACCATCACGCTCGTCAACCGCCACACCCGCCACACGGAGATCCAGCCCGCGCTGATCGAGAGGATCACGGCCACGAAGGTCGCCAGGATCGCGGTCCCGGCGAACTTCAAGGAGCTCCAGGCCGTGGTCGACGCCGGGCGCCTCCAGGACCTGGACGCCAAGTCCACGGTGAAGCAGGCCCTGTGGGCGGTCGCCGGGGATCTCGGTCTGGTCAAGAACGCGGAAGGAGCCGCCCGAGCGGGCAGAACGAAGGGGGACCGCGCCCTGGCCGGCGGCCGGCGGGGGCGTGGGAAGTGAACCTGCGGCGACCGAGGGGGCGCGTTGCGTCATGAACCTCTTACCAGCGGACCGGCGGCGGGGGACGGCGGCGTCCGGCGCGCCCGCCCGGGATGACCGGGGCCAGACCGCCGTCGAGTTCGTCGGCGCCCTGCCCCTGATCCTCGTCACCCTCGCCCTGCTCTGGCAGGCCGCGGTGGTCGGTTACACCTACGTCCTGGCGGGGAACGCCGCCGACAAGGCGGCCAGGGCCGCCGCGGTCGCGGAGGGCGGCCGGGCGGCGGCCTGCGAAGCGGCGGTGCGCGAGGACGTCCCCGGCGGCTGGAGCACCCAGGTCGACTGCGGCGGATCCGGCGAACTGGTCACCGCGACCGTACGCATCGACGTGCCGCTCCTGTTCCCCGGGGCGTTCAGCCTGCCCATGCACGCGACGGGCGAGGCCAAGGCGAGGAACGAGGGGCGTGACGCGTGGTGAGGCGCGTGGTGAGGCGCCTGGTGAGGCGCGTGGTGAGGCGCCACCCCACGGGTTCCCGGCAACGCGGGCAGGCCGTCATCGAGTACGTGGGCGTGCTCACCCTGCTCCTCGTCGTCGCGCTGGCCGTCGTCCAGCTGGGCATCGCGGTGTACGCGGCCCAGCAGGCGGGTACGGCCGCGCGGACGGCGGCGCGGGTCGCCTCGACCGACGACCAGACGTACCGAGCGGGCACGGTGGCACGGGAGTCCATGAGCGGCTGGCTGGCGGACGGGGCCACGGTCACCTCGGGGGGCGGCGGCGATTCCGTCACCGTCACGGTCCGGGTCGCCATCCCCAGCCTGCTGCCGATGTTCTCCTTCGGCTCCGTCGAGAAGAGCGCCACCATGCCGAGCGACTGACCCGGAACCGACCATGCGGCCAAAGGAAACGAGGGAGTCGAGCACATGAGCCTGCGGGCGCGCATCACCAGTCCCGAACCGGCGAACGGGATCAGCGAGGAGAGCCGGCTCGTCGGCGCCTACCGCGCCAAGCTCCTGGAGGAGATCGACCTCGCGGAGATGTCCGCCCTCGCCGCCGCCGAACGCAGGGCGCGGCTCGAACGCGTCCTCGGCCACATCATCAGCCGCGAAGGCCCCGTCCTGTCCTCCATGGAACGCTCGCAGCTCATCCGGCGGGTCGTCGACGAGGCCCTGGGCCTCGGCATCCTCGAACCCCTCCTGGAGGACGCCTCCATCAGCGAGATCATGGTCAACGGCCCCGAACAGGTCTACGTGGAGCGCGGCGGCCGGCTCGAACTCCTCCCGATGCGCTTCTCGTCCAACGAGCAGCTGATGCAGACCATCGAACGCATCGTCTCCACGGTCAACCGCCGCGTGGACGAGTCGAACCCGATGGTCGACGCCCGGCTCCCCTCGGGCGAGCGCGTCAACGTGATCATCCCGCCGCTCTCCCTGTCGGGACCGATCCTCACCATCCGGCGCTTCCCCCGCGCCTTCACGCTCCAGGAGATGATCACGCTCGGCTCGCTGGACGAGCACATGCTGGTCCTGCTCGCCGGCTTCGTCCGCGCCAAGTTCAACGTGATCGTCTCCGGTGCCACCGGCACCGGCAAGACCACCCTGCTCAACGCGCTCTCCGGACTCATCCCCGGCGCCGAGCGCATCGTGACCATCGAGGACTCCGCCGAACTCCAGCTCCAGCAGTCCCACGTCATCACGCTGGAGAGCCGGCCGCCCAACGTCGAGGGCAAGGGCCGGGTCACCATCCGCGACCTCGTCCGCAACTCGCTGCGCATGCGGCCCGACCGCATCATCGTCGGCGAGGTCCGCGGCGGCGAGACCCTGGACATGCTCCAGGCCATGTCCACCGGCCACGACGGCTCCCTCGCCACCGTCCACGCCAACAGCGCCGAGGACGCGCTGATGCGGCTCCAGACCCTCAGCTCCATGTCCGAGGTCGAGATCCCGTTCGCCGCGATCCACGACCAGATCAACAGCGCCGTCGACGTGATCATCCAGCTGACCCGGCACGGCGACGGCTCCCGCCGCATCACCGAGATCGCCGTCGTCGACTCGTACGGCCGCGAGGACTACCGCATCGTCTCCGTCTGCCGCTTCGAGGCCCTCCCGATGGCGGCGGACGGGCGTGTGTACGGGCGCTTCGCGTACTTCCCGGTGCCGCGCCGGGTCGCCGAACGCTTCTACATGGCGAACGAGGCCGTCCCGGTGGCCTTCGGAGTCGCCGAAACCGACGACCACCTCCTGGTCCGCACCTCCACCGCCTAGCGCCCCCCGCCGTTCCCGGCGCCGTCCCCCGTCCGCCGCTCACCCAGAAGGCCCTCCCCGACATGGACAACCTCCCGCTCCTGACGGTCGGCGTGACCCTGCTCGCCTGTGTGCTCGCCGTGGTCGGCCTGCATGTCCTCTCCTCGGGCAGGGAACAGCAGCGGGCACTGATCGACCGTCTGTCCCGGACCGGGCCACCCGCGCTCACGGGCCGCGTCCGCCGCTTCCGTGGCGTCGACCGGCGGCTGCGCAGGACCCGCCTGGGCAAGCGCGTCGAGCGGAAGATCGCGGTCACCGGCCTCGACCTCACCCCCGGGGAGTACGTCGTCTACGTCGCGGCGGCCCTGCTCGGCCTCTACTTCGTCACGGCGTCCGTCTTCGCCCCGTTCTTCGGGCTCCTGGCCGTCCTCATCGGTGCCTGGGGCGGCAACGCCTTCCTCAACTGGCAGCGCGCCAAACGCACCGAGGCGTTCATCAACCAGCTCCCCGAACTCACCCGCGTCCTCGCCAACGCCACCCAGGCCGGCCTCGCCCTGCGCACCGCCATCTCCATGGCCGTCGAGGAACTGGACGACCCCGCCCACGAGGAGCTGCGCCGGGTCGCCGACCGCCTGGCCATCGGCCACTCCCTCGACGACGCCCTGAACGAACTCGTCGAACGGCTGCCCTCCCGCGAACTGACCGTCCTGGTCTCCACCCTCATCCTCTCCAACCGGGCGGGCGGCACCATCGTCTCCTCGCTGCGCAACCTCACGAACACGCTGGAGGAGCGCAAGGAGACCCGGCGCGAGGTCACCACCCTGCTCTCCCAGGTGAAGGTCACCGCCGTCGCCGTCCCCGTCCTCGGCCTGATCTTCCTGCTCGTCATCAACGGCATGCGGGGCGGCGCACTCGACGACATGGCCGCCGCGACGCCGGGCCGCATCGCCATCGTCGTGGCCGCCGGTCTCTACGGCCTCGGCTTCTTCCTCATCAACCGCCTCACCCGCGTCCGTATCTGACGGCCGGAAAGGGACGAGGAGACACAGATGGAATACCTGCTCGCGGCCGTCGTCGCACTCGCCGTACTCGGCGCCTTCCAGGGCATCCGCATGTACCGCGCCGAGGCCAGGCTCCCCGGCGACCTGGCCATCGCCCTGGAGGTCGGCGCCAGCCGCACCAGCGCGGCCGGCTCGGCCATCGACCGGATCGGCATGCCGTACGCCCCCCGGGTCCTGTCCATGATGGGCCCCAAGCGCGTCGACCGGATCCGCCGCAAACTCGACATGGCCGGCAACCCGCGCGGTCTGACCGTCGACCGCTACGCCGCCCGGCGCGCGGTCTACGGCGGCCTGGGCATCCTGGCGGCCCTCGCGATGCTGATGAACGGACAGGTGGTCCTGGCCGTCGTCCTGCTCGTCTACGGGCTGTTCTGGACGGACGTGATCATCCGGGCCGCCATCAGCCGGCGCAAGGACGACATCGAACGCACCCTGCCCGACTTCCTCGACGTCCTCGCGGTCGTCGTCTCCGCCGGACTCGGCTTCCGGCAGGCACTGGAACGGGTCGCGGAGAAGTACACCGGCCCGTGGTCCGACGAACTGCGCATCACCCTGCGCCAGATGGACATGGGCGTCAGCAGGCGCGAGGCCTTCGACCAGCTCCGCCGGCGCAACGAGTCCGAACAGGTCTCCATGTTCGTCTCCGCGCTCCAGCAGGGCGAGGAGCTGGGCGCCCCCATCGTCGACACCCTGATCCAGATCGCCAACGACATGCGGCGCACCGACGCGCAGAACGCCCGGCGCAAGGCGTCCAAGGCCGTCCCCAAGGCCACGCTGATCGTCACCAGCTTCATGCTCCCGGGCACGATCATCCTGATCGCGGTCGGCTTCTACTACGCGGCGAACGTCGACATCGGCGAGGTCTTCGGCAGCTGACACGCACGCGCACACCGCCCCGACCCCGCCACGAGGAGGTGAGAGGACACCATGGCCCCACGACCGGCCGGCCCCGCCCTGACCGGCGGCCCCGACGCGACGACACCGGCGAGCTCCCCCGGCCAGGTGCCGCCCCTGCCGATCCAGGTCAACGCCCTCCAGGCCCTGTGCCGCCAGCTCTTCGGCTTCCGGCTCGCGATGACCGCGCTGGCCGCCCCCTTCGCACTCGCCGCGGTCCACGACGAACTCGGCAGCTGGCTGGCCGGAGCCGCGGTCCTGGTCACCGTCATGGTGTCGTACATGCTGATGCGCGACTGGGAGCGCTTCGGGCCGTTCCTCCTGCGCCACCCCTCGCTGCTCGCCGCCGACATGCTGTTCGGCGCGCTGCTGCTGTTCGCGGCCGGTCCGGCGTCGACCCTCTCCTACGTGTCGGTGTGCACCCCGCTCCTCGCGGGCCTCGTCTACAGCTGGCGGGGCGGGGCCGTCTTCGCCGCGCTGCAGACCCTGCTGCTGGCCGCCGCCTACGGCATCAGCGAGACGGACGAGGCCGACGCGGCGGCGCTCCTCATGGCCGGCCTCTGCGTCCTGGCCGGCGCGGTCGGCAGCACGCTGCGGGGCCTGCTCCTGCGGTTCGGCGCCGCCTCCCAGGCCCTGACCGAGACCCGGGCACGGCTCGCGGTCAGCGGGGCCGTGGAGGCCGAACGCGCCCGCCTCGCCCGCGAGATGCACGACTCCGTCGCCAAGACCCTGCACGGTCTCGCCCTGGCGGCCGAAGGCCTGGCCCGCACCGCCGACCGGTCGGACCCGGAGACCGTCCGGCACCGCGCGGAACTGGTCGCCCGCTCCGCCCGCAGGGCCGCCGCCGAATCCCGCGAACTCCTCTCGGACCTGCGCCGCGAGTCCGGTCTCGACGGCGGTGTGGACCTCCTCGGCGAACTGGCCGCCCGCACGGCCGACTTCGAGCGCAGGTCCGGCATCCGGGCCGTCTTCCGCCGCCTCGGCGAGGGCCGGGTCCCGCCCGTCCCGCACGCCGTCGCCCGGCACGCCCTCACCATCGCCGCCGAGGCCCTGGAGAACGTCCGGCAGCACGCCCGCGCCGGCCTGGTGGACGTCTCGGCCGGCCTCGTCCGCGATGTCGTACGGATCAGCGTGTACGACGACGGCGAGGGCCTGCCGCCCGGCACCTCGCTGGCCGCCCTGCGCAAGGCCGGCCACTTCGGCCTGGTCGGCATGGTCGAGCGGGCCGCGTCGATCGGCGCCCGCATCCGCATAGGGCGCGGCCCCGCGGCCCGGGGCACCGAGGTCCGTCTCGACCTGTCCCTCGCCGCGATGGACCTGCCCCCCACCGTCCCCGCCCCCTGAGAGGAGGCCCGCGCCATGCCCGACGCCCTGCCCCCCACCCCCGCCGCCGCCCCGCTCCGGGTGCTCGTCGCCGACGACAACCCCGTCGTACGGGCGGGCCTGACGGCCCTGCTGCACGGCCGCGACGCGATCACCGTGGTCGCGGAGGCGGACGACGGCCGCCAGGCGTACGAGGGGGCGCTGCGGCACCGCCCGGACGTCGTCCTGCTCGATGTGCGCATGCCCGGCGTCGACGGCCTTTCGGCCCTGCCGCACCTGGTCCGCCTGGCCCCGGTCCTGATGCTCACCTACAGCCGCGAGAGCGAGGTGGTCCGCCGGGCGCTGCGGCTGGGGGCGGGGGGCTATCTGGTGCACGGCGAGTTCACCGCGGACGAACTGGTCACCGCGGTGCGCGACACGGCGGCGGGCCGGTCCCGCTTCACCCCCTCGGCGAACAGCGCCCTGCTGGAGGCCCTGCGGGAGCGGGGGTCCCCGCGAAATGCCCCGCCACCGGGGCCCTTTGTGGGACATTCGGAGCTGAGCGAACGGGAGGTGGAAGTGATGGACCTGATCGCGTCGGGCCTGTCCAATCAGCAGATCGCCGCCGCCTGTTTCATCAGCCAGAAGACCGTGAAGAACCACATCAACCGGATCTTCACCAAACTCCGGGCCGGCAGCCGCGGCGAGGCCATCGCCCTGTGGCACCGCGGGCCGGCCGGGGGAACGGCGCGCCATGGCTGAAAGCGGTACGGCTTTCGGCCGCCTGTCGCGGGAGTGGGCCCGGAGTTGGGCCCACAGGCCCATGATGAGGGGTGTTGTACCGACGTACGTTGCCGCTGTCGGGCGGGCACACGGATCAGCGTCGACCGATTCCCGGTCGGTCGGACTCGTAGGGGGACATCCTCATGAAGGACATCGCACTCAAGGCGGCGACGCACACCCAGACTTATGTGACTCACTGGGCGAACACCACGGTCGACCACATGAAACGCCGGAGGGACAGGGGGCAGGGGGCGATCGAGTATGTGGGCATCACGATTCTGGTGGTGGCGATCGTGATCGCTCTGATCAATACGAAGATGGGCACGTCCATCGCCAACAAGTTCAAGGCGAAGATCACTTCGGTCCTGACGAAGTGAGGTTGAGGGGTCGCGAGGACTCGGGGCAGGCGGCACCGCTGTACATCGCGGCGGTGACGGGCCTGCTCTTCGTCGCGTTGATCTTCTTCGCGTTCGGTGAGGCGGATATTCAGCGCAACGGTGCCCAGGGCGCGGCCGATGCCGCCGCGCTGGCGGCGGCCAAGGAATCGCGCAGCCAGCTCGAACCGGACCTGACGGCGCATCTCACCGACCCCGACTACTTCGAATCTGTGTTCAATAGGCCCTTCCCGGGGAGCCCCGGCAACGCCTGTGGGAAGGCATCCGAGTTCGCCGCCCTCAACAAGGCCACTGACGTCCTGTGCCGTCCACTCTCCGATGGCAGATGGGGCTACGAGGTCAGCTTGAAGTCGGACAAGGGCATGAGTACGGACATCGTGCCGGGCACCGAGGGCAAGAGGGCCGAAGCCGAGGCCGTGGCAGTGGTCGAGCCCCGCTGTACGTTCACGCCTGTCCCTGAGAGCACTCCGGACCCGGAAAGTACGCCCGACCCGGGCGGCTCGCCGGACGTGGACACGGAAGCGGATCCGGATCCTGATGCGGAGGTCGCGTCGGTCGGCAAGGTTCACTGTGACGGGGGTCAGGAATGGGCGGTGGACCCCGAGGACTTGGCGCTCATGCCCGACATGGCCGACCTTTTTTCCGTGCGCTTGGCCGAAAACTGACCGCGATGAACGCAAAGGATCTCGAATGAACTTCCGCCACGTGAGGAAAGTACGCCGGGCTGGGGCCGTAACTCTCCTGGCCGCTTCTCTCCTGCTCTCCGTGACAGCGTGCGGCGGCGACGAAAAGGGGGCGGAGAAGGCGCCTGCGGCTTCGTCCGACGCGGGAAAGAACCGGAGTGAGAAGGCTACGGGGGACGAAACGCTGCCCGACCGCAGCAAGACCCTTGCGACCCTCAAGAATGACGAGGGTGTCGAGATGGTCGTGTACTCGGCCAAGAGGGACAGCGGCGGGTTTCTCACCGTCAGCGGCGACTTCAAGAACTCCGGGGGACAGAGCTTCGTCACACCTGTCCAGTGGAGCGGGCAGGAAGAGGCCGTGGCCGGTGCCGGACCTTCGCTCGCCGGTATGACGCTGGTGGACTCGGTCGGCAAGAAGCGCTATTACGTACTCCGGGACACCGATAACCGCCCACTCACCACCAGCAATTACGAGCCGAGTATCGAGCCCGGCAAGAGCCTGAACTTCTTCGCCCAGTTCCCGGCCCCGCCCAGCACGACCGCCAAGGTCGACCTCCAGTTCCCCGGGTTCCCCAACGCGACGATCGAGATCTCCGGATGACCGCCCGCGGCATGGTGACGACCGTCCTCGCCGGGGTGGTCGCACTGGGAGTCATCGGGGTCCCGCCCGCATCCGCCGACGACAGCCCCTACCCCTCCGCCTCCGCCGAACCCCCCGTCGAGGTCGACCCCAACGACTCCGACCTCAAGCTCCCCGAGGGCGCCACCCTTGCCCCGCCCAAGGTGCTCGACATCAAGTCCGTCATCGAGGATCTCGGCGGTGAGGAGCGGCGCGAGGACACCAACGCGGACATCAAGTTCGCCCTCCAGGCCGAAGTGCTCTTCGGCAAGGACAGTGCCAAGCTGAGCGCCGAGGCGACCGGGCGGATCAACGCCATCGCCGAGGAGATCAAGAAGCAGGACGCCAAGAAAGTCAGGGTGTTCGGGTTCACCGACGACCTCGGCTCGTCCGAGCACGGCGACATGCTGTCCAAGAAGCGCGCCGAGGCCGTCCACAACGTGCTGGACCAGGCGCTCGGCGGCACCGGGATCACCTTCGAGATCCGGGGCTACGGCGAGGACTACCCGATCGCGAGCAACGAGGACGAGGAGGGCCGCCGCAAGAACCGCCGTGTGGAGGTCTCCTTCCAGCGCGGCGAGAGCGGTGCGCGGAGCTGACCGGTCCCACGCGGCGGCGGCACCCGTGCCGCCGCCGCGCAAGGATCAGAACAGGCCGTTGCAGATGTGAAGTGGTAGCCGATCCGATCCCGCCTCCTATGCCACGCGTCCACCGGCAATTTCCAGCCTCCGCCCGTCGAACCGGTCCCGCAGCCGCCGGTCGTGCGTCACCACGACCACCGCCCCCGGGAACCCGGCCAGCGCGCCCTCCAGCTCCTCCACCAGGGCCGGGGAGAGGTGGTTCGTCGGCTCGTCGAGCAGCAGCAGATCGACCGGTTCGCCGACCAGACGGGCCAGTTCGATCCGTCGTCGCTGTCCGTACGACAGCTCGCCCACCTTCAGGCGCAGGTCGGCGGGGCGGAACAGGCCCAGCGACAGCAGCCGGTCGGTGTGCTCGTCGAGGTCCCCGCCGCGCCCGTGGGCGTACGCCTCCGGGAGCGTCAGGCCGGGCGCCCACGGCGTCTCCTCCTGGCGCAGGTGCCCGACCCGGCCCCGCGTCCGCACGGTCCCCGCGTCGGGCCGCAGCTCACCCGCGAGCACCCGCATCAGCGTCGACTTGCCGGCCCCGTTGGCCCCTGTGACCAGCAGCCGTTCCGTGCCGCCGATCCGCAGCGCGGGCACGGACAGCCGGCCGTCGACCCGTACGCCGTCCAGCTCCGCCGCGATCCGGGGCGCGGCGGCCTCGGCGGTGGCCATCCGGGCGGCGAACACCAGCGGGTCGGGCGGCGGTGCGACCGGGCGCTCCGTGAGCCGCTCGACGCGCTCCTTCGCGTTGCGGATACGGACCATCGCCCCGTGCCCCCGCCCCCGCGCCCGGAACCCTCCGTGCCCGAACACGCTGAGCGGCACCTTGCGCGGGATCGCGTCCAGCCGGGCCACGTTGGAGGCGGCCAGCTCGCGGTTGCGGGCCAGCTCGTCGCACCAGTCCTCGTACTCCCGCAGCCGGCGCCGGCGCTCCGCGGCCTTCGCGGCGAGGTACCCCTCGTAGCCGTCGCCGTACCGCGTCACCCGGCCCTCGCCGACCTCCAGGATCGTGGTGGTGACCCGCTCCAGGAACACCCGGTCGTGGGTGACCGCGAGCACGGTGCCCCGGTGCGCCCGGAGATGGGCCTCCAGCCAGGCCACCGCCTCGTCGTCCAGGTCGTTGGTCGGCTCGTCGAGCAGCAGCAGCTCCGGCCGGGAGGCCAGCGTCGCCGCCAGCGCCAGCCGGGACCGCTCGCCGCCCGAGAGGGTGGACAGCGGCCGGTCCCGGTCCAGACCGGGCAGGCCGAGCCCGTGCAGGGCGATGTCCACCCGCGCGTCCGCCTCGTAACCGGCCCGCGCCTCGAACCGGGCGACCAGCCCGGCGTACTCCTCCAGCGCGGCGGCCAGCTCTGCCCCGGCCAGGCCCTTCAGCCCGGTCTCGGCCCGGCGCATCCGGGCCTCCAGCTCGCGCAGACCGGCGAGCGCCGCGTCCACCGCGTCCTGGACGGTGGACCCGGCGGGCAGGTCGAGGGACTGGGCGAGATGGCCCGTACCGCCGGGCGCGACCACGGTCAGCTCACCGTTGTCCGCCCGGTCCTGCCCGGCGATCAGCCGGAGCAGCGTGGACTTGCCGGCGCCGTTGTCGCCGATGATGCCGGCCTTCTCGCCCGGCCTGATGCTGAAGGTGACGTCGTCCAGCACGACGTGGTCGTCGTAGCGGCGGGTGACGTTCTGAAGAGTGAGTTGTCCGGTGTGCATAAAAGCCCCCTGTTCTCGGCCCGTGCCGATCGGCGCGCGGTGGTCGGGGCGCGTCCGCGCACGCCGGCAGCACACCGAGGACACCTGCCGGACAGGCAGGCGTCACGGAGCTACAGAGGCGTGGAAGTGCGGATGCGCGGGAGAATGCGCTGCTGCGGAGCCGGGCTCAACGCAGGCGCAGGGGGAATATCACAGAGAACCCATGCGCCCCACGGTAGGCGGGGGACCGGACGCCTGCAAGCGGTTTTCGGTCGATCAGTGATCACTTCGTGCCCAACAGCCAACAGCCAACAGCCAACAGCCAACAGCCAGCAACCGGGTGCTCAGTCCGAGGCATGGCGGCCGTTGACGACCGCGCGCACGGCCCGGTCGCCGCGGGGGTCGGCCATCAGGCGGGCGATGTCCCACCAGCGCAGCAGCAGCGCCGGATAGTGCGGCGGGATCGCGGCCATCAGGTCCTGATCGAACCGTGTGCGGACGCTCTCGTGGCGCAGGGCCGCACGGATGTCGTCCAGGGACGGCGGACGGTGGCGGACGGCGGCAGGAAGCGAGGCCTCGTGCGCGGGTGTCAGTGCGCGACCGGGCCGGGCCATGACGCTTCCGCCCAGCGCGGCGGCGACCTCGCGCTCCAGTTCCTCCTGGGCCCGCACGGCGCGCTCCCACCAGTGGTCCCGGAAGGCGGCGACGGCCTCGGGGTCGAGCAGATCGAGGGCGTCGCGCCGAGCGTCGAACTCCTCACCCGCACCGTCGGGCAGGGCCTCCCGGATCGCCCCGAGCGTCTTCGCGGGGTGGCGCGGCGGGGCCTGGCCGAGGTGGGGCATCCACGGGTCCCCGCGCTCCTCGTCGTGCGGGGGACCCCACACCAGGGCGCCGCCCACCAGACCGGGCTTCTCCGGGCCGGCCGCCGCCAAGGGGGCGTCCAGGCTCAGCGCCATGAGTTCGACGTAGGCGGCCAGCGACTCGTACTCCCGCACGTGCTCCCCGAACCTGGTCCACCGGCACACCTCCCCGGTCCGGCCGTTCAGGTAGAGGCCGTTGGCGGTGTCGCCGGGGGCGCGGAGGCAGAACGGTATCCAGGACGGCCGCCACGACACCGGGGAGTCCTCGTCGTCGGTGTCGTCCGCCGCGCCCATCTCCTGGAACCCCTCCAGGAACCCCGTCCGCATCCGGTGGACCTCGATCACGGAGTCGAGCGGCATCAGGGCCCAGCCGCCCAGCATGAGTCCCGAACCGTTGACGCCGTCCTCACCGGCGGACAGCCGCCACAGTGCCCTCAACTCCTCGGGTACGTCCACGCCGAGTGCTGCCTCCAGGGCCGCGATCTCGTTGTCCGGGGCGCCGGGTCTGAGGGCCGCGTACGACGGCGGCGTGTACGTGGCCAGCCATTCCATGATGCGGTTCCATGCCCGGGTGACGCGTATGTCTTCCGGAGTGTCGGCAGTCATGGTCACCACGTTCGCACCGCGCCCGGACCCGTCGCACGGCGGGGGCCGTTCAGGACGCCCGGAACGGGCCGCCCAGGCGGACCGGGACGCCCGGTGAGTACAGCACGCTGACCGGGGCCCCGCTCGGGGCCGGCAGGCCTGCCGCCTCGATCAGGTTCTCCTCGCAGACGAGCAGGTCCGCGCGGTGCAGGGGCCAGCGGGGGTGGTCGTTGCGCAGGTAGGACGTGTTGCCGAGGAGGGAGTGGTGCAGGCCCCAGCGCGCGGTGAGGAAGTGTTCCAACTCCGTGGGCCTGCCTATGCGTTCGCCGGGGCGCACGGTGATGCGGCTGTACGCGCCGCGCGGGCCGGGTACGCGGCGCGCGCTGGTGTAGCCGATCGTGTCGCCGGTCGCCTCCACACGCATCCGGGACCACACGTACGGCAGCCGGAAGCCCAGCCGGCCCATCGCCGCGGGGAGCAGCCGGGACGCGTCCAGCGAGCGGAAGACGACCCCGCGCCGTCCCCGCTCGTCGACCGAGTACAGGCGGACGTTCGTCTCGGGGAACGAGCCGAGATAGGGCACACCGGGCAGTCCCAGCCACCCCACGCGATGCATCCGGAAGGCCACGAGCCCCACGTACGTGACCCCGTCGAAGGTGTCGGGCACCGTCCCCGCGGGCAGCAGCGGCGCCACCGCCTCCGGCTCCACGGCCCAGTGGACGAAGCAGAGGTCGAGCCACTGCTGGGTCAGGAGCGGCCGGCGCAGGATGCCGGGCGCGTCGGGCGTCAGGGGCTCGGGCGTCGTCATGGGCCAAGCGTGGCACGGCCGCCCGGCGCGTCCGCCACGGCCTCCGGGCCCGCCGCCGACAGCTCCGCCGCCAGGTCCGCGTCACGCATCCCCGGCAGCTCGTACCCTCTGGCCCCGTCCCACTCGACGTCCAGGTCGTCCAGGTGCACGCGCCACTCCGCGTCGGGCAGAGCCCGGCGCAACTCCGTGACGGAGTCCAGCACATGGGCGACCACCGGCAGCAGACGGCCCGGGTCGAACGGCATCTTGGTGGAGCCGTCGAGGACGGTCCCCGGCTCCGCCGCCCGCGGCTCGTACACGTACAGGCCCTCCTCGTCCCCGTACGGGAACGACGCATGGCGCGCGGCGACGATACGGGTGACGGCGGCCGACTCCGGCCCGCTCAGCGGGGCCGTGCGGCACGCGGTGTAGTACAGGGAGACGCTCATGAGGGGGAGCGTACGGGCGGGGTCCGACAACCGGCCCCGGCACCGGGCAAGGCGGGGCTGTTAGCCTGGCGCCGCTTCGGGTCCGTAGTGCGTCAACGGGGGGAAATCCGTGCTCAAGTCCCGGCGAGTGATGGCCTGGTGTGTCGACTTCGCTCTGGTGGTCACCCTGGCGGTGCTGCTCGGGTGGTTCACCGTCCACCGGGTGTCCGCGCTCCTCACCGATGTGCCCGACCTCGCCACGCGGGGCGGCTGGGAGTTCCTGCGCTCCAAGGGCGAAGCGCTCGACGTGGCCGAGGGCATGGGCCTGTCGCTGTGGGGGAAGGCCGTGGGCTACGTCGAGCAGGCGTTCGGCGCGCTCGTGCTCCTCACGTTCCTCTACCAGTGGGCCTCGATCTCCCTCACCGGCCGCACCCTGGGCAAGGCCCTCGTGGGGCTGCGGATCACTCCGGTGGCCGCGCACCGCGCGGCGCTGCGGGCGGTGACCACCACCGTCGCCGACGTGGCGCTGTACGCGCTGGCGTGCTGCCTGCTGGTCGAGGGCGAGTTCTTCCTGTCCGCGCTGTGCTGGGCCGCCTCGGTCGTCGTCTTCCTGCTGAACGCCGTCCCGGTCCTCGCCCCGTCCTGCCGCTCCCTGGCGGACCGGCTCACCGGGACCGCCGTGGAGAGCGTCCGGCTGCCCGTCCCCGCCGCGCCCCGGCCGCCGGCCCCGGGTGACGTGCCCGCCTGGTGACGCACCGGGTGTACCGGACGGGAACATGAGCAGAAGAGGAGAGACGAGGGGCGGTGCAGCGCACCCGCCTCCCGGCACCGACCCCTTCCGAGCCTCCTACGCCCCCGGAGCCGCAACCGTGTCCAGCCAGTCCGGCGCCGCCGCCGGGGCCCCGCCCCACCCGCCCGGAACCCCGCACCCCGCCGCCCCGCCGGCCGCCCGCCCCGGCACAGCACGAGGGGCCCGGACCTGGCCCCTCGCCCTGCGCCGGACCCCCGTCTCGCTGTGGAACGACGACCTCTCGGACTGGGCCGCGGCCCTCACGTACTACGCGATCCTCGCCCTGCTGCCCGCGCTCCTGGTGACCGTGTCCGTCATCGGTCTCGCCAGCCCCGGGGCCACCGGTGCGCTGATCGCCGACATCACGGCCTTCGCCCCCGCGGAGGCCGCCGCCGCGCTGCGGGAGCCGCTGGAGGCCGCCACCCAGCAGCGCACCGCCGTCTGGCTGCTCGTCGCGACCGGCGGGGTCAGCGCGCTGTGGTCCGCCTCCAGCTATCTGGCGGTGTTCCGGCGCGCGCTGCACGCCATGCACGGCGTACGGGACACCCGGCCCGCCCTGCGCCAGGCGCATGTCATCGTGGCGTGGGCCCTCGGACTGCTGCTGCTGATGGTGACCAGCGCGTTCGCCCTCGTGCTCACCGGGCCGCCGGCGCGCTGGGCCGGGCGCCGGCTGGGCATGACGCATGTGGGCGACGCGGTGTGGGAGGTGCTGAAGTGGCCCCTGCTGCTCTGCCTGGTCGCCGCGCTGATCACGGTTCTCTTCCGCACCGGTCCGGGCCCGGCGCGCGGGGCGCGCCGGGCCCTGCCGGGCGGAATGCTCGCGGCGCTGCTGTGGCTGGCCGCGTCCGCGGGGTTCGCGCTGTACGCCACGTACATCGGGTCCTACAGCCGGCTGTACGGCTCACTGGCGGGACCCGTGGTGTTCCTGATCTGGGTGTGGTTCACCAACCTGGCGCTGCTCGCCGGGGCCCAGTTCAACGTCGAGCTGGACCGGGCCCGGGGCGGCGCCGCGTAGTAACCCTCAGTCGCCGGTCGTGCCGTCGACGATCTCGCGGATGATGTCGAGGTGGCCGTTGTGCCGGGCTGTCTCCTCGATCAGATGCAGCAGGATCCAGCGCAGATCGGGCCGGCGTCCGCCCACCCGTTCCCGCTGGGCCGAGGCGTCCAGGCCGTGGGCCGCGACGAGCTCCCGGTAACGGGCGCTCTGCTCCTCGTACTCCTTCAGCACATCGGCGAGCGGCATGTCGACGGCGATCCGCATCTCGCGGTCCGGGTCCTCGTCCGTCCACGGGCCCTCGTCCTCACCGCCGAGGAAGATGACCTCGAACCAGTAGTACTCGACCCAGCGCAGATGGTTGACGACCCCCGCGAGCGTCATCAGCGGGGAGCCGGGCAGGGGCGAGCGGACGGCGTTCTCCTGCGAGAGCCCCTCGCACTTGGCCACGGCGGTGGCGCGGGTGTAGTCGAGGAAGGTGGTCAGCTGGGTGCGCTCGTCCCATGCGGGAGGCGAATCGGTGCGTGTCATCGCCGCACAGCCTTACGGTCCGGCGCCCGGCTGTCCAGCGCTTATCCCTCGTGGTGTTCCTCGGCCCCGGGGTGTCCGGGGCCGAGGAACACCACGAGGTCCGGGCCGCCCGCCGGCGCCGGAACCTCACGCCAGCCGAGGCGCCGGTAGAGGCGTACGGCGGCCCCGGCGTTCCGTGAGGTCAGCAGCCAGCAGCGGCCCTCGGGCGCGGACGTGGTCACCGACTCCAGCAGCGCCGCCGCCAGTCCGGCGCCCCGGGCCGCCGGGCTGAGCGCCAGCTCGTCCACCTCCCGCGCGCCGACGAGCCAGGCGGCCGTGCGCTCAGGGCCCAGCAGCGAGGCGACGGCCGCGTAGGCGCGGGTGGCGGGAAAGGGGGCGGGTGTGGTCCAGGCCGTGGCGAACCCCACCACGGCGGCGGAGCCCGGCTCGTCCGGGTCGCCGCTCAGCGCCAGCGCCGCCCGGAACCCCGGGCGCCGGGCGTCCTCGCGCAGCCGCTCCGTGTAGCCGGCGGCCTCGGCCGGGTCCTCGTGCCATGGCGGCCCCGCGAACGCCTCCGCGTAGACGCGGCGCACCCCGTCCTCGTACGCCAACACGTCGCTCGGCCCCACCTGTTGGACCCACATGGCCATGTCCCGGCCCCCCGTCGTCCATGTCGCGCGCACCGGTCGGCCCGCCCCGGGGAGTCTACGAACGGCATCCGGAGGACGCGTGCGCGCACAGGGGGCCCGCCCCTGGGCCCCTGGGCCCACGCCCCGGACCAGGGGTGCCCCCTACTCTCGTGAACCGACCACCCGCCAGCCGCCCCCGTGCCGCCGCCCGCGGTGCGACGGGAGAGGAGGGCGGCCCCTCACGTGTTCCGAGGTGACGTGCCGATGAGTGACGGTTTCTTCTGCTCGTACCACCTGTGCTGGAGCCGCCCCGACGCCGAGTCCCTGCTCGGCGACCTGGAGGCGGCGGGGGTGCGGGCCGACCACCCGGTCACCCGGCGCATCTCCCTGCTCGGCCCCGGCGCCGAGCCGTCCGCCACCCAGTCCTTCGTGACCCGGGAGCAGCTGGTGCTGCTGGCCGGTCTGCAACGCCTCGACCGGGTCGACTTCCTGCTCTGGCTGCCCTGCGGGGGAGAGGTCCGGGCCCGGGTCGGACGCGGCGCGGACGGGGCGGTCGAGCTGCGCTTCGGCCTCGGCCTGCTGGACCGCGCCGACCAGGAGCGGGCGGTGCGCGCGATACGCGAGGCGATCGGGCGGGCCTCGCTGCTCTGCGTCGGCTTCGTGCTCGACCGCGAGGGCGCCTCCGGGGCCACCGACTGGCCCGGCTTCATCGTCAAGGGCTCGGTGTACTTCGACTGCTGGCCGGACACGCTCGCCGTGCTGCCCGAAGTGGCCGCAGCCCAGCCGCAGCTGTCCGGCGTCAACTCCTTCGAGCAGTCGCCGTGGGTCGTCTACGGCAGCGACGTGCCCAACCGCTAGCGGGGACGGCTACTTGACCGTGATCGAGGCGACGAACGCGTCCAGATCGTCCGCGCTGAGCGCGCCCTTCACCGCGTTGATCCGGATCGCGAACGGCACGTCCTTCGAGTCGACGCCCGCGACCACCACGCCCGTCATCCGGGTGCCCTTCGCCGGGGTGCGCTCCGTGCCGGCCGAGGTGAACTCGTAGTCGATCCTGCGGGCCTGCCGGGCGCTCTCCTCGCCCGCGAGCCGCACGTCCGTCGTCTCCTTGCGCGTCGTGCCCAGCCCGATTCCGGCGCCCGCCGCCGCTGCCGCCTCCCCGGCGTCGCTCACCCCCCGGGCGAAGTCCAGCTGGACCGAGACCATGCCCGTGCGCAGCCCCGACTCCTCCTTGAGCGCGACCGCCGCGTTCGCCGCGCCGCGCCCGGACGCGGACTGCTCCCGGTACCCCTCGTCCTTCGGGTAGCCGACGGACACGCTCGCCGTGTCCAGCGTCGCCCAGCCGTCCGGGACGGACGCGGCGGACCCGCCCCCGCAGCCGGTGAGCAGGGTCAGACCGATGGCGGCGGCAGCGGCCGTGCCGCGTGCCCGGTACCTCTTCATCGTCGTCCTCGCCTCTCGCCTCGTGAGTCGTACGGGGGTCAGTTCGCGCAGTAGCTGTACGGAAGGTACGTGCGCGTGCCGTCCTGCGGGGCTCCCAGGAACCGCGCGTCGGTCAGGGTCTCCTCCTTGTGCTCCTCGGTGACGTTCATCCCCAGGCTCATGCCCAGCGAGAGCTCGAATCCGAACTCCTGGGCGTCGGTCTCGCCGTGGTACCGCATGTCCGTGGAGAGCCCGTCCTCGAACATCAGCTGCTCGAAGGGGTCGTTCCCGGCCGGCTTCTTCTGGAGCGAGTGGTCCCCGAACAGGTAGGCGAAGGGGGCGGTGTTGTCGCCCGAGCCGTCCAGCCACTGTTCGGCGACGGCCCGTTCGTCCTCGGTGGCCCGGTCCGTGCCCTTGCCGAAGACGAGCGAGTTGCCGGTCACCCGGATGCCGGACTCGGTGGAGGAGCCGGTCACCCCGCCCTTCCCGCCGCGCTTGTCCTTGTCCTTCTTGCCGTTGTCGACGCCGTCCTCGATCTTCCCGGAGGCCGTACCGCTGCTCTCGACGGTCTGCGTCATGTCGATCCGTACGAGCCTGCCGGTCTTCTGGTCGCGGGTGACCGTCATCGTTCCCGTACGGCTCTGCCGGCCGCCCAGCGCACCGGTCACCGGGCCCGCCGTCCCCGACGCCTTGGCCTCCAGGTCCAGCTTGGCGCTGTAGGTGTACGACTCGTTGCCGCTGATGTCGTCCTTGGTGACGGTCACATCGGGAGCGAACGTGGCCCTGCCGCCGAGCCGCGCGCCGAGTCCGGACGCCTCGCCCGCGTCGACCGACAGCCCGCCGTCCGCGTAGGCGTTCAGACCGACCGTCGCGTAGGAGATCTTCTTGTCACCGATCTTCCTCTCGACGTCCTCCTTCTTCTCGGCCCACTTCATGCCCGAGTACCAGCCGCCGCCGTAGCCTCCGCTGTACTTCGTCGAGGTCTCCCACATCTTCATCTCCTCGATGTCGTCCCGCAGTTCAGCGGCCTGCTCCTCACTCTCGAAGACCCAGGTGTCACCGTTGGTGATCTTGATCCCGCCGCCGACGTCGACCTCCGCCCTGCCGTACTTGCCGAGCTTCCCGCCCGCCTTGGCGCTCGCCCCGACGGACGCGGCGTCCGTGAACGTCATGGTGACGACCTTGTCGTCCCCGTCCACCGTGCCGTCCCCGTTCACATCGGTGCTGGCGAGGCTCACCGTCTGCTGGAAGCCGTACTCGTTGCCCCACTCGAACCAGCCGACCTTCACCTTGTCGCCCACCGTGTCCGAGATGCTGGATATCTGGCACTGGTCGGGCTCGTAGTCCGCGTCGGTCCTCGGCCCGGCCTCGTCGCCGCCGTCCGCGTCGGCGCAGGCCGCCCCACCGCCGGTGACCGACGCGACGGCGCAGCGGAACCGGTCGCTGATGCCGGCCGCCACCCCGGTCGTGATCAGCGCCAGCACGATGGCGGTGGCCAGGACGATCACCCCGAGGTACTCGGTCGCGGAGGCGCCCGCGTCCCGCCAGCTGTACGGGGCGGCCATCGGCTCCGGCTCGCCGTCCTCCATCAGCCGGTCGAGGCCCAGGCCCACCACCGTCCCGGTCGCCGCCGCCACGAGGGGCATCAGGACGCCCTCGGCCCCGACGGCCTGCCGGGCCATCGCGTAGCCGTAGCAGAGGCCGCCCAGCGGCACGCCCAGACCGGCGAGCAGGTACGACGCCCGGGAACCGCGCCGCTCCTCGGGCAGCACCCGGACGGCGGCGAGCACGGTGAGCACGGTGGTGAGGACGGCCGGCACGTGCAGCAGGCCCAGCCGCCAGGCGAAGGAATCGAGCCGGTCCCCGGTGGCCAGCATGGCGACGAGACCGCGCGAGACCAGGTATCCGGCGGCGAGGTAGACGACCGTGCCGGCGGCCCAGCTGCGGGCCAGCGGGAAGAACGCGCTCCCGGGGCCGCCCCCGTCCCCCGCCGTGCTCCTGCCGCTGCCACCGCTCACGGTTCTCCCCCTCCGACGCCCGTCCCCGCCCCGCAGGACCTGGGTGTGGCGCGAGCGTAGGGGCGCCGGTGCCGTCCACGCGCGGGCCCCCGGGCCCCAATTCCGGGCCCAAATCCGGGAGAACAGGCCCTAGGGCGTGTCCGAAAAGTCCCGTCTGGCCCGCGACGCCTGGCACGCACTCTCGCCGCACCGGCCAACATCCCAAGTACGTCCAGTACGAGGGATGTCGGCCGGCACGCCGAGAGCACGCACCAGACGCCGCAGGCCACGCCCTTCGGGCGTACGACGGGACTTTGCGGACACGCCCTACGGAGCCTGGGTCACCCGCACCTGTACGCCCGGTCGCAGCCCCCACGCCGCCATGGCACCGGCCTCCGCCTCGATCACATGCCGGCCGCGCAGCCGGGGCAGACCCAGCCGGCCCGGCCGCAGGGTGTGGACCGCCAGCACGTTGAACCTCCGGTCCAGGTACGCCACATCGATCGTGAACCGCATCCGGAAGGAGTGCACACTCCCGCACGGCGTGATCATCAGCGCCCCGTCGACCCCGTCCCGCCCGAGCAGCCCGCGCGCCCGGTGCCGGTAGGAGGCCGCGATCCGCAGCGGCACCCGGATCTCGGTCACCCCGTCCCGGTCCGTGATCGTGAGCGTTCCCGTGCCATCGCGCCATCGAGCCATGGCCCGACGGTAGCGGCGCCGTTGTGCCGCCGGGCCCGAATCCACAGGGCCAACCCCCTGCCCGCGCGCGCCGATTAGGATCGCCGGGGTGTACGCCATGCTGATAGGGATCGCCGCGCTCTGGGGCGGAGCGACCGGCCTGCTGGTCCCGCGCGCCGCCTACCGGTTCTCCGTCCCGTCCGGCGAACCCTGGCGGGACGCCTGCCCGGCGGGCCACTGCCTCACCGGCCCCGCCCGCGGCTGGCTCGGCCCCGCCCGCTGCCGGGCCTGCGGGGAGCCGGTGGCGATGGGGGTGCGAACGGGTGCGGCGGTGCCCGGCACCGTGGCACCGGAACCGGCGGCCGTGGCGCCCGAACCCCGTACGGAACCGGCGGAGGGGGACCCCGTCACCCCGCCCCCCGGCACCCCCCGTTACGCCCACCGCCTCGCCCCCGTCCTCACCGCGCTGATCTGTGCCGCGCTCGCGTGGGGCACCGGGACGCGGCCCGAGCTGGCGGTCTGGCTGGTGCTCGCACCGGTCGGCGTGCTCCTCGCGAGCATCGACCACCGCGTCCACCGGCTCCCCGACGCACTGACGCTGCCGGGCGCCGGGGCCGCCGCCGTGCTCCTGGGCCCGGCGGCACTCCTGCCGGAACACGCGGGGTCCTGGCTCTCCGCCCTGCTCGGCGGACTCGCCCTGGGCGGCTTCTACTTCCTGCTGTTCCTGATCAACCCGAACGGCATGAGCTTCGGCGACGTCAAACTCGCCCTCTCCCTGGGCACGGTCCTCGGCTGGTACGGCTGGGCCGTCGTCTTCGCCGGAGGCTTCGCGGGCTTCCTCTTCGGGGCGGTGTACGGGGTGGGGCTCGTCGCTCTGCGGCGCGCCGGGCGGAACGCGAGCATCCCGTTCGGCCCGTTCATGCTCGCCGGAACGCTCCTGGGCCTGCTGTTCGGCGGGCTGGGCGCCTGAGCGGCCCCGCCGGCGTAATCCGGTCGCGCCCGGTGACCGTCCCCTGTCAGCATGGGCCCATGCCCGCGACTGCCGACAACGACGCGCCCCTGCCCGGAGAGTCCGCCCGGTTCGACGCCCTGGTCTCCGAGGCCGACAGCGTCTCCGTCGACGGCTGGGACTTCTCCTGGCTCGACGGCCGGGCCACCGAACAGCGCCCCTCCTGGGGGTACGCGCGGGCCATGGGGGAGCGGATGGGCCGCGCGCGGGCCGCGCTGGACATCCAGACGGGCGGGGGCGAGGTGCTGGCCTCCGTGCCGGAGCTGCCGCCGCTGGCCGTGGCCACCGAGTCCTGGCCGCCGAACATCGCCCGCGCCACCGCGCTGCTGCACCCGCGCGGGGCCGTCGTCGTCGCGGACGCGGACGAGCCGCCGCTGCCCTTCGCCGACGCGGCGTTCGACCTGGTGGTCAGCCGGCATCCGGTGACCACCTGGTGGGACGAGATCGCCCGGGTGCTGGCCCCCGGCGGCACGTACTTCTCCCAACAGGTGGGCCCCGCCAGCGTCTTCGAACTCGTCGAGTACTTCCTCGGACCGCAGCCGCCCGAGGTGCGCGGCGGGCGTGACCCGGAGCGGGCGCGGGCGGACGCGGAGGCGGCCGGGCTCGACGTCGTGGACCTGCGGTTCGAGCGGCTGCGCACCGAGTTCCTCGACATCGGCGCCGTCGTCTACTTCCTGCGCAAGGTGATCTGGATGGTGCCCGGCTTCACCGTCGAGCGGTACCGGGACCAACTCGCCGCGCTCCACCACCGGCTGGAGACCGAGGGCCCGTTCGTCGCCCACACCACCCGGTTCCTGATCGAGGCACGCAAACCCGTGTGAGGCCGACGCCCCCACCGGGCCCGAAGGATGGCACTCTGTTCGCTGAGCGCTCGGGGAAGGAGCAGGCCATGGTGGACCGCGGCACCGACGGGGAGTCCACCGGCCCGCGCCGGGGCGGCGCCGAGTGGCTCAAGGGAGCCAGGATCGTCGCCGTCCTCGGCATCTTCTACCGCCCCGAGGGCCGCATGGGCGAGCCGGAGGCCGTCTCGTTCGTGCTGGACGACGGCCAGTCGGTCCGTTTCACCTGTACGTCCGACGGCACCCTGCACGTGGGCGCCGGCACCTGGCCGCGGCTGCCCGACTGGTGTGTGCCCGCCGCCCAGTGGGAGTTCGCCGCCCTGGCCGGTCTGCCGCAGCCGCCCGAGGGCGGGTGGACGGCCCTCAGCACCGACGAGCGCAGGGACGAGCGGGGCGAGGTCCACAGGGCCGTGATCCGCTGCGAGGGCGGCCGGTTCGTGATCGTCGGCGGGGACACCGTGGGCGTCCGCTTCACCCGGGGGCACCGGGGCGCCGCCGCCGCGACCTGACGGGCCACCACGGACCAACTCCCGCCGCCTGCAAGCGGGTTCCTGTTCCATACTTGTACCCATGGCCTCTGCGAGACGTACGGCCCCGTTCCGCGCCGGTGCGGCCCTGATCCTCCTGGGCGCGGCCCTCACGGGCTGCGGCACGGTCCTGGTCTACGACGACGGCTCCGGCTCCCCGACCTCCGCGGCCTCCCCGCAGGGCGACGAGGCCCGCGGCGACGCCGTCCCGCACTACGCGGAGAACCACGCCTTCCAGTCCACCGCCGACCTGTCCGAGGCCGACCGGGTCCGGGGCGAGGCGGAGGTGGAGAAGGTGAAGTGGGGACTCGCCGCGCTCGCGGAGGGGCGCAAGTCCACCGAGGCCGGTGTCCTCAAGGTGCTGCACGGCCTCGGATACCCCGACGGGACCGTCACCACCGGCTCCTTCGGTCCGCACCGCACCTCGTTCACCGTGTCGCTCGGCACCCTGTGCGTGCAGGGGTCGCTGGACGGTGTGGTCAACGGACTCGTCCGGGCCGAGGCGCATGGCCTCTACATGGAGGGGACGGGCTGCGTGAAGCCGCAGGGCGGCCATTGACGAACGGAATGTGGACATCCTGTGGACGTCTCGGGCGTGTTTCCGGTGGTGGTCCCGTACTCCTGGGTATCTGCGCAGGTCACAGCCTTACGGGGCCGTCGCAGCAGTGTCCGGAGCGGAGTCCTTCACTCTCGGAGAGTAATTATTTCGCGCCGCGGCACCCACCATCACTTACGAAGGGTTATGGTGGAAACCCCCCTCGGGCCGGTCCGTAACCCCCCCCACGGACCGGCCCGTTTTTTGTGCCCGGGGTGTTCCCGCCGGGCTTCAGCCCCGGCCGGCCCAGATGTTGGTGCCCTCGGTGTCGACCGCGAAGGTGTCGATCTCCTTCAGCTCGGCGGCCGACAGCGGGGGAGCCGCCAGCGCCGCGACGTTCTCCTCCAGCTGGCCCACGCTCGACGCGCCGATCAGCGCCGACGTCATCCGGCTGTCGCGCAGCACCCACGTCAGGGCGAGCTGGGCGAGCGACTGGCCCCGGCGGCTCGCGATGTCGTTCAGCCCGTTCAGCCGGCGTACCACCTCCTGCGACAGCAGGCCCGGGTCGAGCGACTTGCCCTGCGTGGCCCGCGACCCCTCCGGGATGCCCTTCAGGTACTTCCCGGTCAGCAGGCCCTGGGCCAGCGGCACGAAGGAGATGCAGCCCATCCCGGCCGCCTCCAGGGTGTCCAGCAGGCCGTCCTCCTCGGTCCAGCGGTTGATCATCGAGTAGCTCGGCTGGTGGATCAGGGCCGGCACCCCCATCTCGCGCAGCAGCCGCGCCGCCTCGGCGGTCTGCGCGGCGTTGTACGAGGACACCCCCACGTACAGCGCCTTGCCCTGCCGCACGGCGGAGGCCAGCGCCCCCATCGTCTCCTCCAGCGGAGTGTCCGGGTCGAAGCGGTGCGAGTAGAAGATGTCGACGTAGTCGAGGCCCATCCGCTTCAGCGAGGCGTCCAGCGACGACAGCAGGTACTTGCGCGAGCCCCACTCCCCGTACGGGCCGGGGTGCATCTCGTACCCCGCCTTGGTCGAGATCAGCAGCTCGTCCCGGTACGGGGCGAAGTCCTGCCGGAAGAGCTTGCCGAAGTTCAGCTCGGCCGAGCCGGGCGGCGGCCCGTAGTTGTTGGCCAGGTCGAAATGGGTCACGCCGAGGTCGAAGGCGCGCCGCAGGATGGCCCGCTGGGAGCCGAGGGAGCGGTCGTCGCCGAAGTTGTGCCAGAGGCCGAGCGAGACGGCCGGGAGCTTGAGGCCGCTGCGTCCGCTGCGCCGGTACTCCATGGAGTCGTAGCGCGAACCGGCGGCCCGGTAGGGGGAGGAGGAATCAGTCACGATTCTCTCCCTATCACGTACTTGTGACAGGCCGGGTTGGGTGGGTGCGGGGCCCGCGCAGTAATGTGGCCTGACGGGACTGCCATGACACGGCGGGGCGATCCGCCCCCTTCCAGTGCGGCGATCCGATCCCCAGGGGACGACCCCGGACCCCTGGTGAAGGGGCCGGCGGGCCCGCACGGAACCGAGAGGTGGACTCAGTGAACTTGCGCGACCTGGTGTACGGGCTCTACGCGCGCCGGGTGGAGGCCCGCCTCGACCACTCCCAGGTGCCCAAGCACATCGGCGTCATCCTCGACGGGAACCGGCGATGGGCCAAGGCGTCCGGCGGCACCGCCGCCGAAGGGCACCAGGCCGGAGCCGACAAGATCAAGGAGCTCCTCGGCTGGTGCAGCGAGACCGACGTCGAGGTCGTCACGCTCTGGCTGCTGTCCACGGACAACTTCGACCGGCCCGAGTCCGAGCTGACGCCCCTGCTCGGCATCATCGAGAACACCGTCCGCGGCCTGGCCGCGGACGGCCGCTGGCGCGTCCACCACGTCGGCACGCTCGACCTCCTGCCCGCCCACACCCAGACGGTCCTCAAGGAGGCCGAGCAGGCCACGGTCGGCATCGACGGGATACTCGTCAACGTCGCCGTCGGCTACGGCGGCCGGCAGGAGATCGCCGACGCGGTGCGCTCCCTGCTCCTGGACCACTCCACCAAGGGCACCTCCTTCGAGGACCTCGCCGAGATCGTCTCCACCGACCTGATCTCCGAGCACCTCTACACGCGCGGCCAGCCCGACCCCGACCTCGTCATCCGCACCAGCGGCGAGCAGCGGCTGTCCGGCTTCATGCTCTGGCAGAGCGCGCACTCGGAGTACTACTTCTGCGAGGTCTTCTGGCCGGCCTTCCGCCGCGTCGACTTCCTCCGGGCACTGCGCGACTACGCCGCCCGCCACCGCCGCTACGGGGGCTGAGGCGGCCGGGTGCGCGTGATCCCGCACCCCTTCCCCCGGAAGTGGGCCGGTCGGCATGGCCGGCCGTGTAAGAGGGCATATCCCTGACAGGTCGGCGTCCGGTCACCAACCAGGCGGACGCCGTGTCCAAGTGAGCGGCGTCGAGTCCGCTCGCCCGGGAGGCCCTTTGCACACGAAGGACCGTACGTACAGTGCGGCTGACGCGGAGGGCCGGCGCGCGGCCCGCGCAAGGTGGCCGGAGCCCGGTCCGTCCTCTCCCATTGGGATGCTCCGCGACGCCGTCGCACCCCAACCTCTTCCGAGGGGGTACGTCCTTCCGTGGTGACCAGCACTAAGCGCCGCATGCCCGACAGGCGCACTTACGTTCTCGACACCAGCGTCCTGCTGGCCGATCCGAACGCCATGGCCCGCTTCGACGAGCACGAAGTCGTGCTCCCGGTCGTCGTGGTCACGGAACTGGAGGCCAAACGGCACCATCCGGAGCTCGGCTACTTCGCCCGCCAGGCCCTGCGCCTGCTGGACGACTTCCGGGTCCGCTACGGCCGGCTGGACGCGCCGATCCCCCTGGGGGACCTCGGCGGGACGCTCCGCGTCGAACTCAACCACTCCGATCCCGGCGTTCTGCCCGCCGGCTACCGGCTGGGGGACAACGACTCACGCATCCTCGCGGTCGCGCGCAACCTCCAGGCCGAGGGGTACGACGTCACGGTCGTCTCCAAGGACCTGCCGCTGCGCATCAAGGCGTCCTCGGTGGGCCTCCTCGCCGAGGAGTACCGCGCGGAGCTGGCGATCACCGACTCCGGCTGGACGGGCATGGCCGAACTGCCCCTCGCCGCCGACCAGGTCGACCTGCTCTTCGCGGAGGAGCGGCTGTACGTCCCCGAGGCGGCGGACCTGCCCGTGCACACCGGCCTGGTCCTCCAGTCCGAACGGGGCAAGGCGCTCGGCCGGGTGACGCCCGAGGGCCAGGTGCGGCTCGTCCGCGGCGACCGGGAGGCCTTCGGTATCCACGGCCGCAGCGCCGAGCAGCGCATCGCCCTGGACCTGCTGCTCGACCAGGAGGTCGGCATCGTCTCGCTGGGCGGCCGGGCCGGCACCGGCAAGTCGGCGCTGGCGCTCTGCGCGGGCCTCGAAGCGGTGCTGGAGCGCGGGCAGCACAAGAAGGTGATGGTCTTCCGCCCGCTGTACGCGGTGGGCGGGCAGGAGCTCGGCTATCTCCCCGGCAGCGAGGCCGAGAAGATGAGCCCCTGGGCCCAGGCCGTCTTCGACACCCTCTCGGCCGTCTCCGGGCGCGAGGTCATCGAAGAGGTGCTGGGGCGCGGCATGCTGGAGATCCTGCCGCTCACCCACATCCGGGGCCGTTCCCTGCACGACGCCTTCGTGATCGTCGACGAGGCCCAGTCGCTCGAACGGAACGTCCTGCTGACCGTGTTGTCCAGGATCGGCACGAATTCCCGTGTCGTGCTCACCCATGACGTCGCCCAGCGGGACAACCTCAGGGTCGGCCGGTACGACGGAGTGGTCGCCGTCGTCGAGAAACTGAAGGGGCATCCGCTCTTCGCGCACGTCACGCTGACCCGCTCCGAGCGTTCCCGCATCGCCGCCCTGGTGACCGAAATGCTGGAGGAAGGCCAGATCTGACACGGATTGGGAGACCGATGCCGCCCGGCGGGCCAAGCAGCCTAGCCGGGCGGCAGCGTGTTGCGGCGCCTTTTCCGTCATTCGGGTGCTCCAAACGAGGTGTGAGCTTTCACACGCAACGGAGAATTGCTTCCCGTGGTGCCGTTCCGGCAGAGTCTTGCTTCCGTCAGGCCCCGCATACGGCACACCGGCACCTCCAGAGGCGCCACGCACCACACAACTCAACAACCGCCGTCCGTATGCCGCCCGCGAGCACCACGCGGCGCTCCCTTTGGGGAGTCGCCCACCGGGCCCGTGCCTCCCGTGACCCAAGCAGTAGGGAGGCCAGTGTCAAGGGCACGATTGCGCTCGCGAGGTCACCTAAGCGGGCGATGCTGGAAGGACACCGTGTGAGCCGGATCTCGGTCCGGGGGTTCGCCGTGGCATCTGCCACCGCGGTCACCACCGTTGGCGCCGTCGTAGGCGTTGCATCGGGCAGCACTCCCGCTGCCGACGACAACAACTTCGAGGCGACCGCAGCCGACACCACGCTGCTCGCAGACATCCCCGCGGGCCAGCAGGCCCAGGTGCAGACCGCCTCGCTGACGCAGCAGGCCGACGCCCAGGCGTCCGCCGCCGACGCCGCCGCGAAGAAGTCCGCGGAGGAGACGGCCCGCGTACAGGCCGCCAAGGACGCCAAGTCCAAGAAGCAGGCCGCCGAGGACAAGCTGGAGCGCGAGCGCCAGGCGAAGAAGGACAAGGAAGCCCAGGAGCGCGCCAGCCGCTCCCAGGTCCGGTCCACCGCCACGTTCGCCGCCCAGGGCTCGTACACGGTGGCCGAGATCCAGGCCATCGCGCGCCAGATCGTGCCGGCCGACCAGTTCCAGTGCTTCAGCAACATCGTGAACGTCGAGTCGAGCTGGAACTACAAGGCGAGCAACCCGTCTTCGGGTGCCTACGGTCTTGTCCAGGCCCTGCCCGGCTCGAAGATGGCCTCGGCCGGCGCCGACTGGATGACCAACCCGGCCACCCAGATCAAGTGGGGCCTCAGCTACATGAACAGCTCGCGCTACGGCAGTCCGTGCGCGGCCTGGTCCTTCTGGCAGGCCAACCACTGGTACTAGAACCTCAAGAGGTTCAGAGCTCAACCTCGTGAAGCCCCCCGCCGTCCTACGGTGAGGGGCTTCACGCGTGTACGGTCGTGCGGAACCGCTCCCGGGGGGCGGTGGGGAGAGCGGACGGGGGTAGAGGAACCGTTATGTCGAAACTGCCGGGGTGGCTCGGACAACTGGGTGCTGAACTGAGCAGGCTGAGCGAGCGCCTTGACGAACGGCGGGCGGAGTCGGAGGCCGACGCCCCCCTGCCCGGGGACCCGCCCGGTCCGCAGCCGGCGGCCGCCGGGAAGGACGAGGCTGCCCTCGTCGACCAGGTGCCCGCCCCGCCCACGTACGCGCCCTCCGTGGCCGCGCGGCCCGATCCGGTCGCGGCGATCCCGTGGGGGATGCGGGTCGCGGCCGAGGCGGGCTGGCGGCTGCTGGTGCTCGCGGGGACCCTGTGGGTGCTGATGCGGGTCATCAGCGCGGTGCAGCTGGTGGTGCTGGCCTTCGTCGCCGCACTGCTCGTCACCGCGCTGCTCCAGCCGACCGTCGCCCGGCTGCGGCGCCACGGACTGCCGAGGGGACTGGCCACCGCCGTCACCGCGGTCTCCGGCTTCGTCATCATGGGCCTGGTCGGCTGGTTCGTGGTGTGGCAGGTCATGGACAACATCGACACCCTCTCCGACAAGGTGACGAAGGGGATCGACGACCTCAAGAACTGGCTCCTGGACAGCCCGTTCCATGTGACCGACAAGCAGATCAACGACATCGCGAAGAACCTCAGCGACACGGTCGGCACCAACACCGAGGCGATCACCTCCGCCGGGCTCCAGGGCGTCACCGTGGTCGTGGAGTTCATGACCGGCGCGCTGCTGGCGATGTTCTCGACGCTCTTCCTGCTCTACGACGGCGCGCGCATCTGGCAGTGGGTGCTCAAGCTGGTGCCCGCGCAGGCGAGGCCCGGAGTCGCCGGAGCGGGGCCGCGCGCCTGGCGGACGCTGACCGCCTATGTGCGCGGCACGGTCATCGTCGCCCTGATCGACGCGATCTTCATCGGGCTGGGGATCTACTTCCTCAATGTGCCGATGGCGGTGCCGCTGGCCGTCTTCATCTTCCTGTTCGCCTTCATCCCGCTCGTCGGCGCCGTGGTCTCCGGGGCGCTGGCGGTGGTGGTCGCCCTGGTCACCGAGGGCGTGTTCACGGCGCTGATGGTGCTGGCCGTGGTCCTCGCGGTGCAGCAGATCGAGGGCCACGTCCTGCAGCCGTTCATCCTGGGCCGCGCGGTGCGGGTGCACCCGCTGGCCGTGGTGCTCTCGGTCGCCGCGGGCGGCATGATCGCCGGGATCGGCGGCGCGGTCGTGGCGGTGCCGCTGGTCGCCGTGACCAATACGGTGGTCGGCTATCTGCGCTCGTACGGCCAGGAGGAGTCGCGCCGGCACTCGCCGCCGCCGCACGGGTCGACCTCGCTGGACGCGGCGCCGACCCGGGCTCCCGGCGCGCCGCCGGAGAAGGGCGACGCGGAACCGGCGCCGGACGCCTCGTAGCGCGTACGCATGGAAGAAGGGCCCCTCGGACGGTCGGTCGTCCGCGGGGCCCTTCTCGTACTCAGGGTACGGCGCCTACTCGGCGAGTACCGCCTCGGCGTCGAGGGTCACACCCACCGCCTGGATCACCGAGGCGATCTTGACGGCTTCCTGGATGGTCTCGCGGTCCACGCCGGCCTTGCGCAGCACCTGCTCGTGGGAGTCGAGGCACTGGCCGCAGCCGTTGATCGCGGAGACGGCCAGCGACCACAGCTCGAAGTCGACCTTCTCCACGCCCGGCTTGCCGATGACGTTCATCCGCAGGCCCGCGCGCAGGTTCCCGTACTCGGGGTCCGAGAGCAGGTGGCGGGTCCGGTAGAAGACGTTGTTCATCGCCATGATGGCGGCGGCCGACTTCGCGGCGGTGTACGCCTCCGCGGAGAGACTGGCCTTCGCCTCCGGCTCCAGCTCGCGCAGCACCTTCGGCGAGCGCGAGGCGATCGCGCAGGCCAGGACGGTGCCCCAGAGCTGCTGCTGCGGGAGTTCGCTGTTGCCGATGACCGAGCCGAGGTTCAGCTTCAGGTCCTTGGCGAAGTCCGGTAGGGCGGACTTGAGTTCGTCGAGTGCCATGGTGGTATCAGCTCACTCGCCCGAGAGGAGCGCGACCGGGTCCAGGGTGTTCTCGCCCTTGGTCCAGTTGCACGGGCACAGCTCGTCGGTCTGCAGGGCGTCGAGGACCCGCAGGACCTCCTTGGGGTTACGGCCCACGGAACCGGCGGTCACCATCGTGAACTGGATCTCGTTGTTCTGGTCGACGATGAAGACGGCGCGCTGCGCGAAGCCGTCCTCGCCCTCGATGCCGAGGTCACGCATGAGCTCGTGCTTCGAGTCGGCCAGCATCGGGAAGGGCAGGTCGGTCAGGTCCGGGTGGTCCTTGCGCCAGGCGTGGTGCACGAACTCGGAGTCGCCGGAGAAGCCGAGGATCTGCGCGTCACGGTCGGCGAACTCGTCGTTCAGCTTGCCGAAGGCGGCGATCTCGGTGGGGCACACGAAGGTGAAGTCCTTCGGCCACGCGAAGACGATCTTCCACTGACCCTCGTAGGTCTTGTGGTTGATCTGCTCGAACTCCTTGCCGCTCTCCAGCGACACACAAGCGGTCAGGTCGAACTCGGGGAACTTGTCACCGACAGTGAGCACGCGCTCTCCTTGCAGCGTAGGTTCTCCCCTTTTGAGGGAGTTCCTGGGGGTTGGACGATCACCACCATGGCACAGAGTGCATTGATCGCGGAAATAGCTACACTCGGTCGTGATGATCGGAGGTGCCTATCAGTGGCGCAGAGTAATCCGGGCAACCGGCCCAAACAGCCCAGCCTCTCGCAGCTGCGCGCCTTCGCGGCCGTCGCCGAATATCTGCACTTCCGGGACGCGGCGGCCGCAATCGGGATGAGTCAGCCCGCGCTCTCCGGGGCCGTGTCCACGCTGGAGGAGGCACTGGGTGTCCAGCTCATCGAGCGTACGACGCGCAAGGTGCTGCTCTCGCCCGCCGGGGAACGGCTCGCGGTGCGGGCGCGCGTCGTGCTCGAAGCCGTCGGCGAGCTGATGGAGGAGGCCGAGGCGGTCCGCGCGCCGTTCACCGGAGTGCTCCGGCTCGGCGTGATCCCGACCGTCGCCCCGTATCTGCTGCCGACCGTGCTGCGGCTGGTCCACGAGCGCTACCCGGAACTCGACCTCCAGGTGCACGAGGAGCAGACCTCCTCGCTGATCGAGGGGCTGGCCGCCGGACGGCTCGACCTGCTGCTGCTCGCGGTGCCGCTCGGTGTCCCCGGGGTCAGCGAACTCCCGCTCTTCGACGAGGACTTCGTCCTGGTGATGGAGCGGAGCCACGGGCTCGGCGGGCGGGCCGACATCCCCCGCGACGCGCTGCGCGAGCTGCCGCTGCTGCTGCTCGACGAGGGGCACTGCCTGCGGGACCAGGCGCTCGACATCTGCCGCGAGGCCGGGCGGACGGAGGGCGCCCCGGTCACCACGACCGCGGCCGGGCTCTCCACGCTGGTGCAGCTGGTGGCCGGCGGGCTCGGCGTGACGCTGCTGCCGCGCACCGCGGTCACCGTCGAGACCGCCCGCAACGAGGCACTGACCACGGGGTACTTCGCGGACCCGGCCCCGACCCGGCGGGTGGCGCTGGCCATGCGGACCGGGGCCGCGCGCCAGGAGGAGTTCGAGGAGTTCGCGGCGGCGCTGCGCGAGGCGATGCGGGGGCTGCCGGTGCGCGTGACGGCGGGCGGCCGGGCCTGATCCGTACGCGGAGGTACGGAACCGGCCCGGCCGCCCGCCGGTGGGATCGCCCCTGGGGCGCTACTCGGTGCGCAGGCCGTCCGGGCGCATCATGCGCCACAGCGGCGGCAGGGACAGCAGGGTCACCAGCAGGATGAGCGCCCCGCCCGCGCCCGCCAGGGGCAGGAACAGCAGCCAGTCGGACACCTGCTTGCCGACCATCCAGCACAGCGCCGCGCCCAGGGTGAGGCCGCCGGCCACCGCCACCGCGAGCCCGATGACCACCGGGACGGCCGTCTGCCACAGCACCGACCAGCCGAGCGTGCTCCGCCGGGTGCCGAAGGCGACCAGCACCGACAGGAGCCGCTTGCGTTCGCGGAGCTGTTCCAGCTGGGAGACCAGCATGGAGGCGGCGATCAGCAGCAGTGTGACGGTCGCGCCGACCTGGAGACCGGTCTGGATGCTGGCGTACTGGCGGTCGCGTTCGACGGACGTCATCGTGACGAGGCGCATGCCGGGGTCGATGCGGGCCGCCGTGTTGCGTACGTACTCGGCGGCGTCCGGCACGCTGTCGTCGATGCGGATCTGGGAGACGGTGCTGGCGCCCGGCAGGGTGGTCGCGTCGATCGCTCCGGGCGTGACCATGATGCCCCAGCGGTCCTCGCCGACCGGGTCCTTGCGGCCGACGACGGTCCGCGCGTCGGCCGGCAGCGTCCAGCGCAGCTTCCTGCCGGTGCCGGACTCGAACTCGATCTCCTTGCCCTTGCGGGCGGTCTTGTCCATCCAGCCGGACATGTCCTTGTCGTTCCTGGGGTGCACGACGAAGGTGTCGCCGTCCTTGCAGGAGTCGATGCGGGCGACCTCGCGCAGGGTGGCGCAGTCGCCGATGCTGAAGGAGGTGGTGGGCTGGATGTCGTCCTCGGAGTACTTCCCGGGCTTGCTGGCGTACGCCTCGATCATGCCGATGACCTGGGTGACGCCCTCGGTGGCGCGGAACTCCTTGATGGTCTCCACGGCGGCGTTGCCGCTGACCTGCTCCGACGAGGCGTAGAACTGGGCGCGGCTGGTGTCCTGCCCGGTGGCCTTGTTGAAGTCGGCGTTCATCGCGGCGAACAGCATCTGCACGGCCACCGCACCGGCCACCGCCACCGTCACGCCGCTCACCGCGCGGGAGGCGGTCCCGCTGCTCAGCTGGAGCCTGCGGGTGGCGAGCTGCCAGGGCACCGGGCCGCCGCGCAGCCGGTTCACACAGGCCTCGACGAGCCATGGCAGCAGCAGGGCGAGTCCGACGAGGACCAGGACCGCGCCGGAGGCGATGGCGTACGGGTTGACGACCTCGTACTCGCCGGCCTTGCCGGTGAGCCCGAACACGCCGAGCCCCGCGAGGGGGAACAGCAGCCGCCACCACAGGCGGCGCTTGCGGGCCCGGCTGTTGCGTACGACGCCGAGCGGTTCGATGACCACCGAGCGCATCGCGGTCAGCGTGACGAGCACCGCGGTCAGCGGGACGGCGACCGCGACGAGCAGGCAGAGCCGCAGGTCCGGGGCGAGGTCGGCGGGGAACACGCTGACGTCCCACACCTCGATGTACCCCACGAACCGGCGGCCCACCAGGAAGAAGGCGAGGCCGATCAGCAGACCGAGCACCGAGCCGAACAGGGCCTCGCCCGCCGCGATCCTGCGGGTCGACCTGATGTCCGTACCGACCAGGCGCAACGCGGCCAGCCGGCGGTCGCGGCGCTCGCCGCCGAAGCGCACGGCGGTGGCGATGAAGATGGCGACGGGCGCGAGCAGCACCACGCAGACCATGATCACCAGCACGATGAGCAGCGGGGCGAGCGGCGGGGTCGGTCCGGGGTCGCCGTAGCCGATGAGCCGGTGGCCGCCCGCGGCCGTGGTCAGGGTGTCACTGCCGGCGTAGAACCAGAGTTCGTTGGGTGAACGCAGCCCCTCGTCCCCGATCGTGCCGGTCACCTTGTACGGGAAACGCTCCTTGAGCAGGGCGTTGTCCGGGGAGTCCAGCAGGTCCTTCAGAGCGGGGGAGACGACCATCTCGCCGGCCGCCGGCAGGGCGTCGATGCCCGGCGGGAGGATCGGGTGGCTGCCCTCGGCGCGCATCAGATAGCCGGTGATCGTGCGGTCGTGGTACTCGGTGTCCGCCGCGATCCGCAGGACCGAGGTGTCGGACTTCTTCGCCTGCGCGTCGGGGTTCTCGGAGATCCGGGTCTCGCTGCGCGCGTCGGTCCGCTCGGTACGCGCGTCGAGCGCGTGCGGCACGGAGGCGGCGAGGAACAGCAGCGTCACACCGAGGCCGACGCCGACGGCGGTGAGCAGGGTGCGGGTCCAGCCCTCGCGTCCGCCGCCGGCGGCGAACCGGATGCCGAGGGCAAGGTCGCGCAGCCAGGGCGCGGTACGGGAGGCGCGGGCCGGCGGTGGCGCGGGCAGGGGGGCCGGGGTCCGCTTCTCGTCGAGCAGCGTCATGCGGAGTGCTCCAGGTCGCGGGCGCGGCCGTCGCGCACGGTGACGTCACGGTCGGAGTAGGCGGCGACGCGGGCCTCGTGGGTCACCAGGACGACGGCCACGTTGGCGGAGCGGGCGGCCTCGGTGAGCAGCTGCATGACCCGCTCGCCGTTGAGGGAGTCCAGCGCGCCGGTCGGCTCGTCCGCGAAGATCACCTTCGGGGAGCCGGCGAGCGCGCGGGCCACGGCGACGCGCTGGCCCTGGCCGCCGGAGACCTCGCCGGGGCGCTTGGCGCCGATGTCCTCGACCTCCAGGCGCTCCATCCAGGCGAGGGCGGTGCGCTCGGCGTCCTTGCGGCGGGTGCCGTTCAGCCGGAGCGGCAGGGCCACGTTCTCCACGCAGGTGAGTTCCGGGACGAGCTGGCCGAACTGGAAGACGAAGCCGAAGTCGCTGCGGCGCAGGGCGCTGCGGTCGGCGTCGGACATGGCGGACAGCTCGCGGCCGTCGTAGGTGATGGTGCCGGAGTCCGGGGTGATGATCCCGGCGAGGCAGTGCAGCAGCGTGGACTTGCCGGAGCCGGACGGGCCCATGACGGCGACGACCTCGCCGGGGTGGACGGAGAACGAGGCGCCGTCGAGGGCGGGGGTCGACCCGTAGGTCTTGCGCAGGTCGTGCGCGGCGAGCAGGGAGCCGGCGGGGGTCACGCGGTCACCACTTTCTGGAGCTGGCCGAGGCGGGCGGCGGTCAGTTCCAGCCAGCGCAGATCGGCTTCGAGATGGAACAGGGCGTGGTCGCAGATCAGCTGGTCCGCGAGGTCGCCGCGCCGCTTCCGGTCGGTGAGGATGCGCATCAGGCGCAGGTGTTCGGAGCGCTGGGCGTCGAGCACGTCCCCGGCCTCGCGGCCGGTGAGCATGGCGAGGACGACCTTGGTGTACAGGGTCGACTGGAGGTACGGCTCGGGCTTCTCGGGCTGTGCGAGCCAGGTGGCGACATCGGTGATGCCGGCATCGGTGATCGCGTAGCGCTTGCGCTCGGGGCCACCCCCGTGCTCCACGCCGTCGACCTCGACGAGGCCGTTCTTCAGGAGCCGGGACATCGTCGAGTAGACCTGCCCGTAGTGCAGGGGGCGGTCGTGCCCGAACTTCTCGTCGAACGTCCGCTTGAGGTCGTAACCGTGGCGTGGGCCGGACTCCAGGAGCCCGAGCAGGGTGTGGCCGATAGACATGACCGGCACTCTACATGGTGTGTATACCTGCTGTGTATACGCGGGGGGTACACCCGAACGGCGCACGTCAACGGCCTGGGGGGGCACAGGAACGGCCCGCCCCTCGCGGGACGGGCCGTGGATCCGTCACTCCTCGCCCGGTGGCTCCTCGGCGGCCTTGGGCGGGCGTCCCCGGCGGGGGATCGGCGCCGCGCCGCCCGGCAGCCGGCCCGCCTCGGCGAGCGCCCGGCGCAGCAGGAACTCGATCTGCGCGTTCGCGCTGCGCAGCTCGTCCGACGCCCAGCGGGCCAGCGCGTCGTGCACGACGGGGTCCAGCCGCAGCAGCATCTGCTTGCGCTGCCGCGGCCGGGCGCGGGGCGCGTCCCCCGGGCTCCGGTCGGTCACTGGTAGAGCGTGCCCGTGTTGAGGACCGGCTGGGCGGCGCGGTCACCGCACAGGACCACCATCAGATTGCTCACCATGGAGGCCTTGCGCTCCGCGTCCAGCTCCACGATGTCCTGCTCGGCGATCCGGGTCAGCGCCATCTCGACCATGCCGACCGCACCCTCGACGATCTGCTGCCGGGCCGCGACGACCGCGCCGGCCTGCTGGCGCTGGAGCATCGCGGAGGCGATCTCGGGGGCGTACGCGAGGTGGCTGAAACGCGACTCGATGATCCGGACGCCCGCCGCCTGCACCCGGGCGGTCAGCTCGACGGCCAGCTTCTCGGTGATCTCCTCCGCGTTGCCCCGCAGCGAGAGGCCGCCCTCCTCGTGGGCGTCGTACGGGTACTCGATGGCGATGTGCCGGACGGCGGACTCGGTCTGGGTGGCCACGAACTCCAGGAAGTCGTCGACCTCGAAGAGCGCCTGCGCGGTGTCCTCGACCTTCCATACGACGATCGCGGCCAGCTCGATGGGGTTGCCGTAGGCGTCGTTGACCTTGAGGACGGCGGTCTCGTGGTTGCGGACGCGGGTGGAGATCTTCCGGCTGGAGGTCAGCGGGTTCACCCAGCGCAGGCCGTCGGTGCGGATGGTGCCCACGTACCGGCCGAACAGCTGGATGACCCGCGCCTCGCCCGGTGCGACCATCTTCACACCGCCCATGCAGAAGAACGAGGCGATGGCGAGCAGGACGCCCAGGATGCAGACCGGGATGCCCACGGCGTTGTTCCCGTTCGAGCCGATGACCCCGCCGACGACGGCGAGGGCGATGCCGGCGATCACGCCGAGCACGGTCAGCAGCAGCCCGAGACCGCCCGCGATGCTGTGCGCCTTCGTCTCGCGGACCTGCGGTTCCGGCATCTCCGGGGCGTCCGGGGTGAGGTCGGCGGCCGGCTGGACGGCGATGTTCCGGTCGTGCGGATCGGTCATGGTTTCCCCCGTGGTGACGAGCTAGCCGGTCGCTAGCAATGTGATTACACATTAACGGTTCTCGCAACCTTGTGCACCCCTCGGGAGTCGGTTCCCTCGGGGACAGGTGCTGATTCTCACGTCCGTAAAACGTCGGATCGCCTGCTTTTTGGCCTTGCCAACGGTGTTAGCTGGCAGGTCCGAGCTGATCCGGCCGAGCAGAGAAACGGGAGCGACCAAGCGATGGGTCGAGCGGAAGCGCGACGAGCCCAGAAGCGGGCTGCGAAGAGCGGCATACGCAGGCTCTTCACCTGGCGCAAACTTCTGGGCACGGCCTTCGGGGTGATCCTGTTGGGCATGGGCGCCTTCGCCGCGCTCTACATGCTCGTGGACGTGCCGGAGGGCAACCCCAAGATGGAGTTGCAGGCGAACGTCTACAAGTACGCCGACGGCAGCCTGCTCGCCAGGACCGGCGAGGTCAACCGCGAGGTCGTGAGCCTCGCGGAGGTGCCCAAGGAGGTGCAGGACACCTTCGTCGCGGCCGAGAACAAGTCCTTCTACAAGGACCACGGCGTCGACTTCAAGGGCACCGCCCGCGGCCTGCTCAACACGCTCTCCGGCAAGGGCAAGCAGGGTGGCTCGACCATCACCCAGCAGTACGTGAAGAACTACTACCTCGACCAGAACCAGACGGTCAGCCGGAAGCTCAAAGAGCTGGTCATCTCGCTGAAGCTGGACCAGAAGAAGACCAAGAAGGAAATCCTCGCCGGGTACATCAACACCAGCTACTACGGACGCGGCGCCTGGGGCATCCAGGCCGCCGCGCAGGCGTACTACGGCGTGGACGCCAAGGACCTGAACGTCTCGCAGGGCGCCTACCTCGCCGCGCTGCTCCAGGCACCGAGCCAGTACGACTGGGCCGTCGCCGGTCCGAACGGCAAGCGGCTCGTCAAGGCGCGCTGGGCCTACACCCTGAACAACATGGTGGAGGAGGGCTGGCTCGACTCCGGCAAGCGCCAGAAGCAGACGTTCCCGGTGCCGCACGAACCCAAGCCGCTCAACGGGACGGCCGGCCAGAAGGGCTACATCGTCCAGGCGGCCCGCGAGGCCGTGATCAAGCAGGCGGGCATCACCGAGGACCAGTTCGACCGCGGCGGCTGGACGATCACCGTCAACATCGACAAGAAGAAGCAGAAGCAGCTGGAGAAGTCGGTCGAGGCCAAGCTGCTCGACAAGCTGGACACCAAGAAGCGCAAGCTCGACCAGGACATCCAGGCGGGCGCCGCCTCGGTCGACCCGAAGACCGGCGCGGTCCTCGCGCTGTACGGCGGACGCGGCCAGAGCGAGCACTGGATCTCGAACGCCGGGCGCAGGGACTACCAGCCCGCGTCCACCTTCAAGCCGGTCATCCTCGCCGCCGCCCTCGACAACGAGTCGAAGACGCAGGACGACGAGAAGATCACCGCGAACACCCGCTACGACGGCACCAGCAAGCGCCCCGTAGTCGGCGGCGACCGGTACTTCGCGCCGGAGAACGAGGACGACCACAACTACGGGCAGATCACCGTCCAGACCGCGATGAACGCGTCCGTCAACTCCGTCTTCGCGCAGATGGGCGTGGACGTCGGCATGGACAAGGTGCTGGCGACCGCGGGCAAGCTCGGCATGAACGTGGACAAGCTGGAGGCAGCACCCGCGATGACCCTCGGCTCCATGGGCGCGAGTCCGCTGGAGATGGCCGGGGTCTACGCCACGCTCGACAACCACGGCAAGAAGGTCACCCCGCAGATCGTGAAGACCGCCGTGCACCAGGGCGACTCCCCGCTCGACCTGCCCGACGCCATCGGCGACCAGGTGATCTCCCGCCCGGCGGCGGACTCCGTGACGTCCGTGCTGACCGGTGTGGTCGACGACGGTACGGCCCGCGGGTCGGTCCGCAACGCGGAGGGGCTCTCCGACAAGGACATCGCGGGCAAGACCGGTACCTCCGACGACAACAAGTCGGCCTGGTTCACCGGCTACACCCCCGACCTGGTCACCTCGGTCGGGCTCTTCGGCGAGGCGGCCTTCGACCGTACCGACGACGACGGCAAGAAGATCAAGAAGAACGCGCAGGTGACCCTCCAGGGCGCCGGCGGCGGCGGCCGTGTCAACGGCGGCGGCTTCCCGGCCGAGATCTGGGCCGACTACATGGGCCACTCCGTCGGCAAGGCCGCCGAGTTCGACCTCGACACCGACATGGGCGCCGCGGTCACCCCGCCGCCCGTGTCCCACTCGCCGAGCCCGAGCATCTCGCCGTCCGACAAGCCCACGCCCTCCACGTCGCCGTCCACCTCGCCGTCCTCGGAGCCGCCGCCGGCCAGCGAGTCCCCGCAGAGCTCCCCGCCCGCCTCGCCCTCCGACGACACCTCGGGCGAGCCGCCCACCAACCCGTCGACCCAGCCGGGACCGGACCCCTCGACGTCCGTGGGCCTGCCGGACCTCTCGGGGGACAAGAAGCCGGACAACAACGACGACAGGTGACCCGCTGAACCGCGACGCCTGACAGCGACGACGGGCGGTGTACGAGGCTCCTCCTCGTACACCGCCCGTTCGCGTGTCTCCGTCGGCGCTACCCGCGCACCGGCATCTCGAACCACACGACCTTGCCGGTCGACAGGCGCGTCGCGCCCCACCGCCGGGCCAGCCGGTTGACCAGGAACAGGCCGCGCCCGTTCTCGTCCATGTCCTTGGCGCGGCGCTGCCGGGGCAGCTGCGGGGAGTCGTCGCCGACCTCGCAGCGCAGGGTGTCGGTGCGCAGCAGGCGCAGGGTCACCGGGCGCTCCGCGTACCGCACGGCGTTGGTGACCACCTCGCTGATCAGGAGCTCCACCGAGTCCGAGAGGTCGTCCAGGCCCCACCGGCCGAGCGCCCTGCGCGCCAGCCTGCGGGCCCGGCCGGGGGCGGACTCGTCCGGCTCAAGGAACCAGTACGCGACGTCGCTCGGCGCGATCCCGTCGAAGCGGGCGGCCAGCAGCGCGATGTCGTCGTCCCGGTCACCCGGGCCGAGCATGTCCAGCACGTCGTCGCACAGGGCCTCCAGCGGCGGCGAGTGGTCCGGGCCGGTCAGCCGGGCGGTCGCGGCGAGCCGTTCGCGCAGCATCTCGATGCCCGTCCACACGTCCCGCAGCCGCGACTCGACCAGGCCGTCGGTGTACAGCAGCAGCGTCGCACCGGCCGGCGCGTCCAGCTCGACCGCCTCGAAGTCCACCCCGCCGACACCGATCGGGGCGCCCGGGGGCACCCGCAGCACCTCCGCGCGTCCGCCCAGGTGGAGCAGGACGGGCGGCGGATGGCCGGCGTTGGCGACGGTGATGCGGTGCGCGACGGGGTCGTACACCGCGTACAGGCAGGTGGCCATGCGGTCGCTGCCGAGGCGCTGGGCCTGTTCGTCGAGGTGGTGCAGCACCTCCTGCGGGGGCAGGTCGAGCCCGGCCAGGGTCTGTGCGGTGGTGCGGAGCTGCCCCATGATCGCGGCGGACGTCATGGAGTGGCCCATGACGTCACCGACGACCAGGGCGACCCGGCTGCCGGGCAGCGGGATCGCGTCGTACCAGTCGCCGCCGACCCGGGCCGTCTCGGCGGCCGGGAGGTAGCGCGAGGCGAGCTTCACGCCGGTCGGCTGGGGGAGCGAGTCGGGCAGCATCGTGCGCTGGAGCTCGTCCGCGATGTACGCCTCGCGCCCGTAGAGCACGGCCTTGTCGATGCCGAGGGCGGTGTGCGTCGCCAGCTGGGCGGCCACCAGCAGGTCGTTGGCCTCGAACGCCGGGCGTTCGGCGCCGCGCAGGAAGACCGCCGCCCCGATGACCCGTCGCCGGCCGCGCAGCGGGGCCAGGATCACCCGGTGTCCGGACGGCACCGGACGGTCCGCGCCGAGCAGTTCGGGCAGCGCGACACGGGCCGCGGCGGAGTCGCCGAAGACCGGCCGCACCCCGCGCAGCACCTCGGCGAGCGCGCTCCCGGCCCGCACCTCGCACAGCTCGGCGGCGGGCATCAGATCGGCCTGCGGGTCGACGGCGGGCAGCCGCAGCCGCTCGGTCTCCGACAGGCTCTCGGTCTCCTCGTCGGTCAGCCGCAGCCGGTCCGAGCGGCGCAGCCGCAGCACGAACGGGTTGACCGGCCGCTCGTCGCCGACGGGCAGCGGGTCGCGGAGGTAGACGAGTATGGCGTCGGAGAACGTCGGCACGCTGGCCCGGCACAGCCCCAGCACGATCTCGTCCAGGTCTATGCCCCGGGCGATCCGCCGGGTCGCGGCCCCCACGAAGCGCAGCCGGTCGCCCTCGCGCCGGGTCGCAGCCTGTGGGTCGGGGGCCGCGGCGCCCGGACCCTTGGCGGGTGCCGGGATCGCGGTGGCGGCAGCGGCGGCCGCCACGGCGGCGTCCCGCTGCCGCGGCCGGGTGCGTTCCTGCGGCCGGGCGGCGAGAGGCTGCCGGCCTTCGTGGGAGGTGGGGTGCTCCGTCACGCGTGGGATTCCGTCCGTCCGGGCCGGTTGTATGAGGCAATCACCTTGTGGGGCGCTACTGTGCCCCGGCAGGAGCGGCAATAACAACGGCTGACATCGCCTTCCCCGCCACGCGGGGCCGAAACCGTATGTCTGCTCGGAATGCCGGTGACAACGTTTCCGAAGGGGCGGCAGCGGACAGCGGCGGCCACGTCTCCACCCCCTCGTAGTGGCTCATGCGATGCGGGCAACTCGTGCGGCTCGTGACGCCGGTGCGGCCCTCGGGCCGCCGTTTGTGCGACGAGACGATGACTTACGGTCAGGTCCTGCGCCCCGCCTGCCGGTTGGGGCCGAGCCGCTCTCCTCGGGACGATCCTACGTTTGCCCCCCTGGGGTGCATCAAGGGTCTCACGACGGCATGGCGGAAGCCGTGCGGTCGGAACCGTCCGGCCGGCGGTCCCAGTCGTCCGGCAGTTCGGGCACCCGCCACGCCGGGTCGGGCCGCCAGTTCTCCCAGCCGTCCCGGAACGGCGCCCCCCAGTCGCGGATCAGCCCGACCGCGGCGCGCCCCGCCTCCCGCACCCGGTGCGCCACGTCCGGCGTGATCAGGCCCACCCGCTGGGCCTGCTCGAACTCGTCCTCGTCGCGCCAGAGCCAGCTGCGGTCCGGGTAGACGGAGATGTCCAGGAAGTGGTCCTCGGAGTCGGTGCCGCCCGCCCACCTGGTGCGCGGCTCCTCCAGGTTCACGTACCAGCTGCGGAACTGCCAGCCGCGCTCCCAGAACAGCCAGACGGACCAGGGCTGGCCGGGCCCGGCCAGCTTCAGCACCCCGTTGCCCAGCCACTGCGAACGGGCCGTCGTGCGCGGGGCGGTGTACCGGGTGGCGAGCGGCTCGGCGTGCACGTCGGTGCCGTCGGCCAGGACCGGCTTGACGCACTCGGTGCCGGGCGCCACCCACACCGCGAGCAGGTCCTCGGTGTCCTGGACGACCGTGACGGGGCGGCAGATGTGGAACGCGTGAGCGGCTGAATCCGGCCGTCGGGGGCCGTTCCCGCGGTAGCGCCACAGGATCTGGTCACCCGGCGCCCAGCGCTCGGTCCCTCCGGTACCTGTCATGGAGAGATCCTACGGAGCGTGCCGCCCCCGCGCGGTGGCGCCCGTCACGGACGGGTCATGCGCAGCACGTCCAGGGCCTCGTCGAGCTGCTCCTCGGTCAGGTCTCCGCGCTCCACATAGCCGGATTCGAGGACCACTTCACGGATCGTCCGGCGTTCCGCGAGCGACTTCTTGGCGACCTTGGCCGCTTCCTCGTAGCCGATGTACTTGTTCAGCGGGGTGACGACGGAGGGCGAGGACTCGGCGTACTCCCTGGCACGCTCGGCGTGGGCGGTGATCCCGTCGACCGTGCGGTCCGCGAGCAGCCGGGAGGCGTGGGTGAGGAGCCGTACGGACTCCAGGAGGTTCTTGGCGATGACCGGGAGCATCACGTTCAGCTCGAAGTTCCCCGCGGCGCCCGCCGCGGCGACCGTGGCGTCGTTCCCCGTCACCTGCGCGGCCACCATCAGCACCGCCTCGGGGATGACCGGGTTGACCTTGCCCGGCATGATCGAGGAGCCGGGCTGGAGGTCGGGCAGGGAGATCTCGGCGAGACCGGTGCGCGGGCCGGACGCCATCCAGCGCAGGTCGTTGCAGATCTTGGTCAGCGAGACTCCGATGGTGCGCAGCTGGCCCGAGGTCTCCACCAGGCCGTCCCGCGCGCCCTGTGCCTCGAAGTGGTCGCGCGCCTCGGTGAGCGGCAGCCCGGTGACGCGGGCCACCTCGGCGATCACGGCGGCCGAGAAGCCGGGCGGGGTGTTGATGCCGGTGCCCACGGCCGTGCCGCCGAGGGGGAGTTCGGCGAGGCGGGGGAGCGAGGCGCGCAGCCGCTCGACGCCGTAGCGGATCTGGGCGGCGTACCCCCCGAACTCCTGGCCGAGGGTGACGGGCGTGGCGTCCATGAGGTGGGTGCGCCCGGACTTCACGACCGTCGCGAACTCCTCCGCCTTGCGCTCCAGGGCGGCGGCCAGGTGTTCCAGGGCGGGGATGAGGCCGGCGGTGACCGCGGCGGTCGCGGCGATGTGGATGGAGGACGGGAAGACGTCGTTGGAGGACTGCGAGGCGTTGACGTGGTCGTTGGGGTGGACCTCGCGGCCGAGGCGCTCGGTGGCGAGGGTGGCCACGACCTCGTTGGTGTTCATGTTCGACGAGGTACCCGAGCCCGTCTGGAAGACGTCGACCGGGAAGTGCGCGTCCCAGCGCCCCTCGGCGACCTCCTCGGCCGCTTCCTGGACGGCCCGCGCGATGTCCGGGTCGAGGACCTTCAGCTCGGCGTTGACCTTGGCGGCGGCGGCCTTGATACGGGCCAGGGCCTCGATGTGGGCCCGCTCCAGGCGCTGTCCGGAGACCGGGAAGTTCTCCACGGCCCGCTGCGTCTGGGCCCGCCACTTCGCGTCCGCGGGCACCCTGACCTCGCCCATCGAGTCGTGCTCGACGCGGTAGCCGTCGTGCGTTCCCTGATCCGTCATCGTTCAACCTCTCTGAAGTCACCCAAAAAGATGAGCACTTGTCTTGTTCCATGTATTCCCAAGTCGCCTACCGACCAGTAAATACCGGGGGTAACAACAACCCGGGGAGGCGCAATGACGCGCACCAGGCACAGAATCCGCTGTACCGTCGCGGCCGCCGCGGCCATCGCGGCGGCGTTCGGCGGGATGACCGCGGCGACGGGCACGGCCGCCGCCGCACAGCCCGGTACCACCAGTACCGCATCGACACCCCTGTCGCCCGAACTGGAGGCCATCCGCGCCGCCGAGGCCACCCAGCTGTACGGCGACCCGGCCGAGCGGCCGCTCGCACAGCGCAAGACCGGGCTCATCTCGCTCGGCGACAGCGAGATCTCCGGCGAGGGCGTCGGCACGTACGAGGCGGGCACCAACGGCCCCGACAACTGGTGCCACCGCTCGCCCGACTCCGCCATCCACCGCACGGGCATCGCGGCCGACGTCACGTACAACGTCTCGTGCTCCGGCGCGTACACCGGAAACATCGTCATCGGCGGCTCCAAGCAGTACGCCGACGAGCTGGTCCAGAGCGACAACCTGGCCGTCAAGGCGCGCAACACCCGCATCAAGATGATCGTGCTGGTGGCGGGTGCCAACGACGACCTCCAGTTCGGGCCCGTCATGACGGACTGCGTCGAGCGCTGGGTCCTCATCCAGGGCCCGTGCCAGTCGAAGTACGAGGGCGGCTGGCAGGCCCGCGTGGACGGGCTCGTCCCCAAGGTCGAGAAGACCGTGCGCGACCTGCGGACGGTGATGACCGGGGCCGGTTACGCGGACAGCGACTACAAGCTCGTCGTCATGGGCTACCCGAGCCCCATCGGCCCGGACTTCTACGACAACCCGAACTTCCCCGGGAAGCTTCCCGGCGGCTGCGCCGGGTACGACTCCGACGCCGCCTGGGGCCGCAACGCCGCCGTTCCCGCCTTCGAGCGCGGTATGCGCAAGGCGGCGGCCGACACCGGCGCCGTCTACCTGGACAACTCCCGGCTCTTCCATGGCCACGAGGTGTGCAGCGAGTCCACCTGGGCGCGCGGCCTCTACATCGACCTGTCGCACTTCCCGCCGGACTCCAATTCGGTGCGCCAGTCCTTCCACCCGAACGCGTCCGGGCACGGCGCCTTCGCCTCCTGCCTGACCCAGATCTACAACTCCGGCCTGCGCGAGGCGAGCTGCGCCGACCCGGCGAGCACCGGGCAGCCCGTCCTCCAGCCGGTCGCCTGGGACGACGCCTTCAAGCCGCTGCGCGGCGAGGCGGCGGCCACCTGCCTGGACGCCCCCGCCTCCGTCACCCGTAACAACACCGGGGTGACCGGCTGGGAGTGCCACGGCGGGCGCAACCAGGGCTGGTGGTACGACGCCGGTACGCAGACCCTGCGCACCGAGCTGAGCCACGACCGCTGCCTGGACGTCCCGGGCGCCGACTACCGGGCCGGCGCCTCGCTCATCCTCTACAACTGCTCCGGCGCCGCCAACCAGCGCTTCGTCCGCCAGTCGGGGACCCTGCGCCCGGCCGCCTCCACGGGCCTGTGCGCGACCCTCGCGGGCGCCCACGACCCGCTGAGGCTCCAGGCCTGCGACGGCAGCGCGAAGCAGCGCTTCGCGTAACCCGCCACCGACGCGGGTACGGGCAGGGGCCGCGCGGCCCTTCCCCGTACCCGCGTCTCTCAACCGGATGTCACGAACGCCGTCAGGATCGCCGCCAGATGGCCCGGGTCCCGGGCCCCGCACAGCTCGCGTGCCGAGTGCATGGAGAGCCCCGGGACCCCCACGTCGACGGTCGGCACACCCAGCCGGGCCGCCGTGAGCGGGCCGATCGACGTGCCGCACGGCATCGCGTTGTTGGAGACGAACGGCTGCCACGGCGCGCCCGCCCGCTCGCAGGCCGACGCGAACACCGCGATCCCGGTCGAGTCGGTCGCGTACCGCTGGTTGACGTTGACCTTGACCGTCGGGCCGCAGTTGGGCAGCGGCTGGTGGCCCGGGTCGTGGCGCTCCGCGTAGTTCGGGTGCACCGCGTGCGCCATGTCGGCGGAGACGCAGTAGGCACCGGCCAGCGCCCGCGACCAGTCCTCCGCGCTGCCGCCCCGGGCCGTCACCGACCGGCTCAGCACCCGTTCCAGCATCGGGCTCTGCGCGCCCGTGTCCGAGCCGCTGCCGACCTCCTCGTGGTCGAAGGCCGCCAGCACCGGGATGTACGCCGGCGGCTCGGCGGCCGTCGCCGCGGCCGTCAGCGCGGTCACCCCGGCGTGCACCGACACCAGGTTGTCCAGCCGCGAGGACACCAGGAACTCCCGCTCCGCGCCCAGGTATCCGGGCGGCTGCACGTCGTGCAGCATCAGGTCCCAGCCCAGCACGTCGCCCGGCTCCGCCTCGGCCGCCGCCGCGACCCGGCGCAGCAGCGCGCCCTCGTCGGCCGCGCCGAGCGACCAGACGGGGGCGATGTGGCGCTGCCGGTCCAGGGCCAGCCCGTCGTTGACGGCGCGGTCCAGGTGGATCGCCAGCTGCGGCACCCGCAGCAGGGGCTCGTCGATCTGCACGAGCCGGCTCTCGGCCGTACCGCCCGGCCCCCGCAGCGCGAGACGGCCGGAGATGCCCAGGTCGCGGTCGAGCCAGGTGTTGAGCGGCACCCCGCCGTAGATCTCCACCGCGACCTGCCGCCAGCCCGCCGAAGCCGTGTCCGGGGTGGGCTTGACCCGCAGGTTCGGCGAGTCGGTGTGCGTGCCGATGATCCGGAACGGGGTGTGGGCGGGCAGCGACTCGGGAACGTACCAGGCGATCAGCGCGCCCCCGTGGACGACGAAGCCGCCGCCCGTGGTGCCCGTCCAGTCGTCGGTTCCGCGCAGTTCGCTGAAGCCCGCCTTCTCCAGCCGCTGGGCGGCGCTCGCCACGGCGTGGTACGGGGAGGGGCTGGCGCTGATGAAGGTGAGCAGGTCGTCGGCATGGCTGCGGTGGGGGACCGGCGTCATGCGGTGTCCGCCTTTCCGGAGTGGGACGGTGAGGGTGGTGCGGCCGCGCGGGTTCGGGCAGCCGTACGGCGAGGCTCGGCAGGGGCGTCGGCGGGTGCGTGGGGGAGGGCCCGGCGGCCGTCGGTGGCACCGGGCCGGCCGCCCGGCGGTGCGGAGGTCTCCGGCAACGCCGGACAACCCACCGCATTCGTACGGCGCCCCGCAAGTCCGGCGGCCGGACCGGTGCGCGAAAGCGGCGGTGCGGTGCGGGCGCCCCCGGAGCGCGGACGGCGGCCGGTGCCCCGGCCCGGTCCGTACCGGGGTCCCGCCGTCCGGGCCGGTGCCGCCGCACGGCAACCGAGGGGCTTGCGCGAGATTGGCCGATTTCCGCTGTACGGGGATGCGCCCCGCGCTCTGCCGTCGCCCCGGTCGCCCCCGCCGGTCATGGCGCCGACGCGGCCGGACGCGCGCGCCGCGCCCCCGCCGTGCGGACCAGGAACACCACCGCGAAGGCGAGGGCCGCCCCGTGCGACCAGCCGACGACCGCCAACGGACTGAAGCGCTCCAGGGCCGCCGCCACCGCGATCATGCCGGCCCCGAAGCCCAGGTTCTCCACCGTCGCGGACAGCCCGAAGGCGTGCGCGCGCGGCCTGGCCGGCAGGGTCTGGAGGTGCGAGGTGTACGAGACCTCGGTCAGCCCGTCCGCCGCGCCGGCCACCAGGGCGATCACGGCCGTGGCCACCGTAGGGAACCCCGCGAAGGCCAGGATGAAGGCCGCCGACATGACACAGGTGCCGTAGCCGAAGCCGGCCGCGCCCACGGACCGGCCGGTGCGGCGCCCGTACCGCTGGATCACCTGCTGCGCCACGATGTTGCCGACCGCCCACAGGCACCAGAACGCGCTGACGAACAGGGCGGGGTGCGCGTCGTCCAGCGCCGCGGAGTGCACGGGCAGCGCCGCGTTGTGCGACGAGGAGCCGAGCGCGTCCACCCCGCGCAGCGCGACCATCAGCGTCAGGCCCGGCACCGCGGCGAGCGCGGCGAACGCGACGGGCGTCCGCCGCCGGGGCCGTTCCCCCTCCGACTCTCCCGTAACCGCCTTGCCCCGACCGCCACCCGCCACCGGCAGCAGGGCCACCGTCAGCGCGCAGACGGCGAAGGTGGCGAGGTCCACCACGAACGCGGCGGTGTACCCCACCAGCGAGACGACGACACCCGCCGAGGCGAAGCCCGCCACCATCGCCAGCGAACGTCCCGTCACCGACAGCGAGTTCGCCCAGGACCGCCGCTCCTCGCCCACCATCTCCGGCACGGAGCTGCGCAGGGCCACCATGAACAGCGTCCCGCAGGACCCGACCACCACGGAGACCGCGAACAGCGCGGGCGTACGCCAGCCGTCCGGGGCGAAAATGAGCGGGATCATCACCGCGCCCTGCGCGATATTCGTCCAGAGCATCACGCTCTTCGCCGTGCAGCGCGCGAGCAGCCCGCCCGCGATCAGCCCGGCGAGGAATCCGGCACCCAGCCGCAGGGCCATGAACAGCCCCATCGCGAGCGCCCGCCCCGTCGTTTCGTAGACGAAGAGATTGAGCGCCACCATATTCAGGAACGTGCCGTACGAGGAGACCGCGTACCCGGCCACCAGAAAACGGAAGAAGCGCTCACCGCGCGGTGGTGCGGGCGGCTCGCCGACGGGAGCGGGGCTGCTGGAGGACACCCGGTCATCGTGGGCCGGAGCCCGCAGCCGCGAGCTGTTCCCCCGTATGCACAAAGGTAATCTGCATGCTTGTGAAGGACGATCAATCCCGCCCAACGGCATGTGATTGCCGCGAATCGGCGCCGGACGGCACCGGTCGGCCGGGAGACCCGCCGCAGCAGCCGTGCGAGCGCGCCCTCGCCACGTACCGGCGCGCGCTGGTGGCGGGCAGCCTGCCGCGCGAGGAGGTGGCCGGCTGTCTGACCGCCCTTCACCTGATGGTCCCGGACCGCGCCTCACCCGGCTCGATGGTCCCCGTACCGCCGGAGACCGCCTCCCACGCCGCGCTCGCCCCGCTGGAGGAGGCCGTCCTCGAACGGCGCCGCGCCCTGCGGTCCACCCGCGCCGCGCTCACCGCCTTCGAGACCCTGTACGCGGACGCGCACCGGCTCGAACAGCCCGCGCTCACCCGGCTGTCCGGGGAAGCGGTCATCAGCAGGGCCCTGGAGGCCGGGGTGGCCGGCTGCCGCGAGGAGATCCGCACCGCGCAGCCCGGCGGCGGCCGCCCCGAACAGGCGCTCGGGGAGGCGCTGGTCCGCGATCTGGGCAACCTGCGGCGCGGTATCCGTCAGCGGACCGTCTACCAGCACACCGTCCGCTCGGACCGGGCCACCCTCGCCTACATCGAGCAGGTGAGCGCGGCAGGGGCGGAGATCAGGACGCTCGCCGAGGTGACCGACCGGGTGATCGTCGTCGACCTCGACCTCGCCTTCGTCCCGTTCTCCGACGCACCGCACGAGGCGCTGTGCGTACGCCACCCGGCGCTGGTGCGCTTCCTGGCCCGCGGCTTCGACGAGGCATGGGCGCGCGCCCTGCCCGTACGGCCCGAACGGGCGCCGCTGCGCACCCCGGTCGTCACCTCCGACCTGCAACGGGCCATCCTCCAGGCGGTGGTGAACGGCGAGACGGACGCCGCGATAGCCCGCCGGATCGGGATGAGCCGGCGCAGCGTCGCCGAGCACATGCGCAAGGTCTCCGAGCAGCTGGGCAGCACCAGCCGCGCCCAGCTCGGCTATCTGGTCGCCACGTCGGGGCTGCTCGACGGCTGACCGCCGCCGGAGGGACGCCCCTCCGGCGGCGCGGGAATCAGCCCAGGCCGGGGCCGCGCACCGGGATGCTGGTGAACGTCGGGGCCGGGGCGGGCTCGGTGAAGAAGTCGTTGCCCTTGTCGTCGACGACGACGAACGCGGGGAAGTCCTCCACCTCGATCCGCCAGACCGCCTCCATGCCGAGCTCCTCGTACTCGACGACCTCGACCTTCTTGATGCAGTCCTGCGCGAGCCGGGCCGCCGGGCCGCCGATCGAGCCGAGGTAGAAGCCGCCGTGCGCGCCGCACGCGTCGGTGACCTGCTGGGAGCGGTTGCCCTTCGCGAGCATCACCTTGGAGCCGCCCGCCGCCTGGAACTGCGCGACGTAGCTGTCCATCCGGCCGGCCGTCGTGGGGCCGAACGAACCGGAGGCGTACCCCTCGGGGGTCTTCGCCGGACCCGCGTAGTACACCGGGTGGTCCTTCAGGTACTGCGGCATCTCCTCGCCCGCGTCCAGGCGTTCCTTGATCTTGGCGTGCGCGATGTCGCGCGCCACGACCAGCGGACCGGTCAGCGAGAGCCGGGTCTTGACCGGGTACTTGGTCAGCTCCGCCAGGATCTCGTCCATCGGCCGGCTGAGGTCGATCTTCACCACATCGCCGGACTCGTCGAGGTGCTCGTCGGTGGTGTCCGGCAGGAAGCGGGCCGGGTCCTTCTCCAGCTGCTCCAGGAAGACGCCCTCGGCGGTGATCTTCGCGGTGGCCTGGCGGTCCGCCGAGCAGGACACGGCGATCGCGACGGGCAGCGAGGCGCCGTGCCGGGGCAGGCGCACCACGCGCACGTCGTGGCAGAAGTACTTGCCGCCGAACTGCGCGCCGATGCCGATCTTCTGCGTCAGCTCGAAGACCTTCTCCTCCAGCTCCTTGTCGCGGAAGCCGTGACCGGTGGGGGAGCCCTCGGCGGGCAGCTCGTCCAGGTAGTGCGCGGAGGCGTACTTCGCGGTCTTCAGCGCGAACTCGGCGGACGTGCCGCCGACGACGATCGCCAGGTGGTACGGCGGGCAGGCCGCGGTTCCCAGCGAACGGATCTTCTGCTCCAGGAACTTCATCATGGAGGCCTCGTTGAGGACCGCCTTGGTCTCCTGGAACAGGAACGACTTGTTGGCCGAGCCGCCGCCCTTGGCCATGAAGAGGAACTTGTACGCGCCGCCGTCGGTGGCGTACAGCTCGATCTGCGCCGGGAGGTTGGAGCCGGTGTTCTTCTCCTCCCACATGTTCAGCGGGGCCATCTGCGAGTAGCGCAGGTTGAGCTTGGTGTACGCGTCGAAGATGCCGCGCGACAGGGCCTCCTCGTCACCGCCCTCGGTCAGCACGTTCTGTCCGCGCTTGCCCATGACGATCGCCGTGCCGGTGTCCTGGCACATGGGCAGGACGCCCGCGGCCGCGATGTTCGCGTTCTTCAGCAGGTCGAGCGCGACGAACTTGTCGTTGGACGAGGCCTCCGGGTCGTCCACGATCCGCCGCAGCTGCGCCAGGTGCGCGGGCCGCAGGTAGTGCGAGATGTCGTGCATGGCCTCGGCGGCCAGGGTGCGCAGCGCCTCCGGCTCGACCTTGAGGAACGTACGTCCGTCGGCCTCGAAGGTGGACACACCCTCGGCGGTGACCAGGCGGTACGGCGTGGTGTCCTCTCCCAGGGGGAGCAGATCGGAGTACGCAAACTCTGGCATTACGGCCATTCCTCACTCGGCAGACAGCGGCTGGCCACCCTTGGACAGCGCACCCACCAGGGTAGGACGCGCCGGGGGCGCCGGGCTTGTGAGGTAGGGCTCACCACCCGGGCTCGCATCCGGGCTCGCATCCGGGCCGTCCCAGGGGCTCCCCGGGGCGCACGGCCCGGCGCGCGGCGCGCCGTCCGGCCCCTGTCGCGATCTATCGCGTTTCGGTACGCTGGGGCGGTGGACCTCGAGAAGCAGCCCCAGCAGCCCACCGCACCGGCGGACACCGACGTCATCCGCGCCTCCGACGCGGACCGCGACCGCATCGCGGACATCCTGCGGGAAGCGCTGGCCGAGGGCCGGCTGACCGCCGACGAGCACGCGGAGCGGGTCGATTCCGTCTACCGCGCCAAGACCGTCGGTGAGCTCGAACCGCTCGTCCGGGACCTGCCGGCGCCGGGCGGGGCGCCCAGGGCCGCCGCCGGTGCCTCGTACGCCCGCGAGCCCGAGCCGGCGACCGGACCCGCCGACAACCTGGTGGCCATCTTCAGCAGTTCGACCCGCAGGGGCCGCTGGCGGGTGGGTGCCCGTACGAACGCCTTCTCGCTGTTCGGCAGTGTGGAAATCGACCTGACGGAGGCGCTTTTCGGACAGCGTCTCACCGTGATCAACGCGACCTCCGTTTTCGGCAGCGTGGAGATCCGGGTGCCCGAGAACATCTCGCTGCGCGGCAGCGGCACGGGTGTTTTCGGCAGTTTCGAAGTGCGCACGCTGGAATCCGCCGACCCCGAGGCGCCGGTGGTCGTCGTCAACGGATATTCGGTGTTCGGCAGCGTCGAGGCGAAGCCGAAACGTGGCAAGTTCATCGCGGATCTCCAGGACCGGCTGCGCAAGCACCTCGATAAGCACCTCGACCGCTGACGGCCCACGGCCGCGCGTCGCGGCGGGGATTCTTTCCGGCCGAAAAGGGACTCGACCGCAATTGCGTGGAACGGACCTGAGTGCCACTCAGTGCATAGGCGCACGCACAGCGGGTAGGGACTGCTGCATCGTCTCTCGCTCGCGAAGCCGTCGTCAGGAGTGGACCGTGCTGCAACTGCCGCATCAGCCCCTGCAGGTCGCCGCCGTTCCCCCGCAGCGGGTCCCCGCTCGGGAGGACCAGGCCGGCCCCTGGCACTCGGAGGCGGTGTGCCGCCGGGACGAAGCCGGGTTGTTCTTCGCCCCGTCGAAGGAGCCGACCGCTGCCCGGCTCTCGCGCGAGGAGTCCGCGAAGCGGGTCTGCGCGCGCTGTCCCGTGATGGTGGAGTGCCGCGAGCACGCCCTGATGCAGCCCGAGCCGTACGGGGTGTGGGGCGGTCTCACGGCCGCCGAGCGCCGCGTCGCGCTCGCCCGGCGCAGGCGGCGCGAGGCGGAGCTGAAGGCCTCGGGCGCGACCGGCCGGATCGCGGCGGCGGGCTGACCGGCCGCCGGTCCCGTACGCGTACGTACGAAGAGGCGCCCCCACCGCACATGGGGGGCGCCTCTTCGGGCGGAAGCGCGGACGCGGGCCGTGGGTGCGGCCCGGCCGTTACTTCGCGCGGTCGAAGTCGACGGCGCTGTAGGCGCGCAGCTTCGACAGCCGGTGGGTGGAGCTGATCGTCCGGATGGTGCCGGACTTGGACCGCATGACGATGGACTCGGTGGTCGCCGTCTCCGAGCGGTAGCGCACCCCGCGCATCAGCTCGCCGTCGGTGATCCCGGTCGCCACGAAGAACACGTTGTCCCCGCTGACCAGGTCGTCCGTGGACAGCACCCGGTCCAGGTCGTGCCCGGCGTCCAGCGCGCGCCGGCGTTCGGCCTCGTCCTTCGGCCAGAGCTTGCCCTGGATGACGCCGCCGAGGCACTTTATGGCGCAGGCCGAGATGATGCCCTCGGGCGTGCCGCCGATGCCCATGAGCAGGTCGACGCCGGTGCCTTCGCGGGCCGCCATGATCGACCCGGCCACGTCGCCGTCGGAGATGAACTTGATGCGGGCGCCGGTCTCCCGGATCTCCTTGACGATGCCCTCGTGGCGGGGGCGGTCCAGGATGACGACGGTGACGTCCTCGGGCGTGGAGTTCTTCGCCCGCGCGACCCGGCGGATGTTCGCCGAGACGGGGGCGTTGATGTCCACGAAGTCGGCCGCCTCCGGGCCGGTGACCAGCTTGTCCATGTAGAAGACGGCGGACGGGTCGAACATCGCGCCCCGGTCGGCGGCGGCCAGGACGGCGATCGCGTTGGGCATGCCCTTGGCGTTGAGGGTCGTGCCGTCGATCGGGTCGACGGCGATGTCGACCTCGGGCCCGGTGCCGTCCCCGACGTGCTCGCCGTTGAACAGCATGGGGGCTTCGTCCTTCTCGCCCTCACCGATGACGACGACACCGTTCATGGACACGGTGGAGACGAGGGTCCGCATGGCGTTCACGGCGGCACCGTCGGCCCCGATCTTGTCCCCGCGGCCGACCCAGCGCCCGGCGGCCATGGCGGCGGCCTCGGTGACCCGGACCAGCTCCAGGGCGAGGTTGCGGTCGGGGGCCTCCGGGGAGACCTCGAGCTGGGACGGCAGATGATGCTCGGACATCGGAGCGCACCTTTCTGTACGACGACGACCGGATGAGGGTGATCTGACTCTATCGCCAGGTCGATAAAATGAGCAGACCGGGTCACGTTTGAGCGGGGCGGCCCCCGGTGAGGCCTCTCAGGGGCTGATGCGACGATGGACCCGTGGCAAGCAAGCGAGGCAAGCAGACCGTCCGGGACATGATCCTGTCGTTGTTGGCGATCGCCGCCGTGGCGGGTGTCGTCTACATCTTCATCCCGCACGACGACAAGGCCGATCCGATCAAGGCGGTCGACTACCGCGTCGAACTCCTGACCGCGCGGCGTGCGGCCCCGTACCCGGTGGCGGCCCCCGAGGGCCTGCCCGCGGGCTGGAAGCCGACCTCGGTCACGTACAGCCGGGACAAGGGCAACAGCTGGCACCTGGGCTTCCTCGCCCCGGACGGCGGGTATGTCGCGGTGGAGCAGTCCACGTCCCCCTCGAAGCTCTACGTCGACCAGGTGAGCCAGCAGGCCGAGAACACCGGGCGCACGCAGGAGGTCGGCGGGCAGACCTGGCAGCGCTGGGAGGGCTCGAAGTACGACGCGCTGGTGCGCGAGGAGAAGGGCGCGACGACGGTCGTGACCGGCTCGGCCCCGGCGAAGCGGCTGGCGGAGATGGCGGCGGCGCTCAGGACGTCCTGACCTCCCGACGCCGCGTACGGATGCCGCGTACCGATACCGCGTACGGACACGGGGAAGGCCCCGGAGCGAGTGCTCCGGGGCCTTCCCCGTGTTCACCGTTCAGAAGGCGGTGGCTCAGACGGTCGTGACGACCTCGTCGTACGCGAGACGCGGCGAGCGCGGGAACCAGGCGTCCTCGCCCGGCTTGCCGATGTTGACGACCATCAGCACGTTGTGGTCGCCGTCCAGGAACTCCTTCTCGATGCCCGCGGCGTCGTAGCCGGTCATCGGGCCGGCGGCCAGGCCGGCGGCGCGGACGCCGATGATGAAGTACGCGGCCTGGAGGGCGGCGTTCAGCGAGGCGGCCGACTCACGGACCGGGCGCTCCGAGAAGAACATGTCCTTGGCCTGCGGGAAGTGCGGCAGCAGGGCCGGCAGCTCCTCGTGGAACTCGTTGTCGGCGGCCAGGATCGCGACCAGCGGGGCGGTCGAGGTCTTGGGCTGGTTGCCCTCGGCCATGTGCTTGACGAGGCGCGCGCGGGCGTCGTCCGAACGCACCAGCACGACGCGCAGCGGCGACTGGTTGAAGGCGGTCGGGCCGAACTTGACCAGGTCGTAGATGGCCTGGACCTGCTCGTCGGTCACCGGCTCGTCGGTGAACGTGTTGGCGGTGCGGGCCTCGCGGAAGAGGAGGTCCTGGGCGGCGGCGTCAAGGGCGAGGGACATCGTGGGTATTACCTTCCGGACGTACACGGGGGGATCGGGCCGCGAACACGAAGGACCGGGCCACGACGATCACCGTACGGCGGAAGTGCGTTAACGTTCAACTAAATCGGGAGTGGGGAGACTCACGCCACAGAACCGGAATAAGGGTTACGGCCCCCACACCCCCGGTCCTGCCGCCCCGGCCCCGCTCAGCCGGCGTCCGCCACCGTGGAACCGGAAGGGCCTTCGCCGTCCGCAGGGCCCGCCAGCGCCGCGTCCAGCCGGGCACGGGCGCCCTCCAGCCAGTGCCGGCACACCTTCGCCAGCTCCTCGCCGCGCTCCCAGAGCGCGAGGGAGTCCTCCAGCGAGGTGCCGCCCGCCTCCAGCCGGCGTACGACCTCGATCAGCTCGTCGCGCGCCTGCTCGTAGCCGAGCGTGCCCGTCGCGGCGGAGGCCGCCGTTCCGTCGTCCGTCATGTGTTCCACCCTAGGTAGAGGTATCCGTATCGGTATGTGCCGGGCCCGTACGCCCCGGGGCTCCGCCCCTACTCCGCGACCCGCACCGCGAACTCGCCCCCGGACACCCGGGCCCGCAGCGTCTCCCCGGCCGCGCCCGCGTCCCCGGGGTCCCGGACCACATGCCCGTCGGCGCGCTGGAGCACCGCGTAGCCGCGCTCCAGGGTCGCGGCCGGGGACAGCGCGAGGACCCGGGCCCTGGTGTGGGCCAGCTCCGAGTCCGCCCGGTCCAGCAGATGGCCCAGCACCCGGCGGGCGCGCCCGGCCAGCGCGTCGACGTCCGCCTCGCGCTCGTCCACCATCCGCCGCGGGTGCTCCATGCAGGGCCGCCCCAGTGCGTAGGCCAGGCCCCGCTCCTCCCGGTCGAGCAGCCCCCGTACCGTCCGGAGGGAGCGGTCGCGCAGCTGCCGCACCCGGTCCAGCTCCTCGCCCACGTCGGGCACGACCTTCTTCGCCGCGTCCGTCGGCGTGGAGGCCCGTACGTCCGCGACCAGGTCGAGCAGCGGGGAGTCCGGCTCGTGCCCGATCGCCGAGACCACCGGCGTGCGGCAGGCCGCGACCGTACGGATCAGCTCCTCGTCCGAGAACGGCAGCAGGTCCTCGACGCTGCCGCCGCCGCGCGCCACGACGATCACGTCCACGTCCGGGATGCCGTCCAGCTCCTTGACCGCCCGCACCACCTGGCTGACCGCGTGCACCCCCTGTACGGCGGTGTTGCGGACCTCGAAGCGGACGGCGGGCCACCGGCGGCGGGCGTTCTCCAGCACATCGCGCTCGGCCGCCGACGCCCGGCCGCAGACCAGGCCGATCAGCTGTGGCAGGAAGGGCAGCGGCTTCTTCCGGTCGAGGGCGAACAGGCCCTCGGACGCCAGGGACTTCTTCAGCTGCTCCAGGCGCACCAGCAGCTCACCGATGCCGACCGGCCGTATCTCCGTCGCCCGCAGCGAGAGCTGCCCCCGCGGCGCGTACCACTCCGGCTTGGCGAGCACCACGACCCGCGCGCCCTCCGAGACGACGTCCGCGATCCGGTCGAAGACCTGACGGAAGCACGTCACGCTCACCGAGATGTCGTGCGACGGGTCGCGCAGCGTCAGGAACACCACACCGGCACCCGGCCGCCGGGACAGCTGGGTGATCTGGCCCTCGACCCAGACCGCACCGAGCCGGTCGATCCAGCCGCCGATGAGCCGCGACACGTCACCGACGGGCAGCGGCGCTTCCGGAGAAGTGTTCAGAGCCATGCGAGCGAGCGTAACGGCCGGGACGGACAACAGGGCCCGTCCCGGGTCACGGGGCCACGCCCCGCCGCCCCCGCTGCTGCACCAGCACCACCACGAGCCCCACCACCAGCCAGCAGGCGCCCACCACCTGAGCGCTCCCCGTCGCCTCCACGATCACCGCGACCAGCACCCCGGCGCCCACCACCGGCACCACCAGATGCCGCCACCAGCTCGGCTCGCCCTCCATCCGCCGCACCACGAACCAGCCCACCACCGACGCGTGCAGCAGCACGAACGCCGTCAGCGCCCCGATGTCCACCACCGAGACGAGATGGTCGAGCCCGTCGTCGCGTCGGGCCGCCCACACCGCGGCCACCATCGTCACCACGGCGGCCAGCAGGATCGCCACCCTCGGCACCCCGGACCGCGGATCGACCCGCGACAGCAGCCCCGGCAGCCTCCGCTCACGGGCCATCGCGAACAGCAGCCGCCCCGCCGCCGCCTGCCCCGCCAGCGCCGCGAACGCCGCCCCGATCGCCTTGCTGACCGCCACCAGATCGTGCAGCCAGGTGCCCACCGCGGCGTCCACCGTGTCGTAGAACGCCGAGCCCTGCGCCCCTGGATCCGCGGTCAGCTCCGCCGAGGTCACCGGCTCCAGCAGGGCGGCGAGATACGCCTGCGCCACGAACAGCGCGCCCGCGAGCACCAGGCAGAACAGCACCGCCCGCGCCACCTGCGCCGAGCCGCCCGTCACCTCCTCCGCGAACGAGGCGATGGCGTCGAACCCCAGGTACGAGAGCACCGCCACGGACACCGCGCCCAGCACCGCCGTCGCGGAGAACCCGGAATCCCCGGTGAGCGGGGTCAGCCAGCCGCGCTGCGCCCCGTCCCGTACGAGCACCACCACGGCCGACACCACGAACACCAGCAGCACCACGATCTCCATCGCCAGCACCGCGAAGCCGACCCGGGCGGCGGCGCGCACGCCCCACAGGTTGAGCAGTGTCGTCAGGACGACCGCGAGCGCCGTCCACACCCACCGCGAGACCTCGGGGACCAGCGAGTTCATCGCGATCCCGGAGAAGAGGTACGCCACGGCCGGGATCAGCAGGTAGTCGAGCATCGCCATCCACCCGGCGATGAACCCGGGCCCCTCACCGAGCCCTTTGCGGGCGTACGCGAACACCGAACCGGCCATCGGGGCGACCCGCACCATCTGGGCGTAACTGAACGCGGTGAACGCCATCACGACGGTCGCGGCGACGTACACCAGCGCGACCGCGCCGTCCGACTTCGCGTCGAGCGTCCCGAACACGCCGACCGGTGCCATCGGGGCGATGAACAGCAGCCCGTAGACCACCAGGTCCCGGAAGCCGAGGGTCCGCCGCAGCCGGGCCCTCTCCGTGGAGCCGGAATCCGTAGCGCTGTCGGCCATGAGCCCTCCGTCGGTCGCGTCAAGATCAGTCTCCCGACCCGCCGCTCCCTCCGCCCGTTCGGTACGGCCTTACGATGGGACGCATGACTGCTACGACCCCCCGACGCGTCCTCCTCGCCGCTCCCCGTGGCTACTGCGCGGGCGTGGACCGTGCCGTGATCGCCGTGGAGAAGGCCCTGGAGCAGTACGGCTCCCCGGTCTACGTGCGCCACGAGATCGTCCACAACAAGTACGTCGTACAGACCCTGGAGAAGAAGGGCGCGATCTTCGTCGAGGAGACGGCGGAGGTCCCCGAGGGCTCGATCGTGATGTTCTCCGCGCACGGCGTCGCCCCGACCGTGCACCAGGAGGCGGCCGAGCGGAAGCTCGCCACGATCGACGCGACCTGCCCGCTCGTCACCAAGGTCCACAAGGAGGCCGTCCGCTTCGCGCAGGACGACTTCGACATCCTCCTGATCGGCCACGAGGGCCACGAGGAGGTCATCGGCACCTCCGGCGAGGCCCCCGACCACATCACGCTGGTCGACGGCCCCGAGGATGTCGAGAACGTCGAGGTGCGCGACCCGTCCAAGGTCGTCTGGCTCTCCCAGACCACGCTCTCGGTCGACGAGACCATGGAGACGGTCGGCGCGCTCAAGGAGAAGTTCCCGCTGCTGATCTCGCCGCCGAGCGACGACATCTGCTACGCCACGCAGAACCGCCAGATCGCCGTGAAGCAGATGGGTGCCGACGCGGACCTGGTGATCGTCGTCGGCTCGAAGAACTCCTCCAACTCCGTCCGCCTGGTCGAGGTCGCCCTCGGCGCCGGTGCCGGTGCCTCCCACCTGGTCGACGGCGCCGACGAGATCGACGAGGCCTGGCTCGATGGCGTCTCCACGGTCGGCGTCACCTCCGGCGCCTCCGTGCCTGAGGTGCTGGTCGACGGCGTGCTGGCGTGGCTGGCCGAGCGGGGTTTCGAGGACGTCGAGATCGTGAAGGCGGCCGAGGAGTCGATCGTCTTCTCGCTGCCCAAGGAGCTGCGCCGCGACCTGCGCGCGGAGGCGGCGGCCCTGAAGGGCGAGTAGCGGACACCTTCGGGTGCCGTTCCGGGAGTGAGCGCGCGCCGGTGCCCGTACCGTGGATCACATGGAGATCTTCGGCGTGGACATCGGCGGATCCGGGATCAAGGGTGCTCCCGTGGACCTGGACCGCGGAGACCTGGCGCAGGAGCGCCACAAGGTACTGACACCGCACCCGGCGACGCCCGAGGACGTGGCCGGGTGCGTGGCCGAGGTCGTCGGCCACTTCGACTGGAAGGGCCCGGTGGGGATCACCTTCCCGGGCGTCGTCACGGACGGCCTCACCCGCACCGCGGCCAACGTCGACAAGGGCTGGATCGACCAGGACGCCCGCACCCTGCTCGGCGACAGGCTGGGCCTCCCGGTCACCGTGCTCAACGACGCGGACGCGGCGGGCATCGCCGAGATGACGTTCGGCGCGGGCCGGGGCCGCAAGGGCACCGTGATCATGCTGACGCTCGGTACGGGGATCGGCAGCGCCCTCTTCGTCGACGGCACGCTCGTACCGAACACGGAGCTCGGCCACCTGGAGCTGAACGGTCACGACGCGGAGAAGCACGCGTCCACCAAGGCCAAGGAGGACGAGGACCTGGGCTGGCACCACTGGGCCCGCCGGGTGCAGAAGTACCTGGCCCATGTGGAGATGCTGTTCTCGCCCGAGCTGTTCATCATCGGCGGCGGCATCAGCCGCAAGGCCGACAAGTTCCTGCCGCTCATCGAGCACGTACGGGCCGAGATGGTCCCGGCGGAGCTCCAGAACAACGCGGGGATCGTGGGCGCGGCGATGGCCGCGAAGGCGGCGGCTTCGGACTGACGGCTCAGCGCTGGGACGTCCGGCGGGCGGCCCGTCCGGCCGGGCGGGCCGCAGCCGACGGCGACGGTCCGGCGGCGGCCGGCCGCGCGGTGTGCGCGGCCAGCATCATGCGCCGCTGCCGGGCCCGCATCAGCCGCACCTTGCGTACGGAGGCGATGAGGCCGGCGACGAGGGTGCCGCCGTACAGCCAGCCGGCGTGCACGGCGAGCGCGGTGACCACGGCCATCGTCCGGCCGCCGAGGCCGCCGGTGCCGCCCGCGATGGGGGCGATGCCGACCGCGAAGGCGATGGGCACGCTGATCGGCGCCGTCACCAGGTCCGCCGGCCGTACCCAGAGCGCGGTCAGCGCGCTGACCGGCAGGAACAGTACGCCGAACACGACGGCGGAGTCGTCGAACAGCACCCCGTCCACGCAGCCGATCAGGAACATCGCGGCGGCCGCGAAGAGCCCGGCGCCGATGCCGGTGAGCCGGGGGTTGGGCAGCCGGCGCAGGGCGAGCACCGCGGGCGACGCCGGCCGCCCGGCGGGCGCGCTCATCACCCGGTGACCGAGGGCCCCCGGGCCGTCGGCCTTCCTGGCTCCCCCGGCCGCACCCAGCGGGGACAGCGGGGTCTGCCGGGTCTGCCTGCGCTGCGGGGGACGTGTCCTGTGCTGCTCCACCGGGACAACGTAGGTCGCCGGGGGCCGGGAACCAGGTGCGGGACACGCGCTTTGGCCGAGCTTGGCGATGAGTTCGATGCCACACGGCGCAACGGGAACCGGATCGGGGCGGCCGCTTAGACTCGCTCGTATGGTCCGGTCGTCGTCCCGTGGTGAGCTGAACCCGGGGCTGTGGCGGCGCGAGGCGGGCACGGTGATGCGGCGGGCCGGGGCGCTCCCGGAGCGGGCGACGGCCTCCGGTGCCGTCGTCGCGGAGTTCCGGATCGTCCCCGCCCCCACGGAGTGGGCGCAGCACGCGCACCGGCTGCACGAGCTGGTCTGGGTGCGCGGCGGGACGCTGACCTCGCGGGTCGGTGACCGCGTCTTCACGGTGTGCGAGGGCCACGGGCTGTGGATGCCCGCCGAAGTGGTGCACGCGGGCCGGGCGACGGAGGGCGCGCGGTTCCACAGCGCCTTCTTCGCGCCCGACCGCACACCGTTCGCGTTCGGGGAGCCGAAGGCGATCGCGATGACCCCGTTGCTCGTATCGCTGCTGACCCATCTGTCGCGCACCGATCTCGACGAGGCGGCCCGGCTGCGGGCCGAGGCCGTCGTCTTCGACGTGATCGAGCCCTCGGAGCACGAGCTGGCGTTGCGGCTGCCCGGCGACCCCCGGATCGACGCCGTCGCCGAAGCCCTGCTGGACGATCCCGCCGACTCCCGCTCGCTGGAGGAGTGGGCGCGGTGGCTGGGGATCAGCGACCGCACGGTCACCCGCGCGTTCCGTCAGGCGACGGGGCTCTCCTTCGCCCAGTGGAGGCAGATGCTGCGGGTGCACCGGGCGCTGATGCTCCTGTCCGACGGATTCGATGTGATGTCCGTCTCCGAGTGCCTCGGGTACGCGCAGCCCAGCTCCTTCATCGCCGCCTTCCGGCGCGTCATGGGCACCACGCCCGGCGCGTTCTTCGGGGCGGCCGACTCGGTCCCCGGAGATGTCCGGAATTCCGTATCGGGTGGCGAGAACGCCGGATTGTCTGCATGACAAGCGGAATATAGTCTTCTTCGAGTTAGGTAACCCTTAGTTGTTGCTCGCCGTGCACGGTGCTGCCCGCGTGCGGGAGAGCGTGCGGCCCGGCCGATGAAGACCGGGCGGGGTGCCGCACTCCGCACCCCTCCGATCACCCGGACCTCCTCATGTTCACAAGCCCCTTCCGCCGTGCCGGAAGACTCCCGGACGGCCCCGCCGGTCCGGTGGCCGCGCTCCACGGGCGCGACCTGGTCCTGCGCTACGGCGGCGAGCCGGTCGTGCACGGCGTCTCGGTCACCCTGGAACCCGGCCGCGCGACCGCCCTCGTGGGGCCGAACGGCAGCGGGAAGTCCACACTGCTGCGCGCGCTCTCCCGGCTGCACCGGGTGGACGGCGGCCGGGTGACCCTCGGCGCCCCCGGGGGCGAGGACGAGCGGGACGCGGCCCTGCTCAGCCCCCGTGGGTTCGCCCGCGAGGTCACCCTGTTCTCCCAGTCGCGGCCGGCGCCCCAGGGGCTGACGGTCGCGGAGGTCGTGGCGTTCGGCCGCCACCCCTACCGGCGCGGTTTCGCCGGACCGACGCCCGAGGACGGTGCCGCCGTCGACCGCGCCATGGGCGTCACGGGCGTACGGGACATGGCGGAGCGGCAGGTCGGGGAGCTCTCCGGCGGGGAGATGCAGCGCGTCTGGCTCGCGGCCTGCCTCGCCCAGGACACCGGCGTCGTGCTGCTCGACGAACCGACCAACCACCTGGACCTGCGGTACCAGTTCGAGACGCTCGACCTGGTGCGGGACCTCGTGGAGCGGCACGGCCTCGCCGTCGGGATCGTGCTGCACGACCTCGACCAGGCGTCCCGGGTCGCGGACACGCTGGTCCTCATGCGGGCCGGCCGTATCCACGCGGCGGGCGCACCCGCCGATGTGCTCACCGCCGAGAACATCGGTGAGGTCTACGACATCCGGGTCGACGTCGGCGTCGACCCGCGCACCGGCCGGCTGCGCATCGACCCCCTCGGGCGCCACCTCTCCTGACGAGGACGCCACCCCTTCCTTCCGGAGCAGCCGTGCGGCGCTCCGACGCAACGTTCGAGAACTTGAGAAAGAGGACCCCTCCATGAACCGCGCCAGCCGCCTGACGGCCGCAGCCACGACCGGGCTCGCCCTGTTCGCCCTCACGTCCTGCGGTACGACCGACGCCGACGAGGTCACGGCCAAGAGCAGCGCCAAGGTCGCCCCCGCGTCGAAGAGCTGCGCCGACGACACCACGACCACGTCGACCGGTCCTGTCTCCCTCACGGACGGCGTCGGCCGCCAGGTGAAGCTCGACAAGCCCGCCCAGCGCATCGCGGTCCTGGAATGGCAGCAGGTCGAGGACGCGCTGACCCTGTGCGTCACCCCCGCCGCCGTCTCCGACGCGAAGGGGTACAGCACCTGGGTCAGCGCGGAGAAGCTGCCCAGCGGCGTGACGGACATCGGCACCCGTGAGGAGCCCGACCTCGACACCCTCTACGCGGCCAAGCCCGACCTCATCGTCGTGGAGGCGTTCGACGCCAAGGACGAGACGATCAAGAAGCTGGAGAAGCGCGGCGTCCCCGTGCTGGCCACGCGCGGCGCGAACCCGAAGGACCCGATCGGCAACATGCGCCAGGTCTTCAGCATGATCGGCGAGGCCACGGGCCGCACCGAGCGCGCCGACCAGGTCCTCAAGGAGTTCGACGACCACCTCGCCAAGGCGAAGCAGCAGGTCACCGACGCCGACCTGCCGACGAAGGACTTCGTGTTCTTCGACGGATGGCTGGAGGGCGGCAACCTCACCGTCCGCCCCTACAGCGACGGCGCCCTGTTCACCGAGCTGGGCAAGGAGCTCGGCCTGAAGCCCGCGTGGACCAGCAGCGTCAACAAGGAGCACGGTGACGGCGGAGTCGACCCCGCCTACGGCCTCGCCCAGACGGACGTCGAAGGACTCGTCGCGGTGGGCGACGCCAACCTCTTCTACGCCAACGACGAGGGCGCCGGCGGCTACGTCGCCGCGATCCGGAAGAACCCGATCTGGAAGAAGCTCCCGGCCGTCAAGGAAGGCCGCGCCCACGCGTTCCCGGCACGGGTCTGGGGCGCCGGCGGCCCGCGCTCCAACGAGCAGGCGATCGACGCCTACGTCGACGTACTCGACCAGAAGTGAGCGCCGTACCCGCTGAGGGAGCGCCGCCGCTTCCACTCAAGGAACGCGGTGGCGGCCCCGCCGGGGTGGCCGTCCTGGCGGCCCTCCTCGCCGCGACCGTCCTGGTGGGCCTGTGGCACCTGACCCAGGGCACCTCGGGCGTCGGCGTCGGCGACCTCGTGCGTCACCTCGCCGGACAGAAGGACAGCGCCGACGGCGCGCCGGTCGGCGAGATCCTCACCGGCTCCCGCCTGCCGCGCCTCTTCGCGGGCGTGGCGGTGGGCTTCGCCCTCGGCTGCGCCGGCACGCTGCTCCAGTCCGTCACGCACAACGCGCTGGCCTCGCCGGACACCCTCGCGGTCTCGGCCGGGTCCTACTTCGCCGTCTCGCTCATCGCCGCCCTCGGCCTCACCGTCCCGCTGTGGGCCTCGGGCGTCGTCGCCTTCGCCGGCGGCCTGGCCGCGGCGGCGCTGGTGCTGCTCCTCGCGGGCCGGGCGGCGGGCACCTCGGGCACCCGCCTCATCCTCGCCGGATCGGCGATGGCGATGGCCCTGGACTCCGCGACCGGGATGCTCCTCATCCTGTTCAAGCAGAACACCACCGGCCTCTACGCCTGGGGGAGCGGCTCGCTCTCGCAGCTCAACATCGACGCGTCGCTGCGCGCCGTCCCCCTCGTCGTCCTGGCGCTCTGCGCCGCCCTGGCGCTGTCCCGGCGGCTGGACGTGATGAACCTGGGCGACGACACCGCCGCCACCCTCGGCGTGCCGATCCGGAGCACCCGGGTGTTCGCCGTGGTCTGCGCCGTCCTCCTGACCAGCACCTCGGTCACCCTCGCGGGCCCGATGGCCTTCGTCGGCCTCGGCGCCCCCGTCCTCGCCCGCCTGCTCGCCGGGCGGGTCCGCGCGCTGCGCCGCCACCTGCTCCTGATCCCCTCCGCCGGACTGATCGGCGCGCTGCTCATCCTGCTCGCGGACGCGGTCCTGCGCGCGGTGCAGGGGGCGGACGGTGCGGCCTCCATCCCGACCGGGGTGCCGACCACGCTGCTCGGCTCCGTCGTGATCGTGGTCCTCGCGCTGCGGCTGCGCGACACGGGCGGGCCCCAGCAGCCCCCGCGCGCACGGGTCGCCGCACGGACCCGCCGCGCCTACCTCCTCGTCGTGACCGGCGCCGCGGTCCTGCTGGCCGCGGCGGCCCTCGTCGGCACCCTGGCGGGCAGCCTCTGGCTGAAGACCGGCGACATCGCCCTGTGGGTCCAGGGCACCGCCCCCGACCTGATCGGGGCGGCACTCGACGACCGGGTGCCCCGGGTCACCGCGGCGATCCTCGCCGGCATGGCGCTCGGACTCGCCGGATGCGTCGTGCAGGGCACCGTACGCAACCCGCTCGCGGAGCCGGGGGTGCTCGGCATCACCGCGGGCGCCGGTCTTGGCGCGGCGGGCGTCGTCACCTCGGGGCTCGGCGGCGGACAGACCGTGCTCGTCGTGGTCGCCGTCGCGGCCGGGCTCGCCACCTTCGCGGTGATCGCCCTGCTGGCCTGGCGCGGGGGCTTCCTGCCCGACCGGTTCGTCCTCATCGGCATCGGCGTGGGGTACGGCCTCAGCTCGGTGACCACCTTCCTCCTGCTGCGCGCCGACCCGTACAACACGCCCCGCATCTTCACCTGGCTCTCCGGCACGACCTACGGCCGTACGTTCCCCGACGTCGTCCCCGTCGCCGTGGCCCTGGCGCTCGCGCTCCCCGTACTGCTGTCCATGCGCGAGCGGCTCGACCTGCTCGCCGTCGACGAGGACACCCCGCGCATCGTCGGCGTCAGGGTGGAGCGCACCCGCTTCGCCGCCCTGGCGATCGCCGCGGTGCTGGCCGCGCTCAGCGTGGTCGCCGTCGGGGTCGTCGGCTTCGTGGGACTCGTCGCCCCGCACCTCGCCCGTTCGCTGGTGGGAGCCCGGCAGGCGCGGGCGATCCCGGTCGCGATGCTGCTCGGCGGGCTGCTGGTGTGCGTGGCGGACGCGCTCGGCCGCACCGTCGCGGCCCCTTCCCAGGTGCCGGCGGGGCTGATGATCGCGCTGGTCGGCGCGCCGTACTTCGTGTGGGTGCTCAAGCGGTCCCGCGCCTGAATCCTCTGTCCCGTACCCCCCTCGCGCCCCCACAAGGAGCAGCCGTCATGCCGTCCCCGCAGCAAGGGCCTGTCAACAGTGTCGTCGTGCCGTACGAGCCCGGCACCGCGGCGGTCCCGCTCGCGGACCCCGAGGTGGCGGAGCGCTGGCGTGCGGTCGACCGCACCGCCCACGCCCCGCACCTCGTGGCCGTCCCCGGTGACGGCGGGGACTGGGCGGGCGCCGCGCTCGTGACCGCCCGTCCGGACACGGCGTATCTGAAGATCGTCGACGCCGTCGGCGACGTACCGGCCGTCGTGGCGGCCGTCGTCGCCCACGCGCGCGAGCGGGGGCTCGTCCAGCTGAAGTGGGAAGGCTGGACGGTCACGCCCGAGGAGGCCGCCGACGCGGGCTTCACCGCCCTGGAGCCTCCGCTCTCGGAGTCGGAGGGCGCGGCCGGACCGGCCACCGGTTACGTCCGCTGGCTGAACGACGACGGGGTGACGGCGTCTGCGTACGACGCGGTGACGGCGCCCCCGTACTACGGGCAGACCACCCACTTCAGCTGTGGCGCCGTCACCGCCCTCGTCGCCCAGGTGCACGCGGGCGTCCTGCCCCGGGAGGCGCTCGACCGCCGGGCCGAGCTGACGCTGTGGCGCGACGCGACCAACTTCATGGCGTGCGATCCCGTCGGCCTGGGCGTCGCCCTGCGCCGGTCCCGGCCGTCGTCCCGGGTCACGGTCCACCTCGACACGGACCGGCCGGTCATGCTCGACCACCTCGCCCCGGGCGACCAGGAGTGGCGCGCGCTGCTCCAGCAGGTGTCCCGTACGGACGCCGAACGCGTCGGCGTCCCGGTCGACCCGGGCCACCTCCCGCTGAGCGCGGTCCGGGACGCGATCGGCCGGCGGGAGCACGTGCTCCTGCTGCTCTCGCTCGCCGCGATGCAGGGCTTCGACGTACCGCACTGGGTGCTCTGCCACGGCGTTGTGCCGGGCGCGGTGGTCATCGATGATCCCTGGGCGAACGGGGCGACGGGGGACACCTGGGTCGACGCCCACCTCCTGCCGGTGCCGGACGCGTCGCTGGACGCGATGTCGACGATGCAGCCGGGCGGTTTCCGCGGGGCCGTGACGATGCGCTCCGCCCACGAGTAATCCGGTGCGCGCGGCGCGGGGCCGCCCGTACGCTGACCCCCTTCCGAAACCCCGAGGAGAAGCGGCAGTGATGGAGATCCGTCCCACGACCGATGCGGACCTGGAGGTCTTCGTCGAGACCGTCCACACGGCCTTCGGGCAGTTCCCGGAGACCCCGGTCGGGGACGGCGGACGCTGGTGGTCGGCGCTGGAGATGGACCGGGGCCTGCTCGCCGTCGCACCGGACGGAAAGCCGGTGGGCACGGCTGCCGCGTACAGCTTCGACCTCACCCTGCCCGGCGGGACAACGGTCCCGGTCGCCGGAGTGACCGCCGTCGGCGTCCTGCCCTCGCACCGGCGGCGCGGCGTGCTCGGCGCGATGATGCGGCACCAGCTCACGGAGGTGCGGCAGCGGGGCGAGTTCCTCTCCGTACTGCTGGCCTCGGAGGCGCAGATCTACGGCAGGTTCGGCTACGGCCCCGCGACCTCCACGGCCCGCCTGACGGTGCCCCGCCACAGGGCGGCCTTCGCGGCTCCCCGGGCGGGCGGGGAGCACACCGACCGCGGGTCGGTCGAGGTGCTGCGGCGGGCCGAGTGCGGCGAGATCCTCGAAGAGGTCTACGACCGGTACCGCCGCGCGCAGCCCGGCGCGCTGTCCCGGCCGCACCGCTGGTGGGACCTGGGCGCGGGCCAGCCGCCGGTCTCCCGGGCCCCTCGCTACGTGGCCGTGCACCGGGACGCGGACGGCACGCCGGACGGGTACGCGAGCTACTCGACCGAGTCCGGCACCCTGACGGTCGACGAGACCATCGCCGTGGACGACGCGGCGTTCACCGCCCTGGCCCGGTACGCGCTCGGCCACGACCTGGTCTCCCAGGTCGTGTTCCGGCACGTCCCGCCGGAGCACCCGCTGCGTCGGCAGCTCGCGGACATCCGGGCCGGCGAGGTCGGCGGCGTCACCGACTGGCTCTGGGTGCGCCTGCTCGACGTACCGGGTGCGCTGGCGGCGCGCGGCTGGTTCACGGACGGCGAACTGGTGCTGGACGTGGACGACCCCTTCCTGGGCGAGCGCGGCCGCTACCTGCTGGCGGTCCGCGACGGCAGGGCGGAGTGCGTGGCCACGGACCGCCGCCCCGACCTGTCGCTGGACGTACGGGACCTGGGCTCGGTCTTCCTCGGCGGCACCCGCCCGAGCACCCTCGTACGGGCCGGACACATCCGGGCGCACGACCCGGCCGCCGCCGGCCGCGCGGACGCGCTGTTCGCGAGCGACCTCTCGCCGCACTGCCTGCACTGGTTCTGACCGAGGAGATCTCCTCGCTCCCGTCCCTGTACCGTGATACGCGCACGTGGACGATGGCACGCCTGGGCTGCCGTCGCGGCCGACCCCACCCTTCTTGATCCTGAGCGGACGTTTGTGGCATGAGTACTAGTATCGGAATCGTCGGACTGCCGAATGTCGGCAAGTCGACCCTGTTCAACGCCCTGACCAAGAACGACGTGCTGGCGGCCAACTACCCGTTCGCCACGATCGAGCCGAACGTCGGCGTGGTCGGCGTCCCGGACCGCCGTCTGGACGCCCTGGCGAAGATCTTCGGTTCGCAGAAGATCCTCCCGGCGACGGTGGACTTCGTCGACATCGCGGGCATCGTGCGCGGCGCGAGCGAGGGCGAGGGCCTGGGCAACAAGTTCCTCGCGAACATCCGCGAGTCGGACGCGATCTGCCAGGTCATCCGCGCGTTCAAGGACGAGAACGTCGTGCACGTCGACGGCAAGGTCTCGCCGAAGGACGACATCGAGACGATCAACACGGAGCTGATCCTCGCGGACCTCCAGTCCGTCGAGAAGGCGGTCCCGCGCCTCCAGAAGGAATCCCGCCTCCAGAAGGAGAAGGTCGCGGTCCTGGCCGCGGTCGAGGAGGCGCAGAAGATCCTCGAAGCCGGCGACACCCTCTTCCACGCGGGCATCACGGCCTCCACGGAGAAGGGCCGCCTCCTCCACGAGCTGCACCTCCTCACCACCAAGCCCTTCATCTACGTGTTCAACGTGGACGAGGACGAGCTGGTCGACGAGGACTTCAAGAACGCACAGCGCGCCCTGGTCGCCCCCGCCGAGGCGATCTTCCTGAACGCCAAGATCGAGTCCGAGCTGATCGAGCTGGACGACGACGAGGCCCTGGAACTCCTCCAGTCCATGGGCCAGGAGGAACCCGGCCTCGCCACCCTGGGCCGCGTCGGCTTCGACACGCTGGGCCTCCAGACGTACCTGACGGCCGGCCCGAAGGAAACCCGCGCCTGGACCATCAAGAAGGGCGCCACGGCCCCCGAGGCGGCCGGTGTCATCCACACCGACTTCCAGAAGGGCTTCATCAAGGCGGAGATCATCTCCTTCGAGGACCTGATCGAAACCGGCTCGGTAGCCGAAGCCCGCGCAGCCGGCAAGGCCCGCATGGAGGGCAAGGAATACGTGATGCAGGACGGCGACGTGGTGGAGTTCCGCTTCAACGTGTGACATCAGATTTTGATGTCATACGTTCCGCTTGAACCCCACTACGTCATTTGTAGGGCATAGGCTGCCGGTCCTGTCGGGCTGGCTTAAATCGGCCAGTGAATAGAGCGCCAAAGCAGAAGACCCGGTAACCCTTTCCAATCAAGGAGAGAGTCATCGGGTCTTCTTGTTGCCAGACCTTCGAGAGAGGGGAACGCAGTCAGGCTGTTGCGCCCAACAGCGCCCGCATGCAGGTGCAGAAGGCTGAAGGTTTGGCTCTACTGGACCGGTGCTGGATGCTCATACGCTGGATCGGTCGGGATCAGGTGTCATAAACGGTGGAGCGATGCCCGACGTGGACGACCCACACCACGAGCTCTCCCTTTTCGATCGTGTAGACGACCCGATAGTCGCCGACCCGCAGTCGACGGCGTTCTGGCTGTGACACGAGCGCGGTGGTGTTGAAGCCGAGGGGGTCGCTCTCCAGTTCGGTCAGTTTGGTCAGGATGCGTAGGGCCATGTCGCGAGGGATCTTCCGGAGCTCGGCCTGTGCCTCTGGCCGGAAGACGGTTCGGTATTCACTCACCGCGCGCCAGCGTCTCCCTCATGATGTCCTCGATCGGGATGCCGGGTGCCGGGCTGGCCATGCGTTCGTCGATGATCCGGTTAATCTCGCGCTCTTCCCATTCCTGGTACTTGCGCAGCACCTCGATGGAGACGACGGCGGCAATCTGCTTGCCCCGTCGGGTGATCACGGTGGGCGTGTCATCGCGATCGGCGCGCTCCACGACCTCGGCCAGGTGCGCACGTACGTCGCGGATGGACTCTATGGGCAGTGGCTGCGTCATGCGCTCAAGTGTACCGAGTGTGCCATGTGTACACAATCCGCTCCGGGTGGAGTGGGTCCGGCTCGTGGCGGTGGAGCTACCGGTATTCGGCGGGCCACCGGTTTCGGTAACCGGCGACCCGCCGCTGCCAAGGCGCAGCAGCCGTCCTCACCCCGCTCGTGGCCTTCTCCACAGCAGTGCGACGGCCAGGGCGCCTGCCAGGCAAGGAGTCAGTCCCGCCCAGCCCAGGGCCGGGGGCAGGCCCGTCGTGCCGGAGGTGTCCTCGGTGAGCAGGCCGGTCAGGCCGACGGTTGTCCCGAGGGCGAACAGCGCGGTCGCGGCGGGGCGGGCCCATCTCGTGTCCGTCCGGACCGCTCGGGCCGCCACGAGCCAGGCCAGGACGCCGAGCGCGCCGATGACGGACAGCAGGGTGAGATACGTGGTGACGGCCGAGTCCACCCGTGCACGGGTGTATGTGGGGTAGCCGGCCCGGATGTGGTCGGTCAGCAGGTGGGTGGTGGCACGGTCCGCGTACGGGGCGACGGTCGCGAGGACGGTGAGCCCGAGCCCCGTGTACATCGCCCCGAGCGCCGCGCGCCGGTGGGGGGTGGGCGCGGCGTTCCTCCGCGGCGTACGAAGCCGGCGGGTGGGCGTTTCGGAGTTCATCGGCGTGCCCTCACATCGCCAGGGCCGAGCGGAGGAACGCGAGGATCTCCGCGCGCGCGGGCCCGGCCTGCGGCTGTACCCCCGGCAGGGTCAGGAACGCGTGCACGGCTTCCGGGTATTCGGTGATCCGTACCGCCGTCCCCGCCGCAGCGAGGTGCTCGGCGTACCGGCGGCCGTGATCGGCCACCGGGTCATGGGTCGGGACCACCACGAGCGCGGGTGCCAGGGAGCCCAGGTCCTCCGCGTGCAGTGGTGAGACCGCGCGGCCGTCGGTTCCCGGTGGCACGGCGAGGCGCCGGAACAGTTCGAGTTGGGGGACGGTGAGGCCCTGTCCGTGCCCGTACGCCGCCATCGAGGCGTGCTCGTACATGGTCGCGGTCACGTCGACAGCGGGGTTGACCAGCACCTGGGCGGTGAGCGGCAGGCCGGCGTCCCTGGCCCGGATCGCCGCCAGGGCGCTGATCAACGCGCCGCAACTCTCGCCGAAGACGGCCACCTTGGCCGGATCGATCCCCCAACGCCCGGCGTGGCGCACCAGGTGCTCGAGCACCTCCCAGCCATCGGCGGCGGCTTCGGACAGCGAGTTCTCACGGTCGAGCAGCCGGTGCTCGACCGAGACGACGAGCGCGGGCAGCCGGGCGGCCAGATGGCTGTTGGCCCAGTCGCACTGGGCCGCTGTGCCCACGAACCCGCCTCCGTGCACATGGAGCACGAGGGGCAGCGGGGACGGTGGGGCGCCGACGGGCCGGTACACGCGCACCGGTACGTCGCGGCCCGGCAGCGTCACCCGCTGCCAGCCGATCGTGGCGTCCCGATCGGGCTGCCCCAGCAGCGACCGGGCCGCGTCGGACGCCCGGAAGCGGTTCTCCGCGACGCGGTACGCGGCCAGTTCCCCGGCCGTCACCGACGACCAGTCCGGTGCTGAGGGTCGTTCCGCGGTGAAGGTCTCGCTCATGCCTGTGCCCCGTGTTCCTCGGTTCCGGTCTTAAAACCTACGGCGTAGATTTCGCTCCGTACGCTAATTTCTACGTCGTAGGTTTGGCAAGGGGTGAAGGGGGAGCCGGTATGGCAAGGCGTGCCAGGGGTACGTCGGCGGGGCTCGACAGGGAACGGATCGCGGCCGCGGCCGTGGCGCTGGTGGACCGCGACGGCCTGGAGCGTTTCGGGGTACGACGGCTCGCCGACGAGCTCGGGGTCGACCCGATGTCGCTCTACCACCACGTCAAGGGCAAGGCCGCGCTCCTCGACGTGATCTCCGAGGCGGTGCTCGCCGAGGTGGCGGTCGCCGTTCCCGAGGGCACGCCGCGCGACTGGGAGGAGGTCGCCCGGGGGACGGCCCACTCCTACCGGGACATGGCCTACCGGCACCCCCGGGTGTTCCCGCTGCTGGCCACCCGCGCGCAGACCTCGCCGGTGGCCGTGGCCGCCCTGGAGCGGCTGGTCTCCGCGATGCGCGCGGCCGGCCTGCCCGACCGGGTGGCCGCCGATGCCCCCATGGTGCTGTTCGGCTTTCTCAACGGGCACCTGCTGGCCTGCACCGGAGGCGGCCCCGACGGGACCGCGCCCGTTCCGGAGTTCGACTCCGGCACCTATCCGGGCATGGCCGCCCTGGCACCCCTGTGGGCCGACTTCGGTTCCGTCGCGGAGTTCGACCGGATGCTCGACATCGTGCTCGCCGGGATCAGGGGGCGTGCGGCCGACGCGGTCCGAGGGGGTTGAGCGGCGCGGTCATGGCCGCGCGGTGGGCCCGTGGCTCGGTCCGGCACGCGGGCCTGCCCCGTCAGCCGCCTCCGTCGGGGGTGCCGCACACGGTGGGCCGACTTCATGCGCGTCGAGGGCTCGGCCGAGGGATGCGGAGGGCGACGTGGTGGCCTTCCGCTGCACCGTGGAGCCAGTGGTGTGGGGGCCGGCTCGCCGGCCCGGTGTGCCCGCCGGTCAGGAGGGGTTCGGTCCTTCGGGGCGGGGGCCCGTGTCCCGCATCAGGGGGCTGTGGGCGCCCTCGTGGAAGTCGCTTGCCAGGTCGAGCCAGCCGAGGCAGTAGCGGGACCGGATCTCCCGGCACGCGAGACGCCAGACGCCGTCCTCCTTGACGTAATCGTCGTAGTAGCGCACCGCGGCCAGGACGCAGGTGCCGTTGCGGCCGTGTTCGGCGTGAGCGCTGACGACCCCGGTGGCCCGTTCGTCGTCGATGATCGTGAGCACGTGGGAGTGGCGGTAGTGGAACGTGAACTCGTTCTTCGGCAGTTGGGCGCGGTAGAAGGCGTACAGCTGCTCGCGGCCGGTCACCTCCCCGCCCCGGAACTTCAGGCGGCCGTCCCGCGTGAAGCAGGAGGTGATGCCGTGCCAGTCGCGGTCGTCGAGCAGATGGCCGTAGCGGTCGGCCAGGTCGGTGAGATCGGCACGGATCTGCAGGCGGTCCACGCGCTCGGTCAACAGGCGCACATCGTCATGGTCGGACATGCCGCAACGCTAGGCCCGAATCGCTTAACCGCCGGTTGAAGTCTTCGCGGACCGGCGCGCGCCCCTCGGTTCGGCCTTCATCCCTTGCCGCAGGCGTGCAACCGGAAGTTCTCGGCCAGCACTTCGCGGCCACGCTCGCTCACCGAGACGACGCGGCTGGCCTCGCTCGTGTGCAGCCAGCCCCGACGGAGGAATTCCGACGCGAGGGTGGCTCCGAGACTCCCGCCGAGGTGGTGGGACTGCTCGCTCCAGTCGACGCAGGAGCGGGTCAGCGGGCGTCGCCGCCGGGCCAGTTCGGCGACGTCGATCTCCAGGCGGCCGAAGGCCCGCGCCCCGCGAGGCGTGACGTGCAGGACAGGCCCGCGGTGTTCGAGGAAACGGCCGTCCAGGAGTCCTCGCGTCAACGTCACGCCCGTTCTGCCGCCGATGTGGTCGTGACACATCCGCCCGCGTCGCAGCGCGGCGTTCTCGGACGCCTCGCGGAACGAGCGTGCGGGCACACGGGGCGCCACGAGCAGCAGTGCCTCGATGGCATCGGCGACGGCCTGGCCGCTGAGCCGGTAGAAGCGCTGACGGCCGAGCGGCTGCACCGCCAGCAGACCGCCGGCCGTCAGCTTGCGCAGATGCGCGCTCGCGAGCGGGGCCGAGACCTTCGCCCGCTCGGCCAGCGACGAGGCCGCCAGCGGGCCGCCGTCCAGCAGGGCCAGCAGAATCTTCGCGCGCGTGCGATCGCCGATCAGCGCGGCGACAGCAGCCAGGTCCGGTGAGCCGGTCACCTCGTGAAGGTACCGGCCCGGGGTCGCGGGAGCCACCCGCCCGGCCCGGACGCGGTGGTACGGGGCGACGGCGGGCCGGAAGTCCGTGCGCGCCGCGCGCCCCACCGGCGGACCGCGCTCAGTCCCGCACCCCCGCCCCGTGCAAAAACGTCTCCACCACCCGCGCCGCCAGCGCGTCCGGGTCCGCCTCGTCGTCGGCCGGGCTGCCGTGCAGGGTCTCGCCGAGCAGGGCGTAGTAGACGCGCTGGAGCCAGTGGAGGTCCGCCGAGGCGTCGATGAGGCCGTCGGCGCGGGCGCGTTCCAGGACCGTGACGCAGCGGTGGGCCATGGTCGCGTGGAGGGTGGCCGCCTCGCTGCCGGGGGTGGCCGGGAGGCTCAGGGCGTAGGCCCAGGCGCCCTTCACCTCCAGGACGTTGGCCGTGATGCGGTGCAGGGCCACCAGGGGTGGGGCGGTGGTGGGGCGGCCGTCGTCCACGGCCTGGGCGAGCTGGCGGGCGGCCGAGAGGGCCAGGGCGTCGGTCAGTGCCTGGCGGTGGGCGAAGCGGCGGTGGATCGTCGTCCGGGACACCCCCGCCTCGGCCGCGATCTGCTCCATCGAGGCGCCGGGGTCCTGGGAGAGCAGTCGTTCGGCCGCCTCCAGGATCATGCGCACGCTGCGCTCCGCGTCCGCCCGCAACGGCCTCGCCGCCGTCTCTCCCATGGTGCCTCCCGCGTCGGCCCTCGCACTCCTCGAAACGATACATGGGTGCGTCACCTTCGGAGTAAGTGAGTCATATCTGTTGCAGATAGGAAGGAAAACTGTACGGTGTTGTTTCAGTTGCTCGGTCAGTCCAGCCCAGCGAAGGGATCTCCCATGCACACCACCGCCCTCGTCACCGGTGCCTCCTCCGGACTCGGCGCGGAGTTCGCCGCCCAACTCGCCGCCCGCGGGCACGATCTGGTCCTGGTGGCCCGCTCCGAGGACAGGCTCACCGCCCTCGCCGGGCGCCTGGAGGCCGAGCACGGTGTCCGCGCCCATGTCCTCGTCCAGGACCTCGCCGAGCCCGGCGCCGCCCGCGCGGTCGCCGAACGGCTCGACGAGCGCGGGCTGAGCGTCGGCCTGCTCGTCAACAACGCCGGATTCGGCACCTGCGGCCGCTTCGAGGACATCGACGCCGGCCGGGACCACGACCAGCTGATGGTCAACGTCGTCGCGCTCGTCGGCCTCACCCACGCGCTGCTCCCCGGCATGCTGGAGCGCCGGGCGGGCGCCGTCGTGAACGTCGCCTCCACCGCGGCCTTCCAGCCCGCCCCGTACTTCGCCGTCTACAGCTCGGCCAAGGCCTTCGTCCTGAACTTCGGGCTCTCCCTGCGGCAGGAGTGCCGCGGGCGGGGCGTGCGCGTGCTCACGGTCTGCCCCGGGCCCGTCGACACCCCGTTCTTCGAGGTCATCGGGACCCGCGAGGCGGCCGTCAACGGCTCGATGAGTACTCCGGAGCCGGTGGTGCGGGCCGCGCTGGCCGCGCTCGACCGTGACCGCGCCTACGTCACGCCCGGGTTCGGTAACGCCCTGGCCGCGCACCTGCCGCCGCGCCGGCCGCGCGCCCTGGTCGCCGCCTTCGCCGAGCGTGTCACCCGTAAGGTTCTGGACACCTCGGGGGAGGCGGCGGACGCCTCACGCGCCGAGCGGTTCGCGGCGTGAGCGCGCCCGTCGGCCCGGCGGCCCGTACGGGCCACCCGGGCGGCGGCCCCTCCGCGGCGCGGGGCCGCCGCGGAGAGGCCGTATCCGCTACGCGTCAGCAGGCGCCCAGGTCCTCCCACACGCCCCACTCGCCGGTCGTCCCCGGCTGGTCGCCCTGGACCCACCACTTGGCGCGCCAGGTGTGGCCGTTGTACGAGACCGTGTCGCCGCCGTTGTAGACGCGGCCGGCCTCCCAGGCCGACGCGGCGCAGTCGCCCGGGTCGCCGTCGCCGCCGCCGGGGGTGCCGCCCCCGCCGATCTGGAGGTCGATGCAGGCGTAGAACGCGTTGGCCGTGTCCGCGATGTTCCAGACGGCGAGGACCTTCTGGCGGCCGGTGTAGCTGCCGAAGTTCACGTGGTGGGTCTTGGTGGCGCCGGGCTGGGCGCCGTTGTCGTTGAACTCCGCGATCTTCGAGCCGCCGATGTAGTACTGCCAGGTGCTCGTCGCGTGACGGGCCGTCAGCGTCCAGGAGAAGTCGGCGGAGCTGCCGACCGGGGTGGCCTTCCAGCCCTTGCTGTCGTTGTCCAGCTCGGCGAACTGGGAGTTGCCGCCGCTACAGCTCATGAGGCCCTTGGGGCCCTCGACACTCTGCGGCTCGTACTTGATCTGGCCGCAGTCGACGACGCCCGACGCGCACTGCGCCTGGCGGCTCGGCGGCGAGGAGACGTATCCGTGCGCACTGGCGGTGGTGGCGGGCAGGACCACCGCGAGCAGGGGGGCGACTCCCGCACCGAGCACGAGGGCCAGTTTTCGCTTCGCGTTCATGCCAACTCCTTCGCTGAGGACTGCCGCGGGGTGACGGCAGCGGTCGGACGCGCCCGCACCCGCGGCGGCCTGGTTCCGGGGGGTCGGCCGGGGTGGGGCACACGTACGGCCGGTGGCGAGGGGGCGCCGCCCGCAGCCCTTCGCACGCCGACGGTCGCTCGGGAGAATCGCTCGGAGCGACCGCGGCTCACCTGGGCCCGTCCGGTGGATCGCGGTCGGACAGGCCCTAGGTCTAGACCATACTCATGGGCGTGTACTCGTCAATAGTGCCCAGGGGTACGGGTGTTGGCGGGCGCTCACGCCGCCGGGCGGGTCATCACGATCCGGGTGATCTCCACCCGTGATCGCGCGCCCAGCTTGCGGTAGGCACGGGTGAGGGCCGCCTCCACAGTCTTCACGCTGAGCGTCAGGCCCGCCGCGATCTCGCGGTTGGTGGCGCCCTGGGCCACCCGCGCCACCACGCTGCGCTCGGTCGAGCTCAGCCGCTCCGGCCACGCGGCGTCGTCCGGACGCGGCAGCGGTGCCTCCCCGGCCCGGTCCCGCTCGGCCCGTACGCCCGCCACCCACGCCCGCGCCCCGGCCGCCGTGAAGACGCGCAGGGCTCGGGCGAAGGCGGCGTGGGAGGCGTCCTCGTCGCCGAGGCGGCGGCGGACCCGGCCCAGCGCGACCCGGGTACGGGCCTCCTCCAGCGCGTACCCCGCCGCCCGCAGGCGCGCCGCCGCCGCCTCGTACCCCCGGGCCGCCTCCTCCAGCCCGCCCCGCTCCTCGCAGACCGTCGCCGCCGCGCGGTCCAGCGTGGCGAGGACGCCGGTGCGGCCGAGCCGGACGGCCTGGGCGCGGGCCCGGTCGATGACGGACTCCGCCTCGTCCACGGCTCCGCTGCGGGCCAGGGCCTCCGCGAGGTCGGCGTGCCAGCGGCGGGTCGCCGGGTCGCCCTGCCCCTGCGCGCTCTCCATCTCGCCCGTACGGCGCAGCAGCCGGGCCGCACCCGCGTACTCGCCGCTGAACAGCCTGATCCGGCCCTCCGCGTGCAGCGCCCTGGGCAGAAACAGCCGGTCGTCGTCGTCCTCGCTGTGCCGCCTCGCCGCCTCCGCCGCCGCGAGGGCCTCGCCCAGGCTGCCGCCCGCGGTCTCGGCCAGCGCGACCGCGTACCAGGCGGGCCCCTGGCTCAGCCCCGCCCGCTCCGCGATCCGCAGGCTCTGCCGGGCCATCGACAGCGCCTGGCGGCACCGGCCGCGCTGGATCTCCAGCTGGGCGAGGCCGATCAGACACTGGCTCAGGCAGTCCGCCGAACCCCGCTGCCGCAGCGTGTACACCAGCGTCCGCAGCTCCGCGCGGGCCTCGTCGAGCTGGTCGTGCGCCAGGTGGAAGCGGTGCTTCAGATAGATCGGCCCGTTGTGGTGGCTCATCGCGTACGCGTCGTGCGGCGCGGCCAGGGCCGCGGCGAGCGTCGACTCCGCCCCGGGCAGCCCGAGGAACAGCTCCAGGGCCGCCTGCTGGGTCAGCGCCAGCACCTCGGTGCGCCGGTCGCCCGCCCGCGCGGCGAGCCCGGCGGCCCGTGCGGCGTGGTCGCGCGCCCGCTCGGCCGAGCCGCCCACCATCCAGGCGTGCCAGCTCATCCGGTAGTGGAGCGGCGCCAGCAGCCCGGGGTCCTCGCCCGCGTCCCGCACCGCCTGCGGGAAGACGTCCGCGACCTCCGCCATCGCCTGGCCCGACGCGTCCACGACCACCGTCCAGGCCCGCACCCGGTCGGCGGCCCGTCCGGCGTCCTCCAGCACCTCGTACGCCAGCTCCCGGGCGAAGTCGAGGTCCCCCGCGTCCAGCGCGTCCTCGGCGGCGGTCAGCCGGCGGGCCGTGCCGGTGCGCGCCCCGTCGGCCGGGGTGTGCCGCGCCGCCAGCCGGCCGAGCCGGGCCGCCGTGCCCGGCTCGCCCCGGCGCCGGGCCGCCGACGCCGCCTCGACGAGCCGGTCCGCGACCACCGGGTCCGGGCCCGCCGCCAGCCGGGCGAGGTGCTGGGCCCGCTCCACCGGGTCGTCGGCCGCCTCGGCCAGGGCGCGGTGCGCCTCCATCCGCAGCGCGTACGGGGCCCGCGCCTCCAGCACCATCGGGGTGATCGGGTCGGTGAACCGGACCGCGCCCCGGTCCGGTGGGGCCAGCAGCCCGTGCCGTACACAGAGGTCGATATCGGCCGCCGCCTGCCGGCAGCCCGCCCGGCGCAGCAGCTCCACCGTCGGGCGCACCGCCGCACCCGCGGTGAGCAGCAGCTTCCGGGCCCGCCCCGGCAGGGCCGCCAGCCGGTCGAGCACGGGCCGGCTCAGGGATTCGGGGACCGGCAGCGGCTCCGAGGAGTCGGGGAGCGGCGATCCGGCGGCGGTGGATTCGTGGAGCCCGGCGGCCAGTTCCAGAGCCGTACGGGGGTTGCCGGAGGCGGCCTCGTGCAGGCGGGCGACGAGCTGCCGGGGCCAGGACGGGCCGCCGTGCACGCCGTGCGCGTGGAGCACGTCGGCGATCTCGCGCACGGTCATCGGCGGCAGCGGCAGCGTGCGCACCGGCTGCGGGCACAGTTCGCGGGCCGGCGCCGTGTCCGGGCCCCGGCCGCCCTGGGGCGAGGTGCGCAGGGTGGCGAGCACGGCGTGGTGCGGACCGGCGCGCCGGGCCAGGAACACCAGCACCCGGGCCGTCGGCTCGTCCAGCCACTGCACGTCGTCGACGACGAGCAGCAACGGGCCGGTGGTGGCGAGCGCGGCCAGCACCTTGCGTACGGCGAGGCGCAGGACCAGCGCGTCGCGGCCGGTGCCGGGGCCGGCACCGGCGGGCGGGGTGCGGCGCAGCAGCGCGCCTTCGAGCGCGGCGCGCTCATGGGCCGCCAGGCAGTCCAGGGCCTCGTCGCCGGCCGTGGCCAGCAGGTCGATCAGCCCGAGGAACGGGCTGTCCCGGTCGGACGGGGACGGCGAACAGCGCAGGACGCGGTGGCCGCGCGCCGCGAGGCCGTCCGCGAGGCGGGCGGCCGTGGTGCTCCTGCCGATGCCCTCCGGGCCGGTGAGGAGGAGGGAGCCGCCGCCCTCCAGATGGGCGCGCAGGGTGTCGCGCAGAGCGGTGCGTGCGCCCTCGGGCGTACGGGAGCGGTCGGTTCCGGTGCGGGTCATCGGGGCCCCTTCGCGCGCAGCCTTCTGCCCCCGCTGCCTGTGCAGCGGGGCCCGCCCATGACCGGCCCCGAGGCTAGGGCCGGACGGGGGAGAGGTCAACGGGGCCTCGGCGCGGGGGTGTTGGCCACGGGCGGGCGCTCACCGCGCCCGCCCGTGCCCCCGCGCCGTGCACGGTCAGCGGTTCAGCACGCGCCCCCGTCCGTCCAGACGGCCCAGGAGCCCGGGGCGCCCGGCTCCGCGCCCGTCGAGTACCACTGGGACGTATAGGTGCGGCCGTTGTACGCGACCCGGTCGCCCGGGGCGTACGGGGTGGTCGCGCTCCAGGCCGGCAGGTCGCCGCAGCCGCCCGGCGGGTTGCCGTCGCCGTTGACGGTCCAGGTGAAGGCGGCCGAGCCGCTGGCGCCAGCGGTGTTCTTCGCGGTGACGGTCACGGACGAGGTGCCCGCGGTGGTCGGGGTGCCGGTGATGCGGCCGGTCGAGGCGTTGACCGACAGGCCGGCGGGCAGGCCGCTGGCGCTGTAGGTGAGGGTGGAGCCGCCCGGGTCGCTCGCCTGGATCTGGAGCGAGACGGCGGTGCCGACGGCGGTCGTCTGGTTGCCGGGACTGGTCACCGAGGGCGAGCCGGGCTGGCTGCCGCAGGTGCCGGGGACGGGGTCCGCACCGGTGACGCCGACCGCCGCCCAGGCGGCCTCGACGGTGTTGTACTCGGTGCAGTGGGCGCCGTAGAGGTCGGCCGCCGCCTTCAGCGAGTCGATGCGGGCCTGGTGGTAGTTCTCCCGGCTGTTGGCGTACGAGGCCAGCGCCTTGAACCAGATCTTGCCGGCCTTGTCGTTGCCGATGCCGGTCACCGTGGAGTTGTTGCAGGTCGGGCTGTTCCCGTAACCGTGGTTGCCGCTGCCGACGGCGGCGAGGAAGAACCAGTGGTTGAGCGGGCCCATCGAGTAGTGCGGGTCCAGGCCGCCGTTGGCGCTGTTCCAGCAGTCGGGCGAGGAGCCGTCCAGCGAGGGCTGGTTCATCCAGCGCAGCGGCTGGTTGTTGCCGCTGATGTTGATCAGCTCGCCCATGGTGTAGTCGGGCTGGTCCACGGGGTTGTTCGCGTAGAACTCGACCAGCGTGCCGAAGATGTCGCTGGTGCCCTCGTTCATGCCGCCGGTCTCGCCGGTCTCGTCCCAGCCGGTGAGCGCGCCGCTCACACCGTGCGCCATCTCGTGGCCGGCGACGTCGAGTTCGACCAGCGGGCGCTGGTTGCCCTGGCCGTCGCCGTACGTCATCTGGCTGCCGTCCCAGAAGGCGTTCACGTACGCGTTGCCGTAGTGGGTCCGCGAGGGCACGCCCCGGCCGTCGCCGAAGATGCCGTTGCGGCCATGGGCCGTCTTGAAGTAGTCGTACGTCTTCGCCGCCCCGTAGTGCGCGTCGACGCCGGCCGACGCGGGGTCGCCGGGGGAGCCCGTGCCGAAGGTTCCGGTGCTGCTGGTGAACACCGAACCGGTTCCGCTGGTCGCGTGGTTGAGGTTGGTCGTGTAGCCGTTGCCGTGCGAGGGGTCCTGGAGGGAGTAGCCGCTGCCGGACTGGGTGGCGTCCAGCGACACCTGACCGCTGTAGATCGACCGGCCGGTGACCGCGGTGGCGGCCGCGGACGGCGCGGGCGCGGCGGACTTCGCGGCGGTGGCCGTACGAGCCGGGCCGGCCGGACCCGCCGGTGCGAAGGTGCTTACCTCGTCCCTGGTGCGCAGGACCTTGCCGGAGTGGGCGTCCACCAGGACGTGCAGCCGGCTCGGGGTCTGGTCCGCGCGGACACCGCTGACCACGGTCTCCCAGACCAGGGCGGCGTCGTCGCCGTTCAGCTGCACGGCCAGGTGCGGCGTGGACACCGTGTCGACCGAGCCGGTGAACGCCTTCTCCGAGAGCCGGGAGGCGCGCGAGGCGGTCAGCCCGGGTTCGGTGGACAGGGTGGGCGCGGCCTCGGCGGCGCTGGTCAGCGATGCGTACGTGCCGTCCTTCTCCAGGCGTACGACGACGTCGCCGCCGTACGCCGGCAGGCCCTTGTACGTCCGGTCGAAGCGCACGGAGGCGGAGCCGTCGCGGTCGACCACCAGGTTCCGGACCGTGAAGGCGTCCGAGGCGCCGCGGTGCGCGGCCCGCCCGTGCGCCGACAGGGCCTTCTTCGCGTCGGCCTCGACATCGCGGCGGACGGCGGCCGAGGGGTTCGTCGTGTACGGGGCCGGGGCGAAGGCCCGGGGGCCGGCGGCGGGGGCGGGTGCGGGCGGTGCCGGGGCGGCCGTCGCGCCGGGGAGGGCGAGGGCCGAGGCGCACGCGCAGGCCAGCGTGGCCGTCAGAAGCCTTGCGGTTCTTCGTATGTACATAGGAACGGGGGTGTCCTTTCACCTCGTACAGGCGGAATCCGGCCACCGCTCCGCGGGGTGGTGGGGCGGTGCCGACGCACGAGTGTGGGGAGCCGGCCGGCGCGGCTGCCAGGCACCGGGCGAATACCGAGGGGTTTCCCTATGCGGGGGTTCCGGAGCCCGCGCCGCCGCGATTGGACTGGACCAAATCTGGGCAGCGCTCTTGTCAGCGTGGCCGGAAGTGGGCAGGATCCTTCACGCGATCTCCCGAAGTGTCAGGAAACCTGCACACACGGGGAGTTGGGCGTATCGCGGCGAGTTCCACATCACTGGACCCACCCACTGGACCCAAGGAGTCTCATGTTCGGGAAGCGCAGTGTGATAGGTACCGCGGCCGTTGCCATGACCGCCGTCGGCGCGATGCTGACGGCGGCCCCCTCCGCCCAGGCGGCGCCGACCGGCTGCACGGTCACCTACGGGAGCGGCGCGGGCAGCACGATGACCAGCCTGTGCACCGGCGGCACCGGGCACCACCGGATCCACGCGGTCCTGAGAGCCCTGGACCCGCGCCTTCCGCAGCGGATCGTCCTCGGCGACTGGGCCCCGGCCGGCCAGGCCTCCGTCGCCACCAACCCCTGGGGCTCCGGCTACATCCAGTCCATCTGGTCGGAGACCGTCGACTGGTGACCGTACGCACGACCGAGGGGCGGCTGCCGGTGCGCAGCCGCCCCTCGGGGGTGTTCACTACCGGCGGGAGAGCCCGCGGTCGACGGCGGTGATCAGCTCGCCGTTCTCGGTGTCCCCGTCCAGCGACCAGAACATCGCGCCGCCGAGCCGGTGGTCGCGGATGTACGCGGACTTGGTGCGCAGCACCTGGGGGTCGTCGTACGTCCACAGTGTGGTGCCGTCGAACAGCCAGGCGCTGCCGTCCCGGACGTTGCGGTGGACCTTGTACGTACCGGATCCGGCCAGCTTCTTCAGGGCCTTGTAGTCCTCGTAACCGGCCGCCCAGGTCGCCGGGGCGGGGCCCGCCGCCTGCTGCCCCAGACCGTCGCCGCCGCCGGTCACACCGGTCCAGCCCTGGCCGTAGAAGGGCATGCCCATCACCAGCTTGCGCGCCGGGGCGCCGCGCTTCAGCCAGTCCCGCACGGTCCGGTCGACGCTGAAGTCGCCCTTCGCGTACAGCGCGGACTGCTGGGCGGTCCTCGCCTCGCCGGAGACGTGGAAGTCGTAGCCCTGGAGGTTCACGAAGTCGAAGTCCCGCATGATGCGCGGTACGTCGAAGCCGGCGTCGATCTTCTCGGGCGAGGCCGGGACGAACGCCGAGAGGTCGTAGTGCCTGGGCTTCGCGCCGTGGTGTCCGCCCTTCCGGTCCTGGGCGGCCTTCTTCGCGTACGCGTCGAGCTGGGTACGGAACTCGTGGACCAGGGCGGTGAAGTTCCGCTTGTCCTCCGGGCGGTACACCGTGTCGGTGTCACCGGCCGATCCCGGCCATTCCCAGTCGATGTCGATGCCGTCGAAGAGGCCGGCCGCCGCGCCCTTGCCGCCGCGCGTCCCGTCCACCGGCAGGTTGCCCTTGATGTACAGGTCGATGCAGGAGGAGACGAGCGCCTTGCGGGAGGCGGCGGTGCGGGCCGCGTCGGAGAAGTGGGTCGACCAGCTCCAGCCGCCGAGCGAGATCATGACCTTGAGGCCGGGGTGCTCGGCCTTCAGCTTGCGCAGCTGGTTGAAGTTGCCCGCGAGCGCCTGGTCGTCGGTGTCGGCGACCCCGTCCACGGAGCCGGCCGCGTCGAGCGGACGCACGTAGTCCGCCCAGGCGTCGGCCTCGCCGGGGATGTTGCCCGTGAAGCACGTGCCGTCCGCGCTCACGTTGCCGAACGAGTAGTTGACATGGGTGAGTTTGGCCGCGGTGCCGCTCGTCTCCAGATCCTTGACCTGGAAGTCGCGTCCGTAGACGCCCCATTGGGTGAAGTAGCCGACGCGCTTGTAGGCGGGCGCGGAGCCGTGGTGGCCCGTGTCGCCGTGGCCCGTACCGTGTCCGGACGAGGCGTTGGCTGCGGGGGAGAGGGAGGCCGCGAGCGAGAAGGCGCAGGCGGCGATGGCGAGTGAAGACAGGGTTCTTCGACGCATGAGGCCAGAAGTTATTGGTCTGGACCAAGCGCGGTCAAGGGTTCGGTAAAGCCGGATCAAAGGGCGGCTCGGCCGGGCGGGAGCCGACTATGCGCAGGCCCGCACAATGTCATCACTTCGAGTGAAACTGTGGCCTGCGCTTGCGGACCGGAACCCACGGTTGCGACGCTGTCGCAGTCCGTCAACCTCTTGGGGAGTGGCCTGTGGCCTTCGGTGAGCAGCCCGCCTATCTGCGCGTGGCGAGCGATCTGAGAGAGAAGATCGTCAACGGTTCGCTGCCGCCGCACACGCGCCTGCCTTCGCAGGCGCGCATCCGCGAGGAGTACGGGGTCTCGGACACCGTCGCGCTGGAGGCGCGCAAGGTCCTGATGGCCGAGGGCCTGGTCGAGGGCCGGTCCGGCTCCGGTACGTATGTGCGCGAGCGGCCGGTCCCGCGCATGGTCGAGCGCTCCGGCTTCCGGCCCGGTGCGGGCGCGGGCCCCTTCCGGCAGGAGCAGGCGGCGGAAACGGTGCGGGGCACCTGGGAGTCGCGCAGCGAACAGGAGGACGCGAGCGCCGAGATCGCCGGCCGGCTCGGGATCGAACCGGGCGACCGCGTGATGCGGACGCACTACGTGTTCCGGGAGGCGGGCGAGCCGGTGATGCTGTCCACCTCCTGGGAGCCGCTGGCCATCACGGGGCGCACGCCGGTGATGCTGCCGGAGGAGGGCCCGTTGGGCGGCTGCGGGGTGGTCGAGCGGATGGCCGCCATCGACGTGGTCGTGGACAACGTGGCCGAACAGGTGGGCGCGCGCCCGGGGCTGGCGGAGGAGCTCCTGGCGCTGGGCGGTGTGCCGGGCCATGTGGTGATGGTGATCGAGCGCACCTTCTACGCCTCGGGGCTGCCCGTCGAGACCGCCGACGTGGTGGTGCCCGCCGACCGCTACCGGGTGGGCTACCGGCTTCCCGTGAGGTGACCGCGGCCGGACGGTGCTGACGCGGGACCCGGCGACGCCCTGGGGGCGCATTCACATGAATGCGCCCCCAGGGCGTTGGTCCGTTCCTGGCCGGATCGGTACCTCTTTGTGTAAACACGTATGCGGTGAGTGAAGGTCAGGCGTACGCTCAGGCATATGCGTACTGGGGTTTCCTGGAGTTCCTTAGAAGCGTGCACGTCGTTCAGGGGAGGGGCGCGATGCTCAGGAGAAACACGATGAGCAACGACAGCGGTGCCGTGCTTTCCTGGCTGGTGATACGGCAGGACGACAACGGCAACCGCTACCGCGTGGGCAAGTACGCCACGCAGGGCGAGGCCCAGCTGGCCGCCGACAAGTTGCAGGACCGGGGGCACAAGCAGCTGTACTGGGTGGAGCGTATCGGGCAGACCGCCCGGCCGTAGGGGGGTGCGGCGCACGGGGCTAATGCGCCGGTGCGCTGCCGGAGTCGTTTCGGGGCGGGGGCCCGCCGGGCGCCGGGACGGGGGGTTCCGGTGCGTCCCGGCCGGCGGCCCGGGGGCGGGCCGTGCGCCGGTACAGGGCGGCGACGGCGGCGCACTGGAGCGCCATCGAGACCCCCATGGCCAGGCAGATTCCCGGCAGACCCCACCCCGACATCCCGTACGCGAGCGTCAGCTGGACCAGGACGCCGCAGACGGTGACGCGGGCGAGGGCCGGGCTCGCCCCGCTCCCCTCGAAGACGCCGCCCAGCGCGATGAAGCAGGCGAGCAGCAGCAGATACGGGCCCACGCAGCGCAGATAGAGCGCCCCGGCCCCGGCCACCGCCCCCTCGCTGCCGAACGCCCGCATGATCCAGGGCCCGGTGGTGAGGAACGCGGCCAGGGCGGTGAGGCCGAGCGCTCCCGCCAGGAGCAGCGCCTGCCGCCCGACGGCCCGCCGCGCGTCGAGCCCGGCGCCGAGCAGATGGGCGGTGCGGATGGAGGCGGCCTGGCGCACCGCGTAGAAGGCCATCGTCGCGAGGTACATCGCCTTCGTCGCGATCCCGTAGGCGGCGACCTCGTCGACGCCGATCCGGGCGACGACGGCGACGAGCGCGAGCGCCCCCGCCATCCGTGCGACGAAATCGGCCGACATGGGCAGGCCGGTGGTGGCGGTCCTGCGCGCGTCCGCGCCCAGGCTCCCGCGGACCCGGTCCTGCCCGGCCGAAGCGGCCCGTCGCAGTACGCCGTTGCGGCGCAGCGCCACGAGACCGCAGACGAGCGCGGCCGTCCGGCCCAGGACCGTGGCGATCGCCGCGCCGCGCACCCCGAGGCCGAACCCCAGGATGAGCAGCGGGTCCAGACCGAGGATCAGCCCGTTCGCGAGGACCGCGAGCTTCATCGGGGTGCGGGTGTCACCCGCGCCCTTCAGGATGCCGTCGACGACGTTGGTGGCGAAGAACACCGCGATCCCCGGCAGCGCGACCGAGAAGTAGGCGGTGGCGAGGTCCGGTGAGCCGCCGTCACCGCTGCCGAGGACGAGCCGGGCCAGCGGCGCGCGGCAGAGGTAGCCGCCGGCCGCGACCACGGGGGTGACCAGCGCCCACAGCGCCCATCCGCCGCGCACCGCCGAGCGGACCGCCGCCGGATCGTCCGCGCCCCTGGCCCGCGCGACGAGCACCGTCGTACCGGAGCCGGCCACCAGGATGACGCCGAGCAGCAGGTTCTCGACGTTGGTGGCGGCGGCCACCGCCGCGACCGCCGCGCCGCCGAGCCGCGTCACCCAGACCATGTTGATGATCCCGGCCGTGACCCCCGCGAGCAGTTCGAAGTAGACCGGATACGCGAGTGCCACCAGCTTGCGCCGGTGATCCGCTGCCTCCATGACCAGAGCCCCCTCTTTCCGCTGTACCTCGAATCGAGGTACAGCGGAAAGAGATAACATGGTGGCGCGGAGCGGGCAAGCAGGGTGACGGACGCGGGTAAGGAGCTCGGCGCGTGCTGGAGCTGTCGATTCTGGGATTCCTCTTCGGGGAGTCCCTGCACGGATACGAGCTGAAGGCCCGGATCCAGGCCCTCAGCGGCCACATCCGCCCGGTGAGCGACGGGGCGCTCTATCCGGCCATTTCCCGGCTGGTGAAGGCCGGCCTGGTCGACCAGCGCACCGAGCCCGGCACCGGGGCCGCGCCCCGGCGGGTCCTCTCCCTCACCGAGGCCGGACGCGATGAGCTGTACGCGCGGCTCGCTCACCCCAAGGATGTCGAAATCACCGACGGGCAGCGCTTCTTCACGCTGCTCGCGTTTCTGCACCACCTCCCGGACCGCGCCGCGCAGGCGGCGGTCCTCCGCCGGAGGAAGGCCTTCCTCGACGTCCCGGCGAGCTTCTTCTACCGGGACGGCGAGCCGGTGCGGGCCGCGGACGCGCCCAGCGTCTTCCAGCAGGGCATGCTGCGGATCGCCCGCGCCACCACCGTCGCGGAGAAGAAGTGGCTGTCCGAGGCGCTCGCCGAACTCGACGGCTGACCGGGGGACTTCCGTAACGCGCCTTAAGGTCCTGTGAGGACAGGGGTCGCGGGCGGTGAGGGCGGAGTGATGGCGGTGCTGATCGACACGGTGGCATGGGTGCGCATCGAGGGCGGCCGGATTCTGTGCGCCCGCCCGCGCGGGAAGGACGTCTTCTACATCCCGGGCGGCAAGCGGGAGGGCGCCGAGAGCGACCTCGACACGCTCGTGCGCGAGATCGAGGAGGAGCTGACGGTCCTGATCGACGCGGCCTCCGTCGCCCATGTCGGGACCTACGAGGCCGGCGGGCCCGGCCTCCCCGACGGCGCGGTGGTCCGGATGGCCTGCTACACCGCCGAGTTCACGGGTGAGCTGAAGGCCAGCAGCGAGATCGAGGACGTGGCGTGGTTCTCGTACGCCGACCGCGACCGGGTGCCGCCCGTCGACCAACTGCTCTTCGACGACCTCAGGGCGTGGGGCGACCTGGTCTGACGCCCGGCCGTGCCGGGTGAGGCGCACGGTGCCGGGACGCGTGACCCCGGTGCGGCGCGTGGTGCGGGCCGTGTGCGCCCCCGCCTCCCGGGTACCCGTACGTGCGCACTGCCGTACACCCGTACGCCCCGCGTGTCGAGCCCGGCGGTATTGTGACCCGAATATCGGGTATGTGCTGTTTTAGCCTCCTGTGCAGGACGTCACCGTTGCAGGCTCTTGGGAGTGATCGGCGTGACCGATACCGAAGGCGATCACGTCGAGTGGAGCTTTCCGGCTGTCCCCGGTGCCGTGCGCACCGCCCGGCACGCCGTCCACGACGCGCTGCGCGACTGGGGGCTCGACTCGGCCGTCGGTGACGAGGCCGTTCTGCTGGTCAGCGAGCTGGTGACCAACTCCATGCGCTACACACCGGGCCCCATCGGCGTCCGGCTGCTGCGTCCCCATCCGGACGGCGACCGCTCATCGGCCGTGCCCGGACTGCTGGTGGAGGTCTCCGATCCCCTTCCGGATGCGCCCACCGAACGTACGGCGGGACCCGACGACGAGAGCGGCAGAGGACTCCTGCTTGTGGCCTGCGCGGCCCGCCGCTGGGGGACCCGGCGGGGAAAGAGCGGCAAGACGGTGTGGTTCGAGCTGGCTCTGCCTGGTTAGGAGTGAGGTGGGACGCACAGCGATCACCGGAGGTCGGGCAGAACCTGGCTGAAAGGGACTGAGACCGTGCTGTGATCGTGAACGCCGTGCCGGACGGGGCCGTAGTGCTGAATACTGCGGGCATGACCGGTCCGGTGTGTGAGCTGGAGGGGACGGTCGCGTGAGCGAAATACCTGGGACAGCGGGCGACGTCGTGTGGCAGAGCAGTCCGCCCGGCTCGATCTACGACTACATCAGAGTCGCCTCCTTCTCGATCGGGCCCGACGGCCTGATCGAGCAGTGGAGCCGCCGGGCCGCCGGTCTTTTCGGCGTGGCCGCGCACGAGGCGCTGGGCAGGGACCCGGTCGAGGCGTTCCTGCCGGGAGAGGTCCGCCGTGAGGGCCACCGCAGGGTCGGCGAAGTGCTCGACGGCAAGGAGTGGACGGGTCTCGTCCCCTTCCGGATGCCCGGCGGGGACGGCGTGCACGGACTCGCCGAGATCTATGTGATGCCCAGTGAGACCGCCACCGGCGAACGGGCCGCGGTCTGTATCGTCGTGGACGTCCGCGCCCTGCGCCGCATCGAGACGGACCTCGCCGCCTCGCAGGCGATATTCGGCCAATCTCCGTTCGGGTTCGTCCTGTTCGGCACCGACCTCACCGTCGTCCGGGCCAACGAGCGCTTCGCCACCGTCTTCGGCGGCCGGGCCGACGACCACCGGGGCCGCACCGTCGCCGACTACCTCACCGGCGCCGAGGCCGACCGCCTGACCGCCACCCTCGAACGGGTCCTGGAGACGGGCAACTCCGTCACCGACCTCCAGCTCGTCGGCACGGCCCCCGGCGACACCGAGCGCCGCCACTGGTCGATGAACCTCTACCGGGTGCACAGCGGATCGGGCCGCCCCATCGGCATCGCGGGCCTCGCCACCGACGTGACCCGCCGCCACACCGCCGCCCGCGAGGCGGCCAGCGCCCGCCGCAACCTCGCCCTCCTCAACGAGGCGAGCGCCCGCATCGGCAACTCCCTGGATCTGGAGACCACCGCCCGCGAACTCCTCGACGTCGCCGTCCCGGTCTTCTGCGACCTGGCCTCCGTCGACCTCTACCAGGCCCTGCTCACGGGCGAGGAGGCGCCGCCCGGCAGCTGGAGCCCGCTGAACCAGGAGGCGGCCGGCGGCTCCGCCGAACTGCGTCGCGTCGCCTTCGCCAGCGCCGTGTCCGACGCCCTGCCCGGCAGCGCCCCCGGCGCGTCCGACTCCGGCCCGCCGGGCGGGGCCGACGGACCCCCCGCGCTCGGCGCCGTCCACCGCTACCCCTTCGGCTCGCCCTCCGCCGTCGCGCTGCGCACCGGCCGCGTGGAGGACGTGCCCGGCGACGACCGGGGCTTCGTCCAGTCCACGCTCGCCGTGCCGATGGTCGCCCACGACACCGTGGTGGGCCTCGTGCGGTTCTCCCGTACGAAGGGCAGCGAGCCGTTCGACGCCCGGGACCGGGCGCTGGCCACCGAACTGGCCGCCCGCGCCGCCGTCTGTATCGACAACGCCCGCCTCTACCGCCGCGAGCACGAACGCGCCCTGATCCTCCAGCGCAGCCTGCTCCCCCCGGGCGACCCGGAGGCCGCCGGACTCGACATCGCCTGCCGCTACCTCCCCGGCAACACCGCCAACGAGGTGGGCGGCGACTGGTTCGACGTCATCGAGCTGCCCGGACACCGCACGGCGCTCGTCGTCGGCGACGTGATGGGGCGCGGCCTGCGCGCCGCCGTGGCCATGGGTGAACTGCGCACCGCCGTACGCACACTGGCCCTGCTCGACCTGGAACCCGCCGAGGTGCTCTCCGCGCTCGACGAGGTCGCACGCGGTCTCGGCGCCCCCGGCGCCGCCTCCGCGTCCGGCGGCGGGGGAGCCCAGTGGCCCGCCCGCGCCGCGCACAAGTCCCGCGAGGCCGACCTGTCCGAGGTGTACCTGGCCACCTGCGTCTACGCGGTGTACGACCCGGTCACCCGGCGCTGCACCTTCGCCAACGCCGGCCATCTGCCGCCCGTCGTGGTCGAGCCGGGCGAGGCCGCGCTGCTCCTGGACGTACCGCCCGGGATGCCGCTCGGTGTCGGCGGCGAACCCTTCGAGGAGGTGGAGGTCGAGCTGCAGGAGGGCGCCCTCCTCGCCCTCTACACCGACGGACTCGTCGAATCGCGCGACCACCCGCTGGACGAGGGCCTGGCCGCCCTCCGCAAGGCCCTCGTCGAACCCGCCCAGCCGCTGGAGGACGTCTGCGACCAGGTCCTCGGCTCGCTGCACACCCGGCACGGCGAGGACGACATCGCGCTGCTGATGGCCCGTATCCAGGGGCTGCCCACCGAGGCGGTCGGCGACTGGCGGCTGCCCCGCGAGCCCCGCTCGGTCGGCCGCGCCCGCGAACTGGCCCGGGGCCAGCTGACCTCCTGGGGCCTGGACGACCTGGTGGACACCACCGAACTCCTGGTCAGCGAGTTGGTCACCAACGCTTTGCGCTACGGCGAGGGCGAGATCAGGCTCCGGCTGCTGCGCGACCGCACCCTCGTCTGCGAGGTCTGGGACGCCGGCCTCGTCCAGCCCCGGCGCCGGCGCGCCCGGGACACGGACGAGGGCGGCCGGGGCCTCCAGCTGGTCGGACTCCTCAGCGCGGCCTGGGGGGCGAGGCGGACCCCGCGCGGCAAGACGGTCTGGTTCGAACTGGCCCTGCCCGACGGGCGGCCGCCCGCCGAGCGCTCGGTGGAGGAACTGCTCAGCATGTTCTGAGACGGATGGAGCGCCCGCACCACGCGGACCGACCCCCCATGGGTGAGCGGGCCGGGCGGGCGCGGCTCACTTCGTGGTCTTCAGCGCGGCGAGACGGGCCTCCACCTCGGCGCTGTCGCCCAGCGCGTCCAGCTGCTCGAACTGCGCGTCCAGCGAGGAGGCGGCCAGCTCCTGCTTGCCCACGGCCCGCGCCTCCTCGCGCCGCACCTTGTCCTCGAACCGGCTCAGCTCGCTGGTCGGGTCCAGGACGTCGATGCTCTTCACCGAGTCCATCATCCGGTTCTGCGCCTGCGCCGACGTGGCGCGCGCCACCAGCTCGTCCCGCTTGGCCTTCAGCTCCGACAGCTTCGCCTTCATCCGGTCGAGGCCCGCCTTGAGCTTGTCGACCACCTCGGTCTGCGCGGCGATGGTGGGCTCGGCGGTCCTGGCCTCCTTCTCCGACTGGAGCTGGCGGCCGAGCGCGACCTTGGCCAGGTTGTCGAATGTGTCCGCCTCCGGCCCCGATCCGCCCGCCCGCAGCTCGTCCGCCTTGCGGCTCGCGGCGAGCGCCTTGCCGCCCCACTCGCGCGCCGCCTCGACGTCCTCCCGGTGGTCCTGCTCCATCAGGCGCAGATTGCCGATGGTGGCGGCCACGGCCTGCTCGGCCTCCGAGATGTTGGCCGTGTAGTCGCGGATCAGCTGGTCCAGCATCTTCTGCGGGTCCTCTGCCTGGTCGATCAGGGCGTTGATGTTGGCCTTCGCCAGCTGGGTGACGCGTCCGAGAATGGTCTGCTTGCTCATGGCACCTCTCCTGTGTCGGGTGTCGGGTGCTGCTCGTGGGGGTTACGGGGACGGGGCACGGGAAGCCCTCCGCTTCAGAACCGGCCGCCGCCGCCGCGCCGGCCCCGGGTGCCCCCGCCGCCGAAGCTGCCGGGTCCGCCGCCCCCGCCGAAGCCGCCGCCCCCGAAACCGCCCCCGCCCCCGAAGCCGCCGCCCCGGCCACCTCCCATGAGGCCGCCGAGGATGATCCCGCCGAGGACCGCGCCGCCCATGCCCCCGCCGCCTCCGCCCGCCATGCCACCGGGTCCGCCGCGCCCGTATCCGCGGACGTCCTGCTCGGCCAGGTCGCGTGCCTCGCCGGCCAGCGCGTCCGCCCGGTTCGCCTCGGCCAGCGCGGCCTGCGCGTCGCCGGTGCCCGCCAGTGCGGCGGCCCGCTCCAGCCGGCGCTGCGCCTCCGTCAGCCGGGTCCGGGCCCGGCTGCCCACCGCGCCCCGGTTCGTCGTGACGAAGTCGGCGGCGGCGGCGACGGACGAGCGCGCGGTGAGCATCGCCCCGTCGAGCAGCGAGCGGGCCCGCGCGTCGCCCTGTTCCCGTTCGCGGGCGCCGGCCAGCGCCTCGTCCAGGACCGCGTCCGCCTCCTCCGCCCGGCGGAGCGCGTCGATCGGGTCGTAGCGGCCGGCGCCCAGCTCCTCGCGCACATCGCCGGCCACCGACCGGGCGCGGGCGATCCGGCCCCGCAGGTCCGCGGTGGACGCCCCCTGCGCCGTGCCCTCCAGCAGCCCGCCCGCGTCCGCGAGGTCCGTCTCCAGTTCGGTGAGCACGGCCGGCAGCCGGCCGGCCGCCTCGTCGAGTTCCCCCGCGCGCCGCTCCACGCCGTCGACGAGGGTGCCCGCCTGGCCGATCGCGCCTTCGGCGGCCCGGATGTAGACGGCCGCCGCCGCGTTGTCGCCGCCGTCCACCGACTGCCGGGCCCGGTTGAGCGAGGAGGTGGCGAACACCAGCCGGTCCTTGGCCTGTTCGGCGTCACCGGCGACGGGGGCCGACGCCTGGTCCGCGTACCGTTCGCGCATCGAGGCGAGCGCGGTCTCGGCGGCTGGGACGCGGCCGGTCAGCTCGCGGAACGCGGTCTCGGCGGCGGCCAGGGCCTGCGGAGCCGCGCGCTCCAGCTCGCGCAGCCGGTCGAAGTCCTCGGCGACCGCGTCGAGGCGGCCGTCGGCGTCCGCGCAGCGGCTGATGATCTCGTCCAGCATCCGCCGGCGGGTCGCGTCGTCCTCCGGGAAGGCGTCGTCGAGCTGCTGGCGCAGCCGGAACGCGGCCGTCAGCTCGCCCTTGGCGTACGTCACCGCCTCGGCGAACGGCGCGGCGGCCTCCTCGCCGAACTGGGCGGTGGCGAAGCCCAGTTCCTCCTCGCTGGTGCGGACCGCGTCGTCGGTGGCGACCAGCGTCTCCTTGGCCCGCGCGTCGAGTTCGGGAAGCGGGGCGGGCGGCGGCGCTGCCCCGTCCGGACCCGCGCCCGCCGGTCCCCAGCCCGCCGCGCCGGGCGTCGTACGGGTGGTGGCGCGCCGCTTGCGCCGCAGGAAGGCGTAGGCGGCGACGGCGGCGACCGCGCAGAGCAGGACGACCGGCAGCAGGAGGTCACCGGTGCTCGTGCCGCCCGAGCCGGACCCGGGGTCGGAGGCGCCCGGGGTGATCGCCGGGGTGGGGACGGGCTCGCCGGCCAGGACGGCGGCGCAGCCGTCGGCGGCGCCGATCGCGGCGCCCGCCCAGTCGTTCTCCTTGAGCGCCGGTTCGACGGCGGTGCTCGCCACGTCCTGGAGCTGTGCGTCGGTGAGGCGGGAGTCCTGGTCGACGGAGTAGGCGTACTGCCGGGCGTGGGTGGCGACAGCCAGCAGGACGTCGTCGCGGCCGAGCCCGTTGCGGCCGGCCGTCTCGTCGGCCCAGTCCTGCGGGGAGCGCCCGGAGAAGTCGCGTACGTACACCACGAACAGCTGGAGCCGGCGCTCGTCGTAGAGCCGGTCGAGGGCCGCGACCACCTGGGTCCTGCGGTCGCCGAGTGCGCCCACCTTGTCGGTGATCTGCCCGTCGCGGGACAGCGTGACCGGGTCGTCGGCGCGGGCGGCCGGTGCGGGGGCCAGGGCCAGCCAGCACACCGTCAGGAGCACGGCGAGCAGGGCCCGGCCCGGTATGAGGGTCCGGGTTCGGCTCACGGGCGGCGTCACGTTTGTGAGGCTATGTCCCCCTCTGGGGCGGCGCGACACGAGGAGGTCGCAGGAGCGGCGCGGTGGCCGCCGGAGAATGACAGGCTGCCTTGCAAGGTGGCCTGTCGTTCTCGTACGGTGAATGTATGACGCAAGCATCCGGGGGTGCGCCCGTCGACCCGACCGCCGAAGAGGTGGCGAACCAGCTGGCCTCCGTCGTCGGCCGGCTGCTGCGGCGGCTGCGCTCCTCCTCGTCGGAGTCGCTGCTGACCCCGACCCAGCGCTCGGTGCTGGCCCGGCTCGACGACGGGGGCGCCGCGACCACCGCGGACCTGGCCCGCGCCGAGTTCGTACGCCCGCAGTCCATGCGGCTCACCCTGGGCGCGCTGGAGGACCAGGGGCTCGTCGAGCGCGCGCCGGACCCGGCCGACGGGCGCAAGTCCGTCATGTCGGTGACGGAGGCCGGGCGCGCCACCCTCGCCCGGGTCAGGGCCGCCAAGCGGAACTGGCTGGCCGAGGCCGTCGCCGCCGAGCTCGACGGGCACGAGCGGCGCACGGTCGCCGAGGCCGCCGCCCTGATCGAACGCCTGGTCGGTTCGTGACGGCTCGCGAGGTCCTTCCGGGAGCGGTACGCGCGGCGGCCCGCCCGGACCGGACGGCGCCCGATCCCGGGTTCAGTGCGCGCCTCACCGCCCCGCTGCTGCTCGGCTCGCTGCTCAACCCGCTGAACACGACCATGATCTCCACCGCGCTGGTGGCGATCGGGCACCACTTCTCCGTCGGCGCCGCCGACACCGCCTGGCTGATTTCCGTCCTCTACCTCGCCAGCGCCGTCGCCCAGCCCGTCCTGGGCCGGCTCGCCGACGTCCTCGGGCCGCGCCGGGTCTTCCTCGCCGGTCTGGCCGTGGTCGTCGCCTCCGGCCTGGTCGGCACCTTCGCGCAGGGCTTCGGCCAACTGATCGTGTCGCGGCTGCTGCTCGGCATCGGTACGTCGGCGGCGTACCCGGCCGCGATGGCGGTGCTGCGCGACGAGTCGGCCCGGATCGGGCGGGCGACCCCGCGCCCCGTGCTGGCCCGGCTCTCCTTCGCGGCGCTCGGCAGCGCGGCGGTCGGGCCGACGCTCGGCGGGCTGCTGGTCATGATGGCCGGCTGGCGCGGGATCTTCGCGGTCAACGTGCCCGTCGCCCTCATCGCCCTCGGTGCGGCCCTGCTCTGGATCCCCGCCGATCCGCCGCGCGCCCGTGCCGCCGGTTCCCCGGCGCCCCGGCTGGGTCTCGATCCGCTCGGCATCGGCCTGTTCGCGACCGCCCTGACCGTGCTGGTCTTCTTCCTGCTCGACCTCGCGCACCCACTGTGGTGGCTGCTCGCGCCGTTCGCCGCGCTGAGCGCCGCGCTCGTGTGGTGGCAGCTGCGGGCCCGCGCGCCCTTCATCGACCTGCGGATGCTCGCGGGCAACGGCGCGCTCTCGCGTACGTACCTGCGGCACGGCGTCAGCTACCTGCTGATCTACTGCGTGATGTACGGCTACACGCAGTGGCTGGAGGAGGCCCGCGGCTACTCGTCCGGGCACACCGGTCTGCTGATGCTGCCGATGTCCCTCGCCGCGCTGGTCTGCTCGCTGCTCGGTGCCCGTACGAAGGGCATACGGGGGCCGCTCGTCCTCGCCTGCGTCCTGCTCACCGCCGGGGCCGGGCTGCTGTTCCTGCTGTCCGGCGACGCGCCGGTCGCCCTCCTGCTGCTGGCCGGTGCCTGCTTCGGCATCCCGCAGGGGCTGATCGGCACCAGCAACCAGGCGGCCGTCCAGGCCTACGCGCCGCCCGCGTCCGTCGGCTCCGCGGCCGGCCTCCAGCGCACCGCCCAGTACATAGGGGCCATCACCGCCTCCAGCCTCATCGCCCTGGCCTACGGACAGTCGGCCGGTGACCGCGGCCTGCACCTGATGGCCGCCGTCGCCGTCGTCCTGGGCGTCCTGCTCATCGTCCTCACCGTCACCGACCGCGCCCTGCGTGGCCGTACCTGATCCCCATCGAGCACCACCCCCACAAGGAGAGCGCCACCATGACCGCCACCGTCCTCGACCCGAACACCGCGCTGATCGTCGTCGACCTCCAGAAGGGCATCACCGCCCTGCCGACCGCCCACCCCGCCGCCGGTGTCATCGCGAACGCCGCGACCCTCGCCGACGCCTTCCGGGCCAAGGGCCTCCCGGTCGTCCTCGTCCGCGTCACCGGCGGTGCCCCCGGCCGCACCGAGGGCCCGGCCCGGTCCGGGAAGCCCGCCGCCGACTGGGCGGAGATCGTGCCCGAGATGGGCCCGCGCGAGGGCGACATCGTCGTCACCAAGCAGCAGTGGGGCGCCTTCTACGGCACCGACCTCGACCTCCAGCTGCGCCGCCGGGGCATCACCCAGGTCGTGGTGGCCGGCATCGCGACCAGCATCGGCGTCGAGTCCACCGCCCGCTCGGCGCACGAGCGCGGCTACCACGTCACCCTCGCCACGGACGCGATGACGGACATGGGCGGCGAGGCCCACGACAACAGCGTGCTGCGGATCTTCCCGCGCCTCGGCGAGACCGGCACGACCGACGAGATCGTCAAGCTGCTGGGCTGACCGGATCCCGACGACAAGGAGCGCCGTGGCCCGTCGGGCCACGGCGCTCCGCCACGTGGGTGAGCTTTCGGGCGGCAGCGCCGTGTCGGCGCCGCCTTCCCGCGCGAGGGCGTTTTCAGTAGTGGGGCGGAATCAGTGTGATCAACTGCAAATGCCACCAAAACACACGCAATCCGGCCCATTCCGGTGCGGGCCGGGCCGTCCCCGGAGGTATCAGCCATGTCCCACGTCGGCGTCCCGCGCGGGACGGCCCGAAAGCGTCGCCTGCCCGCCCTCCTCACCGCAGGCGTCCTCACCCTCCCGGCCCTGGCCGGATGCAGCTCGGACGGGGACGAGACGGCGGCCGTCGCCGCCGTGCCGCAGGACGTGGCCCGTGCCGCGCGGGCCCAGGTCGCCAACGGGGGCAAGGTCACCTGGGCGATCGACGCGCTGCCCGCCACCCTCAACGCGTTCCAGGCGGACGCCGACAGCGCCACCACCCGGATCACCGGAGCCCTGCTGCCCACCCTCTTCCCGCTCGACGCCCAGGGCCGGCCGCAGCTCAACCCGGACTACCTGGAATCCGCCAAGGTGACGGAGACCGAGCCCCGCCAGGTCGTCGTCTACCGGCTCAACCAGCAGGCCGTCTGGAGCGACGGCCGCGAGATCGGGGCCCCGGACTTCGTCGCCCAGTGGCGGGCACTGAGCGGCAAGGACTCCGCGTTCTGGACCGCCCGCAACGCCGGGTACGAGCGCATCGAGAAGATCGAGCGAGGCCACGACGACCTGGAGGTCAAGGTCACCTTCGCCAAGCCCTACGCGGACTGGCGCTCGCTGTTCTCGCCGCTGTACCCGAAGCAGGTGACGGGCTCCCCGGACGCCTTCAACGACGGCGCGCGCACCACCATCAAGGAGACGGCCGGGCCGTTCCGGCTGCGCGAGGTGGACAAGAAGACCGGGTCCGTCACGCTGACCCGTAACCCGCGCTGGTGGGGCGGCCCCGCCAAGCTCGACTCGCTGGTCTTCAAGGCCGTCAGGCCCGAGGACCGCACCGAGGCCCTGACCGAGGGCACCGTCGACGTCGCCGACATCGACTCCACCACCGCCCACCGCATCGCGCAGGCCGCCCGCGAGGGCGCGGCCGGCGCACCGCCCGCCCACGGTCCCGGCGCCGCGCTCACCCCGGCGGCGGCCCTGCGCTCCTGGGCGGTCGCGCACGGCACCGACGAGGAGGCGGCCGAGGAGGAGCAGGAAGCCAGGGACGACAAGGCCAGGGCCGCCGAGGCGTACGCCACCGAGCAGAGCGGGCTGCGCGGCTATGTGGTCCGCAAGTCGCTGGAGCCCGCCTACACCCAGCTCGCGCTGAACGGCGAGACCGGGCCGCTCGCCGACGACCGGGTGCGCAAGGCCGTGGCCCGCGCCCTGGACCGCCAGGAGCTCGCCGACACCGTGCTCAAGCCGCTCGGGCTGCCCGCGCAGCCGCTCGGCAGCCATCTGGCCGTCGCCGGGCAGCCCGCGTACAAGGACAGCAGCGACGCGCTCGGCCAGCAGGACACCGAGCAGGCCCAGGCGCTGCTGGCCGACGCGGGCTGGACGCGCGAAGGGGCCCTCGCCAGGACCGACGGCACCAAGGCCGGCAGCGAGAGCGGGAAGAAGAAGGACGCGGACACGAAGGCCGAGGAGAAGAAGGCCGACGAGAAGAAGGGGAGCGCCGGTAAGGACGCCGACGACGGCAAGGCCAACCGCGCCGCCCCGGCCGAGCCCTCCGCCGGCGACAACAAGCCCGGCGGGACCGCCGACGGCACCCACGTCATCGCGCCCGCCCCCGCCGCCGCGGACCAGAGCGCCGCCCTGCTGCGCCAGGCCGGATACCTCGGCTACACGGGCCTCTCCGAGGACGTCCGGGCCCAGGACCGGCAGCCCGGGGGAGCCGCCGGAGCGTACGCCCCGGCCGGCACGGCCGCCCCGGCCCAGGGGGCCGACGGGGCCCGCGGCCCGCTCGGCAAGAACGGCAAGCCGCTGAGCCTCCGCTTCGTCCTGCCGTCCGGGCCCGGCTCGGCCGGCCTGCGCAGTGTGGGGGAGCGGATCGCCGCGATGCTCGACACGATCGGCATCCGTACGGTGATCACCAAGGTCTCCGACGACAGCTACTTCCGCGACCACGTGGCGTCCGGCGACTACGACATGGCGCTGTACTCCTGGCCGGCCACGGCCTACCCGGCCACGGACGACCGCCCGATCTTCGCCAAGCCGGTCCCGGCGACCGACGGCTCGCTGCTCGTCGAGCAGAACTACACCCGCGTCGGTACGGACCACATCGACCAGCTCTTCGACCAGGCGGCCTCGGAGCTGGACGAGAAGGCGTCCCGCGACCTCATGCGGAAGGCGGACGCCCGGATCTGGGCCGCCGCGGGATCGATCCCCCTCTTCCAGCGCCCCCAGCTCGTCGCCACCGGCAAGAAGCTCGTGAACGTCGGCGCCTTCGGCCTCGGGGTGCCGCACTACCAGGACATCGGCTACAAGGCCCCGCAGGCCGCCGGCGCCCCGGCCCACCCGAAGAAGTAACGGGGCCGCACCTCTGGAGTTGCTCAAGTCGCTTGTCCGTGAAGTCCGTTACCGGAACCGTGGTCCATGACCACCGGTGAATTCCACCGGAAGAACGGACCACGGGGGCGGAATCATGAAGCGGACACGAGTGCACCTCGCAACGGCCGCCGCGATCGTCGCGGCGGCCCTCGCGTGCGTCAGCGGCTGCTCGGCACCGGACGGCGGGAGCGCCGACGCGAAACCGGCCCGATCGCCGAGGGCGGAGGCGGAGGCGGAGGCGGACCAGGCGGTCGCCCAGGAACCGCGGGCGTGCCGGGGCGGCACGTACACCTGGTTCAACCTGCGCCAGGACTGGATGATCAACGGGGTCGCCGAGGCACAGAGTGTGACCGGGTCCGCCCGCGTGACGAAACCGATCCGGCGGCTGCGCACGGACCCGGCCTCCGTGGTGACCGAGGGCGTGGACCTGGACCCGGACCTCGTCCTCCACTCCCTCGGGACGAAGCTCGGGCTGGTGTCCGCGGACGACGATCCGAAGGAGGGGTCCGCCCTCGGCGAGCCGGGCACGTACGCGCCGCTCGACGAGCCGTTGGGCCAGGTCAGCGACGTGAAGGGCAGCGTGCGGCTGGTGAGCTTCAGCTTCTTCAAGCTGATCGACGCGGACTTCCGCTACACATGCGCCGGGGGCGGCCGGCCGGTCATCGGCCATGTGTCGACCTGGGGCAGTTCCGGCGGCGGCGCGGTCAACTGCGACGAGACCCTGGGCAAGGACGCGTCCGCCGCCGCGCACGAAGCCGTCAGGCTCTCCTGCCCCCGCTAGAAACCGCCCGGGAAGCCGCAGGCGCGGGCGGCCCGTACCATGGGAGTAGCCGTGGCGCGTCCGCCCGGCGGGCGTACGAGGACTCAAGACCGACCCAGGCGCCTGAATCCCCGATCCGAGAGAAGCGCAAGCCACCCATGCCCACGCGCCACGACATCCGTAACGTAGCCATCGTCGCCCACGTCGACCACGGCAAGACGACCATCGTCGACGCCATGCTCAAGCAGGCCGGCTCCTTCGCCGCGCACGCCGCAGAGTCGCTCGACGACCGCATGATGGACTCGAACGACCTGGAGCGTGAGAAGGGCATCACGATCCTGGCCAAGAACACGGCGGTCAAGTACCACCCGAAGGATGGCGGCGACGTCATCACGATCAACATCATCGACACCCCGGGCCACGCCGACTTCGGCGGCGAGGTCGAGCGCGGTCTGTCGATGGTCGACGCGGTGGTCCTGCTCGTGGACGCCTCCGAGGGCCCGCTCCCGCAGACGCGCTTCGTGCTGCGCAAGGCGCTCCAGCAGCGCCTGCCCGTCATCCTGTGCATCAACAAGACGGACCGCCCCGACTCGCGTATCGACGAGGTCGTCAACGAGACGTACGACCTCTTCCTCGACCTGGACGCGGACGAGGAGCAGATCGAGTTCCCGATCGTCTACGCGTGCGGCCGTGACGGCATCGCCTCGCTGACCAAGCCGGAGGACGGCACCGTCCCGGCGGACTCCACCAGCCTGGAGCCGTTCTTCTCCGCGATCCTGGAGCACGTCCCGGCCCCGACGTACGAGGAGAACGCGCCGCTCCAGGCGCACGTCACCAACCTCGACGCCGACAACTTCCTCGGCCGTATCGCGCTCCTCCGCGTCGAGGAGGGCGAGCTGCGCAAGGGGCAGACCGTCGCCTGGATCAAGCGCGACGGCTCCATCCAGAACGTGCGCATCACCGAGCTGATGATGACCGAGGCGCTCACCCGCAAGCCCGCCGAGGTGGCCGGCCCCGGTGACATCTGCGCCGTCGCCGGTATCCCGGAGATCATGATCGGTGAGACGCTCGCCGACCCGGAGAACCCGGTCGCGCTGCCGCTGATCACGGTCGACGAGCCCGCCATCTCCATGACCATCGGCACCAACACCTCGCCGCTGGTCGGCCGCGGTGGCACGGGCAAGGGCGCGGACGCCAAGGCCGCGGTCAAGGACCGCAAGGTCACCGCCCGCCAGGTCAAGGACCGCCTGGACCGCGAGCTGATCGGTAACGTCTCGCTGCGCGTTCTCGACACCGAGCGCCCCGACGCCTGGGAGGTGCAGGGCCGCGGTGAGCTGGCGCTGGCCATCCTGGTCGAGCAGATGCGCCGCGAGGGCTTCGAGATGACCATCGGCAAGCCGCAGGTGGTCACCAAGGACGTCGACGGCAAGACCCACGAGCCGGTCGAGCGCATGACGATCGACGTGCCCGAGGAGCACATGGGCGCCGTCACGCAGCTCATGGGCGTCCGCAAGGGCCGCATGGACAACATGTCGAACCACGGCTCCGGCTGGGTCCGCATGGAGTTCGTCGTGCCGTCGCGCGGCCTCATCGGCTTCCGTACGGAGTTCCTGACGAACACCCGCGGTACGGGTATCGCGCACTCCATCCACGAGGGCCACGAGCCGTGGTTCGGCACCCTGACGACCCGTAACAACGGTTCGCTCGTCGCCGACCGCGCCGGTGCCGTCACCGCCTTCGCGATGACGAACCTCCAGGAGCGCGGCGTGCTGTTCACGGACCCCGGCACCGAGGTGTACGAGGGCATGATCGTCGGCGAGAACTCGCGCGCCGACGACATGGACGTGAACATCACCAAGGAGAAGAAGCTCACGAACATGCGGTCCTCGTCGGCCGACTCGTTCGAGGCGATCGTCCCGCCGCGGAAGCTCTCCCTGGAGCAGTCCCTGGAGTTCTGCCGCGACGACGAGTGCGTCGAGGTGACCCCGGAGGCCGTCCGCATCCGCAAGGTCGTCCTCGACCAGAAGGAGCGCGGCCGCACCGCCTCGCGCGCCAAGCACGGCTGAGACGCCGAGCACGGCTGAGGAAGGACCGCCAGGCCGTTTTCGGCCGACGATCCGTCAGCACCAGGCATTGCCCTGACCGAGGGCCCTCACAGACACTGTGGGGGCCCTCGGCCGTGGTCAACCGGATTTACGGGCGCGCGTCCACTATGTGAGACAAATGCGTCCGATTATCGGAGGTCGCTCTCCGAAACATGTGTTAACAGTCCGTTTCGGGGGTGTCTGTCTGGGATCACTTTGTCCGGATTTTGGGCCGCGCAAGTGACGGATGTTGTCAAACCGAGACCCTTTAAGTGTGGTTTACAGCCCAGACGTACTTAATAGTTGGCTCCATTGAGCTCGGGTCAATGGGTCACGCACCGTGGGGAGTGCGCCGACTCACGAGCACACTAAGGGCACTGAAACGATCACCGTCAGGGGTGTCGGTGTATCGACCCAGTGCCCTTCTTGTAGTCAAAAGTGGACTCATGAGGAGGAAACCCATGCGTGGTGCCAAGAGCGCCAAGTGGGTCGCGGGAGCGGCCATCATCGCCCTGGCTGCGACTGCCTGTGGCGGTGGCGACGACGACGCCAGCAAGAGCAAGGGCGGCGACAAGGGCGCCGTCAACGCCGACGGCATCTTCTCCGTCGAGGTCGGTGAGCCGCAGAACCCGCTGCAGCCGGCCAACACGATGGAGTCGAACGGCAGCATCGTCACCGACTCGATCTTCTCGCAGCTGGTGGACTACGACCCGTCCGGCAAGCTTGAGATGATCAACGCGGAGTCTGTCGAGACCAAGGACAGCAAGCTCTGGACGGTCAAGCTCAAGAAGGACTGGAAGTTCCACGACGGCACCCCCGTCACGGCCGAGTCCTACATCAAGGCCTGGAACTGGGCCGCCAACACCAAGAACAACCAGACCAACGCGTCCTGGTTCGGCGACATCAAGGGCTTCGCGGACGTCCACCCCGAGGACGCGAAGGCCAAGCCGAAGTCGGACACGATGTCCGGTCTGAAGAAGGTGGACGACTACACGTTCACCATCGAGCTCAACGCCCCGCTCCCGTACTTCTCGTACAAGCTCGGCTACACGGTCTTCTCCCCGCTGCCCGAGTCCTTCTACGCCGACCCGAAGGCCGCCGGCGAGAAGCCGGTCGGCAACGGCGCGTACAAGTTCGTCAGCTGGGACCACAAGAAGCAGATCAAGGTCGTCCGCAACGACGACTACAAGGGTTCCGACAAGGCGAAGAACGGTGGTGTGATCTTCAAGAACTACACCACCCTCGAGACCGCCTACGAGGACCTGAAGTCCGGCAACGTCGACGTGCTGCGCCAGATCGGCCCGAAGGACCTCCCGGTCTACCGGTCCGACCTCGGTGACCGCGCGGTGGACAAGGCCTACTCCGCGATCCAGACGATCGCCGTCGCCTTCTACACCGACCAGTGGAAGAAGATCGACCCGAAGGTCCTCCAGGGCCTGTCCATGGGCATCGACCGCGACACGATCACCAAGACCGTGCTGCAGGGCACCCGCGAGCCGGCCACCGGCTGGGTCGCCAAGGGCGTGCTCGGTTACCAGAAGGACGCCTCCGGCGACGTCACCAAGTACGACCCCGCCAAGGCCAAGCAGCTCATCAAGGACGGCGGCGGCGTCCCGGGCAACAAGATCTCGATCCAGTTCAACGCCGACGGCGGCCACAAGGAATGGGTCGAGGCCGTCTGCAACAGCATCACGCAGTCGACCGGTGTGAAGTGCACCACCGACTCGAAGGCCGACTTCCAGGCCGACACGAACGCGCGTGACGCCAAGGAGGTCAAGTCCCTCTACCGTTCCGGCTGGGTGCTCGACTACCCGGTGAACGCGAACTTCATCTCGGACCTGTTCCGTACCGGCGCCGCGGGCAACCAGGGCGACTTCTCGAACAAGGGCCTGGACGCGGAGATCAAGAAGGCCGACTCCGCCGCCTCCCTCGACGAGTCCGTCGCCGCGTACCAGAAGATCGAGAAGGAGCTGGTGAACTACATGCCCTCCATCCCGCTCTGGTACTACAAGGTCAACGCCGGCTACTCGGAGAAGGTCCAGAACGTGGACTACGCGCAGGACGGCGACCCGATCCTGACCCAGATCGAAGTCAAGAAGTAACCACACCTACGTAGTCCGCGCGCACGCGCGGGACCGGCACTGAAGGACGGTCCGCGCCTGCCCGCACGCAGTGGCCGGGGGGCCCTTCCACGCGACCGACGAACCCACCAGGGGAACTCGGCGCGGGGGAGGGCCCGTCGGCTGCCGCCTGCCTATTACATGGAGGCATGATGGGGCGCTATGTCGCACGACGACTGCTCCAGATGATCCCGGTCTTCCTCGGGACAACTCTGCTGATCTTCCTGATGGTCTACACACTGCCCGGTGACCCCGTGCGTGGGCTCTTCGGGGACAAGGGTGTCGACCCGGCCACTCTGGCGAGACTTCGCCATGAGAAGGGCCTCGATCTGCCGATCCTGCAGCAGTACTGGAATTACATGACAGGCATCGTCCTGCATTTCGATTTCGGTGATCAGATAGCCAGCGGTCGTCCCGTCACGGACGTCCTCGGCGACGCGTTCCCCGTCACCCTCCGGCTGGCCGGCATGGCGTTCGTCATTGAGATCGTCATCGGCATCGGCCTCGGCACCATCGCCGGTCTGCGGGCCGGCAAGCTCACCGACAACGTGGTCCTGATCTTCACCCTGCTGATCATCTCGATCCCGGTCTTCGTCCTCGGCTTCATCATCAAGACGGTGTTCGCCTTCCAGCTCGGCTGGATCGACCCGAACGTCTCCAACGACGCCAAGTGGGGCGAACTGCTGGCGCCCGCCATCGTGCTGGGTTCGCTCTCACTCGCTTATGTCGCACGCCTCACACGTACGACGATGGCCGAAAATCTTCGGTCGGACTACATGCGTACCGCCATCGCCAAGGGACTTCCCAAGCGGCGCATCGTCGGTGTGCACCTGATGCGCAACTCGCTGATCCCCGTCATCACCTTCCTCGGCACCGACCTGGGCGCCCTGATGGGCGGCGCGGTCGTCACCGAGGGCCTGTTCAACGTCAAGGGCGTCGGCGGCACGATCTACGAATCGATCCAGAAGCGCGAAGGCACGACGCTCGTCGGCCTCGTGACCATCCTGGTGCTCGTCTATCTCCTCATGAGCCTCATCGTCGACCTGCTGTACGCGGTCCTGGACCCGAGGATCCGTTATGCCTGACGTGACCAAGACCGCCCCCGCACCCGAGGACGCCAAGGCGCCCCTCGCGGACCCGTCGGCGACCGTGAAGGCGGAGAAGGCCCGCAGCCTGTGGGGCGACGCCTGGCGGGACCTGCGTTCCAACTGGTACTTCATCATCTCGTCGGTGCTGATCGTCATCCTGATCGTGATGGCGATCTTCCCCGGCCTGTTCACGAGCGCCTCGCCCACCTCCGCCGACCTGGTGCACCACTACCTGGGCAAGCCGGAGCTGAGCAAGATCGGCTCCGAGGGCTGGCTCGGCTACGACGGCCAGGGCCACAGCGTCTACGCGCGCGTCATCTACGGCACCCGCGCATCGATCACCGTCGGTGTCTGCGTGACCCTTCTGGTGACGCTGTTCGGCGGACTGATCGGCATGCTCGCCGGCTACTTCGGCGGCTGGGTCGACGCCCTGCTGTCGGGCTTCTTCACCAACGTCTTCCTCGGCATCCCCTTCCTGCTGGGTGCCATGGTCGTCCTCCAGGCGTTCACCGAGCGGACGGTCTGGGTGGTCGTCTTCGCCCTGGCGTTCCTCGGCTGGACCCAGATCGCGCGTGTCATGCGCGGTGCGGTGATCGTCATCAAGCAGTCGGACTACGTGCAGGCCGCCAGGGCGCTGGGCGCGGGAACCAGCCGGATCCTCTTCCGGCACATCCTGCCCAACGCCATGGCCCCGGTGATCGTGGTCGCCACCATCTCGCTCGGCGTCTACATCTCGGCCGAGGCGACGCTGTCCTACCTCGGTCTGGGTCTCGCCGACCCGACCATCTCGTGGGGTATGGACATCTCGGGTGGCTCCGCCCAGATCCGCGTCGCACAGCACATCCTGCTGTACCCGTCGATCATGCTCAGCATCACCGTTCTGGCGTTCATCATGCTCGGCGAAGCCGTCCGCAACGCCCTCGATCCGAAGTCGCGATAGGAGGGCGAACGTGGCCACCATCAACAAGACCGCCGAAGTCCCGTCCGCACGCCGGGGTGACGACCACGTCGGTCCCCTGCTCGAAGTCCGTGACCTGCACGTGGAGTTCCACACCCGCGACGGTGTGGCCAAGGCGGTCAACGGGGTCAACTACAGCGTGGACGCCGGTGAGACCCTCGCGGTCCTCGGTGAGTCCGGCTCCGGCAAGTCCGTGACGGCGCAGGCCATCATGGGCATCCTCGACATGCCGCCCGGGAAGATCCCGCAGGGCGAGATCCTCTTCCGCGGCCAGGACATGCTCAAGATGTCCTACGAGGAGCGCCGGCAGATCCGCGGCCAGAAGATCGCCATGATCTTCCAGGACGCGCTGTCCTCGCTGAACCCGGTCCTCACCGTCGGCTACCAGCTCGGCGAGATGTTCCGGGTCCACCAGGGCCTGTCCAAGAAGGAAGCCCGCGCCAAGTCCATCGAGCTGATGGACCAGGTGAAGATCCCGGCCGCCGCGGCCCGGGTCGCGGACTACCCGCACCAGTTCTCCGGCGGTATGCGCCAGCGCATCATGATCGCGATGGCGCTCGCCCTGGAACCGGACCTGATCATCGCGGACGAGCCGACCACCGCGCTCGACGTGACCGTCCAGGCCCAGGTGATGGACCTGCTCGCGGAGCTCCAGCGCGAGTACAACATGGGCCTGATCCTGATCACCCACGACCTGGGTGTCGTCGCGGACGTCGCCGACAAGATCGCCGTGATGTACGCGGGCCGGATCGTCGAGACCGCCCCGGTGCACGAGATCTACAAGCGCCCCGCGCACCCGTACACCAAGGGTCTGCTGGCCTCGATCCCGCGCCTGGACCAGAAGGGCCAGGAGCTCTTCGCGATCAAGGGCCTGCCGCCCAACCTGCTGCACGTGCCGTCGGGCTGCGCCTTCAACCCGCGCTGCACCATGGCCCAGGACATCTGCCGTTCGGACATCCCGGCCCTCCAGCCGGTGACCGAGCAGGACGGCACCGAGCTGGCCGGCCGCCGCAGCGCCTGTCACTTCTGGAAGGAGACGATCCATGGCTGACATCTCGAAGGAGACCGTGGACGCCACCCCCAACGTCTCCGAGGTGGAGACCGTCGACGCGGCGACCGAGGCGGAGGCCGTAGCCGCCATCGACGCGCCCGTGTCGCAGGGGGAGCCGATCCTCCAGGTGCGCAACCTCGTCAAGCACTTCCCGCTGACGCAGGGCATCCTGTTCAAGAAGCAGGTCGGCGCGGTCAAGGCCGTGGACGGCATCTCGTTCGACCTGTACGCGGGCGAGACGCTGGGCATCGTGGGCGAGTCCGGCTGTGGCAAGTCCACCGTCGCCAAGCTCCTGATGACGCTGGAGCGGGCCACCGCCGGCGAGGTCTTCTACAAGGGCCAGGACATCACCAAGCTGTCCGGCCGCGCGCTGAAGGCCGTGCGCCGCAACATCCAGATGGTGTTCCAGGACCCGTACACCTCGCTCAACCCCCGTATGACGGTGGGCGACATCATCGGCGAGACGTACGAGATCCACCCCGAGGTGGCCCCCAAGGGCGACCGGCGGCGCAAGGTCCAGGAGCTCCTGGACGTCGTCGGCCTCAACCCGGAGTACATCAACCGGTACCCGCACCAGTTCTCCGGCGGTCAGCGCCAGCGCATCGGCATCGCCCGCGGCCTCGCGCTCAATCCGGAGATCATCATCTGCGACGAGCCGGTCTCCGCGCTCGACGTGTCGGTGCAGGCGCAGGTCGTCAACCTGATGGAGAAGCTCCAGGACGAGTTCAACCTCTCCTACCTCTTCATCGCGCACGACCTCTCGATCGTCCGGCACATCTCCGACCGGGTCGGCGTCATGTACCTCGGCAAGATGGCCGAGATCGGTACGGACGTGCAGATCTACGACCACCCGACGCACCCCTACACCCAGGCGCTGCTGTCGGCCGTCCCGGTCCCGGACCCGGAGGCCCGCGAGGGCCGCGAGCGGATCATCCTCACCGGCGACGTCCCGTCCCCGGCCAACCCGCCGTCGGGCTGCCGCTTCCGCACCCGCTGCTGGAAGGCCGAGGACAAGTGCTCCACCGAGGTGCCGCTCCTCGCGGTCCCCGAGCGCTTCAAGGCCTCGAAGACGCCGGCCGCCCACGAGTCGGCCTGCCACTTCGCGGAGGAGAAGGACGTGGTGCACGCGGCCTGACCCGCCGGCACCGTCCGCCGCGGACACTGTCGACCCCTCGGGAGCCCTTACGGGAACCCGGGGGGTCGTTCGTTGTGCCCGGGTACCTGTGCGGCCCCGGATGGCGGGTATAGGCGTGCATACGCCCCGTAATGAGGTGATATTTGACCTCACGTAAGCCGGAGCACTACGAGGAGGCACTCCATGCGCGGAGCCACACACGTCAAGTGGGCCGCATGTGCGGCAGCCGTCGCCCTGGCGGCGACGGCTTGCGGCGGGGGCGACAGTGGCGGCGGCGGAGGTGGCGCCGACGGGATCGTCAGCTCGTCCTGGGGTGACCCGCAGAACCCGCTGGAGCCCGCCAACACCAACGAGGTGCAGGGCGGCAAGGTGCTCGACATGATCTTCCGGGGTCTGAAGAAGTACGACCCGAAGACCGGCGAGGCCACCAACATGCTCGCCGAGAAGATCGAGACCAAGGACAACCAGAACTTCACCGTCACCGTGAAGGACGGCTGGACCTTCAGCAACGGCGAGAAGATCACCGCCACGTCCTTCGTGAACGCCTGGAACTACGGCGCGCTGCTGAAGAACAACCAGAAGAACGCCTACTTCTTCGGCTACATCGACGGCTACGACAAGGTCCACCCCGAGTCCGGGAAGGCCAGTGCCACCAAGCTCTCCGGCCTGAAGGTCGTCGACGAGAAGACGTTCACCGTCAAGCTGTCGCAGAAGTTCTCGCTGTGGCCCGACACCCTCGGCTACCCGGCCTTCGCGCCGCTCCCCAAGACCTTCTTCACCGACCACGCCGCCTGGGTCTCCAAGCCCATCGGCAACGGCCCGTACACCATCGACAAGTACACCAAGGGCTCCTCGATGAGCCTGCGCAAGTGGGACGACTACCCCGGGGACGACAAGGCGCAGAACGGCGGCATCGACCTCAAGGTCTACACCGACAACAACACCGCCTACACCGATCTGACGGCCGGCAACCTCGACCTCGTCGACGACGTGCCCGCCTCCCAGCTCAAGAACGTCAAGGCGGACCTCGGCGACCGCTACATCAACACCCCGGCCGGCATCATCCAGACCCTCGCCTTCCCGTTCTACGACAAGAACTGGAACACCCCCGGCGCGATCAAGGTCCGCCAGGGCCTGTCGATGGCCATCAACCGGCCGCAGATCACCGACCGGATCTTCCAGAAGACCCGCACCCCCGCGTCCGACTGGACCTCCCCGGTCCTCGGCGAGGACGGCGGCTTCAAGAAGGGCCTGTGCGGCAAGGAGTGCACGTACAACGCCGCCGAGGCCAAGAAGATGATCGAGGACGGCGGCGGCATCCCCGGCGGCCAGCTCAAGATCTCGTACAACGCGGACACCGGCTCGCACAAGGAGTGGGTCGACGCCGTCTGCAACAGCATCAACAAGGTCATGGGCAACAACAAGGCGTGCGTGGGCGCCCCCGTCGGCACCTTCGCCGACTTCCGCAGCCAGGTCTCCCAGCAGAAGCTGCACGGCGCCTGGCGCGCGGGCTGGCAGATGGACTACCCGCTCATCCAGAACTTCCTGCAGCCCGTGTACTACACCAACGCCTCGTCCAACGACGGCAAGTGGAACAACAAGCAGTTCGACGACCTCGTCGACAAGGCCAACGCCGAGTCCGACAAGGCCAAGGCCGTCTCCACCTTCCAGGACGCCGAGAAGGTGATGGTCCAGCAGATGCCCGTCATCCCGCTCTGGTACCAGAACGGCAGCGCCGGCTACTCGGAGAACGTCACCAACGTCTCGCTGAACCAGTTCAGCGTCCCGGTGTACGAGCAGATCAAGGTCAAGTAGCCGCGGGACCGCCGGGTGACCTGTCATCGGGTCGCCCGGCTTCCCCGTCCCCCCGGCCCCACAGCCTCCGTCCCCGCGACCCCCGGAGCCCTTCATGGGACGTTATGTGATCCGGCGGCTGCTGCAGATGATCCCGGTCTTCTTCGGCACCACGCTGTTGATCTTCCTGATGGTGAACGTGATGGGTGACCCCATCGCGGGTCTCTGCGGCGACCGCCAGTGCGACCCGGCGACCGCCGCCCAACTCCGCACGGAATTCGGCCTCGACAAGCCGGTCTGGCAGCAATACCTCACCTACATGGGCAACGTCTTCACCGGCGACTTCGGTACCGCGTTCAACGGGCAGAAGGTCACCGAGCTGATGGGCACCGCCTTCCCCATCACCATCCGCCTCACCCTCGTCGCGATCGTCTTCGAGATCGTCATCGGCATCAGCCTCGGCGTCGTGACCGGGCTGCGCCGAGGCCGTCCCGTCGACACCGCCGTGCTGATCCTGACGCTGATCGTGATCTCCATTCCGACCTTCGTCACCGGTCTGCTGCTCCAGCTGCTGCTGGGCGTCGAGTGGGGCGTCATCAAACCGTCCGTCTCGCCCGAGGCCCCGCTGAACGAGCTGATCATCCCGGGCCTGGTGGTCGCCTCCGTCTCCCTGGCGTACGTCACCCGGCTCACCCGGACCTCGATCGCGGAGAACACCCGCGCCGACTACGTCCGCACCGCGACCGCCAAGGGCCTGCCCCGGCGCCGCGTGGTCGTCCGGCACCTGTTGCGCAACTCGCTGATCCCCGTCGTCACCTTCATCGGTACGGACGTGGGCGCCCTGATGGGCGGGGCGATCGTCACCGAGCGGATCTTCAACATCCACGGCGTCGGCTACCAGCTCTACCAGGGCATCCTGCGGCAGAACTCGCAGACCGTGGTCGGGTTCGTCACCGTCCTGGTGCTCGTCTTCCTGGCGGCCAACCTGATCGTCGACCTCCTCTACGCCGTACTCGACCCGAGGATCCGCTATGCCTGAGCAGACACCGGACGAGGCGATCTCGGCGGCCGGGGCCGGCGGACCGACCGACCTCGCCCTCGCGGAGGGCGACAGCCTGGAGAAGACCCCCGGCGGGCCCGAGGGGACCGGGCCCGAGAGCAAGCCGCAGAGCCTGTGGTCCGACGCCTGGCGCGACCTGCGCCGCAACCCGGTCTTCATCATCTCCGCGCTGATCATCCTGTTCCTGGTGATCATCTCGATCTGGCCGCAGCTCATCGCGTCGGGCGACCCGCTCGACTGCGACCTCGGCAAGGCCCAGCAGGGCTCCCAGCCCGGCCACCCCTTCGGCTACGACGGACAGGGCTGCGACGTCTACACCCGCGTCGTCTACGGCGCCCGCAACTCCGTCACGGTCGGCATCTGCTCGACCATCGGGGTCTCCGTGATCGGCAGCATCCTCGGCGGCCTGGCGGGCTTCTTCGGCGGCTGGTGGGACTCGATCCTCTCCCGCCTCACCGACATCTTCTTCGGCATCCCCGTCGTCCTCGGCGGTCTGGTCTTCCTCTCCGTGGTGACCAGCTCCACCGTCTGGCCGGTGATCGGCTTCATCGTGCTGCTCGGCTGGCCGCAGATCGCCCGTATCGCCCGCGGCTCCGTCATCACCGCCAAGCACAACGACTACGTCCAGGCCGCCCGCGCCCTCGGCGCCTCCAACGGGCGGATGATGCTGCGGCACATCGCGCCGAACGCCGTCGCCCCGGTCATCGTCGTCGCGACCATCGCGCTGGGCACGTACATCTCCCTGGAGGCGACCCTGTCGTTCCTGGGCGTGGGCCTCAAGCCCCCCGCCGTCTCCTGGGGCATCGACATCTCCGCCGCGTCCCAGTACATCCGCAACGCCCCGCACATGCTCCTCTGGCCCGCCGGCGCGCTGGCCGTCACGGTGCTCGCCTTCATCATGCTCGGCGACGCGGTGCGCGACGCCCTCGACCCCAAGCTGCGCTGAGGAGTCCGCTGCCATGTTGCTCGAAGTACGCGATCTGCACGTGGAGTTCCACACCCGGGACGGGGTCGTCAAAGCCGTCAACGGGGTCAACTACTCGGTGGCCGAGGGCGAGACGCTCGCGGTGCTCGGCGAATCGGGCTCCGGCAAGTCGGTCACGGCGCAGGCGGTCATGGGCATCCTCGACATGCCCCCGGGAAAGATCGCCGGCGGCGAGATCCTGTTCAAGGACCGCGACCTGCTGAAGATGAAGAAGGAGGAGCGCCGGAAGATCCGCGGCCAGGAGATGGCCATGATCTTCCAGGACGCGCTCTCCTCCCTCAACCCCGTCCTGACCGTGGGCGAGCAGCTCGGCGAGATGTACGTCGTGCACCGCGGCATGTCCCGCAAGGACGCGAAGGCCAAGGCCGTCGAGCTGATGGACCGGGTCCGCATCCCCGCCGCCAAGGAGCGGGTCGGCAACTATCCGCACCAGTTCTCCGGCGGTATGCGCCAGCGCATCATGATCGCGATGGCGCTGGCCCTCGAACCCTCCCTGATCATCGCCGACGAACCCACCACCGCCCTCGACGTCACCGTCCAGGCCCAGGTCATGGACCTCCTCGCGGAGCTCCAGCGGGAACTGAACATGGGCCTCATCCTCATCACCCACGACCTCGGGGTGGTGGCCGACGTCGCCGACAAGATCGCCGTGATGTACGCGGGCCGCATCGTCGAGACCTCGCCCGTGCACGACATCTACAAGGCGCCCGCCCACCCGTACACCAAGGGTCTGCTCGCCTCCATCCCGCGCCTGGACCAGAAGGGCCAGGAGCTGTACGCGATCAAGGGCCTGCCGCCCAACCTGCTGCACATCCCGCCCGGCTGCGCCTTCAACCCGCGCTGCCCGATGGCCCAGGACGTCTGCCGCACCGACGTGCCGCCGCTGTACGACGTGGCCGAGCACCGACAGAGCGCCTGCCACTTCTGGAAGGAGACGCTCGATGCACGCTGACCACTCGGGGCGCAAGGAAGCGCGTGAGGAGGGCGAGGCGGCACGCGACCTCCTCTCCAAGTCGCGCCACGAGAGCGCGTACGCGGGCGGCGAACCGATCCTGGAGGTGCGCGACCTCGTCAAGCACTACCCGCTGACCCAGGGCATCCTCATCAAGAAGCAGGTCGGCGCGGTCAAGGCGGTCGACGGGGTCTCCTTCGACCTCGGCGCCGGTGAGACGCTCGGCGTGGTGGGGGAGTCCGGCTGCGGCAAGTCGACGGTCGCCCGGCTCCTCGTCCACCTGGAACAGCCCACCGCCGGCTCCATCCGGTACAAGGGCGAGGACATCACCAAGCTGTCCGGCCGTGCGCTGAAGGCCGTGCGCCGCAACATCCAGATGGTGTTCCAGGACCCGTACACCTCGCTCAACCCGCGCATGACGGTCGGGGACATCATCGGGGAGCCGTACGAGATCCACCCCGAGGTGGCCCCCAAGGGCGACCGGCGGCGCAAGGTGCAGGACCTGCTCGACGTGGTGGGCCTCAACCCGGAGTACATCAACCGCTATCCGCACCAGTTCTCCGGCGGCCAGCGCCAGCGCATCGGCATCGCCCGCGGCCTCGCGCTCAACCCGGAGATCATCGTCGCCGACGAACCGGTCTCCGCGCTCGACGTCTCCGTCCAGGCCCAGGTCGTCAACCTGCTGGACCGGCTCCAGGCGGAGTTCAACCTGAGCTACGTCTTCATCGCGCACGACCTGTCGATCGTCCGGCACATCTCCGACCGGGTCGGCGTCATGTACCTGGGCCGGTTCGTCGAGATCGGCACGGACGCGGAGATCTACGACCACCCCACGCACCCCTACACCCAGGCGCTGCTCTCCGCCGTGCCCGTGCCGGACCCGATGGCGCGCGAGTTCCGCGAGCGGATCATCCTGCACGGCGACGTGCCCTCACCGGCCAACCCGCCCTCGGGCTGCCGCTTCCGCACCCGCTGCTGGAAGGCGCAGGAGCGGTGCGAGCTGGAGGTGCCGCTGCTGGCCGTCCCGGCCGCCTTCCGCGACACGGACACCCCCGCCCGGCACGACTCGGCCTGCCACTTCGCGGAGGAGAAGCGGGTGGTCCCGCCGGAGGGCACGCTGGAGTCGGCGCCGGGGGAGGGCGGCCAGGAGGGAGCGGCGGCCCAGGCGGCCCAGGCGGCTTCCGGGACGCCGTCCGAAGCACCGCCCGAAGCACCTTCCGAAGCACCTTCCGAAGCGCCGTCCGAGACCCCGGCCCCCGGCGAGGAGGGGCCACACCCCTCCGAGGACGAGGAACCGCCGCCCTCCGGAAGCAGCCGGGTGAGCTGACGCGGCGTTAACACGCGGGCAACTTCCCCGATATACGGACGCGGCACCATGAACAACGTACGGCCGTGCGGGTGCCGTGGACCGGCCGGAAGGGTGTGACGCCCTCCGGCCGGTCGCCCGCCGCAGGCCCTCTTGTCCGGCGGGCGGACGCACGGAAGTATCGACGGGGTGATACTCACCCGTGGAGCAAGAGTCACCGGTGCCGCCCTGTCCGCCGTGCTCGCGGTGATCGTCGCGTGCTGGCTCGTACGGGACGTCGAGGCAGCGGCGGATTTCGGCCAACTGTGGCGGTACTGGGCGGGGTTCTACGACGTCCGTCTGCAGAGCATGCCCGCGACCTCCGCCACGGACGTGATCCTCTTCGTGGTGTACGTGGCCGTCGCCGTGGCCGCGCTGCGCACCACCTCCGGCGCCTCCGCGCTCGTCGTCGCCGGGGTGGCGACCCTCGGCGTCCGGCTGCCCGGTCTCTGGACCATCGGCAACCGGCGGATGGAGTCCGCGTACTCCGACGACCTGCGCTCACGGGCGCTGATCTGCGCCTTCGTCGCGCTCGCCGCGGGCGCCGCGATGATCATCACCGCCGGGGCCGGCCGCCGGCCGCCCGCCGACCCCTACGAGCGCACACCCTCCGGACCGGGGACGGGTGCGGGCGTGCTCGCGTTCCTGGCGCTCTGCGGGGCCGGGGCCGTGCTGATCGCCTGGGAGATCCGCCAGCTCGTGCGCTTCCCGGAGATCTACCCCGACTGGTACGTGGGCGGCAACCGGATCGCCCAGCAGCTGACCGGTCCGCCGCCGGGCTGGGGCACCGTGGTGCTGGCCCTGCTGTGCCTGGCTGCCGGATTCAGTGCCGTGGTCCGCGCCCGGCACGCCCGCCCGCTCGGTCTGGTGGCCGCCGCGATGCTGCTGGCCGGCTCGGTGCTCGGACTGATGCGGATCGTCCACTACGACATGTTCGACCACTTCGGTTCCCTGGGGCTCGAAGTGCAGCTCACACTGGCCAGCTGGATCTTCCAGCTGCTCGCCGCCCTGACCGCGCTGATCGCCCTCGCCGTGCCGGGCCCGGTCCGCGCCCCGGGACCGGACCCGTGGGCGGGCGGCCCGGGGTGGGGCCCCGCACCACAGCCCGGACCGGCCGCGCCCCCGTACCCCGGACAGCAGCCGCCGGGCTACGGCTACCCGCAGGGCGGCGGCGGCTTCGGTCCGCCCCCGCCGCCCTCGCAGCCACCGCCCGGCTGGTGAGTCAGAGCCCCAGCGACCGCTTCAGGAAGTCCACCTGGAGCAGCAGCAGGTTTTCGGCCACCTTCTCCTGCGGGGTCATGTGGGTCACCCCGCTCAGCGGCAGCACCTCGTGCGGCCGGCCGGCGGCGAGCAGCGCCGAGGAGAGCCGCAGGCTGTGCGCGACGACCACGTTGTCGTCCGCCAGGCCGTGGATGATCATCATCGGCCGCACCTGCTCGGCCGCGTGCGACAGCCCCTCGTCGGTCACCAGCGAGTTGTACGCGTACACCTCCGGCCGCTTCGCCGGATCGCCGAGGTAGCGCTCGGTGTAGTGCGTGTCGTAGAGCCGCTGGTCGGTCACCGGGGCGCCGACGACCGCCGCGTGGAAGACGTCCGGCCGCCGCAGGGCCGCCATGCCGGCCAGGAAACCGCCGTACGACCAGCCCCGGATCGCCACCCGGCCGAGATCCAGCGGGAAGCGCTCCGCGAGCGCGTGCAGGGCCTCCACCTGATCGTCGAGGGTGAGCGCCAGATCGTGCTTGACCGCCTTCTCCCAGGCCGGTGAACGGCCCGGTGTGCCGCGGCCGTCCGCGACGACCACGGCGAAGCCCTGGTCCGCGAACCACTGCGAGGTGAGATGCGGGTTGTGGGCGGCGACGACCCGGCGGCCGTGCGGACCGCCGTACGGGTCCATGAGGACCGGAAGCGGACCGTCGGACTCCGAGTAGCCGGCGGGGAGCAGCACGGCGCACGGAATCCGCCGTGCGCCCCCTTCGGTGAGCACCGGCCGCGCGGACAGCACCGGCCGCTCCGCGTGGTTCGCGACGACGGCGATCTCCTTGCCGTCACGCAGCACCCGCGCCGTCGTCCCGGGCCGCTCGGGCGTGGCCGAGACCAGCACCGTCACCCGGCCGGAGCGGACCGCCGTGTGCACGCCGACGCCCTCCGAGACCCGCTCGACGCCCAGCTCGTTGACCCGGTACACATGGCTCTCGCCGGTCTCCGGCGCGGCCGCCTCCTCGCCCGCCGACGCCGCCACCAGGACGTCCGAGTCCCCGATGTCCAGGACCGCCTGGAGGTGCAGCTGCGCCCCGGTCAGCGGCCGGTCGCCGACCGCGAGGACCCGCGCCCCGCCCTCGTCCGCGATCCGCACGAGCCGTCCGTCCGGCGCCCACGCGGGCACCCCCGGAAACAGCTCCAGCCACACCGGGTCCTCGTCCGCGTGCACGGTCCGGGTCGCCCCGGTCTCCGGGTCCACCGTCAGGCACAGCTGGCTCTCCTGGTCCCGGGCCTGGACGAGCAGCAGCGGAGCCCCGTACGAGGACCAGTGCACCCGCGCCAGATACGGGAACCGGGCCCGGTCCCACACCACTTCGGTGCGCTTGCCGTCCAGGTCCACCACCTGGAGCCCCACCACGGCGTTGGGCGTGCCGGCCGCCGGGTACGCGACCTCGGCGGGCCTGCGGTCGGGGTGCGCGGGGTCGGCGATCCACCACCGCCGCACGGGGCTGTCGTCGACCCGGGCCACGAGCAGCCGGTCCGACTCCGGCGACCACCAGAAGCCCCGGTGGCGCTGCATCTCCTCGGCCGCGATGAACTCCGCGAGCCCGTACGTGACATGGGCGTCCTCCGGCTCCGCGAGCGCCCGGTCCGCCTCGCCGGCCGTGGAGACGACGCGCAGCGCGCCCTTGGACACATAGGCGACGTGTCGCCCGTCCGGGGAGGGGCGCGGATCGATCACCGGACCGGGCACGGGCAGCGCACGCGCCGTTCCCTCGCGCAGACCGGCGACGTACACCTTCCCGGACAGCGCGAACGCGGCCAACTCGGCCGCCGCGTCCACCGCGTAGCCGACGATCCCCGCCGAGCCCTCGCGGCTGCGCTCCCGCCGGGCGCGCTCCTGCGCCGACAGGCGCTCCGCCGAACCGCCCAGCAGCGCCGCCGGATCGGCCACCAGGCGTTCGCGCGGGGCGGCGCCCTCGCCCACGTCCAGCACCCAGAGCCCGCCCGAACGGTCGGTGCCGGAACCCGAGCGCAGGTAGACCACGCGTCCACCGTCGGGTGAAACCGTGAACGCGCGCGGTGCCCCAAGGGTGAATCTCATGGTCCGGGCCAACTGGAGCGGGAACGTGATCTCTTCCGAAGTCATGCGCCGAACCTATCGGCCGCCCCCGGCCGTGCGCCCCTCGTGCTGCTGTGCCCCGAACAATGCGGTGCCACGGATAGTTAAGATCCGTAGCGCTCGGTGGGTATGAACCTGCTGGCTCCTGCGTGCTGCCCGTCCCCGACCGTACAGATGGAGGTGAACCGCCGTGGCGCTCTCGATTTCGGCGGTGGTGCTGCTGGCGATCATCGTCTTCCTGCTGATCCGGAAGTCCGGACTGAAGGGAGGACATGCGGTCGTCTGCGCGCTGCTCGGTTTCTATCTCGCCAGTTCGTCCATCGCGCCCACCATCTCGGAGCTGACCACGAATGTGGCCGGCATGATCGGGGACATCAAGTTCTGACGCCGTCGCCCCCCGCGGCATCGGTGCCCGCCGCCCGGCCGCCGTCGTCCGGGGAGGCCGCCGGCTCGTAGGGTGGTCCCCATGACGGACCTCCCCGCCCGGCGGCTGCTCCTGGTGCACGCGCACCCGGACGACGAGTCGATCAACAACGGCGCCACCATGGCCAGGTACGTGGCCGAAGGCGCCCTGGTCACGCTGGTGACCTGCACGCTCGGCGAGGAGGGCGAGATCATCCCGCCCGCGCTCGCCCCTCTCGCCGCGGACCGGGACGACACCCTGGGCCCCCACCGCCGCGGCGAACTGGCGGCGGCCATGAAGGAGCTGGGCGTCACCGATCACCGCTTCCTCGGCGGCGCCGGCCGCTACCGGGACTCCGGGATGATGGGCGCCGAGCAGAACCACCGCCCCGGCGCCTTCTGGGCGGCCGACGTGGACGAGGCCGCCGGACGCCTCGTCGAGGTCATCCGCGAGGTGCGCCCCCAGGTCCTGGTGACGTACGACCCCGACGGGGGCTACGGGCACCCCGACCACATCCAGGCCCACCGGGTCGCCACCCGCGCCGCGGAACTGGCCGCCGACGCGGCGTACCGCCCCGGCGCGGCGGCCCCGCACACCATCGCCAAGGTCTACTGGAACCGGGTGCCGCGCACGGTCGCCGAGGAGCGTTTCGCCGCCCTGCGGGCCGAGGCCGCCGGAGCCTTCCCGGGGATCGCCGCGATCGACGACGTGCCGGGTGTGGTGGACGACGCCCTGGTCACCACCGAGATCGACGGTTGCGGGTACGAGGACGCCAAGGCCGCCGCGATGCGGGCGCACGTCACCCAGATCGCCCTCCAGGGGCCCTACTTCGCGCTGTCGAACGACCTGGGCCAGCCCGTCTTCACCACCGAGTACTACGAGTTGACCGCCGGAACCCCGGGCGCTCCGGCGGGCGCACGCGAACACGACCTCTTCGCGGGTGTGACGGAGGCGGACCGGTGAGCGGCAGCAGCAGGGCGCGCGCCGGCGGCAGCCGGACCGATGCGCAGAAGAAGGACATTCCGGCCACCGGCCCGGCCGCGCCCCTCAACCCCGCCCGGATCGCCGTCCTGTTCGGCCTCGTGGTCCTCGGCGCCGTCGTGGGCATCGCGGGGGCCCTCGTCCAGCCCGCGTGGTTCCCGGGCGGGGCGCTGCTCGCCCTGGCGGCGGCAGCCGGCCTCTTCCACGGCGGCCGCACGCTGACGGGTACCCAGCCCGGGGCCCTGGCCCCGGCGGCGGGATGGCTGATTTCAGTCATCGTTCTGCTCAGTGGACGGCCCGAAGGGGACTATGTCTTCGGGGACGCGCTCGGCCTCGGCATCTTCCTGCTGGGCGGAATGGCCATCGCTGTGATCTGTGCCACCATGCCGCGATCGCCCCGGCAGCGGGCCGACAGCGGCCGACCTGCCAAGTAATGTGCTCCGTCCGATCCCGTAATGCCCCCTGTCCGTCCGGGGGGTGCGCAGTCGTTTCCCCCGGTCGCGGGGTGTGTACCGGCGGCGGCCAGTATGGTGGTTCGCGCGCCCGGGCTGCGGCACGGGGGAAGTACGGGCGGCGGAGCCAATCGGGAGAACCTGCTTTGAGTCGTGAAACTGACAGTTCGTCCTCCGGGCCCCAGGGTCGCGGGGGAGCCGCGTACCCCTCGGGTACGCCGCCGTACGGATCCCGCCAGTATCCGTCGCTGCACCCGTCGCAGGACGCCCCGGAGGGGGTCCCGGAACCTGCCGGTCCGGACCGGTCCGAAGAGCCGAAGACCGAGACGACCCTGACGACGCGTATCCGGATCAACATCCCGGGATCGCGCCCCATCCCGCCGGTTGTCATGCGTACGCCCATGAGCGACGCGGACGGCGGCGGCGAGCGCACGGGCTCGACCCCGCGTCCGGACGCCCCGGCACCGGGCGGCGCACCGGAACCGTCCCGGGCACCGGCCGCGGAGCCCGGCGAGAACGCGGCCCCGGCGGCGGAATCCGCCGAGAGGCCGGCCAAGGAGAAGAGCGGCAGCGACTGGTTCGCCCCGCGCAAGCCCCCGGCCGCCGCGAAGCCCGCGGCGGACGGCGGTCCCGGCGACACGGACGGCGCGGGCTTCCCGGCACCGGGCGTTCCCGGTGGCCTCGCGGGCCCCGGCGGTCCCGGTGCTCCGGCGGGCCCCGGTGGTCCGGCGGGTCCCGGTGCTCCGGCGGGCCCCGGCGGTCCCGGTGCTCCGGCCGGTCCCGGCGCTCCGGCGGCCGGCGGTCCCGGTGCCCACCCCGGCGGATCCCTGCCCGGCCGGGTCACCCCGCCCTCGGGACCCCGCACCGACCTCCCGTACTTCACGGACGGCCCGCAGCGCGACTTCCCGGAGGGACCTGGCGGTCCCGGAGACGGTCCGGGCGGCCCGCGCTCCACGCCCGACCTCGGCGTCCGCACCCCCGGCCCGGCCGGCCCCACCACGGGCCCGGTCACCGGCACCTCGGCGCTCACCCCGAACCTCGACGGACCCGGCCCCTTCCCGCCGGGCCCCGGCCCGCAGAACCCGGGCGGGCCCGGACCGGGCGGCCCCGGACCCGGCGGTGTGCCGCCGCGCATGTCCGACGACACCGCCGTGCTCACCCCGCAGTTCGCGCCGCCCCCGGGCGGGCCGGGCGACAACGTCTCGGGTGACACGCTGAACAGCGGCATCCCCGTCGTGCCCGGCGACCGGAACGCCCAGGGCGACCCGATGGGCACCGGCCCCGCCGGTCCCGGTGGCCCCGGACCCGGTGGCGTCGCACCGCAGCCGCCCGCGCCCGCCGCGCGGAACGCGCCGAAGGCGGCGCCGGCCAAGAAGGGCCGCTCGAAGCTGGTCCTGCTCGGTGCCGCGGCCGTCTTCCTGCTCGGTGTCGCGTACGGCGCCGGACTGCTGATGAACCACTCCGACGTGCCCAAGGGCACCACCGTCCTCGGCGTCGACATCGGCGGCGGCACGAAGGAGGACGGCGTCGAGAAGCTGGACGCCGCGCTCGCCAAGCGTGCCGCGACCCCGCTGAAGCTGAGCGTGGACGGCAAGGAGGCGCAGCTCGCGCCGGACAAGGCGGGTCTCTCCCTGGACAGCCAGGCCACCGTGCGCTCGGCCGCGGGCAGCGACTACAACCCGGTCTCCGTCATCGGCTCGCTCTTCGGCGGCGAGCGGACCGTCGAACCGGTCCTCCCGGTCGACGAGGAGAAGCTCGGCGTCGCCCTCCAGGACCTGGCCGGTGTCTCGGGCACCGCGCAGGACGGCACGATCAAGTTCGAGCCGGGCAAGGCCGTCGCCGTACCGGGCAAGGCGGGCAAGGCGCTCGACGTGAACAAGTCGGTGGTCTCCGTACGGGACGCCTACCGCGCCCAGGTCGAGACCGGCCGCACGAGCAGCGTCGAACTGCCCGTCGTCACCAAGGAACCCACCATCACCCAGGCCGAACTGGACCGGGCGATGACGGAGTTCGCCAAGCCGGCGATGTCCGGTCTGGTGATCATCAGGGCAGGCGGGAAGGAGATCCCGTTCGGCCCGGCGAAGTCGCTGCCGCAGATCCTGTCGATGAAGGCGATCGACGGCAAGCTCGTCGACTACTACGACAAGAAGGCCATCGAGCGGCTCTGCGCCGGTGTCTTCGACGGCGTCATGATCACCAAGGGCGACGGCAAGAAGCACCAGCTCAGCGCCGACGACGTGGCCTTCGCCATGAAGGGCGCGCTGCTCGGCAAGACCCTCGCCGAGCGCACCGTCACGATCGACCTCGACGGCAACGGCTGACCGGCCCGCACCACATGTCGCCCGCCCCCGCCCGGACCTCCGGCCGGGGGCGGCGGCGTACCGGGACAGGGCACCGCACACCCGTCATCCCCGGCGCATGACATCTGTCATCCCGTATCCACGACCGCTGACCCTGCCGCGCGCACCCCCCGGTCGGCCACGCTGGACGCATGACAACGACAGCCACCGAAGCGACCGCGGCAAGGACCGCGGTGGTCAGCTTCGACCAGGTCACCAAGGCCTACGGGGACGTACGCGCCGTCGACGGGCTCACGCTGGACCTGCACCCCGGCGAGACCGTGGCGCTGCTCGGCCCCAACGGAGCCGGCAAGTCCTCCACCCTCGACCTCCTCCTCGGCCTGCGCCCCGCGGACTCCGGCACCGTCCGCCTCTTCGGCACCACCCCGCAGCAGGCCATCACGGCCGGCCGGGTCGGCGCGATGCTCCAGAGCGGCGGCCTGATGGAGGACGTCACCGTCGAGGAACTGGTCCGGCTCGCCTGCGACCTGCACCCGCGCCCCCACCCGGTGAGCGAGGTGCTGGCGCGCGCGGGCATCGCGTCGATCGCCGGCCGGATGGTCAACAAGCTCTCGGGCGGCCAGGAGCAGCGCGTACGGTTCGCGCTCGCCACCGCCGGCGCCAACGACCTCATCGTGCTCGACGAACCGACCACCGGTATGGACGTCACCGCCCGCCAGGCCTTCTGGGCCACCATGCGCGAGCAGGCCGAGCAGGGCCGTACCGTCCTGTTCGCCACCCACTACCTCGAAGAGGCCGACGCGATCGCCGACCGCGTCCTCGTCCTGCACAAGGGCCGCCTCCTCGCCGACGGCACCGCCGCCGAGATCAAGGCGAAGGCCGGGGCCCGCCGGATCTCCTTCGAGCTGGAGGGCGCGATCGACGAAGCGGCCCTGCGCGCGCTGCCGTTCCTCTCCACGCTCGACATCAACGGCCGCCGGGTGCGCATCCAGTCGCACAACGCCGACGCGACCGTCCACGCCGTCTACGGCCTCGGCCTCTACCCGCGCGAGCTGGAAGTCGCCGGACTCGGCCTGGAGCAGGCCTTCGTCGCCATCACCGAGGCCGAGGAGGCCAGGACCGCATGAACACGCTGATCAGACTCGAAGTGACCCGCACCCTGCGGAACAAGAAGTTCATGTTCTTCTCGGTCATCTACCCCTCGGTGATCTACCTGTTGATCTCCGGCACGCAGAACGACACCGACAAGATCCCGCACACCGATCTGACCCTGCAGTCCTTCTTCATGGTCTCCATGGCCTCGTTCGGCGCGCTGACCGCCGTCCTCATGGGCAACAGCGAACGCATCGCCAAGGAGCGTGAGAAGGGCTGGGTGCGCCAGCTGCGGCTGACCGCGCTGCCCGGCCGGGGCTACGTCCTGGCGAAGATCGCCAGCGCCGCCATGGTCACCCTGCCCTGCATCGTCGTCGTCTTCCTCGTCGCCGCCTCGGTCAAGCACGTCCGCTTCGACCTGTGGCAGTGGTTCGCGCTGACCGGGGTCATCTGGGCCGGCTCACTGGTCTTCGCCGCGCTCGGCGTCGCCATCGGCTACCTCGCCAGCGGCGACGCGGTCCGTCCGGTCACCATGATCATCTACTTCGGGCTCTCCATCCTCGGCGGCCTCTGGATGCCCAGCGCCACCTTCCCCCAGTGGCTCCAGAACGTGTCCGAATGGCTTCCCACGCACGCGTACGCTGCACTCGGCCAGGCCGTCGAAATGGGCGGCGCGCCGCACGCGAAGGACGTCGCCGTCCTCTGCGCCTACTTCCTGCTCTTCGCGGGCGGCGCGGCCTGGCTCTACCGGAAGGACACTTTGAAGGCTTGAAACCTCCCCTCCCGGCGGGAGGGGATTCCTGGCTCACTTCGCCTGCCCCCTAGCGGGAAGCAGGGCTTACGAGGTCAGCGCCAGCCGGGTCGAGACCAGCCCGGACGAGCATCACGCGGGCGGAGTTCTTGTCCCTGGGGGACACGATTCCGCATGCGCTGCATGTATAGGTTCGTTCGGAGAGGGGGAGTGCGTGCTTGGTTCTCGCTCCGCACTGCGCGCAGTCCATAGTGGTGTGCGCGGGGTGGATCAGGTGCACGGTCCTGCCGTGCTTATGGGCCTGCTCGATCAGCGCGGTCTTCGTGGCGGCGATCGCGGCGTCGGCTGCCTTGCGGGCCATGGTGGTTTTCGCGAGGAATCCGGGGCGGAAGTCCTCCACAGCGAGCTGGTCGAAGTCACGCACGACGGTCTTGGCCCACTTGCGTGCGGTGTCGGTACGCTGCCGGGCGGTCTTCTTGTGGAGCTTCGCCACGGCCCTGCGGGCCTTGCGGTAGCCGGCGGTGTCGGGCCTGTTCTTCGGCGTCCTCCTGCGGGCCATCATCCGCTGGTAGCGGGCGAGCCCGCGAGCGGTGGTCCTGCCGTGCTGGGGATGCGGCAGATCGTGTGCGTCGGAGGTGGTGGTCGCGGTCTCTTTCACGCCCCAGTCGACGCCGATCGCCCGGCCCGTGGCCGGCAGCGGCACGGTCTCGGTGGCGACGACGAACGAGCAGTACCAGTGCCCGAGGCTGTCCCGGTACACCCGGACCGACGACGGCGCGGACGGAAGAGCACGGGACCACACCACCGTCAGCACGATCCCGCCGGCCAGGTACAGTCGCCCGTCCCTGATACGGAATCCTCGGGTCGTGTAGTTCAGCGTGGGCAGTCCGCCACGCTTGCGCTTGATCCGGGGCATCCCGGCACGCTGCCGCATCGGCAGACCTGCCTTGATGTCTTTCAGCGCCTTGGCGCGGGATGTGGAGAAGTCCCGGACGACCTGCTGCTGCGGAACCGAAGCGCCCTCACGCAGCCACGCCGTCGACTGCCTGGCCTGGGTCAGTATCCTGTCGAGCTGCGCCGGACCACAGGTGACCTTCTCCGTAGCGCTCCGGTTCAGGCCGTGGACCTTACGGGACATCGCCACGCACTCGTTCCACACCCACCGACAGCGCGCCCACTCAGCCTCCAGCCGGGCAAGCGCGGACGACGACACACGAAGCCGGAAGGTGAACCGGGCATGCCCGGACCCCCGCTCGCCCTCTGCTGCCACCGCCATGATTCGTAAGCTAACAGCCGCCACTGACAATGAAAGAGAGTGCAGGTCAGGACCGATGCGTAGAGAAATCCGCCGCTTCGCGGCCGTGCACCGAGGACCTCTTCCCCCTCGCCCTGACGGACGGGGCATCCCGGGAGCGAGCAAGTGAACGACGATGAGATGTCGGTGGGTCTGGGGCGGCCGCCCGCGACCGCCCGGCAGGCGGGGATCAAGCTGCTGTGGATCGGCATATGGCTCGCCTTCATGAGCGCGCCGGTCAAGGACCTCGCCGACGGCAACCACACCCCCGGGGCGACCGCGCTCGGCGTCCTCGGACTGGTGGTGTTCGTCGGCGCCTACCTGGTCCTGGTCTTCCGGCACACGTCGAAGGCGCTCGACCCCTTCCGGGTCCGGGCGTCGATCGCCTTCCTCGCGGCCCTCGCCGTACTGCTGTCGCTGACGTTCGGTACGCCCTGGCTGGTGCTCTTCGTGTACGTGTCAGTCTCGGTCGGCGCCACGCTGCCGCTGCGGACCGCGCGCTGGCTGATCCCCGTCGTCACCGCCGTCCTGGTGGGCATCGGTGCGACCCTGGAGGACCCGCGGGAGACCATCACCGCGCTGGTCTTCCCCGCCCTGCTCGGCGGCTTCGCGATGACCGGCGTACGGCAGATGGTCCGCACCACGATCGAGCTGCGCGAGGCCCGCGCCACCGTCGCCCAGCTCGCCGCCAACGAGGAGCGCCTGCGCCTCGCCCGCGACCTGCACGACCTCCTCGGCCACTCCCTCTCGCTGATCACCCTCAAGAGCGAGCTGGCCGGGCGGATGCTCCCCGACCAGCCCGAGCGGGCCGCCGCCCAGGTCGCCGACATCGAACAGGTCAGCCGCCAGGCCCTGGTGGACGTACGCAGTGCCGTCACCGGTTACCGCCGGCCGACCCTCCCCGGCGAACTGGCCGGGGCCCGCACCGCGCTGGCCGCCGCCGGCGTCACCGCCGATGTGCCCGCCGACGTCCCGGGCGGCGTGCCCGAGAAGGTGGAGGAGGTGCTCGCCTGGGGGCTCCGGGAAGCCGTCACCAACGTCGTACGCCACAGCGGTGCGCAGCGCTGCACGGTCACGCTCGCCCCGCGCCAGACGCTCGACGGGCGGGTCCTCGAACTCACCGTCGCCGACGACGGCCGCGGCGCCACCGGCAGCGCGCCGGGCAACGGCCTCACCGGCCTCACCGAACGCCTCGCCTCCGTGGACGGCACCCTCAGCACCCGGGCCACCCACGCCCGTTCGGGCAAAGGCTTCACCATGGTCCTCAGCGTTCCGTTCGAATCCGGCCTAGGATCCGCGGAATGAGCATGATCAGACTTCTCCTCGCGGAGGACCAGTCCATGGTGCGCGAGGCCCTGGCGGCACTCCTCGGCCTGGAACCCGACATCGAGGTGGTCGCCCAGGTCGCCCGCGGCGACGAGGTCCTGGCGGCGGCCGAGGAACACGGCATCGACGTCGCCCTCCTGGACATCGAGATGCCGGGCATGACCGGCATCGACGCGACGGCCCAGCTGCGCCGGGCGCTCCCGGAGGTCAAGGTCGTCGTCGTCACCACCTTCGGCCGGCCCGGCTATCTGCGCCGCGCCATGGAGTCGGGCGCGGACGCCTTCCTGGTCAAGGACGCCCCGGCGTCCCAGCTCGCCGAAGCCGTACGCAAGGTGCTCGCCGGGGAACGCGTCATCGACCCCGGCCTCGCCGCCGCCGCCCTCGCCGACGGGGCGAGCCCGCTGACCGAACGCGAACGCGAGGTCCTGCGCACCGCCGCCGACGGCTCGACCAACGCGGAGATCGCCGCCGCGCTACACCTGTCCCAGGGCACCGTCCGCAACTACCTCTCCATGGCGATCCAGAAGATGGCCGCCCGCAACCGCGCGGAGGCGGTCCGCATGGCCCGGGAGAAGGGCTGGCTGTAGCGGGCGCCGCCGACGGGCCCCCGACGGCGGCCCGAGGCCGGGCCCGCCCGCCACCACGGCGCCGCCGCCACGACGGAGTCACCTCCCCGGCGACACCAGCCCCGCCTCGTACGCGATGATCACCAGCTGCACCCGGTCCCGCGCCCCCAGCTTGGCGAGCAGCCGGGTCAGATAGGTCTTCGCCGTGGCCACACTGATCACCAGGCGCTCCGCGATCTCCGCGTTGGACAGCCCGCTGCCGACCAGCACCAGTACCTCCCGCTCCCGCTCGGTGATCGCGGCGAGCGGCGCCGGGGGAGCCGGGGCGGATGGGGGACGGGCCGCGAACTCCGTGATCAGCCGCCGGGTGACGCTCGGGGCGATCAGGGCGTCCCCGGAGGCCACCACCCGGACCGCCGCGAGGATGTCGTCCAGCGCCATGTCCTTGACCAGGAACCCGGCGGCGCCGGCACGCAGCGCCCCGTACACGTAATCGTCGTCGTCGAACGTCGTCAGGACCACCACATGCGCCGTGCCGTTCTGCGCGGCGATCCGCTCGGTGGCCTCGATGCCGTCCATGCCGGGCATCCGGATGTCCATCACGACGACGTCGGGGACCAGTTGGGCGGTCAGCCGGACCGCCTCCTGGCCGGTCCCCGCCTCGCCGACCACCTCGATGTCCGGGGTGTCCGCCATGACCATGCGCAACGCGGTCCGCACCAGCGGCTGATCGTCGGCGAGCAGCACCCGGATGACGTCGGCCGTCGCGGGGTCGCTCATATCGCCGCCTCCCGGACCGGCTCCGGATCCGCTCCTCGTCCCGGTGGCCCGGATATCGCCCCCCGCCCCGGCTCGCGCACCGGCACCGGCACCGGCAGCCGGGCCGTTACCCGGAAGCCCCCGCCGGGCACCGGCGCGGCCGTGAACTCGCCGTGCAGCAGAGCCACCCGCTCCCGCATCCCGACAAGGCCGAACCCCGGGGACGTACCTCGCCCGGCGCCCCGGCCCCGGTCCGTGATCTCGACGGCCAGTTCCTCGGGGCCGTACGCGACGCGGACCCGGCAGGCGTCGGTCTCCGCGTGACGGACGACGTTGGTCACCGACTCCTGGATGACCCGGAACGCAGACAGCTCCAGCTCGGGCGGCAGGACGCGCCGTTCGCCCCGCCATTCCACGTCGACCCGGACCCCGGCCGCGGTCGTGACGCGGGCGAGCCGGTCGACGTCGGCCAGGCAGTCGGCGGGGCGCAGCGGTGCGTGTTCGCGAACCGACGGCTCCTGGCCCGGCCCGGTCTCCCGCAGGGCGCCCAGCATCCGGCGCAGCCCCGACAGCGTCTCCCGTCCCGCTGTCTCCACCGCGCTCATCGCCTCCCGGGCGGCGTCCGGCTGGGTGTGCACGACCCTGGCCGCGGCGCCCGCCTGGAGGGCGATGATGCCCACGCTGTGCGCCACGATGTCGTGCATCTCGCGGGCGATGCGCAGCCGTTCGGCGACGAGTGCCCGGTCGGTGGCCCTGGCTGTGAGGTCCGCGTCGTGCCTGCGGCTCTCGTACACCGAGCGGCCCACCAGCCAGGCGACGACCGACGTCAGCGCGACGGCCACCTCCGCCGACGTACCGGCGGGCCATCCGGCGAGCGCCCGGCCGCTCACGAAGAAGACCAGGACGGCGACCGACATCACGAGAGCGAGGAGGCCCGTGCGCAGGGGGCGGGCGGCGGCCGTGAAGTACAGGGCCAGATCGACGGCCAGGAACTGCGCGAGGGGTATCTCCGTGACCCCGAGCGGCATCGTGGCGAGCGCGGAGGCGGCGAGGAGCACCGCCATGGCACCGAGCGGGCGCCGGGTGAGCCGCAGGCAGCCCGCCATCAGCAGCCCTGTGGAGAGCAGATGGGTCAGCAGGCCGTCCCAGCGGTAGAAGAGGACCCCGGGCATGACGGACGCCTGCTGTTCGCCCGGGAGCCGCACCCGCATCAGCAGGGTCAGCACCATGCCCGCGTACCAGGCAGCCGCCACCCACGCGCCCGGTGGGACGCGCTTGAGCAGGGGCAGGACAGGTGACGAGGACATGTGCCGAGCGTAGCCAGCGCCGAACGCCCTGACATCGGCCCACGGTTGTACACCCACGGGTGCAGTCCGGCCCGCCCGGATGTCAGCGACGGCCCGATGACACCGCCCGGTCGCGGCCAGCAGGGTGGTTGCCGTGATCGAAGTCAACGGACTGACCAAGCGCTACGGCGGCGCCACCGCCGTCGACGACCTGACCTTCACCGTCCGGCCGGGCGAGGTGACCGGTTTCCTCGGGCCCAACGGGGCCGGCAAGACGACCACGCTCCGCATGCTCCTCGGCCTGGTCGAGCCGACCGCCGGAACGGCCACCCTCCGGGGCCGCCCCTTCCGTGAGCACGCACGCGGACTGCGCCACGTCGGCGCCCTGCTCGACGCGGGCGACGTGCACGGGGGCCGCACCGCCCGCGCCCATCTCTCCGTACTGGCCCGGAGCAACGGCATCCCGCGCGCCCGGGTCGACGAGATCCTGGAGGAAGTGGGCCTCGCCGCAGCGGCCCGCCGCCGCGTCGCCGGATTCTCGCTCGGGATGCGCCAGCGCCTCGGCATCGCCACGGCCCTGCTCGGCGACCCGCCCGTCCTGCTCTTCGACGAACCGCTCAACGGGCTCGACCCGGAGGGCGTGCTGTGGGTGCGCGGCCTGTTCCGCCGGCTGGCCGCCGAAGGCCGTACCGTTTTCGTCTCCAGCCACCTGATGACCGAGATGGAGCACACCGCCGACCGGCTCGTCGTCATCGGGCGCGGCGCCCTCATCGCCGCCGAGAGCCTGAGCACGTTCGCCGCCCGCTCGACCCGGCGGAGCGTCACCGTCCGCACCCCGGACGCGGCGGCCCTGACCCCGCTGCTGACCGCCGAGGGCGCCTCGGTGACCGGCGACGGCGACCGGATCGCGGTGACCGGGCTCCCCGCCGAGCGCATCGGCGAACTCGCCCTGCGCCACCGGGTCCTGCTGCACGAACTGACCACCCTCGGCGCCTCGCTGGAGGAGGCGTTCATGGAACTCACCGCGGACAGCGTCCAGTACCTGGCAGGAGACCACCGATGACCACGGCGACCGCCGCCCCCGTGACGCACGACGGGCCCCGCGCGCGCTTCACCGACCTGATCGCCGCCGAGTGGCTGAAGACGTGGTCGCTGCGCTCGACACCCTGGCTGTACGCGCTCGGAGCCCTGGCCGTCGTCGCGTTCAACGCCGGTACGGCCTACGACCACTACAAGTACTGGTACCAGTACGACCGGGGGAGCCAGGAGTTCTTCGTCACCCACCGCCTGGCGCTCGTCGACACCTTCACCGACAACGCCGCCCTGGTGCTGGTCCTGGCGCTCGCCGCGATCGGTGCCGTGTCGGTCACCGGCGAGTACGGGACCGGGCTCATCCGCACGACGTTCACCGCCGTACCCGCGCGGCGTTCGGTGATGGCCGCCAAGGTCCTCGTACTCGCCGCCGTGAGCGCGGCCTTCGGTGTGCTTGTCGCCGCCGCCTCCTTCGCCTCGACGCAGGCGATCCTGTCCGGACGCGGTGCCTCCGTGGCCCTCGGCGACCCCGGAACGCTCCAGGTCCTCGCCGCCTCCGCGCTGCTCGCCCCGGTCGCCGCGCTCGCGGGACTGGCGCTCGGCACGGTGATCCGGCACACGGGGGCGTCGGTGATGGCGTGCGTGGTGGTGCTGCTCCTGCTCCCGATGGTCCTCAGCGACCGGCGCCACGTGACGGCGGTGTTCCGGCACACCCTGCCGTTCAGCGCCTGGGACCGTCTGACGGGCGGCGCCCTTCCGCAGCCCCCGCCCGAGCTCTTCCCGTGGGCGGAGGCGGATGCCTGGACCGTCTACGTCCTGTGGGCGCTGGCCGCCGGGGCCGTGGCGGTGTGCGCGGTGCACCGCCGCGACCAGTGAGGACGGCGGGGTGACGCGTCACGCCTCCGAGGCGCGGAAGTAGTGCCCCTGGTCCAGGTCCTCGACGAGCCCCGGCCCGGCCGGCTTCCAGCCGAACCGTTCGCGGGTCAGCGCGCTGGAGGCGGGCGAGTCGAGGCTCACCATGGCACCCAGCCAGCCGAAGTGACCGGCCGCGTCCTCCGGCGCGACGGAGACCACGGGGACGCCGAGGTGGCTGCCGATGGTCTCCGCGACGGACCGCAACGGGACGCCCTCCTCGGCCGCCGCGTGCAGTGTGGTGCCGGCCGGGGCGTCCTCCAGGGCCAGCCGGAACAGGTGGGCGACGTCCGAGCGGTGCGCGGCCGGCCAGCGCCCGGAGCCGTCGCCGACGTAACCGGAGACACCCTTCGCGCGGGCGTTGGCGATCAGGGAGGCCACGAAGCCCTGGTCCCCGTCGCCGTGGACCGTCGGGGGCAGCCGGACGACGGACGAGCGGACGGCGCGGGAGGCGAGGGCGATCGTCGCCCGCGCGTTGTCCTGCCGCCCGCCCGGACCCCCGGTGGGCGCGCTGGGGTCGGCGGTCTGCCCGTCCTCCTCGGTCGCGACCCGGCCGGGGGCGAGCCCGAGCAGCCCGGAGGCGATGACGAAGGGCTTGCCGGAGCCGGCGAGCGCGTCCCCGAAGGCGTCGATGGCACGGCGGTCCGCGTCGGTGGCGCCCTGGAAGTCCCCGGAGAACGCGATGTCGTGCTTGAACGCGAGGTGGAGCACCCCGTCCGCGTCGGCGGCGGCCTCGCGCAGCACGTCCAGGTCGTCCAGCGACCCACGCCGCACCTCGGCCCCCGCGGCGGCCAGCGCCTCGGCCGACGCCTCCGAGCGGGCGAGCCCGGCCACCTGGTGACCGGCCTCGATGAGCTCGGGAACGACGGCGGAACCGATCCACCCGGATGCGCCGGTGATGAATACACGCATGAGGAAACCTCCTGGAACAGGCTGACGACCCGGGCGGCGGGAAACGCGGCCGGACCCTCGATGTCAGCGACTGTCATCAGGCTACTCCTGATGTCAGGGACTGTCATCCCATAGACTCGCCGTATGGGTCGATGGGAGCCGAACGCGCGCGGCAGGCTGGAGCAGGCCGCCATGGAGCTGTACGGCGAGCGGGGTTACGAGCAGACGACCGTGACCGAGATCGCCAAACGGGCCGGCCTCACGGAACGCACGTTCTTCCGGCACTACGCCGACAAGCGCGAAGTGCTGTTCGCCGGCTCCGCCCTGCTCCGGGAGCGCCTGGTGAGCGGCCTCGCCGGGGCACCCCCGTCCGCGCCCCCGATGGACGCGGTGGCGGCGGCGCTCGAGGCGGCCGCGGCCGTGTTCGACGAACGCCACGAGCAGGCCCGGCAGCGGCAGCGAATCATCACGGCCAACCCGGAGCTCCAGGAACGCGAGCTGGTGAAACTGGCCTCGCTCGCCACGGCGATGCGCGAGGCCCTGCGGGAGCGCGGTGTCAGTGAACCGGCGGCGGGTCTGGCGGCCGAGGCGGGGATCGCCGTCTTCAAGGTCGCCTTCGAGCGCTGGATCGACACCATCGGGGTGCGCGGCATGGGCGCGTTCATCCTGGAAGGGCTCGCCGGACTCGAATCCCTGATGGCGGGCGGCCGGCCCTGACACGACGACGCCCGCCCCGTCGGAAGCGACGGGACGGGCGGCCTTGCGGAAGGTTCCGGCGGACGGAGCCCCGTACCTGTGGGCCGTCTACGGGAACGACACCACCTGCGACGGCACGGTGTCCGTCCCCGAGGTCGGCGAACCCGTGTCGTTGATGACGTGGTTGTACTGCCCCTGGCCGCCGAGGGAGACGACGAGCAGGTCGTGGAACTTCACGCCGGCCTTGACCGGGGCTTCGAAGCCGTGGTCCTGGCGGATGCTGGGGTCGACGTTGAAGTAGCAGTAGCTCCCCAGCCCCCAGCCCTCGTGGGTGGTGACGGAGTCGTCCACCTTGTAGGCGGCGTATCCCTTGATGTCACCGTTCTGGACGGCGTCCTGGTTCGGCGCGTCGTAGGCCTTCTCGTTCTGGAAGAAGATGGTCTTGCCGTTCTCGCCGGACCAGCGGACGTCGTACTTGTTGAAGTGTTCGACGAAGAGTCCGGTGGCCAGGACGTTGTCGCCGTTGACCTGGAGGCCGTAGTCGGCCCGGTTGGTCTCCCAGCCGATGCCTTCGCCGTGGTCGGCGCGCCAGAGCCAGGTGTGGTCGACGATCGTGTCGTTGCTGTTGATCACCATGCCCGTGGTCGCCTTGCCGGCACCGGCGCCGCCGACCCGGACGAACACGTCCTGGACGCTCGTCGGGTTGGCCGCGTGACTGGCGGACGCGCCCTCGGGACCGACCTCCACCAGGGTGTCGGAGTTGGTGATCCCCGCGTCGATGAGCAGCCCCGCGAGCTTGACGCCGTCCACGTCGCCGACCTTGAGGGCGGTGACCCCGTTGTCGGGGATGATCGTGGCCAGGCCGAGCCCGAGCACGACCGTGTCCGCGCGGTCGATGTTGATCGTCTGGTCCACGTGGTAGATCCCGGGCGTGAACAGCAGGTGGAGGCCCTGGTCCACGGCCGCGTTGATCGTCTCCGCGCTCGCGCCCGGCTTCACCACGTAGAACTGGTCCAGCGGGATCGACTCGCCCTGGGGGGTGCCGTTGCCCCAGGAAGTGCCGCGCGCGTTGGTGCGCTTGGCCGGGACGAACACCTTGTAGTCGTTGCCGTCCAGGTAGAGGAACGGCTTCTCGCGGGAGACCGGGGTGTTCTCGAGTGTGGTGTAGGGCGGTTCGGGGAAGCTCTGCGCGGGTGCGCCCTCGACGCCCGAGAACGTCATGTTCCAGACGCCGTTGCCCCAGCTGCCGATGGAGCTGTCGCGGGTGTACCACTGCTGCTGCGAGTACGGGCCGACCTGGCCGTCGATCTTGCTGTCGGCGATGTACCCGCCGCTCGCCCAGCCGTAGCCGTCGGGTGCGAGGTTGAGGCCGCCCTTGACGTGCATCCGGCGGAAGGGCGCGGCCTGGGACACGGCCCAGCGGTCGGTGCCGCTGACCGGGTTGAGCGCCAGGTTCTCGGCCGACCGCCAGAAGTTCTGCGTGGCGTTGCCGTTGAACCAGCCCGCGTCCACGGTGACATCGCCGTTGAACGTGGTGTCGTCCGGGTTCAGCCCGAGCCCTGCGATCGAGGTGTAGAAGCCGATCTGCGCGTTGATGTTGTCGTACGTGCCCGGCTTGAACATCAGCGCGTAGCGGCCGTCGCCGAACTGCGCCGACTCCTGCTTCTTGAACACCTCGTCGACCTTGCCCTGGATGTCCGGCGTCGACGGGTCGAACACCATGACGTTCGGGCCGAGGTCGCCGCCGCCCTCGACGGCCTGCGCGTCCTGCCCGAAGGCGGTCTGCGCCGTGGGGACGGCCATGAGCAGCGACACGGCGAACGCGGCGAACCCGAAGGCCCTGCCCCGGCGCCGGTGGCGGGATGGTGCGGTGGGGGTGGGTGTGGGGGGAGTGGTGGGGTCTTCCGTGGGGGGAAGGTGCATGGACGTACGTCTCCTGAGTCGTGGTACGGGTGACACGACGTGCTGTCCGGCGAAACGCTCAGAGAGCGCTCTCCGGTGGGTGTTGATGGTTCCGCCGTTACCCTGGACACGTCAAGAGGTGTGCATCAGAAGCCTCACGCGAACCGCCCCGAGCGCAATAATTAATGTCGGCAGGGCGGCAATTGACCCCTTCTGTTGCTGGTTCGGGGCGCTCTTGAGTTCAGGATCTGACGGTGCCGGGTGGGACGTGCCGCAGCGCCGGGGCCTGTCCGACGGGCACGGCCGTAAGCTCGTACGGATGACCGAACTCGCCGCCACCCGCGCCTATTACGACACCGTCGCCGAGGAGTACGCCGCGCGCGTCCCCGGTCTCTTCGCCGAGGACGTGCCGGGGCGGGCGCTGATCGGCGCGTTCGCGGAGGAGGTGCGCGCGGACGGCGGGCTGCCCGTCGCCGATCTCGGCTGCGGCCCCGGCCATGTGACGGCCCATCTGTCCGGCCTCGGACTCGACGCCCACGGCGTGGACGTGTCGCCGCGCATGGTGGGGCTCGCCCGTCGCCGCCACCCGGAACTCCGCTTCGAGACCGGGGAGATGGACGCGCTCGCCCTGCCGGACGGCGGTCTCGGCGGGATCGTCGCCTGGTGGTCGATTCTGCACACCCCGCCGGACCGCCTCCCGGCCCTCTTCACGGAGTTCCGCCGTGTGCTGGCCCCCGGCGGCCGGCTGCTGCTGGGCTTCCACGCGGGGAACGGGGAGCCCTACACCTCGCAGAAGCGTGCCGGCGGCTTCGCGTACGCCATCCATCTGCTCGCGCCGGACGAGGTCGGCCGGCAGCTGGAGCGGGCGGGCTTCGCCGTCACCGCCCGGCTGACCACCCCGGGCACGAGATGGCCCCAGGTGTGCCTGCTGGCCCGTGCCGCCGGTGCGTGAGGAGTGTCCTGGCCGGCACCTTGGTCAGGTGGGGTGCCGGCCAGGAGCCGGGGGCGCGTCTCAGGCGCGCGTGATGCGGGCGATGGCCTCGACGGTCAGGGCGCGGTCGTGCGGTTCGGTTTCCAGGGCGCGGTGGATGGAAAGGCCCTCGATCAGCGCGTCCAGCTGACGGGCCGTCGCCGGGTCGAAGTGCCACTCCAGGGCGACCCGGCTGCGGCGCATCCACTCCCGGGTCAGCTCGCGGTAGGCGGGTTTGCGGGCGGCGAGGGTGTACAGCTCGTGCGTGAGGACCAGTTCGCGCTGGTTGCCGCCGGACAGGTGGTGCACCAGGTCGGCGACCGCCTCCCGGGCCTCGTCCTGCGTGGTGGCGGCGCCCAGCCGCTCCTCGAAGACGGCGACGATGCCACTGGAGAAGCGGGTGAACGCCTCCCGCAGCAGCTCGTCCATGCCGGCGAAGTGGTACGTCATCGAGCCGAGCGGCACCCCGGCGCGGGCGGCGACCTTGCGGTGCGAGGTCCCGGCGACCCCCTCGGCCGCGATCAGGTCGAGCGCGGCGGTGATGATGCGTTCCCGCCGCTCGGGGTCGTTCTGTCCGGTCGCCACACTGTGTCCCTCGTCTAGATCGAACGGATCACCCGGGCCGGATTGCCCACGGCGACCACATGGGCGGGGATGTCCTTGGTGACGACGGCTCCCGCGCCGATGACGCTGTTGTCCCCGATGGTCACCCCGGCCAGCACGATCGCCCCGCCGCCGAGCCAGACATTGTCGCCGATGGTGATGGGCCGCGCCGCCTCCAGCTTGTCCCGGCGCGGTTCCGGCTCCACCGGATGGGTGGGCGTCAGCAGCTGGACGTTCGGCCCGATCTGGCAGTCGCGGCCGATGGTGATCGGCGCGACGTCCAGGGCGGTGAGGTTGTAGTTGATGAACGTGTCCTCGCCGACCGTGATGTACGAGCCGTAGTCGACGTACAGCGGCGGCCGGATGTGCGCCCCCGCGCCGAGCCCGCCGAGGAGTTCGGCGACGACCGGCTGCGCGGCGTCCGGGTCCTCGGCGTAGGCGGCGAGATAGCGGGCGGCCAGCCGCACGGCCCGCTTCTGGGCCTCGACGATCTGCGGGTCGTCCGCGATGTACAGGTCTCCGGCGAGCATCCGCTCGTGGTTCGTACGCGGATCGCCCGCGAAGTAGTCCGTCATGGGTACGAGCGTACACTCCAGGCGTACGATCGTACGCTCGTGGCGCCCGCCACTTCTCCCGACCGTCGGACGAGGCCCCCACCGCATGGATGCCGTCACACGCCGCTGGCGTGCCGCCCTGTTCCTCTTCATGCTCGCCGCCGGTACCGGTATGGCCTCCTGGGTCGCGCGCACCCCGGCCGTCCGGGACGGGCTCGACGTGTCCACCGGCGCGATGGGCCTGGTCCTGTTCGGGCTGTCCACCGGCTCGATGGCCGGTGTCATGGCGTCCGGGCCGCTGGTGCGGCGCCGCGGCGGCCGGACGACGATCCTCGGCGGGGTGGCCCTGATCGTCGCCGGGCTGCTGGTCGTCGCCGCCGGCACCGCCCTCCCGCTCGCGGCCGTGGTCTTCGCCGGACTGGCCCTGTTCGGCGGCGGGATGGGGATGAGCGAGGTGGCGTTCAATATCGAGGGCACCGCCGTCGAGAGCGCCATCGGCCGGCCCGTCCTGCCGGTGCTGCACGGCTGCTTCAGCCTGGGCACCGTCCTCGGGGCGCTCCTCGGCATGGCGCTGACGGCGGCCGCGTTCCCCGTCGGATGGCATCTGACACTCGTCGCGGTGCTGATAGCGGCGGCCGGTACGCGGGCGGTCCTCGCCATCCCGCCCGGCACCGGCAAGGACGACGCGCCCGCCACCGACTCCGGGCAGGGCGGCCTGCGCGGCCAGCTGCACGTCTGGCGCGACCGGCAGCTCGTCCTCATCGGCATGATCGTCCTCGCGATGGCCTTCGCGGAGGGCGCCGCCAACGACTGGCTGCCGCTGCTCATGGTCGACGGGTACGACGTGAGCCCCACGGCGGGCTCGCTGACCTTCCTGGTCTTCGCCGCCTCGATGACGCTGGGCCGGCTCGCCGGCGGCCCCTTCCTGGAGCGGTTCGGCCGGGCGAAGGTCGTCCGGATCAGCGGCCTGACCGCCGCACTGGGCCTGGCGGTGGTGATCGTCGCGCCGAGCCCGCTGATGGCCGGCGCCGCCACGGTGCTGTGGGGGCTCGGCGCCGCGCTCGGCTTCCCGGTCACCGTGTCCGCCGCCGGCGACCACCCGACCGACGCCGCCGCGCGGGTGGCCGCGGTGTCCACGGCGGGCTACGGCGCCTTCCTGGTGGGCCCGCCCGCGCTCGGCTTCCTCGCCGACCACATCGGCCTGCGGCTCACGATGACCGTGGTGCTCGCGCTGGTGGCCGTGGCGGCCCTGCTGGCCGGGGCGCTGGGCCCCGGCCCCGACCGCGACGCCACCGGTACGCAGGCGGCGCCGGTCGCGCCCTGAGAGGGCCGCTCCCTTACGCCTCCTCGTCCCACAGCACGGTGCTGTGCGCGGTGGTCAGCGCGGCGATCCGGGACAGCGCCTCCCCGACGGGCATCGGGTCCAGCCGCCGGCCGTCGCGCAGCCGCAGGGCGACGAGCCCGTCGGCCGCCTCCTTCGCGCCGATCACCGCCTGGTACGGCACCAGCCTGGCTTCGCGGATGCGGGCCCCCAGGCTGCCGCGCTCCCGGCCGCTGATCTCCGCGCGCAGCCCCAGCCCGGCACATCGCCCGGCCAGCGCCTCGGCGTCCGGCAGTTCGGCGTCGGACACCGGAAGGATCGCCAGCTGGTTGGGGGCGAGCCAGGCGGGGAAGGCGCCGCCGTGCTGCTCGATGAGATGGGCGACGGCCCGCTCGACGCTGCCGATGATGCTGCGGTGCACCATGACCGGGCGGTGCTTCGCCCCGTCGGCGCCGATGTAGTGCAGGTCGAAGCGCTCCGGCTGGTGGAAGTCGACCTGCACGGTCGACAGGGTGAACTCGCGGCCCGCCGCGTCCTCGGCCTGGACGTCGATCTTCGGCCCGTAGAACGCGGCCTCGCCCTCCGCCGCCTCGTACGGCAGCCCCGACGCGTCCAGCACCTCGGTCAGCAGGGCGGTGGAGCGCCGCCACAGCTCCGGGGCGGCGACGTACTTCCCGCCCGCGCCCGGCAGCGAGAGCCGGAAGCGGGCCGGGCGGATGCCCAGCGCCTCGTACGCCCGCCGGATCATGTCCAGCGCGCCGCGTGCCTCGTCGGCGACCTGGTCCACGGTGCAGAAGATGTGCGCGTCGTTGAGCTGGATGGAGCGCACCCGGGTCAGCCCGCCGAGCACCCCGGACAGCTCCGCGCGGTACATCCCGCCCAGCTCCGCCATCCGCAGAGGCAGTTCGCGGTAGCTGTGCGAGCGGGAGCGGTAGATCACCGCGTGGTGCGGGCACAGGCTCGGCCGCAGCACCAGCTGTCCCTCGCCCAGGTCCATCGGCGGGAACATGTCGTCGCTGTAGTGCGCCCAGTGCCCCGAGCGTTCGTACAGCTCCCGTTTGCCGAGCACCGGCGAGTACACATGGCGGTAGCCGGCCCGGCGCTCGGCGGCGCGGATGTACTCCTCCAGGGTGTGCCGCAGCTCGGCCCCGTCCGGCAGCCAGTAGGGCAGGCCCGCGCCGATCAGCGGGTCGGTGTCGAACAGCTCCAGCTCGCGGCCGAGTTTCCGGTGGTCGTGCATGGCGGTCTCCTCGCGTGGGAAGGGCGAGCGACCCCACGCGAAAGCCCCGGGGCGCTCGCCCCGGGGCTTGTCGGCTGGTCAGCAGTCAGCGCGCCGGGACACTCTCCGGCGTCGTCGTGTTCATGGCGGCACGCTGCATGGCGCCGACGCTAACAGCGCCCCGGGTCCGTCCGCATCCGGTTTTCCCGCCTGCATGCGGGGGAAGGCCGCCGCTCATCCCTTCTTCACCGAGTCCAGGTGGGCGAAGACCACCACGTTGTCCTCGTAGTCCTTCACCTTCCGGTCGTAGTTGCCGCCGCAGGTGATCAGCCGCAACTGGGCGTCCGGGGTGTCGGCGTACACCTTCTTGTCGGGGAAGTCCGCCTTGCTGAACGTCTCCACGGTGTCGACGGCGAACGAGGCCACCGTCCCGTCGGCGCGGGTGATGTCGACGGTCGCGCCGGGTTTCAGGAAGCGCAGCTGGAGGAAGACGGCCGGGCCGGTCGTGGTGTCGACATGGCCCGCCACGATCGAGGCTCCCCGCTCGCCGGGCGTCACCCCGTCCTTGAACCAGCCGACGAGGTTCTTGTCGTTCGGCGGCGGCGCGTCGAGCCGGCCCGAAGCGCCGATCGACAGCGGGGTGAACGGCGCGTCCACCGCGATGGCCGGGATGCGCAGCCGCGTCGGCACCGAGCGCGGCAGCGAGGGCGAGGCGCTCGCGGTGGCCTTCGACGTGGCCGCGGCCGACGGGGAGGCGGCGGCCGGCGCGGCGGCGGCGGGCGGGGCCGGGGGCTTGTCGTCGGCCGGCGAGCCGATGGAGTGGTAGATCAGGGTCATGCCGAGCCCGGCCGCCGCGAGGGGCCAGAACAGGGCCCGGCCGAGCGGGCCGGCGGGGGCCGCGGCCCCCTGGGAGGGGGTTTCGGTGGTCTGCGGGGCGGCCATGGGAAACGTGCCTTTCGTCCGTGCGGTGCGGTACGCGAGGGGCCCGGGGGAAAACGCGGGCGCCGCGGCCGCCGTCCGGAGGGACGGCGACCGCGACGACAGAGGGCCCGGGGCCGGTCAGGCCATCGCACCGCCGGACGCCTGGCGGCGGCGGAGCCGGTACGCGGCCACGCCGGCGCCACCGAGCAGCAGCAGCGAACCGGCCGCCAGACCGCTGCCGGTCATCGCCATCGCGCCGCCACCGGTGTGCATGCCGCCGCTGGGCTTGTCCTTCTTCCAGCCCTCGTCCTCGGACTTCGACGCGGAGCCGGTCTTGTCCCCCTCGTCGCTGTCCGGCTGCCACTCCTTGGCGACCGTGTTGGCGAGCGCGCCGCCACCGGTGTGCACGCCGCCGCTGGGCTTGTCCTCGTCCTTGTACTTGCCGCCCTCGTCGCCGGGCTGCCACTCCTTGGCGACCGTGCTCGCGAGCGCGCCACCGCCGGTGTGGACGCCGCCGTGCGGCTTGTCGGCGTCGTCCTTCTTGTACTTGCCGCCTTCGTCACCGGGCTCCCAGCCCTCGGCGACCGACTTGGCGAGGGCGCCGCCACCGGTGTGGACGCCGCCGTGGGGCTTGTCGGCGTCGTCCTTCTTGTACTTGCCGCCCTCGTCGCCCGGCTGCCACTCCTTGGCGACCGTCATCGACAGCGCGCCGCCACCGGTGTGGACGCCGCCGTGGGGCTTGTCCTTCTTCCAGCCGTCGCCGTCGTCGGACGTGGAGTGCTCGTGGTCGGAGGCGGACGAGCCGCCGTGGTCCTGGTCGGCGGCCACGGTCATGGCGTAGGCCGAGGGAGCGGTGATGGTGAGGACCGCCGTGACGGCGGCCGAAGCGAACAGCGTGCGGGCAGAGCGCATCTGTACACATTTCCTTTCGTCGCCCCTGCGAGGAGTGACGGCGTGTCGACTCCTGGTGACGCAGCGGCTACGTGATCCACCGTCAGTCCGAACCCGGCGGCGCGCCATCGGAGAGCCACGCATGGGGGCTACGGCATGGGCCCATCGAGTGGCGAGGCACGGATAATCACCCGTTGGACGGCATGGCACGCCCCCGCGAGGTTTGGGCTCGGCCCGGAACTTCCCGCTCCGTCAGTTCAGGAGCGCCCGCGCCGCCCGCGCGCTGTGCCGCACCGCCTCCGCCACGGCCGGCTCCACGTCCTCGACGACCCGCGCGTACTCCTCCATCTCGGCCGCCCCGCGCAGGAACTCCCCGGCCCGCACCAGCAGCTGGGCGCGCTCGTAGCGCAGGGTGGCCGGGTGCGACGGCAGCAGCAGGGACAGCTCCACCGCCCACAGCGCCACGGCCGTCTGCTCCGGGCGGGCCGCGGCCCAGGCCCGGATGTTGTTCAGGACGCGCAGCACGGTCTCCAGCGGCCGTGCCGGCTCCAGCGACGAGGGCTCCCAGCGCTCCCCGGTCGCGCTCGTCACCATCAGCTCCGCGTCCTGGTCCGTCAGTGGCCGCCCGCCCGCGAACGGATCGGCGAGCACCCGCTCGTCCGGGTCGCCGAAGCCGACCACGAAATGACCCGGCAGGGCCACCCCGTACACCGGGGCGCCCGCCCGCCGGGCGACCTCGATCCACACCACCGACAGCAGGATCGGCAGCCCGCGCCGCCGCCGCAGCACCTCGTGCAGCAGGGACGACTCCAGGCGCCGGTAGTCCGCCGTCGAGCCCTCGAACCCGCACCGCTCACCGAGCAGTTCGGCCAGCGCCGACGCCCAGGCGTGGCCGCCGCGCAGCCCGTACGGGAGCAGACCGGCCAGCCGGTCCAGCTCGATCTGGGCCTCGTCGATGCCCCGCGTGTCCAGCGCCGGGTCCGCCTCCGCCGCCACCAGCAGGCACAGCAGCGCCAGGTCGGGCCGCTCGGCCCTGGCCTCCTCCGCGAACCGGCGGCGCAGCTCCTCGCGGTCGTTGCTCTCGGGGGCCACCGGTCACACCGGCCGGAAGTGGTGGTAGAGGTGGTGCGTCGCGAAGCCCATCCCGTCGTACAGCGCGCGGGCGCCCTCGTTGTCCGCCTCCACCTGGAGCCAGGCGGCGGACGCGCCCTCGTCCATCGCCTGCCGGGCCAGTGCGGTCATCACGGCGGTCGCGAGGCCCCGGCGGCGGTGCTCGGGAGCCACCTCGACCGCCATGAACCCGGCCCACCGCCCGTCCACCACGCACCGCCCGATCGCGGCGGGCGCCTCGCCCGCCTCGCCGGGCACGGTCGCGAACCACACCGAAGGCCCGCTGTGCAGCACCGACGACACCTCGGGGCCCGGGGTCCCGACGCGCTGGTAGCGGGAGAGCCACGCCGCGTCGGCCGTACGCTCCAGCCGGACCCGGGACACCTCGGCCGGCAGGTCACCGACCGGGGCGAGCGCGGCGATCCGCACCTCCGCCGTCACCTCGCGCCGCCAGCCGTGCTCCTCCAGCGCCGCGCACAGCTCCTCCTGCGCGTCCTCGGCACCGGTCGCCGTCTGCACGTACGGGGGCAGGCCCCGGTCCGCGTACCACTGCCGGACACGCCCGAGCGCCACGCCGAGCGGGACGCCCGGATCGCCGAGCGGCAGCACCGAGTTGGCGCGCCGGGTGAATCCGCCGGCGGCGCGCAGCAGCCAGTCGCCCAGCGGCTCGCTCTCCACCGGCTGCCAGGCGCGCGCGTATACGGGGGCCAGTTCCCCGTAGGAGGCGGCCGGACCGCGCCGCCGGGCCGGGGCGGACGGCACGACCTTGCCCGCGACCAGCGAGGACTCCGCGATGCGTACGGACTCGCCGTTCTTGGGTGTGAGGGACAGCACACCGTCGTCCCACGATGTGAGAACGCCGACCGTGTCGGTGAATTTCGGACCCTCGGCACCGTCTCCGGTCAAACGCCGGACTGATACCCGTTTGCCCACGTCAGCCGGTGCAATTCGGACCTCAAGCCGTCCGCCGATGGTGAATTCCACAGCTCTGTCCGCCCCTCCTGTTCGGTTCGTGCCCGCGAACGGAGATACTAGGGGCGGGCATCGACGACGCCGCGCTCCCGCGCGAGAGCCAACGCCCTACCGAGGAGGAACGACAGCGTGACCTACGTCATCGCGCAGCCTTGTGTCGACGTCAAGGACAAGGCCTGCATCGAAGAGTGCCCCGTCGACTGCATCTACGAGGGCCAGCGGTCCTTGTACATCCACCCGGACGAGTGCGTCGACTGCGGAGCCTGCGAGCCGGTCTGCCCGGTGGAAGCGATCTTCTACGAGGACGACACCCCGGACGAGTGGAAGGACTACTACAAGGCGAACGTCGAGTTCTTCGACGACCTCGGGTCGCCCGGTGGTGCCTCCAAGCTCGGCCTGATCGAGCGCGACCACGCGTTCATCGCCGCGCTGCCGCCGCAGAACCAGTAACAGCGCCCCGGCACGTGCGCCGCCCCGGTCCCGTACGGCTCGCCGCCGTGCGGGGCCGCGGTGTTTCCCGCGGTCCTTCCGGGCCGCCCGCGTGAACCCCGTACGAGAAAGCAGAGAGCCGTGTCCGCAGTCTCCTCCCGCCTCCCGGTCTTCCCCTGGGACAAGCTGGCGCCCTTCAAGTCGACGGCCGAGGCCCACCCGGACGGGATCGTGGACCTGTCCGTCGGCACGCCCGTCGACCCGGTGCCCGAGCTGATCCGGCAGGCGCTCGTCGCGGCTGCGGACAGCCCCGGCTATCCGACGGTGTGGGGGACGGCCGCCCTGCGCGACGCGCTCACCGGCTGGGTGGAGCGGCGGCTCGGCGCGGTCGCGGTGGCCCACGAGAACGTGCTGCCCGTCGTCGGCTCCAAGGAACTGGTGGCCTGGCTGCCGACCCAGCTCGGCCTCGGCGCCGGCGACAAGGTCGCCTACCCGCGCCTCGCCTACCCGACGTACGAGGTCGGCGCCCGGCTCTGCGGCGCCGAGCCCGTGGTCTACGACGACCCGACCGAGCTGGACCCGACGGGCCTCAAGCTGCTCTGGCTCAACTCCCCGTCCAACCCGACCGGCAAGGTGCTCTCCAAGGACGAGCTGATCCGGATCGTCGCCTGGGCGCGCGAGCACGGGGTGCTGGTCTTCAGCGACGAGTGCTACCTGGAGCTGGGCTGGGAGGCCGAGCCGGTCTCCGTGCTCCACCCGGACGTCTGCGGCGGTACGTACGAGGGCGTCGTCGCCGTCCACTCGCTGTCCAAGCGGTCCAACCTCGCCGGCTACCGCGCCGCGTTCATCGCGGGCGACGCGGCCGTGCTCAGCGAGCTGCTGCTGATCCGCAAGCACGGCGGGATGATGACGCCCGCGCCCGTCCAGGCCGCGACCGTCGCCGCGCTCGGCGACGACACGCACGTGGCCGAGCAGCGCACCCGCTACGCCGGCCGGCGCGCCGCCCTGCGTACGGCCCTGGAGGCCCACGGCTTCCGGATCGAGCACAGCGAGGCGAGCCTCTACCTCTGGGCGACCCGCGACGAACCGTGCTGGGACACCGTGGCGTACCTGGCGGACCTGGGCATCCTGGTGGCGCCCGGCGACTTCTACGGACCGGCCGGCGACCAGTTCGTCCGCGTGGCGTTCACGGCCACCGACGAGCGCGTGGCGGCAGCGGTCAAGCGCCTGGGCTGAGCATCCGCGTACGTGAGGGCCCCGGGGAGTGCGCACTCCCCGGGGCCCTCACGCGTCACGACGGGGTGCGTCAGCCGAGCGGCAGGCCCTTGGTGAGGCCGTCGGTGGGCAGACCGCCCTTGGCCGCGCCGGTCAGAGTGCTGGTGACGTCGCCGCCCTTGGTCGCGCCCTTGGTGGTGCCGGAGACCTTCTTCGCCGCGGGGGCGGCCTTGCCGCCGACGTCGCTGAGCGTCTTGCCCGCCACCGGCAGCGTGGTGCCGACGACCTTGCCGCCGGTCTGGGCCGCCGTGGCGCCGGCCGGCTTGGCGGCACCGTCGACCGTCTTGCCGAGACCGGAACCCTCGACGCTGGTGAGGCCGCCGAGGTCCGGGGTCTGCGGGAGCTCCGCGGCACCGGCGGCGCCGGCCGCACCGACCACGGGGGCCGCACCCGCCGCGATCAGCAGCGCGGTACGGGCGATCCGACGGGTCAGGGGGAGGGACATGATGCTCCTTCGACGGGAGAGGAAAACGGGCTGTCCGTGGGCCGGACGCCATGACAACCGTCCTGGGGGCGGGTGAGGTTGCGGTGCGACGACGTAAAGACTGAGCAATGCGTCGGATAATCCTCAGCGGAGGAACCCGGGCAAACGGTGCGCGCCGCCATTGTCCGCCGAACCGTCACTCCCCTTGTGGCGCAAGGCTTGCGGGAGGCGCGGAGACGCCCCGTGACCTGCTGTTCAGGGGGCGCCGGAGGCGCACGACGGTACGCCCGTACGGGCGAGGCCTCGCACGTACGCACGCCTATGGTTGCCGGGCCCCTACCGCACCAGGCGGAGCCGTACCTCGTCCGTGTCGGATGTCCCGCGCTCCGGGGCCTCGCGTTCCGTGCTCCAGCCCGATCCGGCGGCCCACCGCCGGCCCCCGTACGCGACCTCGTCGATGCCCAGGGCCTCCGACTGGGCCACCGCCCAGTGCGCCAGCTCCCAGCCCCGCCGCGGCACCCCGTCCCGGTCGGCACGGCGGTCCGCGCGCACGGGGACCGCGAGCGCGTCCGAGGCCGCCGGGCCCGCGGAAGGCGCCGCCCCGGCCGGCAGCACGCCCTTGCCGAACGCGTCCACCAGGGCGGCCCGCACCTTCGCGGCATCGCCCGTTCCGGCCGTGGTCCGCGGCGGCTCGCAGTCCAGCGCGCCGGGCGTGCGCCCGGTCAGCGCGGCTGCCAGCAGCGCCGCGTCCGGCTCGTGCTTCGCGTACGCCTGCGGGAAGCCGCTGCGCTGGACGCGCTGCGCGGCCTCGGTGAGCGGGAGCCGCGAGTAGCCGGGGATCTTCGCGAGGTGCGCGTAGAACTTGCCGGCCGCGTAGACCGGGTCCATGACCTGCTTCGGGGTGCCCCAGCCCTGCGAGGGCCGCTGCTGGAAAAGCCCCAGCGAATCCCGGTCCCCGTAGTCGATGTTGCGCAGCCCGGACTCCTGCAACGCCGTGGCCAGCGCGATGGTCACCGCGCGCTCCGGCATCCCGCGCGTGGTGCCGACCGCCGAGATCGTGGCGGCGTTCGCGGCCTGCTCGGGCGTCAGCCGGTACGAGCCGTCGGCCGACCGCACCGTGCACTGGTCGGACCCGCGCCCGCCCGAGACGTACTGGACGGTCAGATAGCCGGCCACCGCCGCGAGCACGCCGACGGCCGCCACGATCCGCAGCCGACGACTGCGGCCGGGACGTCGGGGAGCAGCGGAAACGGTCTCGGGCACGGGGCCACCGTACGACAGGCACTAGGCTCCTAGCCATGGCCGAAAGCATGCTTGACCTCACCCTTGACGGGCCCGCCCTCACCGCCGCGCTGGTCGACTTCCCCTCGGTCAGCGGGGACGAGAAGGACCTCGCCGACGCCATCGAGTCGGCGCTGCGCGCGCTGCCGTACCTGACCGTCGAGCGGTACGGGAACAACGTCGTGGCCAGGACGGATCTCGGCCGCTCCGAACGCGTCATCCTGGCCGGGCACATCGACACCGTGCCGATCGCCGGCAACGTGCCCTCCCGGCTCGACGCGGACGGCCTCCTCTGGGGCTGCGGCACCTCCGACATGAAGTCCGGCGTCGCCGTCCAGCTGCGCATCGCCGCCACCGTGCCCGAGCCCAACCGCGACCTCACCTTCGTCTTCTACGACCAGGAGGAGGTCGCCGCCCACCTCAACGGCCTCGGCCGCATCGCCGACGCCCACCCCGACTGGCTGAAGGGCGACTTCGCCATCCTGCTGGAGGGCTCCAACGGAGAGGTCGAGGGCGGCTGCCAGGGCACCCTGCGCGTCTTCCTGCACCTGGAGGGCGAGCGGGCGCACTCCGCGCGCAGCTGGATGGGGTCCAACGCCATCCACGCCGCGGCCCCGGTCCTCGCCCGCCTCGCCGCGTACGAACCGCGCCGGCCGGTGATCGACGGCCTGGAGTACCACGAGGGCCTGAACGCCGTACGCATCGAGGGCGGCGTCGCCAACAACGTCATCCCCGACGCCTGCACGGTCGTCGTCAACTACCGCTACGCGCCCGACCTCGGCCAGGAGGAGGCCCTGGCCCACGTCCGCGAGGTCTTCGCGGACTGCGGCGTCGCGGAGTTCACCGTCGACGACCACTCCGGCGCGGCCATGCCCGGCCTCTCCCACCCGGCGGCCAAGGCGTTCATGGACGCGGTCGGCGGCGTCGCCCGCCCCAAGTTCGGCTGGACGGACGTGGCCCGCTTCGGCCCGCTCGGCGTCCCCGCGGTCAACTACGGCCCCGGCGACCCGGTCCTCGCCCACAAGCGCGACGAGCACGTCAAGGCCGAGCGCATCACCCACTGCGAGGAGCGCCTGCGCTCCTGGCTCACGACCTGACCTCCCGCATTCCCCTGTCCGTAACCCGCGGCGATCTACGCTGGCCGGAGACGGCGGCGTCGCAGGACGTCTCCGACGTCGGCGGAGGGAGCAGGACATGGGCAACCGCGAGGACGCGCGCATCCCCGAGGGTGCGGAGATTCCAGAAGGCGCGGTACGACCCGAGGAACAGCGCCTCGGCCCCGTGCTGCGCCGCAGGGACCAGGTACAGCCCGGCACGACCGATCAGCGGCTGCTGGACTCCGAGGACGACTCCGAGTGGGTGCACACCGACCCGTGGCGGGTGATGCGCATCCAGTCGGAGTTCGTCGAGGGCTTCGGTGCCCTCGCCGAACTGCCGAGCGCCATCAGCGTCTTCGGCTCGGCCCGTACGGCCGCCGGGGCGCCGGAGTACGAGGCGGGCGTACGGATCGGCCGGGCGCTGGTCGACGCGGGCTTCGCGGTCATCACCGGGGGCGGCCCGGGAGCGATGGAGGCGGCGAACCGGGGGGCGCGCGAGGCGAAGGGGGTCTCGGTCGGCCTCGGCATCGAGCTGCCCTTCGAGTCCGGGCTCAACCCGCACGTCGACATCGGCGTCAACTTCCGCTACTTCTTCGTCCGCAAGACGATGTTCGTGAAGTACGCCCAGGGCTTCGTCGTCCTGCCCGGCGGCCTCGGCACGCTGGACGAACTCTTCGAGGCGCTGACCCTCGTCCAGACGGGCAAGGTCACCCGCTTCCCGATCGTCCTCTTCGGCACGGCGTACTGGGGCGGCCTGGTCGACTGGCTCCGCGACACGGTGGTGGCCCAGGGCAAGGCGTCCGAGCGGGATCTGTTGCTGTTCCACGTCACGGACGACGTGGACGAGGCGGTGGCGCTGGTGACGAAGGAGGTTGGGCGCTGAGTTCTCGGGGGCGCTGCCCCCGTACCCCCGCTCCTCAATCGCCGGAGGGGCTTGATCCGGCCGCGCGGCCACTTCAGCCTCGCCGGCGTTTGAGGCGCGGGGTCCGGGGCGGAGCCCCGGTTTCGGGAAGGGGCGGGTAGGGGAACAGGCCCGCCGCAGGCGCACCCGCCCCCTACGCCAGCCCCCGCCGCGCGACCGCCGGCGCCCGCCACCCCGCGATGGACGCCACCATGTCCAGGACATCCCGCGTCTCGGCCACCTCATGCACCCGGTACACCCGTGCCCCCAGCCACGCCGACACCGCCGTCGTCGCCAGCGTCCCGAGCAACCGCTCCTTCACCGGCCGGTCCAGGGTCTCGCCCACGAAGTCCTTGTTGGAGAGCGAGACCAGCACCGGCCACCCCGTCTCCGCCATCTCGCCGAGCCGGCGCGTCGCCTCCAGCGAGTGCCGGGTGTTCTTCCCGAAGTCGTGCCCGGGGTCGATCATGATTCCGTCCGGCCGGACCCCCAGGGCCACGGCCCGCTCGGCCAGCCCCACGGTCAGCCGCAGGATGTCGGCCATCACGTCCTCGTACCCCACCCGGTGCGGCCGGGTCCGCGGCTCCGCGCCGCCGGCATGGGTGCACACGAGCCCCGCCCCGTACCGGGCGGCGACCTCCGCCAGCTTCGGGTCCACCCCGCCCCACGCGTCGTTCAGCACGTCCGCCCCGGCCTCGCAGACCGCCTCGCCGACCTCGTGGCGCCAGGTGTCGACGCTGATCACCACGTCAGGGTGACGGCGGCGCACCTCGGCGACGAACCCCACCGTGCGGCGGGCCTCCTCCTCGGCGGTGACCTCCTCGCCGGGACCGGCCTTGACGCCGCCGATGTCGATGATCGCCGCGCCGTCGGCCACGGCCCGCTCGACCCGGGCGAGCGCCGGCTCGTCCTGGAAGGTGGCGCCCCGGTCGTAGAAGGAGTCGGGGGTGCGGTTCACGATCGCCATGACCACCTGCTCGTGCGCCCCGAACTCACGCCGCCCCAGCCGGAGCACACCGCTTGCCATCCGTGTCCCTTCCTGTGAATCCGGCCCCCGCATCACCCGCCGAAGCCGACAGCCGACCCTAGCTGTCAGTACCTCATGGCACGATCGGACCCGGACGAATTCCGCTCCCGGGGAGATACGCGTGTTCTGGTTCTTGCTGCTGGCGATGGTGGTGGTGGTTGCCGCGGTCACCCTCGCGGTGGTCGGTGGAGGCAGGAGCGCCGTCCTGCAGGACGTGGCGCCCGAGCAGCTGACCGACCCGCTGCCCGTCTCGCGCCCGGTCGGCCGGGCGGACGTCGACGCGCTCCGGCTGCCCGTGGCCCCCCGGGGCTACCGGATGGCCGACGTGGACGACGCCCTGAGCCGGCTCGGCGCCGAGCTCGCCGAGAGGGACGCGCGGATCGCGGAGCTGGAGGCGGCGCTCGCCGGTGCGCAGGCGACCCGCCCCGGCCGCCCCGACCTGCTCAAGGCCGGGCAGGACCAGCAGGACCGTCCCTGGCAGCCGCAGCGGGAGAGCGGCGGCCCGGCCGGCGAGCGGGCGGGCCACGACGAGGAGCCCGGCCGATGACCGGCGACGCCGTGGCGGCGGCGGACGGCGGACTGCGCTGCCCGTGGGGCCTGTCCACCGAGGACTACCTCTGGTACCACGACACGGAGTGGGGCCGCCCGGTCCACGGCGACGACGCCCTGTTCGAGCGGCTGTGCCTGGAGGCGTTCCAGTCCGGTCTGTCCTGGCTGACGATCCTGCGCCGCCGCGAGGGCTTCCGCAGGGCTTTCGCCGGGTTCGGCATCCCCGCGGTGGCGGCGTTCACGGAGGCGGACCGGGAGCGGCTGCTGGCCGACGAGGGCATCATCCGCAACCGCGCGAAGGTCGACGCGACCATGGCCAACGCCCGGGTGCTGGCCGGCTGGGGCCCCGGTGAGCTGGACGAGCTGATCTGGTCGTACGCCCCCGACCCGCTGGGCCGCCCGGCCCCGAAGACCCTCGGGGACGTACCGGCGGTCACCCCCGAGTCCACGGCCCTGGCGAAGGACCTGAAGAAGCGGGGGCTGCGGTTCATCGGGCCGACGACGGCCTACGCCCTGATGCAGGCGTGCGGCCTGGTGGACGACCACCTCGCCGACTGCGTCTCCCGCCCGACCCCGGTGTAGCCGCCCGGGGCCCGGTCCGCCACACGGGTCCTACCGCCCGAGGTACTTCGGCTTCTCCTTGGCGAGGAACGCCCGCACCGCGATCGCGTGGTCCTCGGAGGCGCCCGCCGCGGTCTGGAGCTCGTCCTCCTTCTCCAGGGCCTCGGCCAGGGTGTGCCCGGCCCCGAAGGCGAGCGACGCCTTGAGCGCCGCGTACGCCACGGTGGGCCCGTCGGCCAGGGTGCGGGCCACGGCGGCCGCCTCGGCGGCGAGGTCGGCGGCGGGCACCAGCTTGTTGACGATGCCCAGTTCATGGGCGTCCCGCGCCGAGATGGACCGCGGGAAGAGCAGCAGGTCCGCGGCGCGGCTCTGACCGATGAGCCGGGGCAGCGTCCAGGAGACACCCGAGTCGGCGGTCAGGGCCACCCCGGCGAACGAGGTGTTGAAGGAGGCGGTGTCGGCGGCCACCCGGTAGTCGCAGGCGAGGGCGAAGCCGAAGCCCGCGCCGGCGGCGGCGCCGTTGATCCCGGCCACGACCGGCTTCGGCATCTCGGTGAGCGCCCGCACGATCGGGTTGTAGTGCTCCTGGACGGTGCTCAGTGCGTTGCCCCCGACCTGCTCCTGGGCCTCGGCGAGCTTGCCCAGGTGCTCCTTGAGGTCCTGCCCCACACAGAAGGCGCGCCCGCCGGCCGCGGTCAGCAGCACCGCCCGTACGCCGGTGTCGGCCGAGGCCGACCGCAGGGCGTCGCGGAGCGCGACCTTGGCCGCGGTGTTCATGGCGTTCATCGCGTCGGGGCGGTTGATCGTGATCGTCGCGAGCCCGTCGCTGATGTCGTAGAGCACCGCGTCGTCGTGATCGGCCATGAATGGTCCCCTTTGCGTGTCGTTCACCAGCCCTGTCCACGCAAGCATGGCCGATTTCGCCGGAGGCGGACATGTGACCTGCGTCAAACATTTCCGGGCCGGGGAAGGGCCGAAGGGGCGGGAGTATCCCAGTGAGGTCCCCGAATTGGGTGGTTTTGAGTGAGCGCGTTGCCCAAGCGATGCAGAGCGATGTTGGTCATCGGGGTCTGTGATGCGGGATAATGACGTGGAAGCACTGTGTTCGATGCCGGTGAGGCAGCGCCTGTCATGGGGCCGCCGGTTGCGATGAGCTGGTTTCAGGAAGGGGAACGAGCATGGCGGCCATGAAGCCGCGGACGGGCGACGGCCCGCTCGAGGTGACAAAGGAGGGGCGGGGCATCGTCATGCGAGTTCCGCTCGAAGGCGGCGGTCGGCTTGTCGTGGAGCTGACGCCGGACGAGGCCGATGCCCTCGGCGACGCCCTCAAGCAGGTCGTCGGCTGAGCGGAGGCGCTCACTACTTCACCGCTGCCCCGGCATGGTTTCCATGCCGGGGCAGCGGTGCGTCCGGGACCGGTACGGCCGCGCGCGCGGGGGTGCGGTACGCGTACGGGGGAGGCGTATGCCTCAGCCGCGCCGGACCGCGCAGAGCAGACCGTCGCCGACCGGCAGCAGCGTCGCCATCAGCTCCTGGCTCTCGCGGACCGCGCGCAGCAGCTCGCGGACCCGCAGCACCTCGGCGGGCTGGGCGGCCGAGTCGACCGTACGGCCGTTCGCGAAGACGCCCTCGAAGCAGACGAGACCCCCAGGTCGCAGCAGGCGCAACGATTCAGCGAGACAGTCCAGGCTCTCCATCCGGTCGCCGTCGCAGAACACGAGGTCGTAGCCGCCGTCCGCCAGCCGGGGGAGCACGTCGAGCGCGCGCCCGGGGATGAAACGGGACCGGTTGGCCGCGAAGCCGGCCGCCCGGAACGCCTCCCGGGCGAACTGCTGGCGCTCGGGCTCCGGGTCGACCGTGGTCAGTACCCCGTCCGGGCGCATGCCGTGCAGCAGATAGATGCCGGACACGCCGGTGCCGGTACCGATTTCCGCCACGGCCTTGGCGTCCGTGGTGGCAGCGAGCAGGCGCAGCGCTGCGCCGGTGCCTGGCGACACCGAGCGGAGCCCTGCCTCGCGGGCCCGGTCCCGGGCCCAGCGCAGTGCTTCGTCCTCGGCGACAAAGGCGTCGGCGAACGCCCAGCTCGTCTGCCGGTTGGCGGTAATGACCCTCTCCTGTCCCCTTAGTTGGCGCAACGGTGACTGTATCCGCTGGACCCGGGAACCCGCAGATGGGACCGGGCGTTGTGAGAGGGCGGGGGAAAGCCCGTGGACCAGGCCCGCCGATCGGGTCCGGTATGCGGCGAGGTTCCGGGGAGATCCCCGGCCCCAGCTGGAAAAAGGCTTATCCGGAGCTAACGGGCGAGGTGGCTATGGTAGGGGCTCCACTGGACACCACCAGAGCCGATAGGGGAGGTGCGGCTGCGCCTGTGGATCGGGGAGGAGTGCTGCGGCGCCTTCTCAGGTCGGCGGGTGAGCCGAAATCCGTGACCGACATTGCTGACCGTTCTTCCAACGACTCCGCACCGACCGCGACCTTCGCCTCAGATGCGGAATCCCAGGCGTGGACCCCGCCCACATGGGAAGAGATCGTCAGCACGCACAGCGGCCGCGTCTACCGCCTCGCCTACCGGCTGACGGGAAACCAGCACGACGCGGAGGACCTCACGCAGGAGGTCTTCGTCCGCGTCTTCCGTTCGCTGTCGACCTACACGCCCGGCACCTTCGAGGGCTGGCTGCACCGCATCACGACCAACCTCTTCCTGGACATGGTCCGCCGCAAGCAGCGCATCCGCTTCGACTCCCTCGGGGACGACGCCGCCGAGCGGCTGCCCAGCCGTGAGCCGTCGCCCCAGCAGGTCTTCAACGACACCCACTTCGACGCGGACGTCCAGCAGGCGCTGGACACCCTCGCGCCCGAGTTCCGGGCCGCCGTCGTCCTCTGCGACATCGAAGGACTCTCGTACGAGGAGATCGCCGCGACGCTCGGCGTGAAGCTCGGCACGGTGCGCAGCCGTATCCACCGCGGACGCTCGCACCTGCGCAAGGCGCTGCGGCACCGCTCGCCCGAGGCGCGCGCCGAGCAGCGCTCGCTGGCGGGCGCCCTCCTGACAGGGGAGGGCGGCACGGCGTGAGCCAAACGGATCCGACCCCCGCGGAACAACACCTGGGGGACCGACTCGCCGCGCTCGTCGACGGCGAGCTGAAGCACGACGCCCGCGACCGGGTGCTCGCCCATCTCGCGACCTGCGCCAGGTGCGCGGCCGAGGCGGCCGCCCAGCGCCGTCTGAAGAGCGTGTTCGCGACGGCTGCCCCGCCCTCGCCCTCCGAGGGCTTCCTGGCACGTCTCCAGGGGCTTCCGGGCGGGCCTCCGGGGGGTGACGACGACCGGCAGGGAAGACCCGTGGGCGGCTCCGGACGGTTCGGTGACGGACTGTTCCCGGGGACGCGTCCGCCGGGCGGCCGGGCGGACCTCACCCTGGGTCCGGGCCCCCTCGACGGCTTCGGCTACCTCCCCACCGTGCACGGCGGGGCCACCGCGCTGCCCGCCGCCCCGGCCCGCTCGGGCTTCCGCATACACGAGGTGGGGCGCGAGGCCGACCGCTCGCCGTGGCGGGGCCGACGGTTCGCCTTCGCCGCCGCCAGCGCGGTCTCGCTGGCGGCCATCGCGCTCGGTGGTGCCCTGCCGACGAGTGCGGGCTCCGACGGGCCCAACCGCGCCTCCGGCTCGGGCAACAGCGTGACCCCGGTGGGCAACGACGCGCGTACCGGCGGCGGCGCCACGGTCGGCCGCAGGAACGGATCCGGCCAGGGCTCGCGCGCCACGTCCGGCCAGGGGATCGGGAACGGCCCGGTGGGGAACGGCCCGGTCTCCCCCGTGGTGAACACGGCGTCGGCGGGGTTCGCCCCGGCCGCCTCGCTGCTGGGCACCGGCCGGCTCACGGGCAGTCCGTACGGCCTGTCCCTCCGCTCCGACGTCTCCGCGCCGATACGTCCCGGTGGGGCCGGTCTCCTGCTCGCCCGCACCCTGGGCAGCGGACTCCACCCGGTCTCGCCCGCTGCCTCCGAGCCCTCCCTGCCGCCCACCTCGGCCGCCGCGAAGCCGGCTTCCGCCGACCACGGGCTGCCTCTCGCCCCCCGCCGCTGATCCAGCACCCCGCAGAGGCTGCGCAGCTCCGGCTCAAACCTGGTTGAATTCCGGCAGGATTTCGGGAGGGACGCCCCTGCGGGGGCGTGCGGAGGGCCGGTTGCGGCAGTTGCGGGGAGAGCATGGACGACGGGAAGCCGACCGGGCCGAAGGCGAAGTGGTGGAGCCGGCCCACACCGGGACGTGGCACACGCACCGAGCCTTCGGTGGAGGACGCGGTCGAGCCTTCGCCGGCCTCGGACGAGGTGGCGGACGCGCCGGGCGAGGCCCCGGACGCCCCCGCACCGGTGACCGACGGGACGCCCGCGGCGACTGAGCCCCCGGCGGAGCCCACGCCCCCGGCGGCGCCCGAGCACCCCGCTGCGCCCGACGACGCCGCCCCCGCCCCGCACGCCACGCAGCCGCTGCACGAGCCGGACCCGTACGGCACCCCGCCCTACGGCGGCCCCGGCCCGTGGGCGCCCGCCCCTCCCGTACAGCGTCCGACGCCGGCGCACGGCACCCCCGTGCCCCCGGCGTACGCGGGGACCAACGGCGCGGGTCTGTCCGTGGCGCCCGAGCCCGCCCAGGCGTTCCCGCCCCCGCCGGCCGCCCAGCAGCCGCAGGAGAGCGCGCCCGCCCCCGCCGCGCACCCGCCGGCCCCGCAGTGGCAGAGCTACGACCCCTGGGGCGCGCCCCGGCAGCCCCTCGTCACCCAGCCGGGCCCGCCGCTCCCGGACGGACGGCGCGGAAAGCGGCGCGGCACCGTGCTGGTCGGCGCCCTGCTGCTGGCCCTGGTCGCCGGCGGCATCGGCGGCGGGATAGGCGCGTACATCGAGCGCAACGGCGGCCTCACCAGCGTCGAGCTGCCCCAGGACGAGCGGGACGGCGGCGGACGCGCCCCGGACAGCGTGGCCGGCATAGCGGCCAGCGCCCTGCCCAGCGTGGTCACCCTGCACGTCAGCGGCTCCACCGAGTCCGGCACGGGCACCGGCTTCGTCCTCGACGACCGGGGCCACATCCTCACCAACAACCACGTGGTCGCCCCGGCGGGCTCCTCCGGCGAGATCACCGTCACGTTCAGCGGGGGCGAGACCGCCACCGCCGAGGTCGTCGGCAAGGACAGCGGCTACGACCTGGCCGTGGTGAAGGTCAGCGGTGTCTCCGGCCTGAAGCCGCTGCCGCTGGGCAACTCCGACAACGTCCGGGTCGGCGACCCGGTCGTGGCCATCGGCGCGCCGTTCGACCTGTCCAACACCGTCACCTCCGGCATCATCAGCGCCAAGGACCGGCCGATCACCGCGGGCGGCGAGAAGGGCGACGGCAGCGACGTCAGCTACGTCAACGCGCTCCAGACCGACGCCCCGATCAACCCGGGCAACTCCGGCGGTCCGCTGGTGGACACCGACGCCCATGTCATCGGCATCAACAGCGCCATCCGCGCCGCCGACAGCGGCTCGGCCGCCGAGGGCGGGCAGGCCGGGTCGATCGGCCTCGGCTTCGCCATCCCGATCAACCAGGGCAAGCTCGTCGCCGAGCAGCTGATCAACACCGGCAAGGCGACCCACCCCGTGATCGGCGTCACCCTCGACATGAAGTACACCGGTGACGGCGCCAAGGTCGGGTCGAGCGCCCAGGGCACCTCGCCCGTCACGGCGGACGGTCCGGCGGACAAGGCCGGTGTGGAGCCGGAGGACATCATCACCGAGGTGGACGGCGAACGGGTGCACAGCGGCGAGGAACTGATCGTCAAGATCCGCTCGCACCGGCCGGGGGACCGTCTCGAACTGACCGTGACCCGCGGTGGTAAAGACCTGTCCATAACTTTGACACTGGGCTCGGCAACCGGCACGTGAGCGCCACGGGAAGCTACCGTCCGGACAGATTCGCCGGGTACCGTGGTCGATGTCCGGACCTCATCCGAGCTGGTCGCGGAGAAGACGAGGAGCCGCAAGGTGTTCAACGACATAGGTGCACTCGAGCTGCTGACGCTCGCGATTCTCGGCGTGCTGGTTTTCGGCCCGGAGAAGCTGCCCAAGGTCATCCAGGACGCCTCCCGCTTCATCCGCAAGATCCGTGAGTTCTCGGAGAGCGCCAAGGAGGACATCCGCACGGAGCTGGGCCCGGAGTTCAAGGACTTCGAGTTCGAGGACCTCAACCCCAAGACGTTCGTCCGCAAGCAGCTGATGGACGGCAACGACGACCTGGGGCTGAAGGAGATCCGCGAGAGCTTCGACCTCCGCAAGGAGGTCACCGAGATCACCGACGTGGTGAACGGGCGCGGCCCGGCGGCCGTCGAGGCGAAGACCGGCGTGTCGGGCGGTGCGGCGGTCACCGCCGCGAACGGCTCGAAGGGCGCTCCCGACCTGCTCAAGAAGGGCGAGCAGCCCCCGAAGGACACCCCGCCGCCGTTCGACGCGGACGCCACCTGAGCACCGCCAATCCCGGGTCGTCCGGACGGTATGGCTATTCTCCATCTGTCCGGTTGTGAGACGCCCGCGGGGGGCGGGCCGCTCCGGACCCATGGATCGAGGAGGCGGCCGGGCTGATGGAGACGACGAGTCGGGTGGGCGCACAGGACGCGCCGGACACGGTGGAGGCGGTCCCGGCGGCCCGGCTCATGGTGGTCGGCGGCTACCTGAAGGCCCCGTTCCCCTGGTACGCGCTGGACGAGGCGTTCACCGGCCCGCGCCGGCTGATGCCCCTGGGCACCGCCGCCGACGGCGAGGTGCAGCACGGTTCCATCGGCCACGGCGACGAGCCCCTGGTACGGGGCGACGCCGCGGCCGACAAGCAGCGGTTCGCGGTCGTGGTGACCGTCGCCAGCAGCCCCGTACGGCGCAGCGGTGACGGCACGGGGGTCCTGGAGGCGACGACGGTCTCCTCGGCGGCCTGGCTGGCCGGTTCCGGCCTGCTGTCCTGCACCTGGCCCCCGCAGCTCGACCACACCCTGCGCGACGACTGGCTGGACCAGCAGACGGAGACGGCGTTCGAACTCGCCGACGACCTGGAGGGTCCCGCCTGGTCGGCGCTGTCCCTGCCGGTCGACGGGGTGCCGGTGCCCTTCCACTACCGCGAGTCCGAGTTCGGCTGGGTGCTGGCCGGCTCCGCGCCCGGCGGGGTGCACATCGGTGCCTACGGGCGCGGGATGAGCGCGTACGGGCTGGGCTTCTCGGTGGTCAAGGACATCGAGTCGTACGCCTGACGCACGCGGATACGGGGAAGGCCGGGGCCCGCGGGCCCCGGCCTTCCCCGTATCCGTGCGGAGGTCAGAACTTGTTGCGCGGGGTGATGCCCAGCGACATGCCCGACAGGCCGCGCTGACGGCCGCTCAGCTTGCCCGCGATGGTGCGCAGTGCCTTGCCGGCGGGGGAGTCGGGGTCGGACAGCACGACGGGCTTGCCCTCGTCGCCGCCCTCGCGCAGCCGTACGTCGATCGGGATGGCGCCCAGCACCGGCACCTCGGCGCCGACCGTCCGGGTCAGCCCCTCGGCGACCTTCGCGCCGCCGCCCGAGCCGAAGACGTCGACCATCTCGTCGCAGTGCGGGCACGGCATGCCCGACATGTTCTCGACGACGCCGACGATCTTCTGGTGGGTCTGGACGGCGATGGATCCGGCCCGCTCGGCCACCTCGGCGGCGGCCTGCTGCGGGGTGGTGACGACCAGGATCTCCGCGTTCGGCACCAGCTGGGCCACCGAGATCGCGATGTCACCGGTGCCCGGCGGCAGGTCGAGCAGCAGGACGTCCAGGTCGCCCCAGTACACATCGGCCAGGAACTGCTGGAGCGCGCGGTGCAGCATCGGGCCGCGCCACACCACCGGGGCGTTGCCCGGAGTGAACATGCCGATGGAGATGACCTTCACACCGTGCGAGGACGGCGGCATGATCATGTTCTCGACCTGGGTCGGCCGGCCGTCCACCCCGAGCATCCTCGGCACGCTGTGACCGTAGATGTCCGCGTCCACGACACCGACCTTGAGCCCGTCCGCCGCCATCGCCGCGGCCAGGTTCACCGTCACCGAGGACTTGCCGACGCCGCCCTTGCCGGAGGCGACCGCGTACACCCGGGTCAGCGAGCCGGGCTTCGCGAAGGGCACCTCGCGCTCCGCCGTACCGCCGCGCAGCGACGCCGCGAGGTCCTTGCGCTGCTCGTCGCTCATGACGTCGAGGGTGACGTCGACCCGCGAGACGCCCTCGACGCGGGCCACCGCGTCGGTCACGTTCCGGGTGATGGTCTCGCGCATGGGACAGCCGGAGACGGTGAGGTACACCGTGACAGCGACCACACCGTCAGGATCGATGTCGACCGATTTCACCATGCCCAGCTCGGTGATCGGACGGTGGATCTCGGGGTCGTTCACTGTCGCCAGTGCCTCAAGCACCGCGTCTTCCGTAGCCATACGGACGATGGTACGGCGCGTGTAGCTACACGCGGGTAACCTTCTCAGCGGTCTTCGTCACTCTCGGCGGACAGCAGCGCCCGCCGGTCGTCCAGGTCCTTCACGAGGTCCTCCAGCTCGGAGCGGATCCAGTCCCGGGTGGCGACCTCGCCGAGGCCCATCCGCAGCGCCGCGATCTCCCTGGTCAGGTACTCGGTGTCGGCGATGGAGCGCTCGTTCTGCTTGCGGTCCTGCTCGTGCGTGACCCGGTCCCGGTCGTCCTGCCGGTTCTGCGCGAGAAGGATCAGCGGGGCGGCGTACGAGGCCTGGAGCGAGAGCATCAGGGTCAGGAAGATGAAGGGGTACTCGTCGAACCGCACGTTCGGCGGCGCGAAGATGTTCCACGCCACCCACACGATGATGATCAGCGTCATCCAGACGATGAACCGGCCGGTGCCCAGGAAGCGCGCGATGCGCTCCGAGAACCGGCCGAACGCCTCCGGGTCGTACTCGGGCAGCAGCCTGCGGCGCGGGGCCTTCGGCTGGTCCAGGCGGTTCCTCGGCGTACGGGTCAGTGCCGTCGAGCCGTTCGACGCGCGGGCGCGGTCCTCACCGGTCACGGAGCACCCCCTCGCGGCCGTGGAAGTCGGTCTCCCGCCAGTCCTCGGGCAGCAGGTGGTCCAGCACGTCGTCGACGGTCACCGCACCGAGCAGCGACCCGCTCTCGTCCACCACCGGCACCGACACCAGGTTGTACGCCGCCAGGTAACTGGTCACCACCGACAGCGGGGTGTCCGGCGGGAGCGGCACCAGATCGCTGTCCAGGAGCGAGCTGACCAGGGTGAACGGGGGGTCCCGCAGCAGCCGCTGGAAGTGCACGGTGCCCAGGTACTTGCCCGTCGGCGTCTCGTCGGGCGACCGGCACACGTACACCTGCGCGGCGAGCGCCGGGGACAGGTCCGACTGACGCACCCGGGCGAGCGCGTCGGCGACCGTGGCGTCCGGGCGCAGGATGACCGGCTCCGTCGTCATCAGGCCGCCCGCGGTGCGCTCCTCGTACGACATCAGCCGCCGCACGTCCGCCGCGTCGCCGGGGCGCATCAGCATCAGCAGCCGTTCCTTGTCCTCCTCCGGCAGCTCGGAGAGCAGGTCGGCCGCGTCGTCCGGGTCCATCGCCTCCAGGACGTCCGCCGCGCGCTCCTCCTGGAGCTTGCCGATGATCTCCACCTGGTCGTCCTCGGGCAGCTCCTCCAGGACGTCGGCGAGCCGGTCGTCGTCCAGCGCGGCCGCGACCTCCGCCCGCCGCTTGGGCGTCAGATGGTGCAGGGCGTTGGCGACGTCGGCGGGGCGCAGCCGCTCGAAGGTCGCCACCAGGGACTCGGCGCCCTGGCCGTGCTCCTCCAGGGAGAACCCCGTCACCGCGGACCACTCGACGGTCAGCGTCTCGCCCTTGCGGCGCAGCGCCCCGCCCCGGCCCTTGCGGACGAAGTACTTGTCGATCTCCCAGTCCCGGCGGGCGGGCAGCTGCTGGATCGCCACGTCCAGGATGGTGACCTCCTCGTCCGTCTCCACCAGGCGCACCCGGCGGTCGAGGAACTCGCCGAGCACCAGGCGTTCGGTGGGCCGCTGCTCGAAGCGACGCATGTTGACCACGCCGGTGGTGATCACCTGCCCCGACTCGACACCCGTCACCCGGGTCATCGGCAGGAAGATCCGCCGCCGGCTCACCACCTCGACGACCATGCCCAGCAGCCGGGGCGGCCGGCCGCCCACGCGCAGCATCGCGACCAGGTCGCGCACGCGGCCCACCTGGTCGCCGTTGGGATCGAAGACCGGCACACCCGACAGGTGCGAGACGAAGACCCGGGGCGTGACCGGTGTCATCCCTGATCCTCCTCGCTGGGCCCCCGGACCGCGCCGGGCCGCCCGCTTCCGACAGTTATTGCACTGTTATGACGTGATCAGGCTAGCCCGTACGGTCGCGGACCGCCCCGGCGGACCGTCCGTACGGCTCTGGGCCCATTGGCGTAGGCCACCCGGGTACGCTGCCGTCTGCCATCCCCCACCATGGAGACGAGAGGCAGTGCGCCTGTGACCTCTTCCGCCCCGGCCGTCCGTGCCCGCCGCCGGACCGCGTCCCTCGCCCTCGTGCTCTGCGCGGGGCTGACCGCGGCCCTGACCGCGTGCGGGGGCGAGGACCCGGACCAGGGAACCAACGGCGTCGGCAAGCTCTCGGCAGCGGAGATCGAGAAGAAGGCGCGGACCGCGGCGGACTCCGCCGACGCGGTGCACCTCGCCGGGACGCTCGTCAGCAAGGGCGGCACGTACAAGATCGACATGCGGCTCAAGGACAAGGGCGGCGCGGGCTCCGTCACCTCGAAGAACAGCACCTTCACGCTGCTGCGGATCGGTGACGGGCTCTACCTCAAGGCCGACGCCGGCTTCTGGAGCCACGACGAGGGCAAGGCGGACACGGGCGAGGACGGCGCGGCAGCCGCGGACAAGCTGGAGGACAAGTACGTCAGGGTCCCCGAGGGCGACCCCACGTACAAGCAGCTCAGCGGCTTCACCGACAAGAAGGTGCTGCTCGGCGGGATGCTCACGCTGCACGGCGAGCTGACCAAGGGCGACCGTGACAAGGTCGCCGGGGTGCGCACCGTACGCATCATGGGCGGCGAGGGCACCGGCGGCGCGCTCGACGTGTCGCTGGAGGGCACGCCGTATCCGCTGCGCTTCGCCCGGGGTGGCGGCGGGGGCGTGATCACGCTCGCCGACTGGGGCAAGGACTTCGCGCTGAAGGCCCCGCCCGAGGACGAGACCGTCGACTACGGCAAGCAGCTCCCGAGGACGTCGTCCTAGGGCGCGTCCGCGAAGTCCCGTCCGGCCGACGACGCCCGGGCACACGCCCCAGCCGGTACCCGCTACGCGCGCAGCGAGCGCTTCAGGAGGCGCGGCAGGCCCGCCGGGACCGGCAGCCGGGTCGTCGCCGGAGTCGGCAGCGGCGCGGCCGCGCCGGAGGTGTCCGGCAGCTCGGTGCGCGCGTCGAGGGGCGTGAGCCGTACGACCCGGCACTCGCGCGCCCACCGCTCCGGCATCCGCTCCGCGTCCGGCGCGTTCAGCCGCTTGCCCTTCAGCTCGGCGACGGCGGCCTCCCAGGCCTCGGAGTGCGGGGCGAGTACGGCCACCGCGGCCGACCAGGCGACGAGGCGTCCGCCCTTGTCCTTGCTGCGGACGGTCACCTCGGCGGTGGCCCCGTCGGTGAGACCGGCGGGCAGCGGCTGCTCGCCGGGGCCGTCGCCGACGAGGTGGGCGGCGCCCTCGTGCCATACGTGCCACAGCGCCCGCGCCGGCCCGGTGCCGCGCACCCAGATGAGGCCCGACTTCTTCGTGGCCTCCTCGACGAGGGCCGGCCCGAGCAGCGTGTCAGCAGCAGTCATGGGGCAGAGCTTAGAACGTCCGTGAACGGGGAGCCTCAGAGCCAGCCGTTGCGCTTGAGCATGCGGTGGATGGAGAAGCAGACCACGCCGATGAAGCCCATCACCATCGGGTAGCCGTACGTCCAGCGCAGCTCCGGCATGTGCCTGAAGTTCATGCCGTAGACCCCGCAGATCATCGTCGGCACGGCCACGATCGCCGCCCAGGACGTGATCTTGCGCATGTCCTCGTTCTGAGCGACGGTCGCCTGCGCCAGGTTGGCCTGGAGGATGGAGTTCAGCAGCTCGTCGAAGCCGATGACCTCCTCCTGGACGCGTACGAGGTGGTCGGCGACGTCCCGGAAGTACTTCTGGATGTCCGGGTCGATCAGCCGCATCGGCCGCTCGCTCAGCAGCTGCATCGGGCGCAGCAGCGGGGAGACGGCCCGCTTGAACTCCAGCACCTCGCGCTTGAGCTGGTAGATCCGTCCGGCGTCCGAGCCGCGCGAACTGCCCTTGTCCGGCGTGGAGAAGACCTCGATCTCCACCTCGTCGATGTCGTCCTGCACCGCGCCCGCCACCGCGATGTAGCCGTCGACGACGTGGTCGGCGATGGAGTGCAGCACCGCGGACGGGCCCTTGGCGAGCAGCTCCGGGTCGTCCTCCAGACGGTGACGCAGGGCGCGCAGCGAGCCCTGGCCGCCGTGCCGCACGGTGATGACGAAGTCCCGGCCGGTGAAGCACATGACCTCGCCGGTCTCCACGACCTCGCTGGTCGCGGTCAGCTCGGCGTGCTCGACGTAGTGGATGGTCTTGAAGACGGTGAACAGCGTGTCGTCGTACCGCTCCAGCTTCGGGCGCTGGTGGGCGTGGACGGCGTCCTCGACGGCCAGCGGGTGCAGCCCGAACTCCCGGGCGATGCCCGCGAATTCCTCCTCGGTCGGCTCGTGCAGACCGATCCAGGCGAAGCCGCCGTCCTCGCGCACCCGGAGCATCGCCTCGCGCGGGGTGGCGCAGGTGCCCTCCACCTCGGCGAGGCGGCGGCCGTCGCGGTAGACCGCGCAGTCGACGACCGCGCTGGAGGCGGACGGGTCGCGGGTGGTGTCGTAGCTGTTGTGCAGGGCGGGGGTCTTGCGCAGGGACGGGCGCACCACGGCGCGCAGGTCACGGATCATCGACATGGCTGGCTCCTTCACGGAGGGCCGTCGTCGAGGGCCTGGAACAGCCCGGAATGGGGACGTGGTCTCACATCCGCAAAGCGGGCGGCACCGCGGCGGCACGATGACGGCGTTCGCTACAGACAGGCAAAAAGGTGTGCTCTTCCGCCGTGCGACATGCCGTGGCCTCGGCCGCGTGTCAGATCACGCGGAGAGGCGCCGAGCGGAGGAGCGGTTGGTACTGCACGGTCGACTTGGATCCACCGCAGCCCCACCTCCTCCGGTCGGTCCCCCGTGGGGGATGACGTTGCGCCGGGACTGAGAGCGACGCTTCTGCGTGCTGTCCCGGCCGGCACCCCAGGCTAGCAGCCGGTACAGGGCCAATCCCTTACTTTGCCCGTTCCATACGCGTCCTATGCTCGCCGCATGGCAGAAATTCTTGCTCTGGTCGAGGCGCGTCTGCGGACGGCCCTGGGTGAACCGGACGCACGCGCGGCAGTGACGTTTCTCGGGACGGACCGGATCGAGGTACTCCGGTTCATCGACGGCGACCTCGTGCGGTACGCCACGCTCGGCATGTCCGCCCAGCCGATGTCCGACCCGACCGCCGTCCTGGCCGACCCGGTGAAGGGCCCGCGCGCCGAGCTGGTGCTCTCGGTGCGGGGCGGGCTCGCCGACACCGACCAGGTGCTGCGCAAGCTCGCCGTGCTCGCGGCCTCGCCCCAGGTGGAGGGGCTGGTCGTGGCCCCGGGGGCCTCGCTGGACGTGGGCGAACCGCTGTGGCCGGGTGCGCCGTTCACCTCGGTGCTGGTCGCGGAGAGCGGGGGCCTGGTCGAGGACCTGGAGCTGGATGAGGGCTTGGAGCCGGTGCGCTTTCTGCCGCTGCTGCCGATGACGCACAACGAGGCCGCCTGGAAGCGGGTCCGGGGTGCGCAGGAACTCCAGGAGAAATGGCTGTCGCAGGGGACCGACCTGCGCGATCCCCTGCGGCATTCCGTGGTTCTGGACTGATCCTCCCCGGACCGGACCGGACCGCCGGCGTCAGTTGGCGAAGACCGTGACGCCGTCCTCCGTGGCGTGCTTGGGCTCCAGCTCCTCCGCCTCGTGGGTCAGCGCGGAGCGCCGGACCAGGACCACGACCGCGCCCAGCAGCGAGGCGACGGCGGCGACCACGAACGGGATGTGGATGTCGCTCCACTCCTCGATCTTCGGGGCCAGGTAGGGCGCCGCGGCGGCGGCGAACCAGCGCACGAAGTTGTAGCCCGCGCTGGCCACCGGGCGCGGCGCGTCCGAGACGCCGAGCGCCAGCTCCGTGTACACGGTGTTGTTCATGCCGATGAGGGCGCCGGAGACGATCGTGCAGACGATGGCCGTGGTGTGGCTGCCGTAGCCCAGGACGACGAGGTCGGCGGAGAGCAGCACCAGGGAGGCGCCGAGCACCTTGAGCGAGCCGAACCGCTGCTGCAGCCGGGGCGCGACGAGCACCGAGAACACCGCGAGCAGCAGGCCCCAGGCGAAGAAGACGGCGCCGGACTTGTACGGCGTCATGTTCAGCACGAACGGGGTGAACGCCAGGATCGTGAAGAACGCGTAGTTGTAGAAGAACGCGGAGGCCGCGACGGAGGCGAGGCCGCCGTGGCCGAGCGCCTTGACCGGGTCGAGCAGTGACGTCCTGCGGGCGGGCTTCGGCTGCTCCTTCAGGAACGCCGTGATGCAGACGAAGCCGATCGCCATCAGCGCGGCCGTGCCGAAGAACGGGTAGCGCCAGCTGGCATCACCCAGCAGGGCGCCGAGCAGTGGCCCGCACGCCATGCCGAGGCCGAGCGCCGACTCGTACAGCAGGATCGCCGCCGAGCTGCCGCCGGCCGCCGCGCCGACGATCACCGCGAGCGCGGTCGAGACGAACAGCGCGTTGCCGAGGCCCCAGCCGGCCCGGAAGCCGACCAGCTCGCCGACGGACGAGGAGGTCCCGGAGAGCGCCGCGAACACCACCACGAGCGCGAGCCCGGCCAGCAGCGTCCTGCGGCCGCCGATGCGGCTGGAGACGAAGCCGGTCACCAGCATCGCGACGGCGGTGATCAGGAAGTACGAGGTGAAGAGCAGCGACACCTGGCTCGGCGTCGCCTCCAGGCCCTTGGCGATGGACGGCAGGATCGGGTCCACCAGGCCGATGCCCATGAACGCGACGACGGAAGCGCCCGCCGTGGCCCAGACGGCCTTCGGCTGGCGCAGGATGCTGACCGGCTCCTGGTTGAACGGATCCTCTCCCGGTACGGCCTCTGACGGCATGGGACCTCTCCCTCTCCACTGGATCGATGTGTTATGCACAGAATAAGTTAGAGAACCTAATGAATGCAAGTTACATCTAAATCGGCCGATGGGGCCCCGGTGGCCCGGACGGTACCGGGGTAGAGGGTTCTGGGTGCGCGCCGCGCGAGGGTGATCGTCCTTGACGCGGCGACGGCCGGAGAGGACCGTGGGAAGCTATGAGGGGCGAACCGAGCTGCCCGAAGTGCGGAGGCCGGGTCAGGGCACCCGGGCTCTTCGCCGACTCCTGGCAGTGCGATGTCCACGGCAGCGTGCATCCGCTCCAGCCGGTCGTCCCGCCGAGCGTCGAGGCGCTCGGCGTGGTGGTGCACCGCGCCCAGGTGCCCGTGTGGATGCCCTGGCCGCTGCCGGTGGGCTGGCTGTTCACGGGCGTGGCCTGCGCCGGTGACGACCGCACCGGCGGACGGGCCACCGCCGTCGCCTGCTCCGGACCCGGGCCGCTCGGCGGCATGGGTGAACTGCTGCTCGTGGCGGAGGAGCTGGGTGTCGGGCTCGGCGCGCGGTACGCCGGGATCGACGGGCCGGACCCGGGACCCTCACTGCGGGTGGACGGCCCCCCGGACTCCAAGGTGCTCGCCGCCGGCCGCCCCACCCCCCTCTGGCACGTCAAGGACGCCCCCGCCGACCGGGCCGTCTTCGCGGGCGAGGCGCGCGGACTGTGGCTCTGGGCCATCGTGTGGCCCGAGCAGTCCGGGCTCCTGATGTACGACGAGCTGGTGCTGACGGACCTGCGCGACGCCGGGGGAGAGGTCGACCTGGTGCCCTGCGGCGCGCTGACCCCCCGCCTGCTGACGGGCCCCTGACGGGGACCTTCGCGCCGTCCGGACCAAGCTCGCGCGCCGGTTATCCTTGGGTGTCCCCCCGTCCGCCGTGAGCACTGGAGTCCGTGTCGTGCGCATCGACCTGCACACCCACTCCACCGCGTCGGACGGCACGGACACCCCCGCCGAGCTGGTGCGCAATGCCGCCGCCGCGGGCTTGGACGTCGTCGCCCTCACCGATCACGACACCGTGCGCGGGCACGCCGAGGCCGCCGCCGCGCTCCCCGACGGGCTCACGCTCGTCACGGGAGCCGAACTCTCCTGCCGCATCGACGGCGTGGGCCTGCACATGCTGGCGTACCTCTTCGACCCGGAGGAGCCCGCGTTCGCGGCCGAGCGCGAGCTGGTGCGCGACGACCGGGTGCCGCGCGCCCGGACCATGGTCCGCAAGCTCCGGGAGCTGGGCGTCCCGGTCACCTGGGAGCAGGTCGCCCGGATCGCCGGCGACGGCTCGGTCGGCCGGCCGCACGTCGCCACCGCCCTCGTCGAGCTCGGCGTCGTCGCGACCGTGTCCGACGCCTTCACGCCCGACTGGCTCGGTGACGGCGGACGCGCGTACGCCGACAAGCACGAGCTGGACCCCTTCGACGCGATCCGGCTCGTCAAGGCCGCCGGCGGCGTCACCGTCTTCGCCCACCCGGCCGCCGTCAAGCGCGGCCGTACGGTCCCCGAGGCCAGGATCGCCGAGCTGGCCGCCGCCGGGCTCGACGGCATCGAGGTCGACCACATGGACCACGACGAGCCCACCCGGGCCCGGCTGCGCTCGCTCGCCCGCGAGCTGGGGCTGCTGACGACCGGCTCCAGCGATTACCACGGCAGCCGCAAGACCGTGGAGCTCGGCGCGTACACCACCGACCCCGAGATCTACGGCGAGATCACCCGGCGCGCCACGGGAGCCTTCCCGGTGCCGGGCGCCGGCGGACCCGCCGCGCTGTAACGGCACCCGGGTCCTCACCCGCTCGTTTACCTGTACACCCCACCGCCGTCCGGCACGTCCGGGCGGCGGTGCGGTGCGCCTCTTCCCCGCGGCCACCCACCGCATGCCCGCTCTCTCCCCGCAAGGCTCACCCGTGTTCGACGTCGCTGTCTTCGGATCCCTTTTTCTCACGCTTTTTGTGATTATGGATCCACCCGGAATCACTCCGATCTTCCTCGCCCTCACCGCGGGCCGCCCCGCCAAGGTGCAGCGCCGGATGGCGCTCCAGGCCGTCGCCGTCGCCTTCGGCGTGATCGCCGTCTTCGGCGTGCTCGGCCAGCAGATCCTGGACTATCTGCACGTCTCCGTCCCGGCGCTGATGATCGCCGGCGGTCTGCTCCTGCTGCTCATCGCGCTCGACCTGCTCACCGGCAAGACCGACGAGCCGACGCAGACCAAGGACGTCAACGTCGCCCTCGTACCGCTCGGCATGCCGCTGCTGGCCGGTCCCGGCGCGATCGTCTCCGTGATCCTCGCCGTGCAGCACGCCGACAGCGTGGTGAGCCAGGTCTCCGTCTGGACGGCGATCGTCGCCATGCACGTCGTGCTCTGGCTGACCATGCGCTACTCGCTGCTGATCATCCGCGTCATCAAGGACGGCGGCGTCGTGCTCGTCACCAGGCTGGCGGGCATGATGCTGTCGGCCATCGCCGTGCAGCAGATCATCAACGGCGTCACCCAGGTCATCCAGGGCGCCTGACGCCGCCCCGCACACCACAGCGCCCCCGCACGGACGTTCCGTGCGGGGGCGCTTCGTCTTCGTTACGTCGACAACTCACATCGGCAAGGTGTTATGAAGCCGGACTTTCGGCCGGTCGGATATAGATGCGCTGGCCCGTGGCGGCGGCCTGCTGCACGATCCGGTTGACGGAGGCGGCGTCCACGACGGTCCTGTCCACGGCGGTACCGTCGACATCGTCGAGTCGCATGATCTCGAAGCGCATAAGGCTTCCCTTCGTCTGATCCTCCTGCTGGAGAACTACTGGGAGGACGGTGTCCCGTCCGCAAGGATGAGGAGCGCCAGGCATGTCTGTCGTGCGCCCCACGAAGGGTTCAACGGCTTGCCCCCTGCAAACATTCCCTACGCTAAGGAAATTTTTTGGATGTCTAAGTACCGGCTGGTAATCAAGGGCCCACGGACGACCGGCAGCGCGACGGGACGCGCATGAACGACGCGGAGATCGGCGAGCGGCTCGACCGCACCAACGCACTGCTCGAACGCGTACTCGCCGAGGTCTCGAAGACCCCCTCGACCCACGCGATCTTCGTGGACGCGGGCTATGTGTACGCCGCCGCGGGGCTGCTCGTCACCGGCACCGAGGACCGGCGCTCCTTCGACCTCGACGCCGAAGGGTTGATCGAGGCCTTCATCGACAAGGCCCGCACCATCTTCGCGGACAGCAGACTGCTGCGCGTGTACTGGTACGACGGGGCCAGGCGCCGCATCCACACCACCGAGCAGCAGACCATCGCCGAACTCCCCGACGTCAAGGTCAGACTCGGCAACCTCAACGCCAACAACCAGCAGAAGGGCGTCGACTCCCTCATCCGCACCGACCTGGAGTCGCTCGCCCGCCACCGGGCCATCAGCGACGCCGCGCTCGTCGGCGGCGACGAGGACCTGGTGTCGGCCGTCGAGGCCGCGCAGGGCTACGGCGCCCGGGTCCACCTGTGGGGCATCGAGGCGGGCGAGGGTCGCAACCAGGCGGAGCCGCTGCTCTGGGAGGTGGACAGCCAGCGCACCTTCGACCTGGACTTCTGCCGCCCGTACGTGACCAGACGCGCCGTCACCACCTACGAGGAGGACGGCCCCGCACCCGCGCGCGAGGACGTCCGCTTCGTCGGCGCCCAGATCGCCGCGGCCTGGCTCGCCGCGCGTGGCCGCGAATCCCTGGCGGACCTGCTGCCCGGTCACCCGTATCTGCCGGGCTCGGTCGACCAGGACCTGCTGCACGAGGCCGAACGCCTCCTCCAGCGTTCCCTGCGCGGCCACCCGCCGCTGCGGCGGGCGCTGCGCGACGGCTTCTGGCAGCACCTCCAGGCGCAGTACTGAGACCCGCTGTCGCGGGGGTTGCGGGGGAGCCGTTACAGGCTCGCCCAGAACGCGACGAGCGCCGCCGCGGTCTCCTGCGGCCGGTCCGTGTTGGGGGAGTGCTCAGCGCCCTCGATACGGGTCCGGAGCGCGCCGAGGCGTACGGCCATCTCGTCGAGTACCGGCACCGGCCAGACGTCGTCGGCCTCACCGGAGATGACATGCACCGGCAGCCCCGCCGCGACGACCTCGGCCACCCGGTCCGGCTCGGTGGCCAGCTGACGGCCCGTCGCGATCAGCTGGGCCGGATGGTGGAGGAGCCAGCGCCGCCGCAGGTCCTCGCCGTCCGTGTCCGCCTCGGCCGGCGGGTCGAAGGCGCGCATCGCGGCCCAGACGTCGGCCATGGTCATGGTCGCCAGCGCGTCACCGAGGATCTTCAGCTTGACCTGCTGCTCCTCGACGACCTCGGCGGGCCCCGAGGACATCAGGGTCAGCGAACGGAACGGCGCGGCGTCCAGGAGGACGGCCGCCCGGCCGATCTGCCCGCCGAGCGAGTGCCCCACCAGGTGCACCGCGCCGTCGCCGAGCGCGGTTGCCTGGGCGAGCACGTCACGGGCCAGCTGGTCCTGGGCGTACACCCCGGGGTCGTCGCTCCCGGTGCTCTCGAACTGCCCGCGGCCGTCGACGGCGACGGCACGGTATCCGGCGTCCGCGAGCGGTTGCAGCAGGGCGATGAAGTCCTCCTTGCTGCCGGTGTACCCGGGCACCAGAAGGGCGGTGCCGCGCGGTGTCCCGGAAGGGGCCGCGTCCAGCACGGCGAACTCCCCGCGCGCGGTGGGCAGTGCACGCGTCCGGGCGCAGGAGGGCGGGATGAAGGTGGGTGGCCTGCTCATGGAACGAGGTTAAGTCGTGGCGCGGAGGACGGCGCTCGGGGATGCCTGGAGGACCGCACCGGCCCGGGACGCGAACGACGGGCGGCCCCGGGGAAAGATCCCCGGGGCCGCCCGTCAGGTGGTGGTGCCTGGTCCGCTCAGCTCTCGGCCTTCGCGGCGGTGCGCGGTGCGCGGCGCCGGCGCGGCTTGGCCTCGCCCCCGTCGGTCGCGGTCTCCGCCACGGCCTCCGTCTTCGGCTTGGCGGCCGTACGCGTACGGCGGCGCACCGGCTCGGGCTCGGAGATCGGCGCGATCTGGAAGTCGACCTCGTCCTCGGCCGGCTTGATCACCCGGGGACGGCGGCGCGGCCGGGTGACGGCGGGCGCCTCCGGCTCGGCCACGGGCGCGGTCTGGAAGCCCGCGTCCTCGGTCACCGGCTTGGCCACCCGGGCGCGGCGGCGACGCGGCTTGGCCTCCTCGGTCACCGTCTCGGCGACGGCCTCGGCGGCCACGGACTCGGCGACGGTCTCCGTCCTGGGCTTGGCGGCCCGGGTCCGGGTGCGCTTCTTCGGCGCGGCCTCGGCCTCCGGCTCGCTCTCCACGGCCACGGCCACGGGGGCCTCGGCCACGGCGACCGCGGCCTCGGCGACCGCGGCCTCGGCGACGGCCTCCGCGACGCCGACCCGGGTGCGACGGCGGCGGCGCGGGGTGCGCGGGCCGTCGGTCACCGGCTCGGACCCGGCCTCGGCGGCCGGCGCGGGCACGGTCGCCGCTTCCTCGGTGAGCGTCGTGCCACCACGGGTGCGCCGGCGCTGACGCGGGGTGCGCGGAGCACGCTCCTCACGGGCGGCGGGCGCCGGGGCGGCGGACTTGCGGCCACGGCCGCCCGTCTCGCCCAGGTCCTCGATCTCCTCGGCCCCCAGACCGGCACGGGTGCGCTCGGCACGCGGCAGGACACCCTTGGTGCCGGCCGGGATGGCGAGGTCCTCGTACAGGTGCGGGGAGGTCGAGTACGTCTCGACCGGGTCCGGGAACTTCAGGTCCAGGGCCTTGTTGATCAGCTGCCAGCGCGGGATGTCGTCCCAGTCGACCAGCGTGATCGCGATGCCCTTGGCGCCCGCGCGGCCGGTCCGGCCGATGCGGTGCAGGTAGGTCTTCTCGTCCTCGGGCGACTGGTAGTTGATGACGTGGGTGACACCCTCGACATCGATACCGCGGGCGGCGACGTCGGTGCAGACCAGCACGTCGACCTTGCCGTTGCGGAAGGCCCGCAGCGCCTGCTCGCGGGCTCCCTGGCCGAGGTCGCCGTGGACGGCGCCGGAGGCGAAGCCGCGCCGCTCCAGCTGCTCGGCGATGTCCGCCGCGGTGCGCTTGGTGCGGCAGAAGATCATCGCGAGCCCGCGGCCCTCGGCCTGGAGGATGCGCGAGACCATCTCGGGCTTGTCCATCGAGTGGGCGCGGTACACGTACTGCGCCGTGTTCTTGACGGTCGTGCCCTCGTCGTCGGGCGAGGTGGCGTTGATGTGCGTCGGCTGCGACATGTAGCGGCGCGCGAGCGAGATGACCGCGCCCGGCATGGTGGCCGAGAACAGCATGGTCTGGCGCTTGGCCGGCAGCATCGTGATGATGCGCTCGACGTCGGGCAGGAAGCCCAGGTCCAGCATCTCGTCGGCCTCGTCGAGGACGAGCGCGCGGACCTTGGAGAGGTCCAGCTTGCGCTGGCCCGCGAGGTCGAGCAGCCGGCCGGGGGTGCCGACGATCACGTCGACGCCCTTCTTGAGGGCCTCGACCTGGGGCTCGTAGGCACGGCCGCCGTAGATCGCGAGGACCCGGACGTTGCGCACCTTGCCGGCGGTGAGCAGGTCGTTGGTGACCTGCTGGCACAGCTCGCGGGTGGGAACGACGATCAGGGCCTGCGGGGAGTCCGTCAGCTCCTCCGGCTTCGCGCGGCCCGCCTCGACATCGGCGAGGACGGTGACGCGCTCCAGCAGCGGGAGGCCGAAGCCGAGCGTCTTGCCGGTGCCGGTCTTGGCCTGGCCGATGACGTCGGACCCGGAGAGGGCGACGGGGAGCGTGAGCTCCTGGATGGGGAAGGGGGACGTGATGCCGACGGCCTCAAGGGCCTCGGCCGTCTCGGAAAGAATCCCGAGGTCTCGGAACGTAGTCAGGGTGCTGCCTCTTCTGTGAGACGCGGTCCGAGGCGAACGAAGGGGGTCGTACCGTGCCGGGGTTGGTCATCCGGCGGGATAAGCCGGGTGGCGCGGGACCACTGCCGTCGCTCGAGCGCTCGTGCCGCTGAGGGGGCCCCTCATCTGCGGTCGTACGTGTGCACGCACCGCGTGGAGGGCTGTCGGGTCGGAGCCGATCGGGCCACCGACCGGGCATCCTCATTCAATTTCGCGCCACGAGCAGATGCAAAGTGCTCAGTAAGCGCATTACCACTGTACCCCGGATCCGCGCATCTGTGTTGGGTGAATTCGTCGGATCGGTGTGACATGGGTCGACGGGCGGACCCTTCCGCTCCCGCTCGGGCGGGCTATTCTGCGCTGCATGGAGACGCCTGACAACGCCACTGACACCCCCGCGACGACCAGAATCGCCGACCAGGACTGGGCCACCGCGTCCGCGCAGCCGCAGTACCGGGCGGCCGTCGTCGATCTGCTGGGCGCACTCGCCTACGGGGAGCTCGCGGCCTTCGAGCGGCTCGCCGAGGACGCCAAGCTCGCGCCGACCCTGGCCGACAAGGCGGAGCTGGCGAAGATGGCGTCCGCCGAGTTCCACCACTTCGAGCGGCTCACCGAGCGGCTGACGGCCATCGAGGTCGAGCCGACCGCCGCCATGGAGCCGTTCGCACGGGCGCTCGACGACTTCCACCGCCAGACCGCCCCCTCCGACTGGCTGGAGGGCCTGGTCAAGGCGTACGTCGGCGACTCGATCGCCAGCGACTTCTACCGGGAGGTCGCGGCCCGGCTCGACTCCGGCACCCGCTCCCTGGTCCTCGCCGTGCTCGACGACACGGGGCACGGCAACTTCGCCGTCGAGAAGGTGCGCGCGGCGATCGAGGCGGAACCGAGGGTCGGCGGCCGGCTGGCGCTGTGGGCGCGGCGGCTGATGGGCGAGGCGCTCTCACAGGCTCAGCGCGTGGTCGCGGACCGTGACGCGCTGTCGACGATGCTGGTCGGCGGGGTCGCCGACGGCTTCGACCTGGCGGAGGTCGGCCGGATGTTCTCCCGGATCACCGAGGCGCACACCAAGCGCATGGCCGCCCTGGGGCTCGCGGCGTAGGGAGAGCCGGCGTCAGGCGGCGGCCGACCGGCTCAGCCGGCGGCTGCGCGGCCTGATCAGCAGCGACACCGTCACGGCGGCGATCAGTACGGCACCCACCACCGCGGCCGCCGCGTGGCCCCCGCCGAGCACCGAGTGCATGAGGGACGCGCCGAACACGGCACCGAGCGTCCCCGTGCCGAACACGGTCCGGCGGGCCGGGAGGCGGCCCGGCAGCGAGCGCAGTGCCGCCCAGGAGAGGACTGCTCCGAGCACGACGGCGCTCAACGTTTCCAGGATCACGGACGATCACCTCGCAGATACGGAACGGACGCTTCGGTCCTGGTCGTACTACCCGTGAGCGGCCGGTCACAACCCTCCCGCGCACAGGCTTCGCCCAGCCGTCGCACAGGGAAGCGGAATGCGCGGGCGGGAAACGCGAAGCGGCCCGGCGGGGAATCCCCGACCGGGCCGCTTCGTGCGGTCTTCGCGTCCGTGCGCCTCTACAGCGCGCCGAACCCCACCCGTCGCGTGCTGGGCTCGCCGATCTCCACATAGGCGATCCGGTCGGCCGGCACGAGGACCTTGCGGCCCTTCTCGTCCGTGAGGCTGAGCAGCCGCGCCTTGCCGGCGAGAGCCTCGGAGACCGCGCTCTCGACCTCTTCGGCGGAAAGCCCGCTCTCCAGAACGATCTCCCGGGGCGTGTGCTGCACCCCGATCTTGACCTCCACGGCTATGTCCCTCCGACGGTCAGTCCCTGCGCGGTGAACCGCGCCGTACGCAGCACACATTAGCCCGCTGAGGCGACTCGTCAGGGCGCCCCCGGCCACGCCCGCAGCGAACACGGGCGCCCGCCGGGCGGTCAGTGCTGATCGATGCCGTGCAGGGGGAAGCCCGCGATGCCCCGCCAGGCCAGCGAGGTGAGCAGCTGGACCGCCGTGTCGCGCGGAATGGCCGACCGGCTGGAGAGCCAGTACCGGGCGACCACCTGGGACACCCCGCCGAGGCCCACCGCGAGCAGCATGGACTCGTCCTTGGACAGGCCCGTGTCGCCCGCGATCACGTCGGAGATCGCCTCGGCGCACTGGAGCGAGACCCGGTCCACGCGCTCGCGCACGGCGGGCTCGTTGGTCAGGTCGGACTCGAAGACCAGCCGGAAGGCGCCGCCCTCGTCCTCGACGTACGCGAAGTACGCGTCCATCGTCGCGGCCACGCGCAGCTTGTTGTCGGTGGTCGACGCCAGGGCCGTACGCACCGCCTGCAGCAGCGACTCGCAGTGCTGGTCGAGAAGGGCCAGGTAGAGCTCCAGCTTGCCCGGGAAGTGCTGGTAGAGCACCGGCTTGCTGACGCCGGCGCGCTCCGCGATGTCGTCCATCGCCGCGGAGTGGTACCCCTGCGCGACGAACACCTCCTGCGCGGCTCCCAGCAGCTGGTTGCGTCGGGCGCGGCGGGGCAGGCGAGTGCCCCGCGGGCGCGCCGCCTCGGTCTGCTCGATGGCTGTCACGCCGCCTCCCAAATTCGTGGTCCGACACAGCCGTTCCGTACGTGCCGCGCCATACCGACATCGTACTTTTGGGTAACCCCGGTATGCGCGGCGCGGACGCAGAATTTCACGGACCGGACGGCTGCGGAAGCCGCAGGTTGTCCGGCCGGAGGCACAGAGCGGGATGTATCAGCGGTAATCGTCCTCGTCCTGGGGGACGATTCGGGCCTGCTCCGCCGCGTCCGCCTCGCTGGCGTCGCCGCGATCGAAGTCCGTGAGCGGTTCGTCGCTCTCCGGGCGCAGGTCCGTCCGCTGCTCGGCGGCGTCCGCGTCGGGTGTCTCCTGGTCGGGTTCGTCCGGCTGGACGTCCTCGAAGGTCTCCGGGTCCCTCGGGTCGACCGTCATGGTGACTCCCTTCCTCGGTTCGAGCCTATGAGGTACCCCGTAAAGCCGCTATGCGATCGTGTGACGGCGAACACATGAACCCCGGTGTGATCATCTCGTAACATTGCCGCATGTCTTCGACCGAGCTGCCGGGAATCCGCGCCGCCGCCGCAGCGGTGGCACCCACGGTGAGCGCCGTCAGGGTCGCGGCGGGGGAGCGGCTGCGCTCCGTCGAGCTGGCCGGTCTGACGCTCACCCTCCGTTCGCGGCCGTCCCGGGGGCCCGGACTGCCTCCCGCGCTGTTCGTGCACGGCCTCGGCGGCTCCTCGCAGAACTGGACGGCCCTGATGCCGCTCCTGGAGGAACGGGTCGACTGCGAGGCGGTCGACCTGCCCGGCTTCGGCGACTCGCCGCCCCCGGACGACGGCAACTACTCGGTCACCGGGCACGCCCGCGCGGTCATCCGCCTCCTGGACGCCCAGGAGCGCGGCCCCGTCCATCTCTTCGGCAACTCGCTGGGCGGCGCGGTGGCCACCAGGGTCGCCGCGGTCCGCCCCGACCTGGTGCGCACGCTCACCCTGGTCTCGCCGGCGCTCCCCGAGATCCGGGTGCAGCGCTCGGCCGCCCCGACCGCGCTGCTCGCACTCCCGGGCGTCGCCTCCCTGTTCGCCCGGCTGACCCGCGACTGGACCGCGGAGGAACGCACCCGCGGAGTCATGGCACTCTGTTACGGCGATCCGGCACGGGTCTCCGACACGGGCTTCCGCGACGCGGTGGCCGAAATGGAGCGAAGGCTGGAACTGCCGTACTTCTGGGACGCCATGGCGCGTTCCGCCCGTGGCATCGTCGACGCGTACACGCTGGGCGGACAGCACGGGCTGTGGCGTCAGGCCGAGCGGGTGCTCGCGCCGACCCAGCTGGTGTACGGCGGACGGGACCAGCTCGTCTCGTTCCGGATGGCCCGCAGGGCGTCCGCGGCCTTCCGCGACGCGCGCCTGCTGACACTGCCCGACGCCGGGCACGTGGCGATGATGGAGTACCCGGAGGCGGTCGCCCAGGCGTTCCGGGAATTGCTCGACGAATGCGGCGGGAGCTGATCCAGGGCGTGGGACGACACAGCCGGAAGGGCCCCGCGCCCAGCGCGCCCGGGACCGGGCAGACCGAGGCGAACGAGGCGGGGCGCGAGGCCGCCCGGCCCGTCGCCGGCACCGGACGGCGCAGACGGCAGGCGGGGCCCGCGGGCCCCGGTCCGTTCCCGGGGGCGCCCGAGGCGCGCGGCGGCCACCCCGAGCAGCGTGAACCCGGCGGCGGCTGGGGCGCCGGCCCGATGCGCGCCCCCGGCGGGCCCGGTCTCCGGGCACCCGCTCCCGGTGCCCGGCCCGGCGTCCCGCACCCCGCGCACCCTCAGCAGGACACCGGCACCCGGCCGCTGATACCGGGCCCGCGGCGCGAGTTCGTCGAGGCGTTCGACAGCCCGCGGTCCGCACCGGCCGCACCGCGCCGGCGGAGCGCGGCGCCCGCCGGCCCGTACGGCTCGGTCACCGACCGGGAGACGCGCGCGCCGGAGGTCCGGCGCGACGAGGGCCCGGTCCCGGCCAGGGATCCCCGGGGCGGCAAGGGGCGGACGTTCACCGGTATCGCCGCCGCCGCGGTGACCACCGTGCTCGCGGTCGTCGTGGCCGGCCAGGTCGCCCACGACCGCACCTCCGGGAGCGGGGCCGCGCAGGCGGCGGGGGTCGACCGGGACGCGGCGGACGACGCCTCGCGTTCGGAGAGCCGGACGACGCCGTCCCCCGAGGCGGCGGCCGTCAAGCCTCTTACGTATGAACAGAAAATGGCCAAGCCCTATCCGCTGTCGCCGGCGCTGACGGGCTCGGGGAAGTTCGAGACCGTGCCCGGTTTCGCGAAGGCGCCCGGCAAGGGGACGAAGCACCGCTACCGGATCGATGTCGAGAAGGGGCTCGGGCTCGACGCGCAGCTGTTCGCGCAGGCCGTCCAGAAGACCCTCAACGACGACCGGAGCTGGGCGCACGACGGTGACATGACCTTCGAACGGATCTCCGAGGGCAAGCCGGACTTCGTCATCACGCTGGCCAGCCCCGGCACCACCGGCAAGTGGTGCGAGAAGTCGGGCCTGGACACCATGGAGGACAACGTCTCCTGCGACTCGGCCGCCACCGAGCGCGTGATGATCAACGCCTACCGCTGGGCCCAGGGCTCGGCCACCTTCGGGCCGGACAAGCTGTACGCGTACCGGCAGATGCTCATCAACCACGAGGTCGGCCACCGGCTCGGCCACAACCATGTGAGCTGCCGGACCAAGGGCGCCCTCGCACCGGTCATGCAGCAGCAGACCAAGACGCTGGACCTCGACGGCATCAAGTGCCGTCCCAATCCCTGGGTGTATCCCGAGGGCTGAGTGGGTATCAGGCTCCCTTTCCGGGGCTCCCGTGTGTGACCCTCCGCCTCTATAGCGCGACAGAACGCTACGAGGGCGGGAAAGTTACGCCGGTTCACCCCTTTCGGTGGCGCGATGGACAACCGTCCGTCGCGCCACCGGCGTATCCGCTTACGGTCGTCCCGCCGCGAGTCGCCGAATCCAACGGCGGCCGCTCACAAGGGAGATCGGGGGTGCGCTCGTGCGGATCGGACTGCTCACCGACGGTGGCTATCCGTACGCGACCGGTGAGTCCAGACTCTGGTGCGACCGTCTGGTACGCGGGCTCGCGCAGCACGAGTTCGACCTCTTCGCGCTCAGCCGTTCCGCCGAGCAGGAGGCGCAGGGCTGGGTCCGGCTCCCCGGCCAGGTCGGCAGCGTACGCACGGCACCCCTGTGGACCACCGACGAGGAGACCCTCGGCCTGCACGCGCCCCGGGGAGCGCTGGCCCGGCTGCTGACCGGAGGGGGCGCGCGGAGCTACGCGCGGCGCGAACGACGCCTCTTCGCCGCCCACTTCACCGACCTCGCGGCGGCGGTCTGCGGTGCGGTGGGCCACGAGCAGGGCGAGCCGGGCGCCCGCGCGCGGGACGGCGCCGACGCCCGGCTCGCGGACGAGCGGTTCACGCGCGGTCTCTACGGCCTCGCCGAACTCGCCGCCGAGCACGGCGGACTGCCCGCCGCCCTGCGCTCCGAGACGGCCGTGCGCATCCTGGAGGCCGCCTGCCGCGCGCCCGGCACCGGACGCACCGTGCAGACGGCCACCGTCGCCGACCTCCTCGCCTTCACCGCCGAGCTGGACCGGGTGCTGCGCCCCCTCTCCCTCGACTGGTACGAGGAGGACGGCCTCGGCGCCGTGGACCTCTGCCACGCCACGGCGGGCGGTGTCGCCGCCCTGCCGGGGCTGCTGGCCAAACGCTTCTTCGGGGTGCCGCTGCTGGTCACCGAGCACGCCGTACGGGTCCGGGCGCACTACCTCGCGTCGGGCGGTGCGCCGGTCAGCGCGCCGGTGCGCGCGCTCCTCGCGCACTTCCACGGGCTGCTCGCCTCCGAGGTGTACCGGCAGGCCGCGCTCATCACCCCGGGCAACACCCACGCCCGCCGCTGGCAGGAGCGGTGCGGCGCCGACCCCGCGAAGCTGCGGACCGTGTACCCGGGCATGGAGGCGGCCCGGTTCGCCGCGCTCGGCGAGAGCGAGGACGACGGCGGTCCGGACACCCTCGTCTGGGTCGGCCGCATCGAGCCCGCCAAGGACCTGGTCGCCCTCCTGCACGCCTTCGCCGAGGTGCGCCTCGCCGAGCCGGAGGCCCGGCTGCGGATCATCGGCGCCCCGGCCCCGGGCCCGGCGGGCGCCGCCTACCTGGCGCGCTGCCGGACCCTGGCCGCCCAGCTCCTCCCCGAGGAGGGCGCCGTCTCCTTCGAGGAGATCGGCGGCCCCGAGGTCCCCGACCTCGCCCAGGCGTACGCGGCAGGCGGTGTCGTGGTGCTCTCCAGCGTGGTCGAGGGCTTCCCGATCAGCCTGGTCGAGGCGATGTTCTGCGGCCGGGCCACCGTGTCGACGGACGTCGGCGCGGTCGTCGAGGTCATCGGCGGTACGGGACTCGTGGTCCCGCCGCGCAACCACCGGGCGCTCGCGGACGCCTGCCTCGCGCTCCTGCGCGACCCGGAGCGCCGTGCGCGCCTGGGCGCGGCGGCGCGCGCCCGCGCGCTCGAACTCTTCACCGTCGAACAGAACCTCGCGGCGTTCCACGGGATCTACCTGGAGCTGATCGCGCGGGCGCCGCTGCGCGAGAGGCCGCTGCCGGCCGGCGACGACGGCCCGCGCCCCTTCGCCACCCCGCCGGAGGCCCATGTCCTGGGCCACTGGCCGGACTCGGTGCCGCCGTCGTCCCCCGCCCCGGAGCGCGCCGACCGCACCCCGAGCTGGGCGGGCGCGGGAGGCGGCGATGCGTAACCACGGGACGGCGGGCCCCTCCCCGGCCGAACAGCAGCACGGAGGACCGACGATGAGGCGCGAGGGCCACCAAGGGGACGCCGCCGCGGCGGTCGACGCCGGGGTGCGGGGTGCGCCGGGCGAACCTGCGCCCGGGGCCGGGGAACTCGCGCCCGCGGACGCGCCCGTACCCGCCGGTGGCGTACCGGACGCGCCCGCGCACGCCCCGGAGCCGGCACCGGCCGAGGCGCCCGCCCCCGCTCCCGAGGGCCCCGCACGCCCCCCCGAGGTCGCGCACACCGCGCATCCGTACCCGGCCCGCAACGCCGCTGTCCGCAAGGCCGTCGCCGGGCGGCGGGGGACCGCCGACCCGGTGCGCTCGCTCATGCACCGCCACCGCGAGCTGTGCGAACGGGCCGTCGACCCGCTGGAGATCGCCGCAGGTCTGGAGGCCCACGGGGTCACCGACCGCACCGCCGCCCGCTACCGGCACCGCGATGTGTTCTCGCTCGCCGAGGAACTCTTCGCGCGGGTACCGGCGGTCGCGCGGGAGCCCTTCGCGCCGGGGCCCGCTCCGGCGCGCGACAGCGGGACGCGCGCCGCCTGGTCGCTGCGGGCCCTGCTGCCGGGCGCCGCCTGCCTGGCGACCCTGGCCACGCTGCGGCTCACCGACGGGGTGCTCGGCGGCGACACCCGGCTCGCCATCGGCGCCGGCGGCTCGCTGCTCACGCTCGTCGCCCTCCTCCTCGCCCTGCGTACCGGCCCGCTCGCCACCGGGGTCCGCTCCTCCGGCGCCACCACCCTCTGCGTCTGCTGGCTGCTCGGCTACGTCCTGTACGGCGACGCCCTGCTCCACCAGGTCCTCAGCGGCGGCCCCGAGGGCCCCTGGACGCTGACCCCGGCACCCCTGCCGGCGCTCGCCCTCGCGGTGCTGCCCGCCGCCTGGTGCGCCCACCTCTTCGCCCTGTACGCGCACCGCAGGCTGCACGGCAGCCACGCGCTGGAGGAGTTCGCCGCCGGCGCGCGCCCCCTGGTGTTCGGCGTCGTCGCCCTCTTCGTCTGCGCCCTCGCCGCGCTGCTGTTCCTGACCCGGCCGCTCTTCGGTACCGGCGGCGCACCGGCCGGGGCCGCCGCCCTCGGGGTGCTGCTCCTGCTGGCCCGGCTCCTGACCGTCCACGGCTTTCCCGAACCGGCCGCCACCGGACTCGCCGCCGCCTGCGCCGTGGAGGCCGCCGCCCCCGCCCTGATCCTGGCCGGCCGGCTGCCAGGACTCCATCCGGTCGCCCGCCCCGTCGACGCCCTCGTCGAGGCGGCGGGGACCGGGGCGGTGCCCGCGCTCGCCTGCGGCGCTGCGGCGCTCGGCCTGCTGATCACCGCCACCCTCGCCCTCTCCCGGGCGTCCGCCCACACCGCCCTCTGAGGCGGCCCCCAGAGCCCGCCCGCGGAGCCGACGCCGTGGGCCGTCACCACCCGAACCGTACGAACCTTCCCCAAGGAGACACCGACATGACCCGCCAATCCCCCGCACCGGCAGCCCGCCGTCGGCCCTCAGGCCTGGGCGGTGCGCGATGAGGGTGCTGCTGCTCGGAGCCAACGGATTCATCGGCCGGTTCGTGGCCGACCGGCTGCTGGCCGACCCCGCCGTCCACCTCACGGCACTCGGCCGCGGCGACGACGCCGACGTACGGTTCGACCTCGCGAACGGCAGCCCCGGAGCGCTCACCCGCTTCCTGGACGCCGTCCACCCCGGGGTCGTCGTCAACTGCGCCGGCGCGACCCGGGGCGGCGCCCGCGACCTCACCCGGCACAACACCGTCGCCGTCGCCACCGTGTGCGAGGCGATGCGCCGCAGCCGCTGCACCGCCCGCCTGGTCCAGGTCGGCTGCGCCTCGGAGTACGGGCCCTCCCAGCCCGGTTCCTCCACCGCCGAGGACGCCATCCCGCGCCCCGGCGGCCCGTACGGCGTCAGCAAGCTCGCCGCCACCGAGCTCGTCCTCGGCTCCGGCCTCGACGCGGTCGTGCTGCGGGTCTTCTCGCCGGTCGGCCCCGGCACCCCGGCCGGCTCGCCGCTCGGCCGGCTCGCCGAGGCCATGCGCCGCACCATGCAGTCCGGCGACGGCGAGCTGAAGCTCAGCGGCCTCGGCGTGCAGCGCGACTTCGTCGACGTACGCGATGTGGCGCGGGCCGTCCACGCCGCCTCGCTCTCCGCCGCGCAGGGCGTCGTCAACATCGGCACCGGCCGGGCCGTCCGGCTGCGCGACGCGGCGGCCGTCCTCGCCAAGGTCGCCGGATACGCCGGCGCGCTCCACGAGCTGGACACGCCCCCCGCGCGTCTCCCCATCGGCGCCCCCCGCACGTCCTCCGAGTCGGTCATCGAGCACCTCTCGGCCACCCCGTCCCCGTACCCGGACGGCTGCGGTGCCTGGCAGCAGGCCGACGTCCGCACCGCCCGCGACCGGCTCGGCTGGCGTCCCCGGATCAACCTGGAGGAGTCCCTCGCCGACATCTGGATGGAGGCGGCGTGCCGTATCTGACCAGTACCGGCACCGCCCGGCGCACCAGCGGCGCCGACCGGCTCGGCTTCGGCGTCCCCGGCTACGCGCACCCGCTGCTCGCGCCGGCCGAGTGGGCCGAGCTGTCCCGCCCCGGCACCCCGCTGCACTGGGCCGTCCTCAACATCGACAACGGTCCCGGCAGCAGGCCCGACCCGCACTGCCTGGAGGCGGCGGGCCGGCTGCGCAACGCCCGCGTCCGCGCGCTGCACGGCGGGGAGCCCATCGACACCGTGCGGGCGGCGGGCGGCCGACTGCTCGGGCAGCTCGACCTCGCCCACGGCGAGCGGCCCTTCGGGGAACTGCTCGCCGATGCCCGGTCCTTCCTGGACTGGTACCGGGTGGACGGCTTCTACCTCGACCGCTGTCCGGCCGGCCGCGCAGAGCTGCCGGCCGTCCGCCGTCTCACCGGCACCCTGCGGGCCTTCCTGGGCAAGGACGACGGGCACCTCGTGCTGGGGCACGACACCCATCCGTACCCCGGATACGCCGAGACGGGCGACCAGCTCGTCACGTTCCGCGGCGCGTGGAGCGACTACCGCTGGTCGCAGGTGGCCGAGTGGACCGCGGCCTACCCGCCCGGCCGGTTCGCCCACTTCGTGCACGGCGTCCCGCGCACCCATCTGGAGGAGGCGATGCGCATCGCCCGCTGGCAGGGCGCGGGGACGATCTTCTTCACCGACCGCGGCGGGCGGTCGGGGCCGGGGAACGGCCGCGGACAAAGCGACCCATTCGCGGCACTGCCCAGGTACTGGGACGAAATCGTCTCGCGGATCGGACCTGGTATCTCGGAATGAGAGGGGGCGTGGCAGTGTTACGGCAAGAACAACCGTACGTAGTCGAAGTACGTAGAAACCGACCACCTGCATTGTTGAGGTTCCTGTGTCGCTGCCACCCCTGGTCGAGCCAGCTGCTGAGCTCACCGTCGACGAGGTCCGCAGGTACTCCCGCCACCTGATCATCCCGGATGTCGGGATGGACGGGCAGAAGCGGCTGAAGAACGCGAAGGTGCTCGTCGTGGGCGCCGGCGGCCTCGGTTCGCCGGCCCTGATGTACCTGGCCGCAGCCGGTGTCGGCACGCTCGGCATCGTGGAGTTCGACGAGGTCGACGAGTCGAACCTGCAGCGCCAGATCATCCACAGCCAGTCCGACATCGGCAAGTCCAAGGCCCTGTCGGCCAAGGAGACCGTCGAGGGCATCAACCCCCTGGTCAACGTGGTCCTTCACGAGGAGCGGCTCGAAGCCGAGAACGTGAAGGAGATCTTCGCCGCGTACGACCTGATCGTGGACGGCACGGACAACTTCGCCACCCGCTATCTCGTCAACGACGCCGCGGTCCTGCTGAACAAGCCGTACGTCTGGGGCTCGATCTACCGCTTCGACGGCCAGGCGTCCGTGTTCTGGTCCGAGCACGGTCCCTGCTACCGCTGCCTGTACCCGGAGCCGCCTCCGCCGGGCATGGTTCCGTCCTGCGCCGAGGGCGGCGTCCTCGGCGTGCTCTGCGCCTCCATCGGCTCGATCCAGGTCAACGAGGCCATCAAGCTGCTCGCCGGCATCGGCGACCCGCTGGTCGGCCGGCTGATGATCTACGACGCCCTGGAGATGCAGTACCGCCAGGTCAAGGTCCGCAAGGACCCCGACTGCGCGGTCTGCGGCGAGAACCCCACCGTCACCGAGCTCATCGACTACGAGGCCTTCTGCGGCGTCGTGTCCGAGGAGGCCCAGGAGGCGGCGGCCGGTTCGACGATCACTCCGAAGCAGCTCAAGGAGTGGATCGACGCCGACGAGAAGATCGAGATCATCGACGTCCGCGAGCCGAACGAGTACGAGATCGTGTCGATCCCGGGCTCCCGGCTGGTCCCGAAGAACGAGTTCCTGATGGGCAACGCCCTCCAGGACCTCCCCCAGGACCGTCGCATCGTCCTGAACTGCAAGACGGGTGTCCGCAGTGCGGAAGTCCTCGCGGTCCTCAAGTCGGCGGGCTTCGCCGACGCGGTCCACGTGGGCGGCGGCGTGATCGGCTGGGTCAACCAGATCGAGCCCGAGAAGCCGGTCTACTAGAACACCACCGAAGGGGCCGGTCCGCAGCACGCGGGCCGGCCCCTTCGGCGTGCCGGGCTACGAGCAGGTCTTGCCGTCCGCCGGGACCTCGCCGTCCAGGAAGTACGAGTCCACGGTCGACGTCACACAGGAATTGCCGCCGTACGCGCCGTGCCCCTCGCCCTTGTTGGAGAGCAGCACACCGACGCCCTCGCCCAGCGCGTCCGCCATCCTGCGGGCGCCCTCGTACGGCGTGGCCGGGTCACCCGTCGTCCCCACGACCAGGATCGGACCGGCGCCCGGGGCGCTCGCCTCCGGGTGGTCGTGCTCGCCCGCCACCGGCCAGCCGGAGCACCAGCCCGCCGTGTCCCAGGCCAGGAACGGCCCGAAGACGGGGGACAGCTTCTCGAACTCGGGCAGCAGTGCCCTCGCGTCGGCGGCCGTGGGCCTCGCCTTGCCGTCCGCGCAGGAGATGGCCCGCTGGGAGTGGTTCTGGGTGTCGTAGTGGCCGCTGTCGTCCCGGCCGTTGTACGAGTCGGCGAGCCGGAGCAGCGCGGCGCCGCTGCCCTTCTCGGCCTCGTCCAGGGCCTGGGTGAGGGCGGGCCAGCTGTCCTTGGAGTAGAGGGGGAGCACGATGCCGGTGATCGCCAGCGACTCGTTGAGCTCGCGGTCCGTGCCCGTCGGCAGTGGTTCGGCGTCGATCCGCTTCAGCAGGGCGGTGATGCGCCGGGTGCCGGCCTTCGGGTCCTGGCCGCGGTCCTTGAAGTAGTTGTCCAGGGCCCGCTGGAAGCCGGTCGCCTGGTTGCGCGCGTGCCCGATGGAGTCCGCGGTCGGGTCGACGACCGCGTCGAAGACCGTACGCCCCACGTTCTCCGGGAAGAGGTGGGCGTACGTGCCGCCCAGCTCGGTGCCGTACGACATCCCGAAGTACGTCAGCTTCTCGTCCCCGAGCACCTGGCGGATCAGGTCCATGTCGCGGGCGGCGTTCGTCGTGCCGACGTACAGGAGGACGTCGCCGGACAGACGATCGCAGCCGGCCCCGAAGTCGGCGCCGTCCTTCATGAACGCCGCCTCCTCGGCCGGCGTGTCCGGGGTCATGTCGACGTCCTGGTACGCCTCGTCCTGCGTCTCGTCGTCGCGGCACCGCACCCCGGCGCTCCGCGCCACCCCGCGCGGGTCGAAGCCCACCAGGTCGTAACGGGTGTTGAGGGTGGCGTACGAGCTGCCGGCGCGCGGGAGTATCGAGACGCCCGAGCCGCCGGGCCCGCCGAAGTTGAACAGCATCGAGCCCAGGCGCTTGCTCCGGTCCGTCGCCTCCTTGCGGACCAGGGCGATGCCGATCGTGTCGCCCTTCGGCTTCTCGTAGTCCAGCGGCACCTTCACCGTCGCGCAGCGCCACTCGGAGCCCGGCGTCTCACCGCCCTCGGGCGCCTCGCAGCGGGACCAGTCCGGGCGCTGGGAGGCCAGCGACGCGGGCAGCCCGTTCGCTTCGGAGGACGAGGAGGCGGAGGACGAGGAGGCGGGCGGCGAGGCCGCCCCGCCTCCCTTGTCGTCCGTACCGTCCTCGCAGCCCGCGAGTACCCCCGTCAGCAGCAGTGCCGCTGCGGCCAGTGCTCCGGCCCGTGCGTGTGCGACCACGTTGTGCGTACCTCCCCGTCGAGCACTGCCCGTACGGCAGTTCGCCCATCGTAGGGGGCGCGCGGAAGGGTGCTCAGCCGCAGACCGTGCCGGCCGCCGGGACCCTGCCGTCGAGCAGATAGCCGCCGACCGCCTTCTGTACGCAGGCGTTGCCGCTGTTGTACGCGCCGTGCCCCTGGCCCTTGTACGTCATCTGCACGCCGACGCCCTCGCCCAGTTCCTCGGCCATGGCCTTCGCGCCCTCGTACGGCGTCGCGGGGTCGCCGGTGTTGCCGATCACGAGGATGGGGGCGGAGCCGGGGGCGCTGACGTCGGGGGTCTTCCAGGTGCCCTTGACCGGCCAGTCGGTGCAGCCCATCAGGCCCCAGCCCAGGTAGTTGCCGAAGACGGACGAGGCGTCACGGAATTCGGGGAGCTTCGCCCTCGTCTGCTCCAGGGTGAACCGCTCGCGCGAGTCGGCGCAGCTGATCGCGGTGTAGGCGGCGGCCGAGTTGTCGTAGCGGCCGTCCTCGGAGCGGCCGTTGAGGGAGTCGGCGAGCGCCAGGAGAAGTGCGCCGTTCCCGCCGTCGGCCTCGTCCACACCCTGTTCCAGCAGGGGCCAGGTCTCCTTGGAGTAGAGGGCCGCCGCGATGCCGGTGGTGGCCTGGGTCTCCGTCAGCTTGCGGGCTCCCATGCCCTGGACGGGCTTCTTCTCCAGCCGGTCCAGCAGACCGGAGATGCCCTGTTCGATCTCCTCGGCGTCGGACCCGGGCAGCTTGCAGGCGTCGCCCCGGTCCGCGCAGTCCTTCGCGAAGTTGTCCAGGGCGAGCTGGAAGCCCTTGGCCTGCCCGAGCGAGGACTCCTCGGCGTTCTGGGTCGGGTCGACGACCGCGTCCAGCACCGACCGGCCGACGTTCTTGGGGAACAGGTGCGCGTAGACGCCGCCCAGCTCGGTGCCGTACGAGATGCCGAAGTAGTACAGCTTCTCGTCGCCGAGCACCTGGCGCATCAGGTCCATGTCGCGGGCGGCGTTGGTGGTGCCGACGAAGGGCAGCTGCTCGCCGGAGCGCTTCTCGCAGGCGGCGGCGAACTCCTTGGTGTCCTGGACGAACGCCTTCTCCTCCGCCGCGTCGTCCGGGGTGCCGTCCTCCTGGTAGCGCGCGTCCAGCTGCTTGTCGGTCTCGCACTCGACCCCGTCGCTGTTCCCGACGCCGCGCGGGTCGAAGCTCACCAGGTCGTAGCGGGCGCGCAGTTTGTCGTAGTCGCTGCCGAACGCGGGCAGGGTGGCGACGCCCGAGCCGCCGGGACCGCCGAAGTTGAAGATGAGCGAGCCGATCCGCTTCTTCGCGTCGACGGCCTTGGCGCGGATCAGCGCCAGCTCGATGGTGTCGCCGTCGGGCTTCGCGTAGTCGAGGGGCGCCTTCATGGAGGCGCACTCCCAGTTCACCCCGCCGGGCAGCGGCGACGGCGGTTTGCCGCCCCCCTGCGCCTGGGAAGGCGCCGGGCACTTCTTCCACGTCAGCTTCTGGGCGGCGAGGCCGGACGGGGTGCCGGTGGCGGCGTTCGCCGCGCGGGGCGGGCTCGTCGTCGAGCGGTCGGCCGCTTCCTTGTCACCGCCGTCCGCACAGCCGGCGAGGGGGAACAGCACGGTCACGGTGGCGGCGAGGGCCGCGGCGCGCAGGGCAGGGGAGGTCCTCATCGCTCCATGCTGCGGTGGCGCGCGGGCGGGTGCACGGGGTACCGGTCCAAGTGGGTGGCCGGTGCAGCCAGTGCCTCCGTCAGCAACCGGTGGGGTTCAGAGCTCGCCCTTGCGCGTGAGGTGGTTGAAGCACAGCCAGCCGGGAAGGACCGGCAGCCACAGGGTCATCAGCCGGAACAGCAGCACCGCCGGAGCCGCGACCTCCTTCGGCAGCCCGACCGCGATCAGACCCAGCGTCAGCGCACCCTCGACGGCGCCCATGCCGCCCGGGGTCGGCGCGGCCGAACCGAGCGCGTTGCCGGCGAGGAAGACGACCGCGATGCTCGCGTAGCTGAGGTGCGGGGTGTCCGGCCCGCTGAACGCCCGGATCGAGGCGTCCAGGCACATCACGAACACACCGGTCAGCAGCAGCATCCCGCCGATGCCGGTGAGCAGCTTCTGCGGACGCTGCACCACGTCGAGCATGCGGGGGATCACTCCGGCGAACAGCGACCGCACCCGGGTCACCACGAACTTCCGCAGGAACGGGATCGCGGTGACCACGAGCACCAGCACGGCGACCGTGAGCAGCCCGGCGATCACGGTCCTGGACGGGGTGAGCGAGGACGGGGTCTTCTCGGTGCCGGTCAGATAGCCGAAGGCGCCCAGCAGCAGGATGTGGCAGCCCAGGCCGAACAGCTGCGAGGCGCCCACACTGGCCACCGCGAGGCCGGGCCGGACCCCGGAGCGCTGGAGGAACCGGGTGTTCAGCGCGACCCCGCCGACCGCCGCCGGCGCCACGATCTTCACGAACGACCCGGCGACCTGCGCGAGGACCGTCCGGCCGAACGGCACCCGCTCGGGCACGAAGCCCAGCAGGCTCATCGCGGCGGCCACGTAACTGAGCGCCGAGAAGCCGAGCGCGGCGGCGACCCAGCCCCACTCCGCCTGCTCGACCACCGCGCCGAAGTCGGCCTGGGTGACCTGCGAGATCAGGAAGTACGCGGCGATGGCACCGGCGATGAAGCTGAACAGGGTGCGCGGCTTGATGCGTTCCAGGCGGACCGGCTCGACCGGGGCCTGCGGGCGGATCAGCAGGACCTCGCGGCGGATCTGGGAGAGCAGGTCCTCCTCGCGCGCCTCGTCGAGGGCGTCGTCCATGGCCCGCTTCTCGGCCTGCTTCTCCGTGCGCAGCGATTTGCGGGCGGCCTTGCGGTCGCCGCTCCGGGACAGCTCGGCGTCCTCGGCCCTGGCCCGCTTGGCCTCGTCCGACGCTTCGAGCACGGCCTCGCGCTCGCGCTGCGACCGCTCCCGGGCGAGCCGGCGCAGGTGCGCCCGGGTGGAGCGGCTGAGCGCGATCGGCTGGAGCAGCGGCAGACAGTCGGCGACCGCGTCGGGGCCGAGCACGGCGAGTGCGGCGGCCACGGCCCGCTCGGGGCCCACCCGCAGACCGGTCGTGGTGAGCAGCTGCGCGACGTCCATCCGCAGCACCAGGTCACCGGCCGCGATCTCGCCGCCGCGCAGGTCGGTGACGAACACCTTGCCGAAACGATCCACCAGGATGGCGTCGCCCGTGAGCCTGCGGTGCGCGATCCGGCGCGACTGGAGGGCCTTGACCTGCTGCCAGGCGCCGCGCACCACGTCGTCGGTGATCTCGGCGTCCTCCAGGGCGTCCAGGGACCGGCCGCCGATGTGCTCGTAGACCAGCATCACGGCGTCCGGGCCCAGCTCGGAGGTGGCGATGAGCTTGGGGGCGTTGGCACCGGCGGCGATCGCCGCGTACGCGAGCAGCGCCTCCTGCTCCAGTGCCTGGCGCAGCGACTGGATGGACCGCCGCTGGGTGATGCCGCGCAGGGTGAGCCGGCGCCACACCCGGTAGAAGAAGCCCTGGGCCTGCTGCTCGCGGTCGACGACGGTCACATCGAGCGGTGGCCCGTCCTCCAGGGAGACCAGATAGCGGCGCCCCCGGTCGCTCTGGTCGCCGGCGTCGGGCGCCTCGTCGGCCCGCATCGCGGTGACCGGCCGGAAGCCGACGTGCCGCAGCCCGGCCATCAGGTGCTGGCCGGTCGGACGGACGTTCGGCGAGCCGACCGCGTACAGCGTGCCGTACGCCACCGTCCAGCCGATCAGCACCGTCAGCACGATGGAGAACGGGGTCGTGTAGCCGCCGACCAGCATGGCGAAGGCGTCCAGCAGCAGCACCACCCACAGCACGACCCGCCAGCGCGGCCGTCTCGCCATGCCGACCGCCGTCATGTACGCGATCACGGGGGCGAGGTAGCCGTGCACGGGATCGGTGACCGCGTCACCGGGCTGCGGCTGGGTCAGCGCGTCCTGCAGCGTGCCGGACGCGTACTTGGCGACCCAGAGATCCGTGGCGAGCGTCACGCCGTGCGCCAGCACGGCGGCCAGTACCCCGTCCGCGATCCGCAGCCCGTCGCGTTTGATCAGCCGCTCGATGGCGAAGGCGACCGGGACGAGCAGCACGGCGATGCTGGACACCAGCCCGGCGAGCTTGATGAGCAGATCGGGGGCCTGCCCGGTGCCCTTGTTGATGTCCTGTTCGAGGCCGGTGGTCGTGCCGTGGGCGAAGGCGGCGACGGAGAACAGCACGACGACCGCCAGCACCCCGATGAGCAGGCGCATCAGGTCGGAGGGGCGGTGCACCCGGGCGGGCAGCAGGGGCTCGTCCCCCGAGACGCGCTCGGTCAGCGCCTCCTCGGCGGAGGCGAGCGTCGAGCCGGCCGGGCGCGCGGAGGGCTGCTCCGTGTCCGGCTCCTGCCGGTCCCCGTCCGAGCGTGGCTCGGCGTCGGAGGCGTCGGCCGCCTTCGGTGGCTGCACGCCCTGCTCCTTCGTCGCCTCTGAGTGGTCTTCGTGTTCTCGTATCACCGGTCACCGCCCGCATGATGGTGGCACGGCCGACGGACGCAAGGGGGCATCAGGGTGCGATGCGGGGGCGTGCGAAGCGCAAGATACGCAACTTTCCCGCCGTGCGCACGCTGCGTGTGCGGGCGGACACGGACCCCGCCGCCCTGTCGGTGGCGTACGGCAGGATGGGGCGGATGAGCGAACACCCGACGGGCGACGCGCTGCCGGAGTACGCGGAACGCGTGCTCGACGTCGCCGACATGGTCCCGCCCGGCCGCGTCATGACCTACGGCGATGTCGCGGAGTGGCTGGGCGAGGGCGGCCCCCGCCAGGTCGGCCGGGTCATGGCGCTGTACGGGAGCGCGGTGCCGTGGTGGCGCGTGGTGCGCGCCGACGGCAGGCTGCTGCCCGGCCACGAGCTGCGCGCCCTGGACCACTACCGCGAGGAGAACACCCCGCTGCGCGAGGCCCCCGCGAGCGCGGAGGGCCACCTCCCGCGCCTGGACATGCGGCGCGCGCGGTGGGACGGCGTGACGGGCGGCCCGGCGGGGGCGGCCGGCGGCGGTGGGGGAGCTCACACCTGACAGCTTCGGCCATCGGACGGCGGATCGGGCGTAGCCGGGTCGGCGCGGGCGCCGACGCGCTGCGGGGGCCGTCCGCTCCGCCGGCGGCGCCGGGGCGCCCGGATCCCGGCGCTGCGGAGCCCGGCGGTCCGGAGTCCGGCGCTGCGGAGCCCGGCCGTCCGGAGTCCGGCGCTGCGGAGCCCGGTCGTCCGGAGTCCGGCGCTGCGGAGCCCGGTCGTCCGAAGTCCGGCGCTGCGGAGCCCGGTCGTCCGAAGTCCGGCCGTCCGGAGCCCTGTGCCGCGGAGAACGTGACGCGCTCCGCAGCCGTCCCGGCGCATTCGAGGGGCACGCCGGAGTAGCGTCTTCAGTTCGCGGGCGACACCGCACCCGCACCACCCGTACACCCACCAGGACCGGCGATCCCACGTGAGCACCTCCTCCACCACCCGGCACAGTCCTCACCGTCACGCACGGCCGGGGACCACGGGCCCGTACCGGCTGGTGCGTACCCTGCCGGGTTCGGTGGAGCCCCCTCTCCTGGACGCGGCGCAGCGCGCGGTGGTTGATCACCCCGGCGGCCCGCTCCTGGTCCTCGCCGGCCCCGGTACGGGCAAGACCACCACGCTCGTCGAAGCCGTCGCGGCGCGGATCGCCCGGGGCGCCGACCCGGCCCGCCTGCTGATCCTCACCTTCAGCCGCAAGGCCGCCGTCGAACTGCGCGACCGGATGGCCGCCCGGCTCGGCGCCGCCCGGGGACCGCAGGCCACCACCTTCCACTCCTTCTGTTACGCGCTCGTCCGCGCCCACCAGGACGCCGACCTCTTCGCGGACCCGCTGCGGCTGCTCTCCGGGCCGGAACAGGACGTCACCGTCCGCGACCTGCTGGCCGGCCAGCTCGACCTGGAGAAGGAGGGGCGCCCGCACATCCGCTGGCCCGACGAGCTGCGCGCCTGCCTGACCACGCGCGGCTTCGCCGACGAGGTACGCGCGGTGCTCGCCCGCAGCCGCGAGCTGGGCCTCGGCCCCGACGCCCTCGCCGACTTCGCCCGGCGCACCGGCCGGCCCGACTGGGGAGCGGCCGCCCGCTTCCTCGCGGAGTACCTCGACGTGCTGGACGCCCAGGGCGTGCTGGACTACGCGGAGCTGGTCCACCGCGCGGTGCTGCTCGCGGAGCGCCCCGAGGTGTCGGCGCCGCTGGCCGGGGCGTACGACGCGGTGTTCGTCGACGAGTACCAGGACACCGACCCGGCCCAGGTCCGGCTGCTGCACGCGCTGGCCGGCAACCGGGGCCGCGCACCGGGGGGCGGCGGCGGGCGCGACCTGATCGCCTTCGGTGACCCGGACCAGTCGATCTACGCGTTCCGGGGCGCCGATGTGAACGGCATCCTCGACTTCCCCGAGATGTTCCGCCGTGCGGACGGCGCCCCGGCCCCGGTCGGCGTCCTCACCACCTCGCGCCGCTCCGGGGACCGGCTGCTCGCCGCCACCCGGCTGCTCACCCGGCGGATGCCGCTCACCCGGCTGCCCTCGGCGAAGGTCCGCGCCCACCGCGAGCTGCGCACGGTCCGCGAGGGCGGCAGCGTGGAGACGTACACCTACCCGACCGCCTCCACCGAGCTGGACAACATCGCCGACCTGCTGCGCCGCGCGCATCTGGAGGACGGGGTGCCGTGGTCGGAGATGGCGGTGCTCGTCCGGGCCGGCGGCCGCACGCTTCCCTCCCTGCGCCGGGCCCTGACCTCGGCGGGCGTCCCGCTGGAGGTCGATGGCGACGACCTGGCCCTGCGCCACGAACCGGCGGTGGGCCCCCTTCTTACGGCCCTGCGCGCGGTGGCGACGGCGGCGCTGCGGGGCGGGGCGGCCGACGGGGAGGAGGTGTCCTGGCTCGACACCGAGACCGCGCTCACCCTGCTCTCCTCCCCGCTCGGGGCCATGGACGCCGCCGACCTGCGCCGGCTCGGCCGCGCCCTGCGGGACGAGGAGCGCGCCGCCGGCAACCGGGTGCCCGCGCCCTCCGGTGCGCTGCTGGCCCGCGCGCTCGCCGAACCGGAGCGGCTGGTGACGCACGACCCGGCGTACGCCCGGGGCGCCCAGCGCCTGGGCGCGCTGCTGCGCACGGCGCGCGAGCTGCTGGAGGCCGGCGGCACCGCCGAGGAGGCCCTGTGGGCGCTGTGGTCCGGCACCCCGTGGCCGGACCGGCTGGAGCGCGCGGCCCTGCGCGGGGGCGCCGCCGGGCGCAACGCGGACCGCGACCTCGACGCGGTCTGCGCCCTGTTCGAGACGGCCGCCCGCGCCGAGGAACGCACCGGCGGCCGGGGCGCGCTCAACTTCCTGGAGGAGGTCGACGCCCAGGACATCGCGGCCGACACCCTCTCCCGGCGCGCGGTCCGCCCCGACGCCGTCCGGCTGATGACCGCTCACCGCTCCAAGGGCCTGGAGTGGCGGCTGGTCGTCGTCGCGGGCGTGCAGGAAGGGCTCTGGCCGGACCTGCGCCGCCGGGGCTCGCTGCTCGAAGCGGACCGGATCGGCCGCGACGGCCTCGCCGAACCCCTCACGCCCGGCGCCCTCCTCGCGGAGGAGCGGCGGCTGTTCTACGTGGCGGCGACCCGCGCCCGCGAGCGCCTGGTCGTCACCGCGGTCAAGGCCCCCGCCGACGACGGCGACCAGCCCTCCCGCTTCCTCGCCGAGCTGGGCGTCGAACCCCGGGACGTGACCGGCCGCCCGCGCCGCCCGCTGTCCGTCGCCGCGCTCGTCGCCGAGCTGCGCGCCACCACCGTCGACCCCGCCGCGTCCGACGCGCTGCGCGAGGAGGCCGCCCGCCGCCTCGCCCGGCTGGCGGCGCTCACCGACGACGAGGACCGGCCGCTCGTGCCCTCCGCGCACCCGTACCGCTGGTGGGGCCTGTACGAGCCGACCCGCTCGGCCGTACCGCTGCGCGACCGGGACCAGCCCGTCACCCTCTCCGGCAGCGCGCTCGACCAGCTCGCCAACACCTGCGCGCTCCAGTGGTTCCTGGGCCGCGAGGTGAAGGCCGACGAGCCCGCGACCGCCGCCCAGGGCTTCGGCAACGTCGTCCATGTCCTGGCCGACGAGGTGGCCTCCGGCCGTACGCCCGCCGATCTGGCCGTCCTCATGGAACGGCTCGACTCGGTCTGGGACGGGCTCGTCTTCGACGCCCCCTGGAAGTCGCACCAGGAGAAGGAGCAGGCGCGCGCCGCCCTCGAACGCTTCCTGCGCTGGCACGTCATGGACCGGGCCGGCCGCACACCCGTCGCCAGTGAGCACGACTTCGACGTGACGCTGGAGGCGGGGGAGTACGAGGTGCGCATCCGGGGCTCGATGGACCGCGTCGAGCGGGACGCCGAGGGCCGCGCGTATGTCGTCGACTTCAAGACCGGCAAGCAGGCCCCGACGAAGGACGAGGTCCAGCGTCACCCCCAGCTCGCCGTTTACCAGGTGGCGGTGCGGGAAGGCGCGGTCGACGACGCCTTCGGCGGTACGCGGCCCGAGCCGGGCGGCGCCGAACTCGTACAGCTGCGCCAGGCCGCCCCCAAGAAGGAGGGCGGCGACGCCGCGCCCAAGGTGCAGGCGCAGGCGCCGCCGGACTCGGAGTGGGTCTCCGACCTGCTGGCGACCGCCGCGGGCCGTGTCCTGGACGAGCGGTTCACCCCCACGACCGGCCAGCACTGCGGGCACTGCGCCTTCAAGGCGTCGTGCAGCGCGCAGCCGGAGGGGCGGCACGTCCTGGAGTAGGCCCGGGGATCAGTGCTTGCGGGCCACCAGGCCGTAGACACTGACATCGGCGTCGGTGACATCGTTGATGTCCTGGTAGCGCGTACGGTCCAGCTCGTCCAGGCCCGCCACGAACTCGGGGTCGGGGTTGTGGGCCTCCGGCAGGTCGACGACCCGCTCGGGACGCCAGCGGTGCACGGCGACGATGCCGGGGTCGAGCAGTTCCAGGCCGTTGTCGGTGACGAACCGTTCCATCTGGGCGTACGACCGGCGCACCATGGCGAAGCCGCGCTCCTTGAAACCCTTGGTGATGCTGCCGACCTGCTCCGGGTTGAGGTCCGAGCTGACATTGCTCAGGACGAGGACGCTGCCGGGGGCCAGCGCGTCCACGAGCTTCTTCACGACCGGGTAGGCCGTCTCGTCCTCGATGAAGTGGGTCACGGCCGCGAGGACCAGGGTGACCGGGCGGTCGAAGTCGAGGGTGCGGCGGGCGGCCTCCAGGATGCGGTCCGGGTCCCGCAGATCCGCCTCGATGTAGTCGGTACGGCCCTCGGGACCGCTGGTGAGCAGGGCCTGCGCGTGGACGAGGACGACCGGGTCGTTGTCGACGTAGACCACGCGCGACTCGGGCGCGATGCCCTGCGCGATCTGGTGCACGTTCGCCTGCGTCGGCAGTCCGGTGCCGATGTCCAGGAACTGCCGGATGCCGTCGCTCGCCGCGAGGGTCACCGCGCGCCGCATGAAGTCCCGGTTGTGCCGCACGGTGAGGTAGCCGCGCGGATTGGCGGCCAGGGCCATGGCGGCGGCCTCGCGGTCGGCCGGGTAGTTGTCCTTGCCGCCGAGGAAGACGTCGTAGACCCGCGCGGGGTGCGCCTTCGTCGTGTCGATGCGCTTCCTGAGCTCGGTGGCGTCAGGGGCGGGTGCGTCGGCGCTCATATGACCGTCCTCGTAAGGCTGTTGGTGCGACAAGCAGACAATTTAGACCTGTTCCGGTGTGATGCGTGCCACCGGGAGAGGGAGACGGATGCGGGCTCCGCGGCTTCGTCTGTTGTCGGTGGCGCCGGTTAGCCTCTGTGGAGTGTCCCCGCGCCTCACCGATCCCGAGCAGCTCAAGGAGCTTCTGGGCATCCCCTTCACCCCGGAGCAGACGGCCTGCATCACCGCGCCGCCCGCCCCGCAGGTGATCGTGGCCGGAGCCGGATCGGGGAAGACCACGGTGATGGCCGCCCGCGTGGTGTGGCTGGTCGGCACCGGCCAGGTCGCCCCCGAGCAGGTCCTCGGACTCACCTTCACCAACAAGGCGGCCGGTGAGCTGGCCGAGCGCGTACGCAAGGCACTCGTCGCCGCCGGAGTCACCGACCCGGATGTGATCGACCCGGACAACCCCCCGGGCGAGCCCGGCATCTCCACGTACCACGCCTTCGCCGGGCGGCTGCTGACCGAGCACGGGCTGCGCATCGGGCTCGAACCGGGCGTCCGCCTCCTCGCCGACGCCACCCGCTACCAGCTCGCCGCCCGCGTGCTGCGCGAGGCCCCCGGCCCCTACCCCGCGCTGACCAGGTCCTTCCCCACCCTCGTCAGCGACCTGCTCGCCCTCGACGCCGAACTGGCCGAACACCTCGTACGCCCCGAACAGCTCGACGCGTACGACACAGAGCTGCTGCGCACGCTGGAGACGGCCCGGCTCAGCAACGCCGAACTGCGCAAGATCCCCGAGACCGCCGGGGCCCGCCGCGAACTGCTCGCGCTGACCCGGCGCTACCGCGAGGCGAAGCGGAGCCGCGACCTCCTCGACTTCGGCGACCAGATCGCCCTCTCCGCCGAGCTGGCCCTCACCCGCCCCGAGGTCGGCGCGATCCTGCGCGACGAGTACCGCGTCGTCCTGCTCGACGAGTACCAGGACACCTCCGTCGCCCAGCGGCTCCTGCTCTCCGCCCTCTTCGGCAGCGGCCCCGGCACCGCCCCGACCGGGCATGCCGTCACCGCCGTCGGCGACCCCTGCCAGGCCATCTACGGCTGGCGCGGCGCCTCCGTCGCCAACCTCGACGACTTCCCGCAGCACTTCCCGCACGCCGACGGCACCCCCGCCACCCGCTACGCGCTGAGCGAGAACCGCCGCAGCGGAGGCCGTCTCCTCCACCTCGCCAACGGGCTCGCCGCGCCCCTGCGCGCCATGCACGAGGGCGTCGAGGCCCTGCGCCCCGCCCCCGGCGCCGAGCGCGACGGCCTCGTCCGCTGCGCCCTGCTGCCCACCCACACCGAGGAGATCGCCTGGCTCGCGGACTCCATCGCCCACCTCGTGCGCACCGGCAAGGCGCCCGGCGAGATCGCCGTCCTGTGCCGCACCGCCGGTGACTTCCCGGAGATCCAGGCCGCGCTGGTCGCCCGCGACATCCCGGTCGAGGTCGTCGGCCTCTCCGGGCTGCTCCACCTCCCCGAGGTCGCGGACCTCGTCGCCGTCTGCGAAGTGCTCCAGGACCCGGGGGCCAACGCCGCCCTCGTCCGCCTGCTCACCGGCCCCCGCTGGCGGATCGGCCCTCGCGACCTGGCCCTGCTCGGCCGCCGGGCCCGCTTCCTCGTCCACCGCGCCACCCACGGAGACGACGAGGACTCCGACCCCGACCGCAGGCTCGCCGAGGCCGTCGAGGGGGTCGACCCGGCCGAGGTGATCTCGCTCGCCGACGCCCTGGACACCTTCCTGGACGCGGGCGGCGAGGAGGACGACCGGCTTCCGTTCTCCGCCGAGGCCCGGATCCGCTTCGCCCGCCTCGCCGCCGAACTGCGCGACCTGCGCCGCTCGCTCGCCGACCCCCTGATGGACGTCCTCCACCGGGTCCTGGCCACCACCGGCCTGGAGGTCGAGCTCTCCGCGTCCCCGCAGGCCCTGGCCGCCCGCCGCCGCGAGACCCTGGGCAATTTCCTCGACGTCGCCGCCCGCTTCGCCGCCGTCGACGGCGAGGCCACGCTGCTCGCCTTCCTCGGCTTCCTGCGCACCGCCGCCCAGTACGAGAAGGGCCTCGACAACGCGCTGCCCGGCGGCGAGAACACCGTCAAGGTCCTCACCGCCCACAAGTCCAAGGGCCTGGAATGGGACGTCGTCGCGGTGCCCGGACTGGTCACCGGCCAGTTCCCCAGCGGCCAGTCCCGCGACGCCTGGACCTCCCAGGCCAAGGTCCTCCCGCACGCCCTGCGCGGCGACACCGCCACGCTGCCCGCCCTGCACACCTACGACGCCAAGGGCCTCAAGGGCTTCAAGGAGGAGATGAAGGAGCACCAGCACACGGAGGAGCTGCGCCTCGGCTACGTCACCTTCACCCGCCCCCGCACGCTGCTCCTCGGCTCCGGCCACTGGTGGGGCCCCAGCCAGAAGAAGCCGCGCGGCCCGTCCCCCTTCCTGCACGCGCTGTACGAGCACTGCGCCGCCGGGTACGGGGAGATCGAGGCGTGGGCGGACGAGCCCGCCGAGACCGACGAGAACCCCGCCCTGGCCGAGGCGTCCGCCGATCACGCCTGGCCGCTCCCGCTGGACGACACCGCCCTGGCCCGCCGCAGGGCCGCCGCGGACACGGTGCTGCGACTGCTGGCGGAGGGGGAGACGCCGGTCCCGGACGCCGCGCCTCTTTCCGACGACGCGCTGTTCCCGGACGACGCGCCGTTCCCCGACGAGGACCCCTTCTTCGACGAGGCCCCGTTCCCGGACGGCGACGACGCGCCGCCCCCGGCGGCCCCGTCCGCCCCGCCGGTCCCGCACGTCCCGACCCCCCGCGCCCCCGCCCGCCTCACCCCCGAGGAGGCCCGCACCCTCGCCTCCTGGGACCGGGACCTGGACGCGCTGGCCGGGGAGCTGCGCCGGGCCCGCGCCACCGTGCGCGACGTGCTCGTCCCCGCCTCGCTCTCCGCCACCCAGCTGCTGCGCCTCGCCGACGACCCCGACGGCTTCGCCCGGGAGCTGGCCCGGCCCATGCCCCGCCCGCCGCAGCCGGCCGCCCGCCGGGGCACCCGCTTCCACGCCTGGGTGGAGTCCCGCTTCGAGGAACTGCCGCTGCCCATGCTCGGCCCCGACGAGCTGCCCGGCGGCGACGAGAGCGACGCCGACATCGCGGACGAACAGGATCTCGCCGCGCTGAAGGAGGCCTTCGAGCGGACCCCGTACGCCCGCCGCACCCCGTACCGCGTGGAGACGCCGTTCCAGATCACGCTGGCCGGCCGGGTGATCCGGGGCCGTATCGACGCCGTGTACCGCACGGGAGACACGTACGAGATCGTCGACTGGAAGACCAGCCGCACCCACACCGCCGACCCGCTCCAGCTCGCCGTCTACCGGCTGGCCTGGGCCGAACTGCACGGACTGCCGCTCACCGACGTCACCGCCACCTTCCTCTTCGTGCGCAGTGGCGAGGCCGTGCGCCCCGCCTCCCTGCCGGGCCGCCCGGAGCTGGAGCGCATCCTCCTGGATGAGCCACCTCCGTCGGACGGATAAGCTGAAGGTCATGAGCGACACCCCGGACAGCGCTGTCCGTACGTACACCGAGCAGCACCGCACAGCCTTCCTCGACGACCTTTCCGAGTGGCTGCGCATCCCCTCCGTATCCGCTCAGCCGGAGCACGAGGGCGACGTACGGCGCAGCGCCGAGTGGCTGTCCGCCAAGCTGAAGGAGACCGGCTTCCCGGTCACCGAGATCTGGGAGACGGACGGGGCACCCGCCGTCTTCGCCGAGTGGCCGTCCGAGGACCCGGCCGCCCCCACGGTCCTGGTGTACGGACACCACGACGTGCAGCCCGCGGCCCGCGAGGACGGCTGGAGCACCGAGCCGTTCGAGCCGGTGATCCGCGACGGCCGGATGTACGGGCGCGGCGCGGCCGACGACAAGGGGCAGGTGTTCTTCCACACCCTCGGCGTCCGGGCCCACCTCGCCGCCACCGGCCGCAGCACCCCCGCCGTGCACCTCAGGCTGGTCGTCGAGGGCGAGGAGGAGTCGGGCTCCCCGCACTTCCGCGAACTGGTCGAGCGGCACGCCGACCGCCTCGCCGCCGACGTCGTGATCGTCTCCGACACCGGCATGTGGAACGAGACCACGCCGACCGTCTGCACCGGGATGCGCGGCCTCGCCGAGTGCGAGATCGAGCTGCACGGACCCGCGCAGGACATCCACTCGGGCTCGTTCGGCGGCGCCGTGCCCAACCCGGCGACCGAGATCGCCCGCCTCGTCGCGGCGCTCCACGACACGGACGGACGGGTCGCGGTCCCCGGCTTCTACGACGGCGTGGCCGAACTCACCGACACCGAACGCGCTCTCTTCGCCGAGCTGCCGTTCGAGGAGGCCGACTGGCTGCGCACCGCCAAGTCCCGGGCCGCCTCCGGCGAGGCGGGGTACTCCACACTGGAGCGGATCTGGGCCCGCCCGACCGCCGAGGTCAACGGCATCGGCGGCGGCTACCAGGGCGCCGGCAGCAAGACGATCATCCCCTCGTCCGCCCGCGCCAAGATCAGCTTCCGCCTGGTGGCCGGCCAGGACCCCGACCACATCCAGCAGGTCGTACGGGCCTGGGCCGAGGCCCGTATCCCGGCCGGAATCAGCCACCGGATCACTTTCCTGCCCGCCACCCGGCCCTGCCTGACGCCCCTGGACCACCCGGCGCTCCAGGCCGTGGTCCGGGCCATGGGCCGGGCGTTCGGGCGGAAGGTCCTCTTCACCCGGGAAGGAGGCTCGGGACCCGCCGCCGACCTCCAGGACGTGCTCGGCGCGCCCGTCCTCTTCCTCGGCATCTCCGTACCGTCCGACGGCTGGCACGCCCCCGACGAGAAGGTCGAACTGGACCTGCTGTTCAAGGGCGTCGAGACAGCCGCCCACCTCTGGAGCGACCTGGCGGCCGCCCTCCGCTGAATTCTCTGACGCCCGATCCATCCCGGGGGAGTAGGAAGCACCTGTGAGCACCTTCGACAACGCCACCACGGACCGGCCCATCGGTCTGACCGCGCCGAGCGGCATCGACCGCGCGGCGCACCACCGCCTCGACGAGGCATGGCTGTCCGCCGCGTGGAGCCACCCGACGACCCGGGTCTTCGTGGTCTCCGGGGGCCAGGTGCTGATCGACGACACCGACGACGGCACCGAACTCGTGATGACGCCCGCCTTCGAGGCACCCGTCACCGAGACCCACCGCTACTTCCTCGGCACCGACGCGGACGGCGTCAGCTACTTCGCCCTCCAGAAGGACACGCTGCCGGGCCGCATGGACCAGTCGGCGCGCCCGGCGGGGCTGCGTGAGGCGGGCCTGCTGCTCGGCCCCCGCGACGCCGGCCTGATGGTGCACGCGGTGGCCCTGGAGAACTGGCAGCGGCTGCACCGCTTCTGCTCCCGCTGCGGCGAGCGCACGGTCATCGCGGCGGCCGGCCACATCCGCCGCTGCCCGGCCTGCGGCGCCGAGCACTACCCGCGCACCGACCCGGCGGTCATCATGCTCGTCACCGACGACCAGGACCGCGCACTGCTCGGCCGCCAGGTCCACTGGCCCGAGGGCCGCTTCTCCACGCTCGCCGGATTCGTCGAGCCGGGCGAGTCGATCGAGCAGTCCGTGGCGCGCGAGGTCTTCGAGGAGGCGGGCGTCACGGTCGGCGAGGTCGAGTACGTCGCCAGCCAGCCCTGGCCCTTCCCGTCCAGCCTGATGCTGGGCTTCATGGCCCGTGCCACGACGTTCGACATCAACGTGGACGGCGAGGAGATCGAGGAGGCGCGCTGGTTCTCCCGCGAGGAGCTGACCGCCGCCTTCGAGTCGGGCGAGATCCTGCCGCCGTTCGGCATCTCGATCGCCTCCCGGCTGATCGAGCTCTGGTACGGCAAGCCGCTCCCGAAGCCGGTGCGCGCGGCGGTCTGACCGGGCCCGGACACACCGCCGCCCCCTCCGGTGCGCTGACCGGAAGGGGCGGGCGGGTGCGGGGCGCGGAAGGGATCAGACCGCGAGGGCCTGCTTCACCTGGGCCAGGCTCGGGTTCGTCATGACGACGTCCTCGCCACCGCCGGCGGGGACGACCAGCACGGTCGGGACCGTCTGGTTTCCGCCATTGGCCTTCTCGACGAAGGCCGCCGACTCCGGGTCCTGCTCGATGTTGATCTCGGTGTAGGCGATGCCCTCGCGGTCCATCTGCCCCTTCAGCCGACGGCAGTAGCCGCACCACGTGGTGCTGTACATCGTCACAGTGCCCGGCATGTCTTCGCGCTCCTCTGTCTCATCGGTCCCGGCAGATCCCGTCACACCCGGGCGGGCCCCGTGTCACGTCTCGTGTGTCACACGGGGGCCGGGCGTGCGGTGCCGCACGTCAGGTGAACGTACGGGGTCCGGCCGCCATTCCCGGCGCCGGGGCCCTTGCGGGACGGGGCCCGCGCGCTCCGGACGGCGCCCGGGGCATTAGTACGACGGATACCTCACCCCTGTGGACAACCACCGCGCCCGTCCCGTGCGACCTGGCAGCATGGCGGGGTGACATCAGCAACGCACTCCACCCTCTTCCCCCGGGTCCCCGACTCAGCGGACGCCGTCCTCGACGGGCTCGACCCCGAGCAGCGCGAGGTCGCCACGGCCCTGCGGGGCCCGGTGTGCGTGCTGGCCGGGGCCGGTACGGGCAAGACGCGGGCGATCACGCACCGCATCGCCTACGGAGTGCGCGCGGGGATACTCCAGCCGGCCAGCGTCCTGGCCGTCACGTTCACCAACCGGGCGGCCGGCGAGATGCGCGGCCGGCTGCGCCAGCTGGGCGCGGGCGGCGTGCAGGCACGGACGTTCCACTCCGCCGCGCTGCGCCAGCTCCAGTACTTCTGGCCGAAAGCAGTCGGTGGCCAGCTGCCCCGGCTCGTGGAGCGCAAGGTCCAGCTGGTGGCCGAGGCGGCGGCCCGCTGCGGCATCCGGCTCGACCGCAACGAGCTGCGCGACGTGACGGGCGAGATCGAGTGGGCCAAGGTCACCCAGACCGTCCCCGCCGACTACCCGGCCGTGGTCGCCAAGGCCCAGCGGGACGCCCCGCGCGATCCGGCGGAGATCGCCAAGGTCTACGAGACCTACGAGGAGCTGAAGCGCGAGCGCACGGTGATCGACTTCGAGGACGTGCTGCTCCTGACCGTCGGCATCCTCCAGGACCGGCACGACATCGCCGACCACATCCGCCGCCAGTACCAGCACTTCGTGGTCGACGAGTACCAGGACGTGAGCCCGCTCCAGCAGCGGCTCCTCGACCTGTGGCTCGGCGACCGGGACAGCCTCTGCGTCGTCGGCGACGCCGGCCAGACCATCTACTCCTTCACGGGGGCCACCCCCGACCATCTGCTCAACTTCCGCACCCGCCACCCCGGCGCCACGGTCGTCAAGCTCGTCCGCGACTACCGCTCCACGCCGCAGGTGGTCCACCTGGCCAACGGGCTGCTCTCCCAGGCCACCGGCCGGGCCGCCGAGCACCGCCTCGACCTGGTCTCCCAGCGCGAGGGCGGCCCCGAGCCCGCCTTCGTGGAGTACGCGGACGAGCCGGCCGAGGCCGAGGGCACCGCCCGCCGCATCCGCGACCTGATCGCCGCGGGTGTCCCGGCCGGCGAGATCGCGGTGCTCTACCGGATCAACGCCCAGTCCGAGGTCTACGAGCAGGCCCTCGCGGACGCGGGCGTCCCCTACCAGCTCCGGGGCGCCGAGCGGTTCTTCGAGCGCGCCGAGGTCCGGGAGGCGGGCATCGCCCTGCGCGGCGCGGCCCGCGCCGGGGGCAACGACTCCCTGCTGGACCAGGCGGAGGGCCTGCCCGCCGAGGTGCGGGCGGTGCTCTCCACGAAGGGCTGGCGCAGCGAGCCGCCCGCCGGCTCCGGCGCGGTGCGCGACCGCTGGGAGTCCCTGGCCGCCCTCGTCAGGCTCGCGGAGGACTTCGAACGGGCCAGGCCCGGGGCGACCCTCTCCGACCTGGTCGCCGAGCTCGACGAGCGGGCCGCCGCCCAGCACGCCCCCACGGTCCAGGGCGTCACACTGGCCTCGCTCCACTCGGCGAAGGGCCTGGAGTGGGACGCCGTGTTCCTGGTCGGGCTGACCGAGGGCATGATGCCGATCACCTACGCCAAGACGGAGGAGCAGATCGAGGAGGAGCGCCGGCTGCTGTACGTCGGCGTCACCCGGGCCCGCTTCCACCTCGCGCTCTCGTGGGCGCTGTCCCGGTCGCCCGGCAGCCGGCCCGGACGGAGGCCGACCCGCTTCCTGAACGGGCTCCGCCCCGGCTCCACGGCCCCCGGTGGCCGGAGCGCGCCGGGCGGGCCGGGCGGCTCGGAGACTCCGGGCTCCGCGGGCTCCTGGAGCGGCCGGGGCGGCGCGGGCGGCTCGGGGGGCGACGGCCGTCCGGTGGCGGCCAGGCGGAAGCCCCGGGGGCCCGCCCGGTGCCGGGTCTGCGGCAGGACGCTGACGGACGCGGGCGAGATGAAGCTGATGCGCTGCGACGACTGCCCGTCCGACATGGACGAGGCGCTGTACGAGCGCCTCCACGACTGGCGGGCGGTCCGCGCGCGGGAGATCGGCCAGCCCGCCTACTGCGTGTTCACCGACCGGACGCTGACGGCCATCGCGGAGGCGGTGCCCGGCTCCGAGGGCGAACTGGCCGGGATCCCCGGGGTCGGCGCGCGGAAGCTGGGCCGGTTCGGCGCCGCCGTTCTCGACATCTGCGCAGGTGGGGACGGGTACGGAGGCGACGAGGACACCGCCGGAGAGATGTGAGAAAAACTCGTCGAAAAAATAGTTTGCGCCCGCCCCAGTCATCACCATAGGTTCTTAACCACGGAAACAGCGGCTTCTCTGAAGCCCTGGCTCCGTGCTGTACTTATCCGAATACGCAGGACCGGCTTGCCGGTCCCCCCGAGACGCCGAGAGGAGGCGATTGAAGTGATCAGCATCATCGAGACCAACAAAATGACCGATCTCTCGGTCGTCTCCGCCTGCTCGCTCGGCCTTCTCGCCCGCTCCCCGAAGTCCTCCCTGCGTGCCACCGGTGTGTCCGGCGTCTCCGCCGTCATTCCGATGTCCCTGGCCGGTCTTCCCGTGCGGGAGCGCAATGAGCGACCGACCCAGGCACCGGCAGCAGCAGTAGCGAAGGGACGGGCCCAGGCCTATGCCTTTGCGGCCGTCGGTGCGGGAGCGGAAGCCGGCGTCACCGAGCAGACGAAGCACCACCACACGATGTGGGCCTTCCGTGGGCCTGAACCCTGGAGTGATCCAGCCTGATCCAGCATCAGGCCGGCGCCTTCAGGGCCGCGGAACCCCACTCGGGATCCGCGGCCCTTTTGTTTTGTCCCAACGGACGAGACAGCGCGAAGGAGCCTCGGGACAAGCAGGACCTGGTACCAGCCGCCCCCCGGCCAACAGGCCGGAAACGACCAGACGAGGACACCACCACCGTGCAACTCGAAACGCACGCCCCGTCCGTACCGCCTTCCGACACGATCTCCCCGCCCGGCCTCACGGAGGACTCCACCTTGACCCCCCTTACCGCGCTCACCGCGCTCGACGACGCCATCGAGAACCTCGGTGTGCCCGTCCCCTGCCGTGCCTACGACCCGGAGGTCTTCTTCGCCGAGTCGCCGGCCGACGTCGAGTACGCCAAGTCCCTCTGCCGCACCTGCCCGCTCGTCGAGGCCTGTCTCGCCGGCGCCAAGGAGCGCCGCGAGCCGTGGGGCGTCTGGGGTGGCGAGCTCTTCATCCAGGGCGTCGTCGTCGCCCGGAAGCGGCCGCGTGGCCGTCCGCGCAAGAACCCGGTCGCGGCGTGACCGCCGATCTGGGGGTCACGGCCCCCAAGCCCATGAAGCGCATCGGAACCATCGACCGTCCCCTGACCCACGACCCCCGAAACCAGGCTCCAATGACCATCCCCACGTCCGAGCCCGTCGGCTCCGCGACCCAAGACGTCACCACCATCGGCGCGAACGACTCGCGTCAGAACAGGACCCGCGAAATGCAACTCATCCCAGAAGCCCTGGCCCGTGCGCATATGCACGACCGCATGCGTGAAGCCGACGCGGAACGTCAGGCCGTGCGCCTGATCTCCGCCCGGCGGATGCAGCGCAGGGCGGAGCGCGCCTCGATGCGCGCCCGCCGCGCGCTGGCCATGGCCGTCATGCACTGAGCCGCCGGCCGGCCACGGAGGCCTTCGCCCGGACGCGGCCGCTCTCCGCGTCCGGGCACACCCGCATCGGCGCGGCCGCTCTCCGCGCCCGGCGGGAAGCGCCTTCCCGCAGCACCCCGCGCAGCGGTACCCCCGCCAGCAGGACCCCTACCCCGGGGCCGGTCCGTCCGACGGACCGGCCCCGGGGTCGTTCCGGAACCACCCCCGGAGTCGTTCCGGATCACCCCCGGGGTCGTTCCGGCTGTATGCCGCGGCTATCCGGCGTCCACCGTCGTGGAGGCCGCCTGCTCCGCCTCGGCATCCTGCTGCTCCGGCAGGAGATCCCGCGCCTCCGCCTCCTCCTCCGGCGGCAGGAACCCCGGCAGCCAGGACTCGAGTTCGTCGCGGAGCCGGACCGTGGCGCCGAGCTGGCACAGCACCCCGATCGTGCTCAGCGTCACCCGGTGTATCAGCAGATAGGAGGGCGGCAGGTTCAGCTGCTTGCCCAACTGGTGGGCGGGGGAGCGCGGATCGGCTATCCGGGCGGCCTGCCGCCGCAGCCAGCTCCGGCTGAACGCGAACTCCTCCACCTCGGCCGGCTCGATGATCGGCAGGAGGTAGTCGAGCACCGCGTCCGGCTCCAGGTCGATGGAATCCTTGACGAACCCCTCCGCCCGCAGCATCTCGTAGACCGCGTCGGCGTCACCTTGCAGCGTCAGCCGCAACGCGTCCCCGATGGTCTGCGGCAGGCCGCCCGGCAGCCGGTCCACCGTCCCGAAGTCGAGTACACCCAGCCGCCATGGGGCCGCGTCCGCGACCTCGCCGGGCTCGTCCGGAGCTGCCTCCCGAGCAGGGTCCAGGTCCGCGTTCGCGGCCGGGGGCAGCAGCCGGAAGTTGCCCGGATGTGGGTCGGCGTGCAGCAGCCCCGTGCGCGCCGGGCCCGAGAAGAGGAACCGGGCGAGCAACTGGCCGGCCCGGTCGCGCTGCCCGGCCGTGCCGTCGGCGATCACATCGGCCAGCGGGACACCGCCGATCCACTCGGTGACCAGCACCTGCGCGGACTGGTGGACCACCCCGGGGACCACGAAATCGGGATCGTCGGCGAACTCCTCGGCATGCGCCCGCTGGGAACGCGCCTCCTGCTCGTAGTCCAGCTCCTCCGAGACCCGGTCGCGCAGCTCCGTGATGAGCGGCTTGATGTCCATGCCCGGGATCAGCGGGCCCAGCAGCCGGGCGAACCGGCTGAGCTGGGTCAGGTCCGAGAGCAGCGCCTCGCCCGCGCCCGGGTACTGCACCTTGACGGCCACGTCCCGGCCGTCGTGCCACACCGCCCGGTGCACCTGGCCGATCGAGGCGGCGGCCGACGGCGTGTCCTCGAACGTCAGGAACAGCTCCCGCCAGTCCTCGCCGAGCCGCTCCGCCAGCACCGCGTGCACCGTGGCGCTCGGCATGGGCGGGGCCGCCTCCTGGAGTTTGGTGAGGGCCGCGCGATAGGGGCCCGCCACCTCCTCGGGCAGCGCCGACTCGAAGACGGACAGGGCCTGGCCGAGCTTCATCGCCCCGCCCTTCAGCTCCCCGAGGACCTTGAAGAGCTGGTCGGCGGTGCGCTGCTGCACCTCGCGCGCCACCAGCTCCGCCGACTTCCCGCCGATGCGCTTGCCCAGGCCCCAGGTGGCACGGCCGGCGAACCCCAAAGGCAGCGCGGCCAGCTTGGCGGTACGGGTGACCGCCTTCCGGGGAAGATCAGACATAAGCCCCTCCAATTCCCAGACTGCCGCGCTGCGTGCGGCGGTTACCCGGCCATTGTGTCGTGCGCCGCGCCGGCCCCGGAGGCGCGGACCCCTTCAGTGTGACCGGCGGCCCCACAGGAACAGTCGAGATGCGCCCCGATCCGTTCCGACCTCCAGTCCAACAGCGGCAGCGCCGCTTCCCACCGGGCGCCGGTACTCGCGGGCAGCTCGCCGTCCAGGAAGGCCAGCGCGTGCGCCGCCGCGAGACCTGCCACCGCCGTCGCCAGACCCAGGTCGCACGCCTGCACGGCGCTCCGCCGCCCGGACTGCCACTGCGCCAGCATGCGCGGCCACTGCGCGTCCCGGTCCAGCCGGTTCAGGTGCAGGCAGCCCGCGCAGGCCGTGCCTCCTGGCAGGACCAGAGGCCCGACGAACCCGGTGGCCTCGATCACGCCCGCGTACAGATGAGGGGTGCCCGAGGAGATCCAGGGCTCGGCGGTGCCCGGATCGGGGACGTATCCGCGGAAGCCGTCGCGCGGGGCGACCACGATCAGGGACAGCCCCGGCTCCCGCCCGGCCGGACCGACACCGGCCGCCCCGGGCGCCCGCGGGCCCGGACCGGGCGCGGAGCGGCGGACCAGCTGCCGGGCCGCCATGTCCCTGCGCTCCCCGACGGCGGAGGCGGGCAGCCCGCCCGGCGCCACGTCACCCGGCTCCGCGCACCCTCCGTCCAGCACCTCGACCCGCCCCACCCCGGCTCCGGAGAGCACCCCCGCGACGGCCGCGCCGACCCGGCCCGCGCCCCGGACCTGCACACGCATCGAGCGACGGGCGGCGAGCCTGCGCATGGCGCCGCCTGGCTCGGGGTGGACGACCGAGAGCGACGCCAGATCGGGGCGGTGACGCTCCAGGACGTCCGTCCGGCTGCGCAGCGCGTCGGCCTCCGCGCCGCCCGCCCGTACGTCGTCGACCAGACCGGCGTTCATCAGCCGCCCCACCAGCGCGTCCGCATGACGTTCGCTCAGGTCCAGCGCCCTGGCCTCCTCGTGCAGCAGGGGCATGCCTCTGGTGCCGTCGAGCAGTTCCATGAAACAACCCGTGGCGATATCCATCGGGCCGACCTTCACCGCATGTGCGGGCGTCACTCCGAATTGCACGGTGCCCCGGCCTCGCCAAGCGCGGCGCAGTGCGGGCTTCAACATCGGATGCACGGCTTCCCCCGGTCTGTGTCGCTGTGTGACTGCTGTGCGAGTTCCTTTGCCAGAATGCAGCGGGCCGCCGAGGTGCGTGAAAAGTTATCCACAGGCGTGGGTATTAGTCGTTCAAATGGTGCAAGGCATGGAGCCGATCATGGAGAACCGTCCCGGAGGCGGGACTTCCCGTACGCACAGCGGGTAACGTCGGGGCGTGCCCGCCGACACGTCGCCCGGCTTCGCCGGGGAGCCTCCCGTGCCCGGCGCCGGATCCCGCCGGCGCGGCGCGAACCCTGCCCGCCGCGCCCCGGCGACGAGCGCGGTCGAGGTCCGCAGAAGCGCGCGCCGCAGCAGAACGGTCTCCGCCTACCGCGAGGGCGACCGCACGATCGTGCTCATCCCCGCCCGGATGTCCGAGGCCGAGGAGCAGCGCTGGGTGAGTGTGATGCTCGACAAGCTCGCCGCCCAGGAGAACCGGCGCGTCCTCGGTGACACCGAGCTGGCCGAGCGGGCGGAGCGGCTGTCCGCCCAGTACTTCGAGGGCCGGGCCCGGCCCGTGTCGGTGCGGTGGGTGACCAACCAGAACACCCGGTGGGGCTCCTGCACCCCGGCCGAGGGCAGCATCCGGCTGTCGCACCGGCTGCAGGGCATGCCGGAGTACGTCGTGGACTACGTGCTCGTCCACGAATTGGCGCATCTCCTGGTCCCCGGGCACGGACCGCGGTTCTGGCGGCTGCTGGAGGCCTACCCCCGTACCGAGCGGGCCCGCGGCTATCTGGAGGGAGTGGTGGCGGCCGACCGGCTGCCGCACCTGCCGGCCGCGCGCGGCGAGTGACACCTGGTGGCACCGGGTGAGCGGAGTCCGGTGTTTCTGTACCGGGTCTGTACCGGCTTCGCCCAATGCCGGAGTTTGCGGATAGCCTGACGCGACGCATTCACCTTCCGGATGGGGGACGGTCGTTACGCATGGCCAGGGAATTCCAACGCGGCCACAAGGCCAAGATCAGCGATCTCACGCCGGGGACGGACCTGTACGTAGGTGTGCAGATCGCCGGCCCGGGGCTGAGCTTTGACATCAGCTGCTTCGGGCTCGATGCCAATGAGCAGCTCTCCGACGACCGGTATTTCATCTTCTTCAATCAGCCGAAATCTCCCGAGGAGTCCATTCAGCTCCTCGGTGCCCAGGCAGGTGACTCCGAGTCGTTCCGCGTCACCCTGGACCGCATTCCGGCGAACATCCACAAGCTCTCCTTCACCGCGACGCTGGACGGCGCCGGACAGATGTCGCAGGTCGGGCCCGGGTACATCCGGATCGTCGCGGGCGGCGAGGAAGTCGTCAGGTACGCGTTCAACGGCTCGGAGTTCAGCACCGAGCGCGCGGTCATGCTGGGCGACTTCTATCTGAAGGACGTCTGGCGCTTCGCCGCGGTGGGCCAGGGCTTCGACGGAGGCCTGGAGGCGCTGCTGAAGAACTTCGGCGGCGAGGTCGCCGAGGAGACGCCGGCCGCCGCGCCGCAGCAGACCGGAGCCCCGTCGTTCGCGCCGCCCGCCCAGGCGGCCCCGTCGTTCGGCGCCCCGGCCGCACCGCAGGCTCCCCAGGCACCACAGGCCCCGCAGCCCGCGCCGTCCTTCGGGACCCCGCCGCCCGCCCCCGCGCCGGCGCCCACGCCGCAGCAGCAGATGCACGCCGCGCCGACGATCGTCGCCCCGATGACCCCGCCGGGCGGCACCGTGCCTCCGCCGCCCGCTCCGGCCCCGTACGGGCAGCCGGGCCAGCAGCCGCAGTTCGGGCAGCAGCCCCAGCAGCCCCAGTTCGGCCAGGTCCCGGGCCAGGCGCCCGCGCCCTACGGACAGCAGGCGCCGTCCCCGTACGGCCAGCAGCCCCCCGGCATGCCGCAGGTGGGCGGAGGCATGCCCGGCGGTGCTCCGCAGGCCGCCGGCGCAGGGCTGCAGGCCGCGCTCCAGCCGTACAAGGAGACCGCGACCGGCCAGCGCTGGACCCCGCAGAACCAGCAGCTCATGCGCGTCGACCTGACCATGGGCGGCGCGGGCGTGCTGGCCCGGCAGGGCAGCATGGTGATGTACCAGGGCAAGGTCGACTTCGGCTACAAGGGCGCGGGTTTCGCCGGCCGCATGGTGGGCAACGCCACCGGCCAGGAGATGCAGCTGATGCGCTGTACCGGCCGGGGACAGGTCTTCCTCGCCGAGGAAGCCTCCCATCTGCACTCCATCGAACTCCAGGGCGACGGCATCTGTGTCTCCGCGGAGAACGTGCTCGCCTTCGACGAGTCGCTCCAGTACGAGGTCCGCCGGATCGAGGGCCACGGCATCCCCGGCGGCGCCCTGTTCACCATGCAGTTCCAGGGCACCGGCACCATCGTCGTCAAGACGCACGGTGTCCCGGTCGTCCTGCCGGTCACCCCGACCACCTTCGCCGACTGCAACGCCGTCGTCGCGTGGTCGTCCGCGTCCCAGGTGATCATCTCCAGCCAGGTCCGGCTGCGCCGCAACGCCTACCCCGGACACAGCGGGGAGACCGTGAACCTGCAGTTCCGGGGCGCGCCCGGCAACTTCATCGTCGTCCAGCCCTACGAGGTCTGAGGGAGCCCGTCATGAACCAGCAACTCGCGGGCTACGCCCCGACACCCGTCACGGCACGGATGGAGAACCACGGCCATTCCATGCTGAAGGTCGCCATGGCGACCGGCCAGGACCTCTACGCGCGCACCGGCTCGATGGTCGCGTACGAGGGCTTCATCCAGTACGAGCCCAACCCGCCCGCCGTCCGCCAGATCGCCTCGCAGTGGATCACCGGCGAGGGCGCGCCCCTGATGAAGTGCACCGGCGACGGACTGCTCTACCTCGCCGACTACGGCGCCGACGTCGTCGTCGTCAACCTCAACAACGACTCCCTCTCGGTCAACGGCACCAATGTCCTCGCCTTCGACGGCCACCTCACCTGGGGCGTCGAGCGGGTCAAGGGCCTGGCCAAGTTCGCGGGCCAGGGCCTGTGGAACGTCTGCATCTCCGGCACCGGCTGGGTCGCGATCACCTCGCGCGGCACGCCGATCGTCGTGGACTGCGGACGCGGCGAGGACGAGACGTACGTCGACCCGGACGCGCTCGTCGCCTGGTCCCCGAACCTCAAGGTGAAGGGCAAGCGCAGCTTCAAGGCGTCCTCGCTCATCGGGCGGGGCAGCGGCGAGGCGTTCCAGATGGCCTTCTCCGGTCAGGGGATCGTCGTCGTCCAGCCGAGCGAGGACAGCACCGACCGGCTGCGCGTGCGGCACTGACGGGGAGGGAGAAAACACATCATGCAGAGTTCGCTTTTCGGCCTCACGGAACAGCAGTCCCAGGAGCGCTACACCATTCAGAACCCGCAGCTCCTGCGGGTCGCGCTGACCGGCCACGACGACGTCCTCGCCCGCAAGGGCGCCATGGTCGCCTACCAGGGGCTGATGGAGTTCGACGGCGAGTACCAGTCGAACAGCCAGCGCCGCGCCCGCGCCCACACCGGTGAGGGTTTGGACCTGATGCGCTGCTCCGGGCAGGGCACGGTCTACCTCGCCAACCTGGCGCAGTACATCCATGTCGTGGACGTCGACCGCGACGGTCTGACGGTGGACAGCTCCTACGTCCTCGCGCTCGACTCCTCGCTGCACACCGAGGTCATCGCCGTGGACAGCCAGTACGGCATCTCGGGCACCGGCAAGTACCAGCTCAACATCTCCGGCACCGGCAAGGTCGCCCTGATGACCTCCGGCCAGCCGCTGATGATGCAGGTCACGCCCGACAAGTACGTCAGCGCCGACGCCGACGCCATCGTCGCCTGGTCCACCTCGCTGCGGGTGCAGATGCAGGCCCAGACGCACTCCTCGGGCGTCTTCCGCCGGCGTGGCAACACCGGTGAGGGCTGGGAGCTCAGCTTCCTCGGGCAGGGCTTCGCCCTGGTGCAGCCGAGCGAGCTGATGCCGCCGCAGAACGCCCATATCGGACAGGGCCTCGCCGCCCAGTACGGCATGGGCCAGCACGGCGCGCACAGCCAGAACCAGAACAACGCCTGGAACTGAGCCACACAGCGACGGCAAACGGTAAACGGTAAGGGGCGGCCTCTTAAGGAGGCCGCCCCTTACCGCTGTGCTCGTACGGGCGGCTACCGGCCGCCGGCGAGCGCCGCGCGCGTACGCTCCACCAGCCGGATCACCGAGGCGTCGGCGACCCCGGCCACCTCGTCGTACGTGAACCAGCGCAGGTCGAGGGACTCCTCGCTGATGCTCTCCGTCGCGCCCGAGGGCGCCAGCGCCGCGTACTGGACATCCAGGTGCCAGTGGCACGGCGCGGGAATCGCGTGGCGGTCCAGGACCACCGGCCCGCCCGCCAGCAGCGTCAGCCCGGGAATACCGGACTCCTCCGTCGCCTCCCGCAGCGCGGCGGCGGCCAGCGAGGCGTCACCGGGCTCGCAGTGGCCGCCCATCTGCAGCCACATCCGCAGCTTCCGGTGCAGCGTGAGCAGCACCCGCCCGCGCTCCGGGTCCACCACCAGGGCGCTCGCCGTCAGATGCCCGGCCCCGCAGGACTTCCACATGCCGTCCGGGTGGCGCGCCAGGTGCTCCAGATACGTGTCGCGCAGCTCCTCCTGGGCGGGGCCGGCCCCCGCCCCGTAACCCTTCAGTACGTGGACGGCGTCGTCGTGCAGGCTCACTTGTCGGTGTCGTCCTTGCCGTCGTCCTTGCCGTCGTCCTCGGTATCGCCGTCGTCCGCGCTCTCCGCGCCGGGCGCGGGCTTCCGCGGGCCGTTCGCCGCCTCGCCGAGCATCTTGTCCAGCTCGGAGAAGTCCAGCTGCTCGTGGTGGACGAAGCCGTCCGGGTCGTCCAGGTCGTGAGCGGTCGGGAGCATGTCGGGGTGCTCCCACAGCGCGTCGCGTCCTTCGAGCCCACGCGCGTCCGTGAGCGAGGCCCACAGCCGCGAGGCGTCCCGCAGCCGGCGCGGACGCAGCTGGAGACCGATCAGCGTGGCGAACGTCTGCTCGGCGGGTCCGCCGGAGGCGCGCCGCCTGCGCATCGTCTCGCGCAGCGCGTCGGCCGAGGTCAGCCGGGACTTCGCAGCCGCGTGCACCACCGCGTCCACCCAGCCCTCGACCAGCGCGAGGGCCGTCTCCAGGCGGGCCAGGGCCGCCTTCTGCTCCGGGGTCTCCTCCGGCTGGAACATGCCCTGCTGAAGGGCCTCCTGCAGCTGCTCGGGCTGCGAGGGGTCGAACTGGCCGACCACATCCTCCAGCTTGCTGGTGTCGACCTTGATGCCGCGCGCGTAGCCCTCGACGGCACCGAAGAGGTGCGAGCGGAGCCACGGCACATGGGCGAAGAGCCGCTGGTGGGCGGCCTCGCGCAGGGCCAGGTACAGCCGCACCTCGTCCTGCGGGACGCTCAGGTCCTTGCCGAACCGCTCCACGTTCAGCGGGAGGAGCGCGGCGCGGCCCGCCGGGCCCAGCGGAAGGCCGATGTCGGTCGAGCCGACCACCTCGCCCGCCAGCACACCGACGGCCTGCCCGATCTGCTGGCCGAACATGGCGCCGCCCATCGACCGCATCATGCCGATCAGCGGGCCCGCCATCGCCTGCATCTCCTCGGGCAGCACATCGCCCATGGCGAGGCCGACGCGCTCGGCGACCGGGTCCACCAGCTGCTGCCACGCGGGCAGCGTCGCCTCGACCCACTCCGCGCGGCTCCACGCCACGCTGGAGATGGCGCCGGAGGGCATCGACGTCACCCCGTCCAGCCAGAGGTCGGCCAGGCGCAGCGCCTCGTCGACCGCCGAGCGCTCGGCCGGGCCCACGCTCGCGTCCTTGGAGCCGTCCGGGGTGCCCTGCGACACCGTCTGGCGGGCGATCTGCTTGGCCATGTCCCAGTTCACGGGACCGCCCTCGTAGCTCAGCATCTGGCCGAGCTGCTGGAACGCGGCGCCCAGGTCGTTCGGGTTCATCGAGCCGAACATGGCGGCGAAGGGGTTGTCACCGCCCGCCCCGGGGCCGAAGCCGAACGGGTTCGCCGGACCGCCCGAACCCTGCCCACCTCCGGTGGGGTCGTTCTTCTTGCCCTGGTCGCCGTCGTCCGGCTCCTCCGGCGGAAGGCCGAATCCGAATGGGGTGTCACTCACGGGTTTCCTCGGCTCGTAGGGCCGCCGGTGGGAACCGACGGCGACTGCCCGACATCACCATCCAGCGTAGACACCAAGTCCGCTCAGGGCCTCAGTGCTCCGCCCGCCCCGGCCCTGCGGCAGGATGGACGCCACCTGGTACGTACGTGTTACGCGGGTACGTACTGAAGACAACCGCTGGAGACGCCCGGTGAGTTCCCCAGATCCGCAGGTTCGCGCAGCGCGAAACCTGGCCGACCCGTCCCCCGAGAAGAAGTCCGTCCCCGGCCGCCCCAGAGGCCGCGGCCCCGTCGTGGCCGTCACCGGAGCCGCGACGGGCGTCGGTGAGCTGCTCACCGCCCGTCTCGCGGCCTCCGAGGAGATCAAGCAGGTCATCGCCATCGACGAGCGCCGGGGCGAGGTCTCCGACGCGACCTGGCACCTCCTCGACGTCCGCGATCCCGCCATCGCCGAGAAGCTGCGCGGCGCCGACGTCGTGGTCCACCTGGCGCTCGACCTCGACCTGGAGACCGACCCCGCCGCGCGCACCGCCTACAACGTGCGCGGCACCCAGACCGTGCTGACCGCCGCCGCGGCCGCGGGCGTCCACCGCGTCGTCCTGTGCACCTCCGCCATGGTCTACGGGGCGCTGCCCGACAACGACCTGCCGCTCGCCGAGGACGCCGAGCTGCGGGCCACCGCCGAGGCCACCGGCGTCGGCGACCTGCTGGAGATCGAACGGCTCGGCCGCCGCGCCCCGCGCGCCCACCCCGGGCTCCAGGTCACCGTCGTACGCCCCGCCGTGCTCGTCGGCGGCACGGACACCGCGCTGACCCGCTACTTCGAGTCGCCCCGGCTGCTCGTGGTCGCCGGTTCCCGGCCCGCCTGGCAGTTCTGCCACGTCGAGGACCTGGTCACGGCGCTGGAGTACGCGGCGCTGGAGAAGATCGACGGGGAGTTCGCGGTCGGCTGCGACGGCTGGCTGGAACAGGAGGAGGTCGAGGAGCTGAGCGGGGTGCGCCGGATGGAGCTGCCCTCCGCGGTCGCCCTCGGCGCCGCCGCCCGGCTGCACCGGATCGGCCTGACGCCCTCGCCCGCGGGCGACCTCGCGTACACGATGCACCCCTGGGTGGTCAGCGTGAGCCGGCTGCACGACGCGGGCTGGCGTCCGGGCTGGACCAACGAGGAGGTGCTCGCCGCGCTCCTGGAGGAGGTGGAGGGACGCCACACCGTCGCGGGCCGCCGGCTCGGCCGCAAGGACGCCACCGCCGCCGGTGCCGCCGGCGCGACCGTCGCCCTCCTCGGCACCGCGGCCCTGGTACGCCGCGCCCGCAAGGCCCGCCGCCGCATCTGAGCGCCCACGCGGCTGCGGGACCCGGGCGGGGCCGGCGGCTGTAGGAGGCTCCAAGGCGCGGCGCGCCCCGCCGGGTGAATCGGCAATTCCGTCCTGTCGGCGCGGTACGGCACGATGGGAGTCATGGCACTCACGTACGACCACCCCGGCGAGCAGACGGCGCAGGACCCGATCCGGCTGCTGGACATCCGTGACACGCCGCTGTCGGTGGACGAGGTCTTCCGGGCGGTCGGCGACGACGCCGCGGGCGGCACCACGCTCTTCGTCGGCGCCGTGCGCGACCACGACGGCGGGCAGGACGTCGACGGCCTCGGCTATTCGTGCCATCCCTCGGCCGGTGACGAGCTGCGCCGGGTGGCGGAGAAGGTCGTCGCCGACTTCCCGGTCCGGGCGCTGGCCGCCGTCCACCGGGTGGGTGAACTGCGGGTGGGCGATCTCGCCGTGGTCGTGGCGGTCTCCTGCCCCCACCGCGCGGAGGCCTTCGCGGCCTGCCGCAAGCTCATCGACGACCTCAAGCACGAGGTTCCGATCTGGAAGCACCAGAGCTTCTCGGACGGCACGGAGGAATGGGTCGGAGCCTGCTGACCGCAAACCGGAACGGCGGTCATCCGCCCCGATTTGCGTAACCGCACCCCTGCCACGAGCGTTGCTTTTCCGGATGGTTAATCTGCTGATCGGTCAGCTGTGACCGCTCAGGGGGTAGGGAGGTCGGCATGGCAGCGCTCGCCTGGTTGTTGATTCCGCTTTTCGCCGCGTTCGGCGCGGCGATATGGGGAAGCTGGGCCGCCCGCAACCGCACGACCGGTGACGTCACCGAACTCGCCGGGTACGCGCGGTTCCGCGAAGCCATGGAGAAGTCGCACTCCGATTCCGAGCCGGTCGAACAGATATCGAACGCCTGAGGCCGCGTCCGCCGCCCTCGGCGCACCCGCCCCGGCCCCCGTACGGACCGGCCCCGACGGTGCACGGACAGACCCTTCCCGTACTGTCGTTCCATGCCACGCCGCACCGCGACGATGCTCGCCTCCACGCTGATCCTGATCGCGCTGCTCTGCGCAGGCGTGCTGATCAAAGTGCCGTACTCGGAGATGTCTCCCGGCCCGACCGTGAACACGCTCGGCGACGTCGAGGGCGAGCCCGTCCTGCGGATCACCGGCCACAAGACGTACAAGACGTCCGGCAATCTCAACATGACCACGGTCCGGGTGACCGGCGCCGACTACAACATGAACCTCGTCGAGGCCGTCGCCGGATGGCTGGGCCACGACAGCGTCGTCGTACCGCACGACACCCTCTACCCGGACGGCAAGACGGAGGAGGAGTCGACGCAGGAGAACGCCGAGGAGTTCAGCCAGTCGCAGGAGAGTGCCAAGGTCGCGGCGCTCAAGGAACTGAACATCCCCGTCACCTCGCACGTCGTGGTCTCCACCGTCGTCAAGGACAGCCCCTCCCAGGGCAGGCTGCACGCGGGCGACATCATCAAGAACGTCGACGGCACCGCGGTCGAGAAGCCCGAGGACGTCGCGAAGCTCGTCACCCGGCACAAGCCCGGCGAGAAGGTCACCTTCACGGTCGTCCCGGCCAAGACCGCCGCGGCGGCGGAGAAGGCCGGCAAGGAGCCGACGGGCACCGAGAAGGTCACCCTCACCACCGTGAAGGCTCCCAAGGACGACCGCGCGATCGTCGGCATCCAGGCGGGGACGGACCACACCTTCCCGTTCGACATCGACATCAAGCTCGCCGACGTGGGCGGTCCGAGCGCGGGGCTGATGTTCTCCCTGGGCATCGTCGACAAGCTGACCCCGGGGAAGCTGACGGGCGGCAAGTTCATCGCCGGCACCGGCACCATCGACGACGCCGGCAAGGTGGGCCCCATCGGCGGGATCACCATGAAGCTGGTCGGCGCCCGTGAAGCCGGCGCCCGCTACTTCCTCACGCCCGACGACAACTGCTCGGCCGCCGCCTCCGACACCCCCGACGGGCTCACCCTGATCCGCGTCAAGACCATCGACGACGCCAGGAAGTCGCTGGAGAAGCTCCGCACGGGGGACACGGCCGGGCTGCCGAGCTGCTCGGCAGGCTGACCGCACCCCCGGGCGGAGAGGGCGGTCAGGACTCGAAGGTGGCGGCCAGCGCCTCGGCCAGCCCCGGCACCAGACCGGCACCGGTCAGCACCTCGCTCGCCGAGTCCTTCTCCCGCAGGCGTACGGCCGACTCGCGCGCCCCGTCCCGCAGGACGGCCACCGTCATCCGCACCTCCTGCCGGTCCGGGTGCTGGGCGACCCACTTGGTCAGCCGCTTGTCGTCGAGCCCGTCCGGCACGGACGCCTCGGCGGACGGCGGCAGCATCAGCCGCTCCACCGTCATCGCGCAGCCGACGACCGCGTCGGGCCAGGCGATCGTGGCGAGGAACTCGTCCAGCGCCGTGCCGGCCGGCAGCTCCTCCTGCTCGACCGGGGTCAGCGCGGCGCCCTTCGCACCGTCGTCGTCGAGGCCGAGCTGGGAGGCGAGACCGGGCTCCTGGGCCCGCAGCCGCGCCGTGTCGACCAGAGCGAAGAGCCGGGCGGGCTGGTCCCAGCCGAGGGTGGAGACGTACTCGTCGATTTCGAGCACCGCGACGGTGAGCGGGCTCGCGGCCATCGGGGGGCCTGAGGGGGAAACGTTGGACATGGACAACATCCTGCCTCCTTCCGCCCCGGGAACGGGAACTAGGTAAAGCATCAGTAAGTTGAAGGGATGGGCTCTACGATCGCTGGGCCCGCTCCACACGACCCGCGAACTTCGAGGTGCGCACGTTGGCTTTCCAGATGCCGGACCGCGGCGGAGGCCCGACCGGGCCACGGATCAGAGTCGGCCGCCCGTCCCGGCGCGCCCGAACCCTGCTCATGACACTCGGCGTCCTGGCGATTCTCGCCATGGCGTTCGTCATGTTCGCCGGGTTCTGGACGGACTGGCTCTGGTACAGGTCGGTCGCGTATTCGTCCGTCTTCACCACCACTCTGTGGACCAAGATCGGACTGTTCCTCGTCTTCGGACTGCTGATGGCCGTGGCCGTCGGTCTGAACATCTGGCTCGCGCACCGGCTCCGGCCGCCGCTGAGCGCGATGTCGCTGGAGCAGCAGAGCCTGGACCGCTACCGGATGAGCCTCGCCCCGTACAAGAAGTGGGTGCTGCTCGCGGTCACCGCGCTGGTCGGTCTGATCGCCGGGGCCTCCGCCTCGGGTCAGTGGCGCACCTGGCTGATGTTTGTGAACGGCGTGTCGTTCGGCCAGAAGGACCCCCAGTTCCATCTGGACGTGTCCTTCTACGCCTTCGACCTGCCCTGGTACCGCTTCCTGCTGGGCTTCGGCTTCGCGGCGACGGTGCTCTCCCTGATCGCCGCCGCGCTGACGCACTACCTGTACGGCGGGCTGCGCGTCACGAGCCCCGGCGCGCGCGCGACGGGCGCGGCCACCGGCCACCTGTCGGTGCTGCTCGGCGTCTTCGTCACGCTGAAGGCGGTGGCGTACTGGCTGGACCGCTACGGCCTGGCGGTGAAGTCCAGTGACTTCAAGGCCACGGACAACTGGACGGGTCTGCGGTACGTGGACGCCAACGCCTACCTCCCGGCGAAGACGATCCTGTTCTGCATCGCCGCGATCTGCGCCGTGCTGTTCTTCGCGACGCTGTGGCGGCGCACCTGGCAGCTGCCGGTCATCGGCTTCGGACTGATGGTCCTCTCGGCCATCCTGATCGGCGGTCTCTACCCGGCGATCGTGCAGAAGTTCCAGGTCCAGCCGAACGAGCAGGCCAAGGAAGCCCCGTTCATCCGGAAGAACATCGAGGCCACGCGCGACGCCTACGACATCGACGACGCGCAGGTCTCGGACTACACGGGCAAGTCCACCGAGGACGACGACGCCAAGCTCCGGGCGGCGGCCAACGACGCGGCGAGCTACCGCGTGATGGACCCCAACGTCGTCTCGCCGGCCTTCCAGCAGCTCCAGCAGAAGAGGAACTACTACCAGTTCCCCAAGACGCTGGACGTCGACCGGTACAAGGACGCGTCCGGCAAGGAGCAGGACACGGTCATCGGTCTGCGCGAGCTCAACATCCAGGGCATCCCCAAGCGCAACTGGATCAACGACCACTTCACCTACACCCACGGCTACGGCGCCATCGCCGCCCGGGGGACCACGACCGGCAAGAACCCGAAGGGATCTCCCGACTTCACCGAGTCCGGACTGCCGACCACCGGCGACCTGGGCACGTACCAGCAGGAGATCTACTACGGCGAGAAGACCGAGCAGTACTCCATCGTCGGTGGGCCCCAGAAGGAGCTCGACTACGAGGAGGACGGCGAGAAGACCACCAGCTACAAGGGCAAGAGCGGGGTCAGCCTCTCCAACGCGTTCAACCGCGCCGCGTACGCGGTGGCGTTCAGCGAGCCGCAGATCCTGTACTCGGGCGCCATCGGCGACGGTTCGCGGATCCTCTACAACCGCACGCCCAAGGAGCGCGTCGAGGCGGTGGCCCCCTGGCTCACCATCGACGGCGACGCCTACCCGGCCGTGGTGAACAAGCGGATCCAGTGGGTCGTCGACGCCTACACGACGACCAACGGCTACCCGTACGCCTCGCGCACCACGCTCGGTGACACCACGGCCGACTCGCTGACCACCAACCAGCGCGCGGTCGTCGCCCAGCAGAACCAGGTCAACTACATCCGCAACTCGGTGAAGGCCACCGTCGACGCGTACGACGGCACGGTCACGCTGTACGAGTGGGACACCAAGGACCCGGTCCTCAAGACCTGGCGCAAGGCGTTCCCCGGGACCGTGAAGCCCCGGGCGGACATCCCGCAGGACCTGATGGACCACCTGCGCTACCCGCAGGACCTGTTCAAGGTGCAGCGCGAACTGCTGACCCGTTACCACGTCACGAGCCCCGCCCAGTTCTACAGCGGCAGTGACGCCTGGCAGGTCCCGGACGACCCGACCAACAAGGAGTCCGGCTCCGTCCCGCCGTACTACCTGAGCATAAAGATGCCGGGCCAGACCGCTCAGAAGTTCTCGCTGACCACGACGTTCACCCCGAAGGGACGGCCCGACCTGGGGGCGTTCATGGCGGTGGACGCCGACGCGGCCAGTAAGGACTACGGGACGATAAGACTCCTGAGAGTCACCGGCGCGGTGAAGGGCCCCGGCCAGGTACAGAGTGAGCTCAACGGCAACGACGACGTCGCCGAGTTCGTGAGAAACCTCAAGGGCACCGACTCCGACATCGAGTACGGCAACCTGCTGACCGTGCCGCTCGAAGGGGGCTTCCTCTACATCGAGCCGGTCTATACGCGCGGTGGCACGCAGAACTACCCGCTGCTGCGCAAGGTCGCCGCCTCGTACGGCTCGAAGATCGTCTTCGAGAACAGTCTCGGTGAGGCACTCAACGCCGTCTTCGGGGCCGAGGGTTCGGATACGAGCGAGCCACCGGGCGACACGACGGAGCCGCCGGACACCAGTCAGCCGCCGGCCACCGGTGAGGCCGCGCTCAAGAAGGCCATCGCCGACGCGCAGAAGGCGTACGACGAAGGCGAGGCGGCCCTGAAGAAGCAGGACTGGGCTGCCTACGGCAAGGCGCAGACCGATCTCCAGGACGCTCTGGAGCGGGCGGCCGCCGCCCAGTCCAAGGCCGACGACGGCAAGGCCGACGGTGGCGACAAGAAGACCGGCAGCGGCGACAAGGGCGACAAGGCCGGCGCCGCGGACAAAGCGAGCGATGAGGGCGGGGGCTGAGTAACCCGGTAAAGCTCCACCCCCGCGTCGTGATACGGTTTGAACACAACGACGCGGGGTGGAGCAGCTCGGTAGCTCGCTGGGCTCATAACCCAGAGGTCGCAGGTTCAAATCCTGTCCCCGCTACTGAAAGACGAAGGCCCGGATCCTCCAGGGGATCCGGGCCTTCGTCGTGCCGTGCCGACTTTCTCGCGAGGTGGGCGTGAAGTGCGGTTCGGGGGGCACGAGTTGGCCGGGGACGTGTTTGACTTGTCTCTCTGTGGGCATGTCGACAAAACGCTGTAGTGACCTCACTGACCGCGATATACCAGGTGTACGCGGGTTACAGGTGGTGCGACGATGGTATTTATGGGGGACAGGGCAACTCTGTTGAAGACAGGGCGGTTTGCGCGGGGTCACGTCCATCCGGCGGAAAAGATGGCGGATGTGGTGTTTGCCGCTGCCGCCGCGCAGTACAAAGACACCATCGAGAGCCCCCAGCCTTCCGAGACCGCCCAGCCTTCCGAGACCGCCGAGATCTTCGAGAACGCGGAGAGTGCCGCGACCGCCGAGACCGCAGAGACCATCGAATCCGCCGACGGCGTGGAGAACGCCGAGGGGGCGGAGACCGCGGCGAGCGCGGACAGCGCCGAGAGCGAGGCTCGCCACCGTCGCGCCGCCGACGCCGGAGACACCGCCTCGATGAGCGTGCTCGGCGCGCTGCTCCTGCGCCGCGGTGACCTCGCGGGCGCCGAGCCCTACCTGCGCGGCGCCACCGCCGACGGGGACCGGGCCGCCGCCAACAACCTGGGCGTCCTGCTGCACCAGCGCGGCTACCCCGACGAGGCGGCCGGCTGGTGGCGGACCGCCGCCGTGGCCGGCTCCGCCGCCGCCGCGCATGCCCTGGGCCGCCACTTCCGCGAGCGCGGGGACGAGCCCGCCGCCGAGTACTGGCTGCGCCAGTCCGCCGAGCAGGGCCACGCGCTGGGCGCGTACGCCCTCGCCGACCTCCTGGAGCACCGCAGCGACGTCGGCGCCGAGCGCTGGCTGCGCGCCGCCGCCGAGCAGGGCCACCGTGAGGCGGCCTACCGGCTGGCGCGGCTGCTCGAGCGCAACGCCGCCGACGCCGCCCACGACGCGTTCGGCCGTCCCGGCCTGGGCCCCCGCACCGGCGCGGAGCCCGCCGTGCCCCGCCGCACCGCCAAGGGCGACGGCCCCGTCGCTGGCCCCGACGCCTCGCGCACCGGCGAGGCCGAGCAGTGGTACCGGCAGGCCGCCGCGCGCGGACACCGGCGCGCCGCCCTGCACCTCGGCGCCATCCTCGAACAGCGCGGCGAGCTCAAGGAGGCCGGCCGCTGGTACCTCATCTCGGCCAAGGCCGGCGAGGCGCGGGCCGCCTGCGCGCTCGGCTTCCTGCTGCGCGACGCGGGGGACCGGGAGAGCGCCGCCGTGTGGTGGCTGCGCGCCGCCCAGGACGGCGACGGCAACGCCGCGAACGCCCTGGGCGCGCTGCACGCGGCCCGGGGCGAGCAGCAGACCGCCGAGCGCTGGTACCGCGCGGCCATGGACGCGGGCGACGTCAACGGCGCCTACAACCTCGGGCTGCTCTGCGCAGCCCAGGACCGCACCGCCCAGGCCGAGCAGTGGTACCGCCGCGCCGCCTACGCGGGCCACCGCGAGGCCGCCAACGCGCTGGCCGTGCTCCTGCTCCAGGCCGGCGACCCGGCGGGTGCCGAGCCCTGGTTCTCCAAGGCGGCCGAGGCGGGCAGCGTCGACGCGGCCTTCAACCTCGGCATCCTCTACGCGGGCCGCGACGAGGACCGCACGGCCCTGCTCTGGTACGAGCGGGCCGCGGCGGCCGGGCACACCGAGGCGGCGCTCCAGGTCGGCATGGCGCTCCTGCACCACGGGGAGGAGCAGGAGGCCGAGCGGCATCTGCGCTGCGCGGCGGGCGGCGGCAGCGCGGAGGCCGCCTTCCGGCTGGCCGGGCTGCTCGACGCGCGGCAGCCGCCGCCCGGCCCGCCCGCCCTGGGCGAGCCGCTGCCGGAGAAGACCGAGTGCGAGGAGTGGTACGAGCGGGCCGCCGAGCAGGGGCACCGCCGTGCCCAGGTCCGCGTCGGCATGCTCGCCGCGACCCGCGGGGACGTGGAGAGCGCCGGCCGCTGGTACCGGGAGGCGGCCGAGTCCGGCAGCCGCAACGGGGCGTTCAACCTCGGCCTGCTCCTCGCCCGTGAGGGCAGCGAGCGCGAGGCCGCCCTGTGGTGGACCCGCGCCGCCGCCGACGGGCACGGACGGGCCGCGCTGCGGCTGGCCCTGCTGGCCGCGCGCCGCGGTGAGCTGGCCGAGGGGCAGCGGTGGTGTGCGCGGGCGGTCGAGCTGGGGCCCGCGGAGGTCGCGGAGCGCGCGGCGCGGCTGCGCGAGGCGCTGCACCAGGAGCTGACGGCGTAGGACGCGCGACGCCGTGCGCCGGGCCGCCCGCTTCGGCGGGCCCGTAATGAATTTGCGCTGGTCCGGGCCGTCCCGTAGGGTTGTGAACACAACGACGCGGGGTGGAGCAGCTCGGTAGCTCGCTGGGCTCATAACCCAGAGGTCGCAGGTTCAAATCCTGTCCCCGCTACTGAAGACAGAGGGCCGGATCTTTTCGAAGATCCGGCCCTCTGTCGTATCCGCCTGTCGTATCGCATGCGAAAACCGCCCCCGAAGGGGCGGTTCGGCGTTCAGGCCGCCGCGGCGCAGTCCGGGCAGATGCCCCGGTAGGTCAGTTCGACGCCGGAGATGGTGAAGCCGAAACGCTCACCGGCCGGCAGGTCCGCCAGCGGGTCGCCCGACGGGTGCACATCGCGGATGGCGCCGCACCGCGCGCACACCAGGTGGTGATGGGCGCGATGCGCGTTGGGGTCGTAGCGCTTGGCGCGGCGGTCGGTGGAGACCTCGATGACCTCGCCGAGGCTCACCATCTCGCCCAGCGTGTTGTAGACGGTGGCCCGGGAGATCTCGGGCAGCCTGGCCACCGCGCGTGCGTGGACCTCGTCGGCCGTCAGGTGCACATGGTCCCCGTCGAGGACCTCGGCCACGACGCGCCGCTGCGCGGTCATGCGCCAGCCGCGTCCTCGAAGTCGTTCCAGCAGGTCACTCATGGGCGCCATTCTAGCAGCGCACGAGCCATGTCTTGAATAGGTGCGACTTTGGATGTTCATTCGACTTGGACTTTGTCCAATGTAGGATCGCTTATGGCGCCGGCTGGAGGGCAGGGAGGCCGGACGCCGTGCACGCCATGAAGGCATGACGTGCGGAAACGACGCAGGAGGCGCACGTGACGCAGGGACCGCTCACCACGGAGGCCGGCGCACCGGTCGCCGACAACCAGCAGAGCGAGACCGCCGGTCCGGGCGGCCCGGTCCTGGTGCAGGACCAGTCGCTGCTGGAGAAGCTCGCGCACTTCAACCGCGAGCGCATTCCGGAGCGCGTGGTGCACGCCCGCGGCGCCGGCGCGTACGGGACGTTCACGGTGACCCGTGACGTGTCGCAGTGGACGCGGGCGAAGTTCCTCTCCGAGACCGGCAAGCGGACCGAGACGTTCCTGCGCTTCTCCACCGTCGCGGGCAACCTCGGTGCGGCCGACGCCGTACGGGACCCGCGCGGCTTCGCGCTGAAGTTCTACACCGAGGAGGGCAACTACGACCTCGTCGGCAACAACACCCCGGTGTTCTTCATCAGGGACGCCATCAAGTTCCCCGACTTCATCCACACCCAGAAGCGCGACCCGTACACCGGCTCCCAGGAGGCGGACAACATCTGGGACTTCTGGGGTCTGTCGCCGGAGTCCACCCACCAGGTGACCTGGCTGTTCGGCGACCGCGGCATCCCCGCCTCGTACCGCCACATGGACGGCTTCGGCTCGCACACCTACCAGTGGAACAACGAGGCCGGTGAGGTCTTCTGGGTCAAGTACCACTTCAAGACCGACCAGGGCATCAAGACCCTCACCACCGACGAGGCCAACCGCCTCTCCGGTGTGGACCCGGACAGCCACCAGCGGGACCTGCGCGAGTCCATCGAGCGCGGCGACTTCCCGTCGTGGAGCGTGCAGGTGCAGATCATGCCGGCGGCCGACGCGGCGACGTACCGGTTCAACCCGTTCGACCTCACCAAGGTGTGGCCGCACGCGGACTACCCGCCGGTCGAGATCGGCAGGCTGGAGCTGAACCGGAACCCGGAGAACATCTTCGCCGAGGTCGAGCAGTCGGTCTTCAGCCCGGCGCACTTCGTGCCCGGCATCGGGCCGTCCCCGGACAAGATGCTCCAGGGCCGCCTGTTCGCGTACGGCGACGCGCACCGCTACCGCGTCGGCATCAACGCCGACCACCTGCCGGTGAACCGCCCGCACGCCACCGAGGCGCGGACCAACAGCCGTGACGGCTACCTGTACGACGGCCGCCACAAGGGCGCGAAGAACTACGAGCCGAACAGCTTCGGCGGCCCCGCCGAGACGGGCCGGCCGCTGTGGGAGCCCACCCCCGTCGCGGGCCCCACGGGCACCCACGAGACCCCTCGGCACGCCGAGGACGACGACTTCGTGCAGGCCGGGAACCTCTACCGGCTGATGACCGAGGACGAGAAGGACCGGCTGATCGACAACCTCTCCGGGTTCATCGCCAAGGTCTCGCGCGACGCCATCGCCGAGCGCGCGATCGGGAACTTCCGCCGTGCCGACGAGGACTTCGGCAAGCGGCTGGAGGCGGCCGTGCGGGCGCTGCGCGCCTGAGTCCCCTCGGTCGTACCGGCCCGGCCCCGCACCCGGGGGCCGGGCCGTCCCGCGTACACGGGGTGGTCAGCCGACCAGTTCGGCCGGGCGGCGGGGGGACGGGGTCCAGCAGCGGATGATGTCGCGTACCGAGACGATGCCGACCGGGCCGTCGTCGTCCAGCACGATCAGATGGCGGAAGCCGCCGTGGGTCATGGCCGCCGCGGCCTCCTCGAGCGTCCAGGCGGGCGCGGCGAAGACGACGTCGGTGGTGGTGTGGGCGGACGCGGTCTCGGTGTCGGGGTCCTGGCCCGATCCGACGGCGTTGAGGATGTCGCGCTCGGTGAGGATGCCGAGCCCGCAGGTGTCCGGGTCGTGCACGACGGCCGCGCCGATGCGGCGGGCCGCCATCAGCCGGGCGGCCTGGCGCAGGGTATGGGCCGGGCCGATGGTCAGGACCATCGTGCTCATGGCGTCACGGACGAGCATGAAGAGAGCCACCTCCTCGGTGAAGCGGCTGCGTGAGCCGATTCACAAGTTCACAAGTGGGGGAAGTGTCAGAGTTGCACCGATGCGGCGGTACGGCAAGGGGTCGCGCGGATCGTCCGAGGGGCGTGCGGACGGGCCGCACGCCCCTCGGACGATCCTGCGCCGCCCGGCCGGCGGCACCGCGCTCAGTAACGCTGGTTCAGGTAGCCCAGCAGCTCGTGGTGGAGCACTCCGTTCGACGCCGCGCCGTTCCCGCCGCCCGGCCCGTCCACACCGTCCAGACTGGTGAACCTGCCCCCCGCCTCCTGGACGATGATCGCGTTCGCCGCCATGTCCCACAGCGAGAGCTCCGGCTCCGCACAGATGTCCACGGACCCCTCGGCGACCATCATGTACGGCCAGAAATCCCCGTAACCCCGGGTACGCCAGCAGGCCCGCGTCAGGTCCATGAACCCGTCGAGCCGGCCCTGCTCCTCCCAGCCGGTGAGCGAGGAGTACGCGAACGAGGCGTCCGCGATCCGCTCCACCTCGGAGACCCGCAGCCGGGTCGCGGAGGTCAGGCTGCGGCCGGTGTACGCCCCCGCGCCCTTCGCCGCCCACCAGCGCCGGTTCAGCGCGGGTGCCGACACGACCCCCATGACCGGCTGGAAGCCGTCCTCGCCCGCCTCCATCAGCGAGATCAGCGTCGCCCAGACCGGCACGCCCCGCACGTAGTTCTTGGTGCCGTCGATCGGGTCGATCACCCAGCGCCGCGGCCCCGAGCCCTCGATCCCGTACTCCTCGCCCAGGATCGCGTCGCGCGGGCGCGCCCGCTGAAGGTGACCCCGGATCAGTTCCTCGGCGGCCTTGTCGGCCTCGCTCACCGGCGTCATGTCCGGCTTGGTCTCGACCTTGAGGTCCAGAGCCTTGAACCGGTCCATCGTCACCGCGTCGGCGGCGTCCGCCAGTACATGGGCCAGGCGCAGATCATCGTGGTAATCGGGCATGCCGTCACAGTATCGACCCGCCGGTGAGCCGGGCCACACGGGCCCGGGGGCGGTCAGTGCGCGGAGCCGGAGAGCTGGAGCCCGATCACGCCGAGGATCACCAGCGAGATCGACACCAGCTTGAGCGTGGAGACGATGTCCCCGAGGAAGATCATGCCGTAGATCGCCGTGCCCGCCGCGCCGATGCCGGTCCACACGGCATACGCGGGCCCCACGTCGAGCTTCTTCAGCGACAGGGTCAGCAGACCGAAGCTGCCGAGCGCGAAGACGCAGAACGCGATGGTCGGCCAGAGCCGGCTGAAGCCGTGCGAGAGCTTCAGACAGACCGCGAAACCGGTCTCCAGGAGCCCCGCGACCACGACCAGCAGCCACGCCATCGTCCGCACCCTCCGCGTTGGTGACCGCCCTGCACCAGCCGGTGCCGCTGGGCGTGATTATGCACTTACCGCAACCGAGTGATCGCAAACGTGCCCGGCCCGGTCGCCGCGCGTTCGTACGGCGGCCGGGCCGATGACCCGTCAGTCGCCCTCGCGCCGGTTGCGGGTGGACAGCAGCCGGCGCAGCGAGTCCAGCCGCGCCGGATCCGCGTGCCCCGCCGCCACCCAGGCATCCAGCGCGCATTCCGGTTCGTGGCTGTCATGGGTGCAGCCGCGCGGGCACTCCTCCGTACCGGGCTGGAGGTCCGGGAAGGCGTTGATGACCCGCGAGGGGTCGATGTGGTGCAGCCCGAACGAGCGCACGCCCGGGGTGTCGATCACCCAGCCCCGGTAGCCCGGCAGCGGCAGGGCGAGCGCCGATGTGGTGGTGTGCCGGCCCCGTCCGGTGACCGCGTTGACGACCCCCGTGGTGCGCCGTTTCTCCTTCGGTACCAGCGCGTTGACCAGCGTGGTCTTGCCGACGCCCGAGTGCCCGACGAAGGCGGTCACCCGGTCGTTGAGCTGTTCGCGGACCCGGTCGGCCGCGTCCCCGTTCTCCAGCTCCTCGCGGCTGGTGACGACGAACGGCACCCCCAGCGGGGTGTACGCGCTCAACAGCTTGTCCGGGGACGCCAGGTCGGACTTGGTCAGCACCAGGAGCGGGGAGAGGCCCCCGTCGTACGCGGCGACCAGGCAGCGGTCGATCATGCGCGGACGGGGTTCCGGATCGGCCAGCGCCGTGACGATCGCCAGCTGGTCCGCGTTGGCCACGACCACCCGCTCGAACGGGTCGTCGTCGTCCGCCGTCCGGCGCAGCACCGAGCGGCGCTCACCGATGCGGACGATCCGGGCGAGGGTGTCCTTGTCGCCGGACAGGTCGCCGACGAGGGAGACCGTGTCGCCCACCACCGCGGCCTTGCGGCCCAGCTCGCGGGCCTTCATGGCGACGATCGTGCGGTCACCGACGAGGACGGTGAGGCGGCCCCGGTCCACGGTGAGGACCATGCCGTCCTCGGCGTCCTCGTGCTTGGGCCGGATGTGGGTGCGCGGGCGGTTGCCCTTGCGGTTGGGGCGGACGCGGATGTCGTCCTCGTCGGGGTTCTTGCCGTAGCGGCGCATGTCTCAGGCCCCGAGCATTCCGGTCCACATCTGCGGGAAGTCGGGCAGGGTCTTGGCGGTCGTCGCCACGTTCTCGATCTCCACTCCGGGGACGGCAAGGCCGATGATCGACCCCGCGGTGGCCATCCGGTGGTCGTCGTACGTATGGAAGGTACCGCCGTGCAGCGGTCGCGGGCGGATGTGCAGGCCGTCCGCCGTCTCGGTGACATCGCCGCCGAGCTCGTTGATCTCCTTTGTGAGCGCGGCGAGCCGGTCCGTCTCGTGCAGCCGGAGGTGGGCGACGCCGCTCAGCGTGGAGGGGGAGTCGGCCAGGGCCGCGACGGCCGCGATGCCGGGGGTCAGCTCGCCGACCTCGCCGAGGTCCACGTCGATGCCGTGGATGCGGCCCGAGCCGGTGAAGGTCAGCCCGTGCTCGGTCAGTTCGCAGCTGCCGCCCATCGCGGTGAAGATCTCGCGCAGCGCGTCACCGGGCTGCGTGGTGCGCAGCGGCCAGTCCGGGATGGTCACCCGGCCGCCGGTGACCAGCGCCGCCGCCAGGAACGGCTGGGCGTTGGACAGGTCCGGCTCGATGGTCAGGTCGCGGCCGAGGAGGGCGGAGGGGGAGACCCGCCACACGTTCGGCTCGCCGCCCGTCTCCGGCTCGTCCACCTGCGCGCCGACGGCCCGGAGCATGTCCACGGTCATCCGGATGTGCGGCATCGAGGGGAGCCGGTCGCCGGTGTGGCGGACCTCCACCCCCTGGTTGAAGCGCGGCGCGGACAGCAGCAGCGCCGAGACGAACTGGGAGGACGAGGACGCGTCGATCGCGACCGGGCCGCCGTCCAGCGCTCCGCTGCCGTGCACGGTCATAGGCAGCGAGCCCCGGGAGTCGTCGTCGATCCGGGCACCGAGGACCCGCAGGGCGTCGATCACCCCGGTCAGCGGGCGCTCGTAGGAGCGCGGGTCGCCGTCGAAGCGGACGGGGCCGTCGGCGAGCGTGGCGACGGGGGGCAGGAAGCGCATGACCGTACCGGCGTTGCCGACATCGACGGTGACCGGGCCGTGCAGGGGCGCGGGGATGACCCGCCAGGCCTCGCCCGCGAACTCCGGACCGCCGGCCGCGCCGGTCGCCGAGGAGCTGGAGGAGACCGTCTCCTCGATGCGTACGCCCATCGCGCGCAGCGCGTCCGCCATCAGCAGGGTGTCGCGGGAGCGCAGCGGGCGGCGCAGCCAGCCCGGCTCCGAGGAGAGCGCGGCGAGCACCAGCGCGCGGTTGGTGACCGACTTGGAACCGGGCACGGTGACGGTCGCGTCGACGGCTCCGCTCGCGACGGGGGCGGGCCAGAGGGCGGGGTGCACGGCACTTTCGGTCATGCGCTCACTTTAGAGGTTTGGCCCGGGGTGAGCCCGGTCAGAGCCCCAGCAGCCAGCGCCCGCCGCCGATCAGGGAGCACAGCGACACCGCGTGGAAGAGGAACAGCCACAGCGCCGCCGGGACGTCGGTCAGCCGGGACAGCTGGTCCGCGTCCGAGTCCGGCGCCCCGCCGTGCCGCCGTTTCGACTGGAGCTCGAAGACCGGGCGCACCCCGCCCAGCAGCAGGAACCACACCGCGCTGTACGCGAACAGCGACTGCCAGGCGGGCGAGGCCAGCCACGACACCAGCAGGAACACCGAACCGGTGAGGATCACCGTCAGCGCCCCGTACACATTGCGGATCATCACCAGCATCGCCGCGAGCAGGGCCGTGGCCACCCACAGCAGCAGCGTGATCCGGCCGTCCACCAGCAGCCAGGCGCCGCCGAGCCCCAGCAGCGAGGGCGCGGTGTAGCCCGCGGCGGCGGTCAGGACCATGCCGATACCCGTCGGCTTGCCCCGGCTCACGGTGAGCCCGCTGGTGTCCGAGTGGAGCCGGATGCCCGAGAGCTGCCGGCCGGTGAGCAGCGCGACCAGCCCGTGGCCGCCCTCGTGGGCGATGGTGATCGTGTTCCGGGACAGCCGCCATATGACGTTGGGGACGACCGCGATGAGCGCCGCCGTCGCGGTCACCACCACCAGCCACTGCTCCGGTGCGGGCTGGGTGCCGACGACGCGGTCCCACAGATTGCCGAGATCGGTGCTGTCCATGAGGTGGGCGGCTCCTTGCGGAAGTGGGGTCCGGTCGGGACGGCGGTCGTGGCAGTCTGGCACTTATGTGCGGACGGTATGCAGCGAGTCGGCGGCCCGAGGATCTGACCGGACTCTTCCAGGTGGAGAAGTGGGAACCGGCCGAGACGCTGGAGGCCGATTACAACGTGGCGCCGACCAAGGAGGTCTACGCCGTACTGGAACGTCCTGTGAAAGACGCGGACGACCAGCGCCCGGTTCGCCAGATGCGCGCACTGAAATGGGGTCTCGTCCCGTCCTGGGCCAAGAACCCGGAGGGCGCCGCCCGGATGATCAACGCACGGGCCGAGACCGTCCATGAGAAGCCCTCCTTCCGCCGCCCCTTCCTCTCCCGGCGCTGCATCCTGCCCGCCGACGGCTATTACGAGTGGGTGACCGGCGCCGAGGAACGGCAGCTGGAGGAGAAGGGCCGCCGCAAGCGCCCCCGTAAGCAGCCCTACTTCGTGACCCCGGCCGACGGATCGGTCTTCGCCATGGCCGGTCTGTACGAGTTCTGGCGCGACCGCACCCTGCCCGACGACCACCCGCAGGCCTGGTGGGTCACCTGCTCCGTGATCACCACCGAGGCGGAGACCACCCCGCTCGCCGTCGCCCCCGCCGAAGGGCCGTCCTCGCTCGCCGACATCCACCCCCGGATGCCGCTGATGCTCACCCCGGACCGCTGGGACGACTGGCTGGACCCCTCGCACACCGACCCGGAGGAGCTGCGCGCCCTGCTCGCACCGCCGCCGCCCGGCCTGATGCGCGCCTACCCGGTGGCGACCGCCGTCAGCAACGTCCGCAACAACGGCCCCGAGCTGAAGGACGAGCTGGCCGAGCCCGAGGTGAGCACCCTCTTCTGAGCCCCGCGCCCTGCGCGTACCGCACACCGCGTGTTGGTTGGATGGGGCCGTGAACACCGACGCCGTGACACCCCGCACCGAAACGGTCGAGACCGAGGCCGGAACCGCCCGGATCACCTGGCTCGAGGCCTCCGCGCCCCGCCTCCTGCTCGCCCTCGGCCACGGCGCCGGCGGCGGCATCGAGGCCCGCGACCTCAAGGCTCTCGGCGCCGCCCTGCCCGCGCACGGGGTGAGCGTCGCACTCGTGGAGCAGCCCTGGCGGGTCGCCGGCAAGAAGCTCGCGCCCGCCCGGAAGACCCTGGACACCGGCTGGCGCGGACTCTGGCCGGTCCTCGCCGCCCCCGGGCTCCCGGTCGTCGCCGGCGGGCGCAGTGCCGGCGCCCGGGTGGCCTGCCGCACCGCCGCCCCGCTCGGCGCGCGGGCGGTCCTCGCCCTCGCCTTCCCGCTGCACCCGCCGGGGCGCCCCGAGAAGACCCGCGCCGACGAACTGCTCGGCTGCGGGGTCGACGCGCTCGTCGTCCAGGGCGGCAACGACCCCTTCGGGAAGCCCGCCGAATTCCCGCCGGGCGACTACCGGATCACCGAGGTGCCCTACGGCGACCACGGCTTCGCCGTACCCAAGAGATCCGGAACGACCGGGGAACGGGCGATGGAGATCCTCACCACATCCGTCACCGAGTGGCTGGCCGGAATCGGCTGAACCCCCGGGCGCCGGGCCCGGGAATGCCCGGCACAGGGGCGCTGTTGTTCCGGACATCGGTACGCCAACGTCGTAAGTGGAGAGGGAGTCCGTCGCATGGGTTCGACCATCTGCCCGCGTCGCACAGACGCTGCTGACCTGGAGTGGACGGTCCTGCACGCGGCCACGACCACTCCCGAGCGCTCACTCGGCGGAACGGATCGACAGCCCGCGCCGGACCAAGGTCGACTATTCTCCGATTCGAGCGGGTCCGGTTTCGGCTCCGCCCCAGCGTTGGAGGAGGTGGGTCCGGTCACAGGGACCGACACAGGGACCGACGACGGCCGCCCGCAGGAGACGACGGCCGAGCGCAACGCGCGTTTCGAGCGCGACGCCCTCGGTTTCCTCGACCAGATGTACTCGGCCGCCCTGCGCATGACGCGCAATCCCGCGGACGCCGAGGACCTGGTCCAGGAGACGTATGCCAAGGCGTACGGCTCCTTCCATCAGTTCCGTGAGGGCACCAACCTCAAGGCGTGGATGTACCGCATCCTCACGAACACCTTCATCAACTCGTACCGCAAGAAGCAGCGCGAACCCCAGCGCAGCGCCGCCGAGGAGATCGAGGACTGGCAGCTGGCCCGCGCCGAGTCGCACATGTCGACCGGACTGCGCTCCGCCGAGTCGCAGGCGCTCGACCACCTGCCCGACTCGGACGTGAAGTCCGCGCTGCAGGCGATCCCGGAGGAGTTCCGCATCGCGGTCTATCTCGCCGATGTCGAGGGCTTTGCCTACAAGGAGATCGCGGACATCATGGGGACTCCCATCGGTACGGTGATGTCCCGACTGCACCGGGGCCGCCGTCAGCTGCGCGGCATGCTGGAGGACTACGCCCGTGACCGCGGGCTCGTCCCCGCCGGCGCCGGTGAGTCGGACGATCGGAAAGGCTCGGGCTCATGAGCTGCGGAGAGCCGCACGAGACGGAGTGCGCAGAGGTCCTCGATCACCTCTACGAGTTTCTCGACCGGGAGATGCCCGACAGCGACTGCACCAAGTTCGAGGCGCATTTCGTCGAGTGTTCCCCCTGCCTGGAGAAGTACGGCCTGGAGAAGGCCGTGAAGAAGCTGGTCAAGCGCTGCTGCGGTCAGGACGACGTACCGGCCGACCTGCGCTCGAAGGTGATGGGCCGCATCGACCTCATCCGCTCGGGACAGGCCGTGCCGGAACAGGACGTCACGGTCTCCGGCACCGAGGTGCCGACCGCGGCCAAGGAATGACCCGCTCCTAGGGGCTCCCCGCCCCTTCGCGCGCCCCGCACTTCACCCGAACGTGCTAATCGCCCCTGACGGCCCCCGCCCGGGACGCCCCGCTCGCTAGCGTGGCCCCTTCACGAGCGGAGCTGGGGGGCGAGCCAGGGTGAGAGCCACACGCGGGGCGGCGCGGGCCCATATCGGCGCCGTCGCCCTCGGCGCGGCCCTGTGTGCCCGGCCCGCCCTCGGCCCCGGAGCGGACACCCCGTGGACCACTCTCGGACTGCTCACGGCGCTCTACCTCGCCTGTGAACTCCCCGGCCGCCGGGCGCCCTTCAGCGGCTCCGTGCCGGTGGGCGCCGGATCGTTCTTCCCGCTGCTGCTCGCCGCCGCCTTCCTGCTCCCGCCCCCCGCGGCGGCGCTCGTCGCGGTCCCCGGCTCCCTGGTGGGCCGGGTGGACAAGCCGCCGGCCGCCGCCCGCCGGATCTGGCGCGCCGCGGAGCTGGCCGTCACCGTCTGGGCGGCGTCCTCGGTCCACGCGCTCCTCGGCGGGCCCGCCGCGCTCGGCGGCCCCGCCCCCGGCAGCCCGCCCGACCTGCCGTACGCGCTGCTGCCCGTCTGCGCGGCGGCCTTCGCCTTCAGCGCGGTGCTCGCCGCCCTCGACGGTTCGATCCTGCTCGTCGCGGAGCACCTGCCCGCCCGCCGCGCCTGGCGCGGGCTGCTGCCCCGCTCCCTGGGCCCCCACCTCGTCCACGGCCTCGCCGGGCTGATGATGGCCGTCCTGTGGAACAGCTCGTACGGGCCGCCCGCCGCGCTCGTCGTGCTGCTGCCCATGTACATCTCGGGCTGGGTCTTCGCCCAGTACCACCGCGAGCACGCCGCGCACCGGGCCACCATCAGGGCCCTCGTCCAGGCCGTCGACATCAAGGACACCTACACCCGGGGCCACAGCGAACGGGTCGGCCGCGCCTCCGTCCTCATCGCCCAGGAGCTGGGCATGGACCGCGAGCGCGTCGAGGTGCTCCGGTTCGCCGGCATCCTGCACGACGTCGGCAAGCTCGGCGTCCCCACCCGCGTCCTGCGCAAGGACGGCCCGCTCACCCCCGAGGAGCGGCGGGTGATCGAACTGCACCCGGAGTACGGGCACGAGATCGTCCGGGGCATCGGCTTCCTCGGCGAGGCCCGCGCCGCGATCCTCCACCACCATGAACGCCTCGACGGCAGCGGTTACCCCTACGGGCTCTCCGGCCGGGGCATTCCCGAGTGCGCCCGCGTCGTCGCCGTCGCCGACGCCTTCGACGCCATGACCTCGACCCGCTCCTACCGCCGGGGACGGCCCGTCCCGGTCGCCGTGGAGGAGCTGAAACGGTGCGCGGGAACGCAGTTCGACCCCCAGATGGTGCGGGCGCTCGCGCGGGGCCTGGAGCGGTACGGCTGGTCCGGGGCGGTGACCGCGGACGACGCACGGCTACCACCGCCGCGGGAGGAGGGCGGCGACCGGGGGGCCCGCGCCGGGGCAGTCCCGGCGCCCCTGAGCCCTGAAACACCCCTGAGCCCCCAGGCACCCGACGGCACCGACGGGCAGGGGCCGCGGTGACCCCTCGGCCGGCGAGGCCGGGGCCCGTGACCCTGGGGGCGCGCGCCGCCGCCCTGCTGCTCGCCGTCGCCGGGCTCGGATACACCCTCTGGCGCGGCGTCCACGACCCGGGGCACGCCCTCGCCTTCGGCGCCCTCATCACCATCGGCGAGCTGGCCCGCTGGGGCTCCCTGCCGGGGGAGCGGGAACCCGCGCCGCTCGGGGCCGCCGGGGCCCTCGCGTACGCCCTGCTCGGGCGCAGCGGCGGGGAGCCCACCAGCCACGGGGTGCTCCAGGTGGTCGCCGTGCTGGCCGCCGCCCAGCTCGTCGCCTCGGTGCCGCAGCTGGCGCGGGGCGACGGACCGGACGCCGACCAGGTGGCCCGGCGGCTGCTCACCGTGACCTTCGTGGCGGTCTGCTTCCAGCCGCTGTACAACGCCGGACGCTGCGAGCGATGGTTCGGCGACGGTCCGTACTACGCGGCCTTCCTGCTCCTGCTGCTCGGGCTGGCCGCCCTGTGCGACGCCGTCCTCGCGGCTCTCCTGCTGCGCGCCCGCACCCTGCCGCGCGGCTCGCGCGCCGCCCCCGCCCCGTACGGGCCGCTCCTGCGCGACGAGCTGCGGGCCCTGACCGGCATCGGCTCGGCCGTCTGCGCGACCGGCGCGGTCATGGCGCTCGGGGTGGCCGCCGCCGGGCTGTGGGCGCTGCCCGTGCTCTGCGTACCGCTGCTGCTCACCCAGTTCTCGTTCCGCCGCTTCGCCGCCGTGCGCACCACGTACCGGCAGACCATCGCCTCGCTGGCCCGGTCCACCGAGATCGCCGGCTACACCCCGCACGGCCACGCCCGCCGGGTGGCGGAGCTGTGCACGGCCGTCGGGCGCGAGATGGGGCTGACCGGTCCCGAGCTGACCGTCCTGGAGTACGCGGCGCTGATGCACGACATCGGCCAGCTCTCGCTGGTCGACCCGGTGCCGGACGGGGCGACGGCCCTGCTGCCGGCCTCCGAGCAGCGGCGGATCGCGCTGCTCGGCGGTGCGGTGGTCCGGCAGACCGGGGTGGACGCGAAGGTCGCCGTCGTGGTGGAACGGCAGGCCGACCCCTATCGCGAGCAGCCGCTGTCCGCCAGGATCGTCCGGGCGGTGAACGCATACGACGACCTGTGCGGGGAAAGTCTCTCCGGGCCGCTGGGTGCGCTGGAACAGCTCAGGCTCGGAACCGGGCACGACTACCAGCCGCAGGTGGTGGAATCGCTGGCCCGGGTTCTGGCCCGGGGCGGTCTGACCCCCGTCCCCCTTGGGTAACCGATGGGTAATGAGCGGGCCTCCGGCCCGGCATGGTTGGATGCGAAGAGAGCGGTAGAACGAGGGTGTCCAGTCGGGACAGGCGGGAATCGTGAGGATCTTCGGGAAGGTACGGCATCGGCCGTCCGCCTCTTGGCGGCAGGCCACGGACCGCGCGTTCACGCTGATCGGCGACGGCCGGTACGAGGACGCGGGGGCGCTGCTGACACGTGCGGCGGACCTGGAGCCCTGGCTCTCCGAGTCGTGGTTCAACCTGGCGCTGCTGCACAAGTTCCGGCACGACTGGGAGCAGGCGAGGGCCGCCGGGCTGCGCGCCGTCGCCCTCCTCGACAAGGAGTCCGGAGCGCCGGACTGGTGGAACGTGGGCATCGCCGCGACCGCCCTCCAGGACTGGCCGCTGGCGCGCCGCGCCTGGCAGGCCTACGGCCTGAAGGTCCCCGGCGGCGGCCGGCAGACCCCGGCCGCGGGCAACGAGCCGGTCGGCATGGAGCTGGGCAGCGCGGCGGTACGGCTGTCGCCCGAGGGCGAGGCCGAGGTCGTCTGGGGCCGCCGGCTGGACCCGGCCCGGATAGAGGTGCTGTCGATCCCGCTGCCGTCCTCGGGGCGGCGCTGGGGCGAGGTCGTGCTGCACGACGGGGTGCCGAACGGCGAGCGGATCACCGCGGCGGGCCCGTCCTACCCGGTGTTCGACGAGATCGAGCTGTGGGCCCCGTCGCCCGTGCCGACCTGGGTGGTCCTTCTGGAGGCGGCGACCGAGGCGGACCGGGACGCGCTGGAGCAGCTGGCCTCCGACGCGGGCTTCGCCGCCGAGGACTGGTCCTCGTCGGTGCGGCTGCTGTGCCGTTCCTGTTCGGAGAGCCGGATGGAGAGCGACGAGGGCGACGGCGAGCACCTGGACCCGCACGACCACAGCGAACCGGGTCACCCGGGCCCGCTGGGACACCGCACGGCCGGTGAGCTGTGGGTGCCGGAGCGCGAGTGCGGCCTGGCGGCGCCGGCCGGTCTGGTGCGCGGGCTGCTGGACGGCTGGGTGGCGGACAGCCCGGACAGCCGCGAGTGGCGGGATCTCGAAGAAGTCTGCTGACCGGTGCCCACAGGGCCTGTCCGGCGGATCATGGCCGGGTCCACGACGCCTGGCACTAGTCTGTGTACGCACCGATTCGGGTTTTGAGGAAGGCGTACGGCGGACATGGCGCAGCAGGAGACGGACGAGCAGGTCAGCGTCGACGAGGAGGGCTTCCTCATCGACACCGAGGACTGTGAGGCGCGCGAGACGGCCCACCGCGAGCGCGGCACCTCCCGCCCGATCACGGTCGTCGGCAACCCGGTCCTGCACAAGGAGTGCAAGGACGTCACCGCGTTCGACGACGAGCTGGCCGCGCTGATCGACGACATGTTCGCGAGCCAGCGGACGGCCGAGGGCGTCGGCCTGGCCGCCAACCAGATCGGCGTGGACCTCAAGGTCTTCGTCTACGACTGCCCGGACGACGACGGTGTCCGGCACGTGGGCGCGATCTGCAACCCGGTCCTGGAGGAGCTGCCGCCCGAGGCGCGGGTGCTGGACGACTCCAACGAGGGCTGCCTCTCCGTCCCGACGGCGTATGCCTCGCTGGCCCGCCCGGACTACGCCGTGGTGCGCGGCCAGGACGCCGAGGGCAACCCCGTGCGGGTGCGCGGCACCGGCTACTTCGCGCGCTGCCTCCAGCACGAGACGGACCACCTGTACGGCTACCTGTACATCGACCGGCTCTCCAAGCGCGACCGCAAGGACGCGCTGCGGCAGATGGCGGAGAACACCCCGCGCTACGAGGTCGTCCCGAACGACTGACCCGGCGCCACGCGCGGTCGCGCGGGCCCGTCCCGGTACGCCGGGCCGGGCCCGCGTGCGTTTTCCGGAAAGTCAACTTCCATTTCTACACGCGTAGTTGACGCGCACCTTGCTCGTCCGACAGGCTCGTGCACCACCACTTCCACAGCGGCAGGGAGCCCCCGTGATCAGACGTTCCGCACGACTCCTGCTCGGCCTTGTCATGACCATGGCTTTCGCCCTGGGCGGGGCCGTGGTCACCGCCGGCACCGCACAGGCCGACGGCTGCTACACCTGGACCCGCACGCTGAGTCCGGGCGCCACCGGCAACGACGTCACCCAGCTCCAGATCCGGGTCGCCGGATATCCCGGGTACAACTCCGTCCTCGCCATCGACGGCTCGTACGGGCCCGCCACCACCGCCGCCGTCAAGCGCTTCCAGGCCGCCTACGGGCTGGCCGCCGACGGCATCGCGGGCCCCGCCACCCAGGCCAAGATCTACGCCCTCCAGGACAACGACTGCACCCCGGCGCACTTCACGTACGCCGAGCTGAACCGCTGCAACAGCACCTGGTCCGGCGGCGCGGTCTCGGCCGCCACGGCCAAGGCCAACGCGCTGAGCACCATGTGGAAGCTGGAGGCCCTGCGCCACGCGCTCGGTGACCGGCCCATCACCATCAACAGCGGTTTCCGCTCGACGTCCTGCAACAGTGCCGTCGGCGGCGCGTCCAACAGCCGCCATCTGTACGGCGACGCGGCCGACCTCGGCGGGATCGCCTTCTGCACCCTCGCCAAGGAGGCCCGCAACCACGGGTTCAACGGGATTCTCGGCCCGGGGTACCCGGACCACAACGACCATGTCCACGTGAACCAGGGCCCGAGCCACTACTGGTCGGCGCCCAACTGCGGTATCTGACCCACGAGGTGGGGCCCGCCGGTCGTCCGGCGGGCCCCACCTGTGTGCCTACGCGGCCGTGCTTACGACGCGGCCCGCAGCGGCGTCCCGCCCGTCGTCTGCACCGCGGCGCCGTCCGACGACCGCTCGGTCAGGCGCAGTTGCGAGATCGCGTTGCGCAGGACGAGCGTCCCGTGGCCGGCGTCCAGCTGCCAGCGCTGGGTGCGTGAGCCCGCCGCACAGGTGCCGAGCGACAGTTCGGCGCCCACCTCCAGCGGGGCGCCCAGGTACTTCTTCCCGCGCACCGCGTCCAGGCAGAGCCCGTCCGCCGAGCGGACCGTGTAGTAGCCGTCGGCGGTCGCGGTGAGCGTCCAGGCCGCCCGGGAGCCCCGGACCAGGGCAACCCCGGAGTCCGCGGCGGGCGCCAGTGCCTTCGCGCCGGACGTCAGCCGGTAGGTGCCGTCGGCCAGCGGGGCGCGGTCGGTGTTCTCCCAGCCGGGGGCGTGCCCGATGCGGCGGGCCAGGGCTTCGAAACCGGCGTACGTCGGGCTGGGCTTCGGGCCGCCCCAGGTGGCCTGGGCGAGGAAGCGCAGCGGCATGAACGTCTTCGCCTCGACCTCGTTCTCGGTCTCCGCCGCCGCGCTGTCCGGCCACAGGCTGATTTTCGCGCCGGTCAGGTTCGCCGCCGTGGCGGGCAGCGTCTGGCCCTCGAAGCGCAGGGGCGTCCAGTCGCTCTCGTACAGCTCCTGGGTCTTGGTGGTGTAGCCGCCGCGCACCAGGTACAGCGCGTAGGCGGAGTTCATCACCGGGCGGCCCTCGGCGAGCAGGGCGGACGGCTGCTGGATGGCGCCGCCGCCGAGCCAGTGCTCGACGGTGATGTCACGGTCCAGCGGGACGAGCGCGTTGCGGCCCATCAGCCCGTCGTTCCAGATCCGCAGCGAACGGCCCTGGGCCTTCACATGGGCGTTGACCCGGTTGATGAAGTCCACGAACAGGTCGTCGGGGGTGGCCGAGGCGCCGAACTTCGCGGTCGCCGCCGCCTGGAGCTGCGGATAGTCCGGGTAGGAGGAGCCGATCATGTACTCGTCGGCGCCCATGTGCCAGGTGCGGGTGTCCCACACCTTCAGGGCCTCGTCGACCATGGATGTGTAGTACGTCAGCGCCTCGGGCCGGGAGATGTCCAGACGGGGCGGGGAGGCGACGCCGTCCTTGTCCTTCAGCTGGAGCTCGGGGTGGTTCTCCAGATAGGTGTCCATATGGCCGGGGGAGTTGATCTCCGGCACCAGGTCGATGTGGTACTTCTTCGCCATCGCGACGAGCGAGCGGATCTGCGGCTTGGTGTAGTACCCCCAGAACGCCGACTCCGGGTCGGTGTCGCTCCTGACCTTCGCCTCGATCCAGAGCTGGTTGAGCTTCTGGGACGCCATGTCCTTCATCAGCCGCTCGAACCACGGCAGCGAGACGTTGATGTAGCAGGCGCAGACCCCGACTCCGCGCTCCCGGTACGCGGGCACGTCGGTCGCCGAGCCGCGCGCGGCCCGCCCGTCGTCGTTGAGCAGCTGCAGCACCGTGCGCGAACCGTAGAACACGCCCGCCGAGGTGGCCGCCGTGACCGTGACCCGGTCACCGACCTCCAGCCGGTAGCCCTCCGCCCCCAGCGAGCCCTTCAGCGAGGCCTCCTGGCGCAGCACGATGTCACCGGCGCGCGCCCGGCCCCGGGAAACCTGCGCCCGGCCCTCCAGCTCCCCGGCGAACCGGGCCGCGTCGTCCGCCGTACGCCGCTCGCGCACGCCGTCCAGCACGATCCGGGCCCGGTCGGTGAGCACGAACTCCCCGCTGCCCGGCTGCCACTGGCGCAGCGTGGGCAGCACCTCCGGTGGCGCGGCCGGGGCCTCCTCGGCCGCGGCGGTCTGCCAGGGCAGCAGAGTGGCGGCGAGCGCGGCCACCACGGCCCCGATGGTCCTTCGTCTTGCCTTCCGCATGTCCATGGCATCGACCCTGACGCGCGCGCGAGGGCCCGGTCCATGGACAGGTCGTGCGATCGGTTGGACGAATGATCGGAGGGGACCCGGTGATCTCAGGCCGCCTCGGTGACCGCCGAGGGACCTCGGAACGTGCGCCGGTACGCCTGCGGCGTGGTGTCCAGCGAGCGGACGAACTGATGGCGCAGCGCGGCGGCGTTCCCGAAGCCGGTCCGGTCGGCGATGGCGTCGATGGTTTCATCGGATGTCTCCAGCAGATGCTGGGCCAGCAGGACGCGCTGGCGCAGCAGCCAGCGGTACGGCGTGGTGCCGGTCTCCTGCTGGAAGCGGCGGGCGAAGGTGCGCGGCGACATGTGCGCCTGGGCGGCGAGCTGTTCGACGGTCATCTCGCGGTCGAGGTGACGCTCCATCCAGGCCAGCGTGTCCCCGACCGTGTCGCACCGGGTGCGCGGGAGCGGGCGCTCGATGTACTGCGCCTGCCCGCCGTCCCGGTGCGGCGGCACCACCATGCGGCGGGCGATGGTGTTGGCGGCGGCCGGCCCGTACGCCTGGCGGACCAGGTGCAGGCAGGCGTCGATCCCCGCGGCCGTCCCCGCCGAACTGATGATCGGACCCTCGTCCACGTACAGCACATCCGGCTCCACCACGGCCTTCGGGAAGCGACGGGCCAGTTCGGCGGCATGGCGCCAGTGCGTGGTGCAGCGCCGGCCGTCCAGCAGACCGGCCGCGCCCAGCACGTACGCCCCGGAACAGACGCTCAGCACGCGCGCGCCGCGGTCCACGGCCCGGCGCAGCGCGTCGAGGACCTCCTCGGGATACTCCCGGTCCATGAAGTGGCTGCCGGCCGGTACGGCGATGAGGTCGGCCTCGTCCAGCCGGTCGAGGCCGTACGGGGTGCTGATGGTGAACCCGGCGTGGGTCCGCAGCTCGGGGCCCTCGGCGGAGACCACCGCGAAATCGTGCACGGGCAGGCCCTCGTCGCTGCGGTCGAGCCCGAAGACCTCGCACAGGACGCCGAGTTCGAAGGGATGGACCTCATCGAGGAGCAGGGCGGCGACATTGTTCAGCATGGACCCAGTGTGGCAGTAATTCGATGCTGCATGACAGTCCTGCCACTGCCGCTGTTCCCCCGGAGCGAGGACAGTAGAGGCATGAACACATTCCAGAACGTCCTCGGCATTTCCGCTCTTATCGCCCTCGTCCTGCTGCCGGCCCTGGTCGGCATCGCCCGCGAGCGCCGCATCGACCGCGAGCTGCGCGAAGCGGAACAGGACCGCAGTACCCGCCCACCGCAAACGGCGGACGCCGCACGGCCGGTGGGGGCCGCACGGCGTCCGTACGTCAGAAGCTGGGCGAGGATCTAGAAGTCGTCGTCGAAGCCGACCGTGCCCTCGACGGCCACCTGGTAGGCGGACGGGCGCCGTTCGAAGAAGTTCGTCAGCTCCTGGACCCCCTGGAGCTCCATGAACGAGAACGGGTTCTGCGAGCCGTACACCGCGGGGAAGCCCAGCCGGGTGAGCCGCTGGTCGGCGACGCACTCCAGGTACTCGCGCATCGACTCGGTGTTCATACCGGGCAGCCCGTCGCCGCACAGGTCGCGGCCGAACTGCAGCTCCGCCTCGACGGCCTCCTTCAGCATGTCGGTGACCTGCTGCTGAAGGGCGTCGTCGAACAGCTCCGGCTCCTCCTTGCGGACGGTGTCCACGACCTCGAAGGCGAAGTTCATGTGCATGGTCTCGTCGCGGAAGACCCAGTTGGTCCCCGTGGCGAGGCCGTGCAGCAGACCGCGCGAGCGGAACCAGTACACGTACGCGAAGGCACCGTAGAAGAACAGCCCCTCGATGCACGCCGCGAAGCAGATCAGGTTCAGCAGGAAGCGACGGCGGTCCGCCTTCGTCTCCAGCCGCTCGATCTTCTCGACCGAGTCCATCCACTTGAAGCAGAACTGCGCCTTCTCCCGGATCGAGGGGATCTCCTCGACCGCGTCGAACGCCGCCGCCCGGTCGTCCGGGTCGGGCAGATAGGTGTCCAGCAGCGTCAGATAGAACTGGACGTGCACGGCCTCCTCGAAGAGCTGCCGCGACAGGTACAGCCGCGCCTCGGGGGAGTTGATGTGCTTGTACAGCGTCAGCACGAGGTTGTTCGAGACGATCGAGTCACCGGTCGCGAAGAACGCCACCAGCCGGCCGATCATGTGCTGCTCACCCGGCGACAGCTTCGCGAGGTCGGCGACGTCCGAGTGGAGGTCGACCTCCTCCACGGTCCAGGTGTTCTTGATCGCGTCCCGGTAGCGCTCGTAGAAGTCCGGGTAGCGCATGGGACGCAGGGTCAGTTCGAAGCCCGGGTCGAGCAGGTTCTTTGAAGCGGGGGTGTCGGGGCGGAGCGCCGTCGTTGGGAGGCGGTGGTCGGGCGACGGGTGGGCAGTCATTACTGGCAGGCCTCGCAGGACTCGGGGTTTTCCAGGGAGCAGGCGATGGCATCCGCGTCGGGAGCCTGCGCCTGCTGTACGGGGATGGGGGCGGCGGCCGACGCCTGGCCGGACGCGGCACGGGCGATCCGGGTCGCCGGGCGGGAGCGCAGGTAGTACGTCGTCTTGAGCCCCTGCTTCCAGGCGTACGCGTACATCGAGGAGAGCTTGCCGATCGTCGGCGTCTCCAGGAACAGGTTGAGCGACTGGCTCTGGTCGAGGAACGGCGTACGGGCCGCCGCCATGTCGATCAGGCCGCGCTGCGGGATCTCCCACGCGGTGCGGTACAGCGCCCGCACGTCCGCCGGGATCCAGGCGAAGCCCTGCACCGAGCCGTTCGACTCGCGCAGCGCCTCCCGCGTCCGCGCGTCCCACACGCCGAGCCGCTTCAGCTCGTCCACCAGGTAGCCGTTGACCTGGAGGAACTCACCGCTCAGCGTCTCGCGCTTGAAGAGGTTGGAGACCTGGGGCTCGATGCACTCGTAGACCCCCGCGATCGAGGCGATCGTCGCGGTCGGGGCGATCGCCAGGAGCAGCGAGTTGCGCATCCCGGTCGTCGCGATCCGGGCGCGCAGGGCGTCCCAGCGCTCCGGCCAGTTCACTTCGGTGTCGTAGTGGTCGGGGTGCAGCACCCCGCGCGCGGCCCGGGTCTCCGACCAGGCGGGCAGCGGACCGGACCGCTCGGCCAGGTCGCAGGAGGCCTCGTAGGCGGCGAGCATGATGCGCTCGGCGATCTTCGTGGAGAGCGCGCGGGCCTCGGGGGAGTCGAAGGGCAGCCGCAGCTGGAAGAAGACGTCCTGGAGGCCCATGGCGCCCAGGCCCACCGGCCGCCAGCGGGCGTTGGACCGGCCGGCCTGCTCGGTCGGGTAGAAGTTGATGTCCACGACCCGGTCGAGGAAGGTCACCGCGGTGCGGACGGTGGCGTCCAGGCGCTCCCAGTCGATCGAGCCGCCGTCGACGAACGCGCCGAGGTTGACCGAGCCGAGGTTGCAGACGGCCGTCTCGCCGTCGTCGGTGACCTCCAGGATCTCCGTGCACAGGTTCGAGGAGTGCACGACCCTGCCCGGCTCGGCGGTCTGGTTCGCGGTGCGGTTGGAGGCGTCCTTGAACGTCATCCAGCCCTGGCCGGTCTGCGCGAGGGTCCGCATCATCCGGCCGTACAGCTCGCGGGCCGGCATGGTCTTGCGCGCCAGGCCCTTCGCCTCGGCCGCCCGGTACGCGGCATCGAACGCGTCGCCCCACAGGTCGGTCAGCTCGGGCACGTCCGCCGGGGAGAACAGCGACCAGGAGGAGTCCGCGTCGACCCGGCGCATGAACTCGTCCGGGATCCAGTGCGCCAGGTTGAGGTTGTGCGTGCGCCGCTGGTCCTCGCCCGTGTTGTCGCGGAGCTCCAGGAACTCCTCGATGTCCGCGTGCCAGGTCTCCAGGTAGACGGCGGCGGCGCCCTTGCGCCGGCCGCCCTGGTTCACGGCGGCGACGGAGGCGTCCAGCGTCTTCAGGAACGGCACGATGCCGTTGGAGTGCCCGTTGGTGCCGCGGATCAGCGAACCCCGGGCGCGGATACGGGAGTACGAGAGGCCGATGCCGCCCGCGTGCTTCGACAGCCGCGCCACCTGGTGGTAGCGGTCGTAGATCGAGTCCAGCTCGTCCAGCGGCGAGTCCAGCAGATAGCAGGAGGACATCTGCGGGTGGCGGGTGCCGGAGTTGAAGAGCGTCGGCGAGGAGGGCAGGTAGTCCAGCCGGCTCATCAGCCCGTACAGCGCGGCGACCTCGTCGAGCGCGCGCTCGGATTCGTCCTCGGCGAGCCCGGCGGCGACCCGGAGCATGAAGTGCTGGGGCGTCTCGACGACCTGGCGGGTGAGCGGGTGGCGCAGCAGGTAGCGGCTGTGCAGGGTGCGCAGTCCGAAGTAGCCGAAACGGTCGTCGGCGCCGTCCGCGAGGGACCGTTCCACCAGCGCGTCCAGGGCGGCCGCGTGCAGCGTCACGAACGCGGCGGTGCGGTCCGCGATCAGGCCCTCGCGGTGGCCCACGGCGACGGACGCGGAGAACGAGGTGGCACCCTGGCCGGCGGCCTCGTCCGCGATGGTCCGGGTCAGCAGACGGGCGGCGAGCCGGGAGTAGGCGGGGTCCTCGGAGATGAGGCCGGCGGCGGCCTCGGTGGCCAGCGAGCGCAGCTCCGCCTCGTCCGACCGGGCGTTGCGGCCGCGCAGGGCGGCGGCGGCGACGCGCCCCGGGTCGGTGTCGGGCAGGTCGGCGGTGAGGTCGGTCAGGGTCCGCAGCAGTGCGGTGCCCGGTCCGTCGCTCGCGGTCCCCGTTGATTCGGCCGCTGAAACCGGATCGGCTGGCGCGATGGTCACGTGGTGCTCTCCCTCGCTCGGCTCTGGGCCGGCGGGGAGCGGGGGCAGCCGGGCAGGAGCGGGCCCGGACAGGGCGGCACTCCGTGCGGCGTCCACCGGCCCATCCACGAGGCCCGGACGTCTGGGCATCCGGTTCGGTCGAGCCGGATGCGCTGTCGGCAGGTCCTCGGACTCCACGGGTGCGCAAAAGCGCACCAAATACACCGTTGCGGGACAGTTCCGGATTCGCACCGGATTCCCCTGCGGCGACAGCGAGCACGAGCATACATGTGGGGGCCGCCGGATGCGGCGGCCCCCACATGTTGTGTCGCGTGGCGTAAAAGTGTGCGGTCAGTGACCGCCCGGCGCCCCCGCCGTGGCGGGCGGCAGCTTCTCCTGGACGCCCGGGTCGCCCGCGTCCGCGGTGTAGTCGCCCGGGGAGGTCTCGTCGATCCCGGCGGGCGCCTTCACGGCGTTGAGGACGAAGGTGAGGACCACGGTGACCACGACGTTCAGCACGAACGCGGTGAGGCCGATGTAGCCGATCTCGCCGAGGCCCGGGATCTCCTTGGAGGACCCGCCGAAGTGCTTCTGCGTCGGGCTCGCGACCCCGTACGCGGCGGCCGTTCCGTAGATCATGCCGACCGCCCAGCCGGCGAGCAGCGCCCAGCGGTGGAACCAGCGGGTGAACAGGCCGCCGACCAGGGCCGGCATGGTCTGGAGGATCCAGATCCCGCCGAGCAGCTGGAAGTTGATCGCGACCGTCTTGTCCATGGTGAGGACGAAGGCGAGCGCGCCGACCTTGACCAGCAGCGAGACCAGCTTGGAGACCTTGGTCTCCTGGGCGGGGGTCGCGTCCGGCTTCAGGAAGTCCTTGTAGATGTTGCGCGTGAACAGGTTCGCCGCGGCGATGGACATGATCGCGGCCGGCACCAGCGCGCCGATGCCGATGGCGGCGAACGCCACCCCCGCGAACCAGTCGGGGAACATGTTCTCGAACAGCTGCGGGATGGCCAGCTGGCCGTTGTCCACCTTGACGCCGGCGGCGATCGCCATGAAGCCGAGCAGCGCGAGCAGGCCCAGCATCAGCGAGTACAGCGGCAGGATCGTGGTGTTGCGGCGGATCACGTCACGGCTGCGGCTGGAGAGCGTCGCCGTGATCGAGTGCGGGTACATGAACAGCGCCAGCGCGGACCCGAGCGCCAGGGTCGCGTACCCCCACTGACCGGCCGCGGCGGGTGCGAGGCCGCCCGCGCCCGCCTTGGTGAACTTGTCCTGGGCGGAGGCGAAGATGTCGTCGAAGCCGCCGAGCTTGATCGGGATGTAGATGATCGCCACGGCGATGACCAGGTAGATCAGCCCGTCCTTGACGAACGCGATCAGCGCGGGTGCCCGCAGGCCCGAGGAGTAGGTGTACGCGGCGAGCACCGCGAACGCGATGAGCAGCGGCAGGTCCTTGACGAACCAGTTGGTGTTCTCGCCGCCGCCGACGCCCATCACGTCCAGCACCGCCTGGATGCCGACGAGCTGGAGCGCGATGTACGGCATCGTGGCGAGGATGCCGGTGACGGCGACCGCCAGCGAGAGCCCCTTCGAGCCGAAGCGCCCGCGGACGAAGTCCGAGGTGGTGACGTAGCCGTGCTTGTGCGAGACCGACCACAGGCGCGGCAGGAAGGTAAAGATCAGCGGGTACACCAGGATGGTGTAGGGCACCGCGAAGAAGCCGGCCGCGCCCGCCGCGTAGATCGCCGCGGGGACGGCGACGAAGGTGTACGCGGTGTAGAGGTCGCCGCCGAGCAGGAACCAGGTGACCCAGGTGCCGAACGAGCGCCCGCCCAGGCCCCATTCGTCGAGGCTGGCCTCGTTCTCGGCCTTGCGCCAGCGGGCGGCCAGGAAGCCCATGACCGTGACGGCCAGGAAGAAGAAGATGAAGACGCCGAGCGCGACGCCGTTCACGCCGTCGTTCATGCCGACGCACCCCCCTTGCGGGCGCGCTGGTCACGCTGCCACAGCTTGTACGCGATCATCGTGAGCACGGTGGAGACCAGCACCCAGAGCATCTGGTACCAGTAGAAGAACGGGATACCGATGAAGGTCGGGTCGATCTTCGCGTACGAACTCACCCAGAGCATCGCCACGAACGGCGCGATGAGACACAGGGCGATGACCACCCGCACCGGTGTGACGGTGGGTGGTTTTCCTTCTGGTTCTTCCGCCATGGCGGCGACTCCGTCCCCTCGCTGATCACCTGTAATGCGCAGGAAATCTAGGCGAGTCATCCGGCCACCGTCACCCCCTGTCCGCATTGCGGTCCGGCAACGGTCGTCACCGGCCGGCCGGATGGCCGGAATGACGGCAAACGTCCGGGGGTTGGTCCAGGCCAATCCGGGTTCCGGGAACGCCGAACGGCCCCCGGGGGCGGGTCCGGGGGCCGTTGGGGAGCACATGCGTGCGGTGGGTCAGTCCAGCGGACGCTTCAGGCGGGCCACGAACTTGTAGCGGTCGCCGCGGTAGACCGAGCGCACCCACTCGACCGGCTCGCCCTGTTCGTCCAGGGAGTGCCGGGAGAGCATCAGCATCGGCAGGCCCACGTCCGTGCCGAGCAGCCCGGCCTCGCGCGGGGTGGCGAGCGAGGTCTCGATGGTCTCCTCGGCCTCGGCCAGCCGGACGTCGTACACCTCGGACAGCGCGGTGTAGAGCGAGGTGTACTTGACCAGCGAACGGCGCAGCGCCGGGAAGCGCTTGGCCGAGAGGTGCGTGGTCTCGATGGCCATCGGCTCCCCGCTCGCCAGGCGCAGGCGCTCGATGCGCAGGACGCGTCCGCCGGCGCTGATGTCGAGCAGTCCGGCGAGGGTGTCGTCGGCGGTGACGTAGCCGATGTCCAGGAGCTGCGAGGTCGGTTCGAGCCCCTGGGCCCTCATGTCCTCGGTGTACGAGGTGAGTTGCAGGGCCTGTGAGACCTTCGGCTTGGCGACGAAGGTGCCCTTGCCCTGGATGCGCTCCAGCCGGCCTTCGACGACCAGTTCCTGGAGCGCCTGGCGCACGGTGGTGCGCGAGGTGTCGAACTCGGCGGCCAGGGTCCGTTCCGGGGGCACGGGGGTGCCCGGCGGCATGGTGTCCGTCATGTCGAGGAGATGTCGCTTCAGCCGGTAGTACTTCGGTACGCGCGCGGTGCGCGTCCCGGCGCCCGCCCCCGTCTCGTTCTCCGAACTGCCCCCGTCGGCACCCATGGCCCGCCTTCCCGACTGCTGCGTTGCTGCCGTCACCGGCTCCTCCGTCTGTCGCGGCTCACATGGTGGCACGGTCCGGTCACGGCTCGTCGCCCTCCCTCAGGTGTCGGTCCTATAACGGACGCGAGTGCACTTCTTATACACCCTTGACACCCCTAAAGGTCTAGGCCAAGCTCCGGGTACTGGTCTAAACCATTAAAGACCAGGTCCCAGCCCCAGAGGTACTCGTCGACGTTCTCGCGCGGTGGGGAGGGGGTTGCAGCATCCCTGAGGAGGGTGGCGTGAAGCGCAAGCTCATCGCGGCGATCGGCGTCGCGGGCATGTTGGTTTCCATCGCGGCGTGTGGTTCGGACGACAAGACGTCCTCGAAGGACCCGAAGGACCGCAAGGAAGACCTGACTGTCTGGCTCATGGGCGAGGCCCAGTCGACCTGGCCCGAACTGGTCAAGGACGTCAACGCCCAGTTCAAGAAGAAGTACCCGAACGTCAACGTCAAGATCCAGTACCAGGGCTGGGCGGACAAGGTCAAGAAGCTCGACACCTCCCTCGGTGGCGACAAGTTCCCGGACGTTGTCGAACTCGGCAACACCGAGACCATGCAGTACATCCTCAACGGCGCGCTCGGCGAGATCGACACCTCGAAGTACGAGAACTCGGACACCTGGATCAAGGGTCTGAAGGACACCTGCTCCTACGAGGGCAAGATCTACTGCGTTCCTTACTACGCCTCCGCCCGCCTCGCGGTCTACAACAAGGACATGCTGAAGGCCGGTACCGGCAGCGACGTCCTCCCGCAGAACGAGGACGACTTCCTCAAGGCCATGGACAAGGTCCAGGCCGAGCTCGCGAAGAAGGACAAGCGCGCCTCGTCCCTGTACTACCCGGGCCGTTACTGGTACGCCGCCATGTCCTACGTCGCGGCCGAGGGCGGCCAGATCGCCAAGTACGACGAGGGCTCGAAGGAGTGGAAGGCCAGCCTCTCCACCCCCGAGGCGCAGAAGGGCATCCAGCACTTCATCGACCTGGTCAAGAAGTACAACAAGGCCGACCAGACGAAGGACGAGCAGGACCACGCCAACGTCATGGCCAACGAGAAGGCCGCGGTCATCTACGGCCAGGCCTGGGAGGCCGGCAGCGTCACCACCGGTGACAACGGCAACCCGAAGCTCGACGGCAAGATCGCCACGGCCGGTATGCCCGGCCCGAACGGCAAGGCGCTCCCGTCCTTCATCGGCGGCTCCGACCTCGCCACCATCTCCAAGTCCAAGGTCCAGGACCTCGGCGAGGAGTGGATCTCCCTCTTCACCAACGCGAAGTCCATGGACGTCCTCGCGTCGAAGAACATCCTCCCGAACAACGAGAAGCAGCTTGAGCCGCTGAAGGCCAAGCCCGAGACGGCCGCCATCGCCAACGCGGTGCCGGACGCCTGGTTCACGCCGATCGCTCCGGGCTGGGCCTCCATCGAGAAGGAGGAGATTCTGGAGAACATGCTCCTGAAGATCCTCAAGGGCACGTCCGTCGCCGACGCCACGAAGAAGGCCGACAGCGAGATCGACGCACTGATCAACAAGAAGGCCTGAGCCTTCTGATCGCCAGGCGGGGGCCCGGCACTGCGCCGCGGCCCCCGCCTCCCTCGGGCGGGTTTCGAAAGTCCCGCCTGCCGGGCGACGCCTGGCACGCACGCTCGCGGCGTTGCCGAAAAGCCCTAGTAGCTCCGCTACGAGGGCTTCCCGGCGCCTTGCGATCGCACGCACCAGACGCCGCCCGGCCCGCCCTGCGGGCGGACGGCGCTACTTTCGAAACACGCCCCAGCTCAAGAACGCCGTGTTATCCGGGGGCTGCCTCGGACCCGCGATGGAAGGTCAGCCACGTGACTGCCGCCGATACCAAGGCCGCCGGGCCACCGGTCCCCGTACCACGTGATCCCCAGGCGGACGGGAGCCCGCTGTCCGATGAGGTCAACGGCCCCCTGAAGCAGAAGAGGAAGCGGAAGAAGGGCGAGCTGCTGCCCTACTTCCTGATCCTCCCGGCGATCGTGGCGATCGCCGCCGTCTACCTCTACCCGCTCGGCAAGACCGTCATCATGTCCTTCCAGGACATGGGCCGGCGCGAGCTGTGGACCGGCGACCCCGCACCCTGGGTCGGCTTCGACCAGTTCACCAACATCCTCGGTGACTCCGAGTTCTGGTGGGTGACCTTCCGCACCGTCGTCTTCATGGCCGTCTGCGTGACGCTGACCATGGGCATCGGTCTGCTGATCTCCCTGCTGATGCGCCGGCTGTCCAACTGGGTGCGGCTCATCCTGACCTTCTGCCTGATCGCCGCCTGGTCGATGCCGCTGATGGTCGCCGCCTCCATCTTCCGGTTCATGGCCGACTCCGACTACGGCCTCATCAACACCCTCATCGCGAAGGTCGTGGGCGACGACTGGCTCGGCCACAACTGGTACCTCGACCCGGTCCAGGGCTTCGCGATCATCACGCTGCTGGTCGTCTGGGGAGCCATCCCCTTCGTCGTCGTCACGCTGTACGCCGCCCTCACCCAGGTCCCCCAGGAACTGGAGGAGGCCGCCTCGCTCGACGGCGCCACCAGCTTCGGCATCTTCCGCTACGTGACCTGGCCGGTCATCAAGCCGGTCTTCAGCATGGTCTCCACGCTGTCGGTGATCTGGGACTTCAACGTCTTCGGCCAGATCTGGCTGCTGCGCGGCAGCAAGCCCGAGCCCGAGTACGAGACTCTCGGCCTCTACTCCTACTCGAAGGCCTTCGAGTCCACCTCCTTCAGCCAGGGCACCGCGATCGCCCTGATCACGGTGATCCTGCTGTCCGCGGTGGCCGTGTACTACCTGCGCCAGCTCATGAAGACGGGAGAGGTCGAATGAGCACCACGACCGACACACCACAGGTCCTGCGCCCGGACCGCAAGAAGACCCGCGTCGGCCTGAACATCCTCGGCCTCGGCATCGCGCTGGTCATGGTCTTCCCGGTCTACTGGCTGGTCGTCAGCGCCCTGCGGCCCAGCCGCGAGATCCGCTCGTACGACCAGACCCTGTGGCCCTCCTCGATCACCTTCGACAACTTCGTCAAGGCGGTCGACCAGCCGAACTTCGGCACCGCGGTCCAGTCCAGCCTGATCGTCTCGATCACCGCCGTCGTCGGCGGCATGATCATCGCCACCCTGGCGGCCCTGGCCATCGGCCGGTTCCGCTTCTTCGGCCGCAAGGCCCTGGTCCTGATCATGATCCTGGTCCAGATGCTGCCGCCCACGGCGATGCTCATCCCGATCTACGCCCAGCTCAACGCCATGGGCGGCATCGACGAGTACTGGAGCCTGATCGTCGTCTACCTGGTCTCCACGCTGCCGTTCGCGACGATCATGATCCGCGGCTTCGTGGTGAACATCCCGGTGGAGCTGGAGGAGTCCGCCATGGTGGACGGCTGCACCCGCTTCGGCGCCTTCCGCCGCGTGATCCTCCCGCTGCTCGCGCCCGGCCTCGCCGCCGCGTCGATCTTCGCCCTGGTGAACGCGTGGAACGAATACCTCTTCGCCTACATCCTGATCAACGACAACTCCAAGTACACGCTCAACGTGTGGCTGATGACGTTCACCAGTGAGCGCGGCACGGACTACGGTGCCCTGATGGCGGCGTCGACCATGATCGCCCTTCCGGTCGTCATCTTCTTCATGTTCGTGCAGAAGAAGATGGCCGCGGGCCTCACCTCCGGCGCCGTGAAGGGATAACGCCGCCCCATGACCACCCTCACATCCACCACGGACACCGTCACCCGCGACGCCCTCGCCGTCCTGCAGCCCGGCTTCACCGGCACCACGGCGCCCGAGTGGCTGCTGCGCCGGGTCGGCGAAGGCCTGTCCTCCGTCGGCCTGTTCGGCCGCAACATCGAGACGCCCGAGCAGCTCGCCGCGCTCACCGCCCAGCTCAGGGCCGAGCGGGACGACGTGCTCGTCGCCATCGACGAGGAGGGCGGCGACGTCACCCGCCTGGAGGTCCGCCACGGCTCCTCCTTCCCCGGCAACCTGGCGCTCGGCGCGGTCGACGACACCGCGCTGACCCGGGCCGTCGCCCACGAGCTGGGCCGCCGGCTCGCCGAGTGCGGGGTCAACCTCAACTGGGCCCCGTCCGCGGACGTCAACTCCAACCCGGGCAACCCCGTCATCGGCGTCCGCTCCTTCGGCGCCGACCCGCAGCTGGTCGCCCGGCACACCGCCGCGTACGTCGAGGGCCTCCAGGCCGCCGGCGTCGCCGCCTGCACCAAGCACTTCCCGGGACACGGCGACACCGCGGTCGACTCGCACCACGCGCTGCCGCGCATCGACGTCGACCTGGAGACCCTGCACGCCCGGGAGCTCGTGCCGTTCCGGGCCGCCATCGCGGCCGGCTCCAAGTCGGTCATGAGCGCGCACATCCTGCTGCCCGCGCTCGACCCGCACCGCCCCGCGACCCTCAGCCCGCAGATCCTGACGGGTCTGCTGCGCCAGGAACTGGGGTACGAGGGCCTCATCGTGACCGACGCCGTGGAGATGCAGGCCATCGCCTCGACGTACGGGATCGAACGCGGCTCCGTCCTCGCCGTCGCGGCCGGTGCCGACGCGCTCTGCGTCGGCGGCGGGCTCGACGACGACAGCACCGTGCTGCGGCTGCGCGACGCGCTCGTCGCGGCGGTGCGCTCCGGCGAACTCTCCGAGGAGCGGCTCGCCGATGCCGCTGCCCGGGTCCGTGCCCTCGCGTCCTGGACGCGGGAGGCCAGGGGGGCCGTACGGGAGCCGGGCGCGGCAGTGCAGGAGGGGACCGCGCCCGGCACCGCACGGAGCACCGGCATCGCCTCGGACATCGGCCTGGTCGCCGCCCGCCGCGCGGTGAAGGTGACCGGCACGGCCGAACCGCTCACCGGCCCGGCGTACGTGGCCGCCTTCACCCCGGTCGCGAACATCGCGGTCGGCGACGAGACCCCGTGGGGCCTCGCGGCCGAGCTGACCCGGCTGGTGCCGGGGACGGGGACCGACACGTACGACGGCGACTCCGAGGCCCCGGCCGAGGCCGCGCTGCGGGCCGCGGGGGAGCGGCGCATCGTCGCCGTGGTCCGCGACGCGCACCGGCACGCGTGGATGACCGAGGCCCTGGACGCGCTGCTGGCGGCGCGCCCGGACACGATCGTGGTCGAGATGGGCGTCCCCCAGGCCGAGCCCCGGGGAGCCCTGCACATCGCCACGCACGGCGCCGCCCGCGTCTGCGGCCGGGCGGCGGCGGAGATCATCGCGGCCTCCGCGTAGGACCTGGACCGCGCCCGCCCGCCGGGACGCACCCGCACACACGAGAGGGCCGGGACACCACCACGGTGTCCCGGCCCTCTCGCGTACAGCGGGAGACGCGAGGAACTACAGCCCCTGCCAGGCCGGCTTCGCCGCGTACGTCGCGCGGAAGTAGTCCGCCAGCTTCAGCTTCGACGCCGCGGCCTCGTCGACGACCACCGTCGCGTGCGGGTGCAGCTGCAGCGCCGAGGCGGGGACGATCGAGGCGACCGGACCCTCCACCGTCGCCGCCACCGCGTCCGCCTTGCCCTCGCCCGTCGCGAGCAGGACCGGGTGGCGGGCCTCCAGGATCGTGCCGATGCCCTGGGTGATGACGTGGTGCGGCACCTGGTCGATGTCGTTGTCGAAGAAGCGCGCGTTGTCGACCCGGGTCTGCTCGGTGAGCGTCTTGATCCGGGTGCGGGAGGCGAGCGAGGAGCACGGCTCGTTGAAGCCGATGTGCCCGTCGGTGCCGATGCCGAGCAGCTGGAGGTCCACCCCGCCGGCCTCGGCGAGCGCCTTGTCGTACGCCTCGCAGGCCGCCTGGACGTCCTCGGCGGAGCCGTCGGGGCCCATGAACGCGGCCTCGGAGAGACCGAGCGGTTCGACGACCTCGCGCAGCACCACGGAGCGGTAGGACTCCGGGTGGCCCGCCGGCAGCCCCACGTACTCGTCGAGCTGGCAGACGCGGGCGCGCGAGGCGTCCACGGCACCGGAGCGGACCAGGTCCGCGAGGGCCTGGTAGATGGGCAGCGGGGTCGAGCCGGTGGCAACGCCGAGCAGGGCGTCGGGCTTGCGGCTCAGCAGGGCGCCGATGGCCCCCGCGATCAGTTCGCCGCCTGCCTTGGCGTCCGGGACGATGACAACTTCCACGCGGGGCCTGCCGATCCGATCGAAGAGTGGGTATGTGGTATAGACCAATCAAAGGCCTAATCTAGCAGACTCGGCCCGCCCCGACACGGCCCGTACCGGCACTCGGACGCCCCGCCCGGCCCCGCCCTCCCCTCCCACCGGCCGCCGCCCGCTGGCGGCCCCCCGGCGCCCCGTGTTGGACTTGTCCGACGCATCGCGACACCCGGGAGGCACCCGACATGTCCGCCACGTACCCGGCCGCCGGCGACGGCGAGTGGCCCGGCCGCATCATGTCCGGCGAGATGGCCGAGCAGCCCGCGATGCTCCGCCGCATCCTGGAACGCGGCGCGCCCGCCGTCCGGGAGACCGCCGAGTGGATCGCGGCCAGGAACCCGCGCTTCGTCCTGCTCACCGCGCGCGGCACGTCCGACAACGCCGCGCTCTACGCCAAGTACCTGCTGGAGATCACGATGGGGCTGCCCTGCGGGCTGGCCTCGATGTCCACCACCACCGCGTACGGCGCGAAGCCGGACCTCCGCGACGTCCTGGTCGTCACCGTCAGCCAGTCCGGCGGCTCGCCCGACCTGGTGGCGTCGACCAGGGCCGCCCGGGAGGCCGGCGCGGTGACGCTGGCCGTGACCAACAACCCGGACTCGCCGCTCGCGGCCGTCTCCGAGTACCACATCGACATCCTGGCGGGCCCCGAGAAGGCGCTCCCGGCCACCAAGACGTACACCGCGTCGCTGCTCTCGCTCTACCTGTTCGTCGAGGGGCTGCGCGGCGGCGACGGGGCGGCGGCCGGTGTGCTGCCGGACCTGGCCGAGGAGGTGCTGGCCCGCAAGGACGAGGTGAAGGCCCTGGCCTCGCGCTACCGGTTCGCCGAGCGCATGGTCATCACCTCACGGGGCTACGGCTACCCCACGGCCAAGGAAGCGGCCCTGAAGCTCATGGAGACGAGCTACATCCCGGCCCTCTCGTACTCCGGCGCCGACCTGCTGCACGGCCCGCTCGCCATGGTCGACAACATCTCGCCGGTGATCGCCGTGGTGCCCGACGGCCGGGGCGGCGAGGCCCTTCAGCCCGTTCTGGACCGGCTGCGCGGCCGGGGCGCCGACCTCTTCGTCGTCGGGCCCCAGGCACAGGTGGCGGCGGCCTCCGCGGGGTTCGTGCTGCCGACGGCCGGGGTCCGGGAGGAGGTCCAGCCGGTGCTGGAGATCCTGCCGCTCCAGCTGCTGGCCTACGAGGTGACGATCGCCCGGGGCCAGGACCCGGACGCGCCGCGCGCGCTCGCGAAGGTCACCGAGACCCGCTGAGGCGGGGGAGGCTCCGGAAAAACCCGCGGGCCGCGGCGCCGGGCCGGGACCCTCAGCCCGACCAGCACCGCAGCCCGGAGTAGGGCCGCCCTCGCGGGCGGCCGGCTCGGCCGGCGGTGTGCGGTGCCCCCGGCCGGGGAGAGGCACCTGCGCAGTCAGGGCAGAGAGCGCGGGTACCTCGTCCGCCCTCCTGTGCGGGGAGAGCGGAGGCTTCTACATCAAGCATTGTGGACTAGACCATTAGTCCCTGTCCATCCATGGGGCGCGCCAATGTCGGCCCTTCTTCACTGCACGTACGGGCAGCGCTTCCGGTTCGGACCGGTACGCATCCACAGGTACGCTCGCACACGTGCCCTCCATGAACGACCTCGTACGCCAGCACACCGCTCTGAGCGACACCGACCTCGAGTGGCTCCACCTGCTGGTCTCGGAGTGGCAGTTGCTCTCCGACCTCTCCTTCGCCGACCTCGTGCTGTGGGTGCCCACCCGCGACGGCACCCGCTATGTCTCCGTCGCCCAGATGCGGCCCAACACCGGCCCCACCTCGTACCAGGACGACATGGTCGGCCATCTGGTGCCGCGCGGCCGGCGCCCGCTGCTGGACGCCGCCCTGGACGAGGGCCGGATCGTGCGCGAGGGTGACCCGGAGTGGCGCGAGGAGGTCCCCGTACGGGTCGAGTCGATCCCCGTACGCCGGGAGGGCCGGGTGCTCGGAGTCATCGCGCGCAACACCAACCTCCTCACCGTCCGCACCCCGTCCCGGCTGGAGCTGACCTACCTCCAGTCGGCCTCCGACCTGGCCCAGATGATCGCCGCCGGGTCCTTCCCCTTCCCGGGCCAGCAGGTCGACATGGACGCGTCCCCGCGCGTTGGCGACGGCCTGGTCCGGCTCGACGCCGACGGGGTCGTCCAGTACGCCAGCCCCAACGGCCTCTCCGCCTACCACCGGCTCGGCCTGGCCTCGGACCTCGTCGGCCAGCACCTCGGCCAGATCACCGCCGAACTCGCCCCGTCCCGGGGCCCGGTGGACGAGGCCCTGGTCAAACTGGCCAGCGGTTACGCGCCCCGTGAGTTCGAGGTCGAGTGCGCGGGCGGGGTGATCCAGCTGCGCGCGATCCCGCTCAAGCCCAAGGGCGTCCGCATCGGCTCACTGGTCCTCCTGCGCGACGTGACCGAACTGCGCCGCCGGGAGCGCGAGTTGATCACCAAGGACGCCACCATCCGGGAGATCCACCACCGGGTGAAGAACAACCTCCAGACGGTCGCGGCCCTGTTGCGGCTCCAGGCCCGCCGGATGGACTCCCCGCAGGGCCGCGAGGCGCTCAACGAGGCGGTACGGCGCGTCGGTTCGATCGCCATCGTGCATGAGACGCTGTCCCAGAACCTGGACGAGCGGGTGGAGTTCGACGACATCGCGGACCGCGTGATCGCCATGGTCGCCGAGATCTCGCCGGGCAAGGTCACCTGCCGCCGCACGGGACGCTTCGGTGTGCTCGACGCCGAGGTGGCCACCCCGCTCGCGATGGTCCTCACCGAGGTCCTGCAGAACGCCCTGGAACACGCCTTCTCCGTGGCCGAGTCGGGCACGGTCGAGGTCTCCGCCGTCCGGGGCGGCTCGCCCGCCGAGGGGCGGCTGCTCATCACGGTCCAGGACGACGGCTGCGGTCTGCCGGAGGGCTTCGACCCGCAGAAGGCCGGCAATCTGGGCCTCCAGATCGTCCGCACCCTGGTGGAGGGGGAGCTGGGCGGCACGTTCGGCATGGTGCCGGCGCCCGAGCGCGGCACACAGGTCGTCCTCGACATCCCGGTCAGCAACGAGAAGTAGCGGGGCCCGTACACAGCAGAGAGCCCGGACCGTGGGTGCACGGTCCGGGCTCTCTGGTCAAGCATGCGCTTCGGGGGTACTGCGCGCTGCGACTCGGGGGGCGGGGTGATGCGTACACGCTGTACGCGCCGCCTGGCTGAGGTTCGTAGCGGTGGCGTCGGTCAGGCGCTGGCGTTGCGCGCCCGGTTGCGAGCGGCGCGGCGCTTCATTGCGCGGCGCTCGTCCTCGCTGAGGCCACCCCAGACGCCGGAGTCCTGGCCGGACTCGAGCGCCCACTGCAGGCACTGCTCCATGACGGGGCAGCGGCGGCAGACGGCCTTGGCTTCCTCGATCTGCAGCAGCGCAGGACCGGTGTTGCCGATGGGGAAGAACAGCTCCGGGTCTTCCTCACGACAAACGGCGTTGTGACGCCAGTCCATGGCTGCTACCTCTCCTTGGTATTACGTACTGTGGCTTGTGAATGTGAACGCTTTCACGAATCCCCCCGCAGGTGTCGGGCCGACTCCCAGATGAACTGGTTGTGGTCCTGTGAAGTGAGGAGGGGTTCTGGCTCTCAGTGGAGGCCGTTGTTGCGGGCCGTCCCGATCGCCATGTAGAGATTCGCAAACCTCGGCGGCGGATACAACCCCTTCTGGAAAGTTTTTTTTGATTCCTCGGTGTCGGCTAGGTCACAGCCGTACTTCTAGAGGGTGGAGGCCAGTCCAAACGTTCGAGTTAAAGGACTTTGGTCCCTTCCACTCACACAATCACACGCAGTGCACGGCGTACGCCTGTGAACGTCACACTCGTACGCACCCCGAGGTGGTCACCGTCCATCTGGAAGGGCAGCGGGACCTTTGAATGCAAGGTGAAGTCCGTGAGGTCGTGCCGTGAAACCGCGTGCTTTCCCCGGGGACCCTTCTCCGGACTCGACGTGAGTAGCTGGGTGGCATACCGCCCGACCGCCGCCGTGGAGAGTTTCCGCAGGCCCAGCACGTCGAGGGCGGTGTCGAAGGAGGCCTTGGGGGCCGCGTACACCGGCCGGTTCCCCAGGTACGTCCAGGGGGAGGTGTTGCAGATTATGGAGAGCGCGAGGTCGGTGACCGGCTCCTCGCCCGGCACGTCGAGCGTTATCACACCCTGCCTCCGGTGCGGCTCGTCCAGGAACTGCCGGAGCACCTGGCGCACGTACAGGGCATGGGTCGAACGTTTGCCGCGCTCCCGCTGCTGTTCGACCCGGCCGACCACGCCCGCGTCGAATCCGAGGCCGGCGCAGAAGGTGAACCAGCGCTCCGGGACCGCCTCGTCCTCCGTGCCCGGCGTCCCGGCCGCGAGGCCCAGGCCCACCGTGCGCTCGGTCCGGTGCGCCAGCGCGTCCAGGATGGCGCCGGTCGCCTCCACCGCGTCGTTGGGCAGACCCAGGGCGCGCGCGAAGACATTGGTGGAACCGCCGGGCACCACGGCCAGCCTCGGCAGGCTGTCCAGATCCGGGCCCCGGTGCAGCAGGCCGTTGACGACCTCGTTGACCGTGCCGTCGCCGCCGAGCGCCACCACGAGATCGATGTCGTCGCTGTCGGCGGCCCGCCGCGCCAGGTCGCGGGCGTGCCCGCGGTACTCCGTGGTGACGGCCTCCAGCTTCATCTCGCTGGCCAGCGCGTGAATGAGCACGTCACGGGTCCGCGCACTGGTGGTGGTGGCTGCTGGATTGACCACAAGAAGTGCGCGCATGACTGCCAGCCTACCTACCGCGGGGTACAGGCCTGAAGTCCTGCCCGCCGGCCCTCACGCTCGGTGACGGCACGCGAGCGGGGTGGCGGCGCGGCGACCCCCGGCTTTCCTTTCCCGGGGCCGGGATGCCAACCTGCTGGGGTGAGTACTCAGCAGAACGCGCCCTCGCCGGCCCCCTCGGCCGAGCCGGCGAAGCCCGCAAGGATCACGCTGGTGGCCGGGCTGAACGCCCTCGAAGGCGTCACCCTCGTCGTCGGCGGGATCGCCATGCTGGTGATGGGGCTGCTGGGCCGCCCCGACAGTCCCGAGCAGGCCGAGATGGGCGGACTGACGGTGATCGCGCTCGGCCTGATCCCGCTCTTCGCCGCGCGCGGGCTGCTGCGCCGCCGCAGCTGGAGCCGGGGACCGGCGCTCATCACACAGATCATCGCGCTGCCGGTGGCGTGGACGCTGCTGCGCTCCCACGGCCTCCTGATCCCGGCCGGGATCGTGCTCGCCGCGGTGGCGCTGACCGCGCTCTACCAGCTGGTCAGGCCCGCCACCATCGAGGCCCTCGGTATCCGCAGGCCGGGCGCGGCGGCGGACGCGGACACCACCGACGCCTGACTCCCGCCGACACACGAAGAGGCCGCCGGGGACATCCCCGGCGGCCTCTCGCGTACCGCCGTGCCTACTCCTCGACGAGCAGCCGCTCGCGCAGCTGCGCCAGCGTGCGGGCCAGCAGCCGCGAGACGTGCATCTGCGAGATGCCGACCTCCTGCGCGATCTGCGACTGGGTCATGTTCCCGAAGAACCGGAGCAGCAGGATCCGCTTCTCTCGTGGCGGCAGGTCCTCAAGGAGCGGCTTCAGCGACTCCCGGTACTCGACGCCCTCCAGCGCCTCGTCCTCGGAGCCCAGCGTGTCCGCCACGGCCGGCGACTCGTCGTCCGTGTCCGGCACGTCCAGCGAGAGCGTGCTGTACGCGTTGGCCGACTCCAGGCCCTCCAGGACCTCCTCCTCGGAGATCCCCAGCCGCTCCGCCAGCTCGTGCACCGTGGGCGACCGGCCGTGCAGCTGGGAGAGCTCCGCCGTCGCCGAGGTCAGCGAGAGCCGCAGCTCCTGGAGACGGCGCGGCACCCGTACCGCCCAGCCCTTGTCGCGGAAGTGCCGCTTGATCTCCCCGACGACCGTGGGCGTCGCGTAGGTCGAGAACTCGACGCCCCGCTCCGGGTCGAACCGGTCGACGGACTTGATCAGCCCGATCGTGGCGACCTGGGTCAGGTCGTCCAGCGGCTCCCCGCGGTTGCGGAAGCGGCGCGCCAGGTGCTCCACCAGGGGCAGATGCATCCGCACCAGCCGGTTGCGCAGCTCCGCCCGCTCCGGCGAACCGTCGGGGAGCTTGCCCAGCTCGATGAACAACGCCCGCGCCCCGCTGCGGTCGTTTGGATCGTGGTGCCCGTGCTCGCTCATCTGGCCTGCCCGCTCCGCCTGCGACTGCTCCACCGCGACCGTAATGCCGGCGGGCCCGTCCACCCCGTCCACCGCACGGGGCAGGTCCGCCCCGTCCACCGGATGAGGCAGGGCCTGCTGTTCCGGGATGCCTGCCGCACGCACCACCCCTGGTCGGATCGTCTCGTCCCGCACAGGACCGTCCCCGTTCCCGTTGCTCACGCCGGCCCGGGTCCCGCGCCGCGCTGTTTGTACAGGCTGATGCTGACCGTACGGTCGTCGGCGACCGAGGAGTCGACCTTCCCGGCCAGTGCGGAGAGCACCGTCCAGGCGAAGGTGTCGCGCTCCGGGGCGCGGCCGTCCGTGGTCGGGGCCGCGACCGTCACCTCGAGTGAATCGTCGATGAGACGGAACACGCAGCTGAGGACGGAGCCGGGCACGGCCTGCTGGAGCAGGATCGCGCAGGCCTCGTCGACCGCGATGCGAAGGTCCTCGATCTCGTCGAGAGTGAAGTCCAAGCGTGCTGCGAGACCGGCCGTGGCCGTGCGCAGCACCGACAGGTAGGCACCCGCAGCGGGCAGCCGGACCTCTACGAAGTCCTGATTCCCGGGCTCGCCTGCGATCTGGGACACCCTCACCTCCAAGGTGGCACAAACTCATTCGAGGTTCCGGGAAGAACGCCCGGAGCCATGCGGTACGTCTTCGGTTCTCGGTCCGGCGACGCTATCGCGATCCATGATGCCGTGTCGCCGGAACCCCCTCCCGTGGCTGTCACTCATGGTAGGCCCATGCGTACACACAGTGGCTAGGGGTCTGCGTTGCCCAATTGCGAACAACAGGCGCCGGTTTGACGTACCCGTGCGTCAGACGATCGAACCGTCGACAAAGCACCAACGCCAGTTCTCGCCCGGTTCGAAGCTCCGCATCACCGGGTGGCCGGTCTCCTCGAAGTGCCCCGTCGCGTGCCGTCCGGGCGACGAATCGCAGCAGCCGACGTGGCCGCAGCTCAGGCACAGCCGCAGCTGCACGGGATGGGTGCCGGCCGCCAGGCACTCGGGACAGGTCTCACCGAGGGGCGCGGGCTCGGGGCGCGGCAGGTCCGGTACATGCGGGCACACACTCATGATGGCCAGGTTACGACGGATGCGAGGATCATGAGATGGACGCATTGCCCCTGGTGGCGCTGGTCGCGGGCAGCGCCGCGACGGCGGGACTCGCCCGCCGCACGCCGGTTCCCGCCCCTCTGCTGCTGGTCGCCGCCGGGCTGATCGCCTCGTACGTGCCGGGCGTGCCGACGTACACCCTGGACGCGCACATCGTGCTCCCGCTGCTGCTGCCGCCCCTGCTCTACACGGCCGCCGTGGACAGCTCCTATCTCGATCTGCGGGCCAACCTGCGGCCCGTGGCGCTGCTGTCGGTCGGCTACGTGCTGTTCGCGACGGTCGCGGTGGGCTGGCTGGCGTATCTGCTGGTGCCCGATCTGCCGCTGACCGCCGCGCTGGTGCTCGGGGCCGTGATCGCCCCGCCGGACGCCGTCACCGCCGCGGCCATCGCCCGCCGGGTGGGGCTGCCCGCGCGCGTCACGACGATCCTCCAGGGCGAATCCCTGGTGAACGACGCCACCGCGATCACCGCGTACAAGGTGGCGCTCGCCGCCGCCGTGGGCGAGGGCATCAGCTGGGGCGCGGGGGCGGGGGAATTCCTGCTGGCCTCGGTCGGCGGTGTCGGGGTCGGTCTGCTGCTCATGGTGCCGCTGCACTGGCTGCGCACCCACCTGAAGGAGCCGCTGCTCCAGAACACCCTGTCGCTCCTGATCCCGTTCGTGGCGTACGCGGCGGCCGAGCGCGTGCACGCCTCGGGGGTGCTCGCCGTGGTCGTCGTCGCGCTCTACCTGGGCCACCGCTCCTGGCAGGTCGACTTCGCCACCCGGCTCCAGGAGGCCGCCGTCTGGAAGATGGTCGCCTTCGTCCTGGAGTCCGCCGTGTTCGCCCTGATCGGTCTCCAGCTGCCGTTCGTGCTCAAGGGGCTCGGCACGTACTCCGTGACGGAGGCCCTCGGGTACGCGGTGCTGGTCTTCCTGGCCGTGGTCGTGGTGCGCTTCGTCTGGGTCTACCCGGCCACTTACCTGCCCCGGTGGCTGTCGCGGCGCATCAGGGAACGGGAATCCGGCACGGACTGGACCTCGCCGCTGATCGTGGGCTGGGCCGGGATGCGCGGGGTCGTCTCGCTCGCCATCGCCTTCTCCGTCCCGCTCGTCACGGCCGACGGCACGGCCTTCCCGGCCCGCAACCTGGTGCTCTTCCTGACGTTCACCACCGTCATCGGCACCCTGGTCGTCCAGGGGCTCACCCTGCCGGTCCTGGTGCGGGTGCTGAAGCTGCCGGGCCGCGACCGCCAGGCCGAGACCCTCGCCGAGGCGCAGGCCCAGAACGAGGCGTCCACGGCCGCCGAGGCCCGCCTGGACGACCTGCTCACCGATGAGCGCAACCGGCTGCCCGAACCGCTGGCCGACCGGCTGCGCACGGTGCTGGAACGCCGCCGCAACGCCGTGTGGGAACGCCTCGGCGCGGCCAACCCCATCACCGGCGAGTCGGCGGACGACACCTACCGGCGCCTGGCCGGCGAGATGATCGAGACCGAGCGCGAGGTCTTCGTTCGGCTGCGGGACGCGCGCCGGATCGACGACGAGATGATGCGGACCCTGCTGCGCCGCCTGGACCTGGAGGAGGCGGCGGCCTACCGGGAGGAGTCGTCCTAGACGCCGTCCGGCTCGTCGGGGCGGCCGGTGATCACGGCCGCGACCGTGGACCCGGGAGGGAAGGCGCCCTCCTCGGTCAGCACGGTGAGCGCGTGCAGCATTTTGGCCACATACAGTCGCTCCACGGGCAGTCCGTGGCGGTCCTCGAAATCCTTTGCGAAGGCGTGCAGGGCGGGTGTCGTACGGGCGTAGCCGCCGCAGTGGAACCGCTCGTCCAGCCACCAGTCGCCGGCCGGACCGCCGAACGCCTCCCGCTGGAGCTCCCGCACCGCGTCGCCCAGGAAGCCGCCGCGCAGGACCGGGATGCCGAGGGCGCGCTGCCCGGGCGCGAGTCCGGCGGCAAGCCCGGCCAGGGTCCCGCCGGTGCCGCAGGCCACCGCCGCCACATCGGCCACGCCCCGCAGTTCGCGCCCGAGCGCGGCGCAGCCCCGGGCCGCGAGGGCGTTGCTGCCGCCCTCCGGGACGACCACGCAGTCCCCGTACGGCTCCAGCAGCCCGGCCAGGACCGCCGGGTCGGTCTTGGCGCGGTACGTCGCGCGGTCCACGAAGTGCAGCCGCATCCCGTCGGCCGCGCACCGGGTGAGCGAGGGGTTGAGGGGCCGGTGGGCCAGCTCGTCGCCGCGTACGACGCCGATGGTGCGGAATCCGAGGAGCCGTCCCGCGGCGGCGGTGGCGCGCAGATGGTTGGAGTACGCGCCGCCGAAGGTCAGCACGGGGCGCCCGGCGGCGGCCGCCAGATTGGGCGCGAGTTTGCGCCATTTGTTGCCCGGCAGGTCCGGGTGGATCAGGTCGTCGCGCTTGAGCAGCAGCGTCACACCGTGCCGGGTGAAGCGCTCGTCATCGGCCTGCCGCACGGGCGACGGGAGCAGCGGGCGCAGCCGGGATACGGGGGGCGGGGCGGACATGCACCCCATTGTGGCGGCGGGCGCCGCCCGGGGTTCATTTGAGGCGGTCGTGGATGCGGTCGCGCATGTCGTTCATCGAGAAGCCCTTCGGGTCCACCTTGCCGGGCTGCCACTCACGGTGCCCGATGACCGAACGGGCGGTCCAGCCGTGGTGCCGGCAGACGGCCGCCGAGACCTTCTCGATGGCTTCGAGCTGGGCGTCGGGCCAGGGATCCTCGCCGTCGCCGAGGTTCTCGCACTCGAAGCCGTAGAAGTGCCGGTTGCCGTCGGTGTTGGCCTCGTTGTCGTGCGGCAGGCGCTTCTTCTCCGCGACGACGGCGCGCAGGACGTCGTCGTCGCCCATGCCCGCGTGGTTGGTCCTGCCGTAGCCGACCAGGTGGACCCGGCCGTCCTTGGCGATGACGCCGTGGCACAGCGGCCCCGGCAGGTCGGGGTGGCCGTCGCGGCACATCTTCACGGTGGCGTCGGTCCCCTTGGTGACGGAGTGGTGGATCATCACCCCGTTGACCGGGCCCCAGGGGCCCTTGTGGTTCCGGTTGTGGCTGCGCCAGTCGCCGACCTCGACGACGGTGAGCCCTTCCTTCTTGAGGGCGGCGAGGAACGCGCTCGCGGACATGGGTGAGGACATGGCCGGCTCCTTTTGTGCGGGTGGGAGCGGTTCTACCCGCCCGGCAGGGCCCCGGACCGGTCGCGGGGCGACTGCGGGGCCCTGTTCGGATGCTGTGCGAGCCGATTCGGTCAACTCGCGGCGCACGTCCGGGTCAGGAGGCGAGCCACAGGTCCGGGCCGAACACCTCGTAGTGGATGTCGGAGGCCGGGACGCCCTTGGCGAGGAGCTGGGTGCGCACCGACCGCATGAAGGGCAGCGGGCCGCAGAGGTAGGCGTGGGTGCCCGAGGGGATGACGAGACCGCTCAGGTCGACGAGCCCGGTGCGGTCGGCGGGGTGGCCGTCCGCCGGGTTCTCGTACCAGAAGTGGGCCACCGCGTCGGCGAGCTTGGCGGTGAGCGCCGTGTGGTCGGTGCGCAGCGCGTGGTCGGCGGGGGAGCGGTCGCCGTGCACGACGGTGACCGGGGCGCGGTGCCCGGCCTCGGCGAGGTGCTCCAGCATCGACAGGATCGGGGTGCAGCCGATGCCCGCGGAGGCGAGGAGCAGCGGGGCGTCCTCGGACTTCAGTACGAGGTCGCCGTACGGAGCGGAGACCCGGAGCCGGTCACCGGCGTGGACATGGGCGTGCAGGTGGCGGGAGACCTCGCCGTCGGGGGCGTCGCCGCCGTGCACCCGCTTGACCGTGATCGAGCGGAGCGCCGAGCCGGGCGCGCCGGTCAGGCTGTACTGGCGTATCTGACGGGCGCCGTCCGGGAGTTCGACCTGTACGGAGACGTACTGGCCGGGGCGGAAGGCGGGGGCCGGCGAGCCGTCGGCGGGGCGGATGCGGAACCGGGCGACGTCGTCGGTCTCCTCGGTGCGCGAGACGACCTCCCACGCGCGCCAGACGTCACCGGCGACGACGCCCTGCCCGGCGTAGAGCCGCTCCTCGATGGCGATCAGGGCGTTGGCCATCAGCCAGTAGACCTCGTCCCAGGCGGCGGCGACCTCGGGGGTCACCGCGTCGCCCAGGATCTCGGCGATCGCGGCGAACAGGTGGGTGTGGACGACCTCGTACTGGGCCGGGGTGACACCGAGCGAGGCGTGCTTGTGCGCGATCCGGCTCAGCATCACGTCCGGGCGGGTGTCGGGCTGCTCGACCAGCTGGGCCGCGAAGGCGGCGATGGAGCCGGCGAGCGCCCGGCGCTGGGTGCCGGAGGCCTGGTTGCCGCGGTTGAACAGGTCGCGCAGCAGCTCCGGGTGGGCGTCGAACAGCTTGCGGTAGAAGAGATCGGCGATGTCCCCGATGGCCGCGCCGACGGCGGGGAGGGTGGCGCGGACGGTGGCGGTCGACGACTCGGAGAGCATCGGTGACTCCTCGGATGTTGAATTGGCATCTGAGATGCGCATTTAAGGGCAGTGTAGGAACCGGGCCGGCGGCCCGGTGCGGCGGGGGGTCAGTCCAAGGGCGGAGGGCCGCTGCTGAGGCCGATCAGCAGGGGGCCGGTGGGTGCGGCGGTCAGCTCCGCGACGGTCAGCGGGTCCAGCGAGGCGTAGAACGCCTCCTGGGCCTCGCGCAGCGCCCCGCGCAGCCGGCAGGCCGCCCGCAGCGGACACGGGGTGGAGCCCTCGCAGTCGACGACGTCCCCGGGCTCCTCCAGCTCGCGGACGAGCCCGCCGACCGAGGCGGTGCGCCCGGCCTCGGTGAGGGTGAGCCCGCCGCCGCGGCCCCGTCGCGCCTCGACCAGGCCGAGGTGCTGGAGGCGGGCCACGACCTTGGCGGCGTGCGAGTACGGCACCCGCATGGCCGCCGCCACTTCGCGGGTGGTCGGCGGGTCCTCGTGCTTCACGACGGCGAGGCGCATCAGGACGCGCAGTGCCACGTCGGTGAATCGGGTGAGCCGCATGACGGCCAGGCTAGGTTAATTGGCATTCCGGATACAAATTAAAGCCCGGCCGGGCCATCGCGCAGCGTTGTGCCCCGCCCAAAGCACGATTAGTCACACTCTTTTGTGTAATGGCGTGCCCCGTCCTCGTGCTGGAAGTGTTCTTCCCGCAGGTCAGCCGAGAAATCGAGAGGACGACAGATGTCCGTTGGTGAAGAGGTTCAGAACGCGCAGGTGCCGCCGCAGCAGAGTCTCGGCACGGCGGCCGCGCGGAACCTCGCGACGACCACCAAGTCCGCTCCGCAGATGCAGGAGATCACCTCGCGGTGGCTGCTGAAGATGCTGCCGTGGGTCCAGGTGCAGGGCGGTACGTACCGGGTGAACCGCCGGCTGAGCTACTCGGTCGGGGACGGCCGGGTGACCTTCGTGCAGACCGGGGACCGGGTCGCCGTCATTCCCGCCGAGCTGGGCGAGCTGCCGGCCCTGAGGGATTTCGGGGACGAGGAGGCGCTCGCCGAGCTGGCCAGAAGGTGTGAACAGCGCGAGATTCCCGCCGGACAGCTCCTGGCCACGGCGGGCGAGGCGGCGGACCGGGTCTACCTGTTGGCGCACGGCAAGGTCGAGAAGGTCGGCACCGGCCCCTACGGGGACGAGACGGTGCTCGGCGTCCACGCGGACGGGGCCTACTTCGGGGACCACTCCCTCATCGAGGGCGACGCCGTCTGGGAGTACACCGCCCGCGCCGTCACCGCCTGCACGGTCCTGACGCTCCGGCGTGCGGACGTGCTCAACCTCGCCGAGCGGTCCGACTCGCTGCGCGACCATCTCGCCGGGCTGCTGTCCCTTCCGCAGCAGCGCACCAACAAGTACGGCGAGGCGGAGATCGACCTCTCCGCCGGCCATGTCGGCGAAGCCGTCGTCCCGCACACGTACGTGGACTACGACGCCGCGCCACGCGAGTACGAACTGAGCGTCGCCCAGACCGTCCTGAAGGTCCACAGCCGCGTCGCGGACCTCTACAACCAGCCGATGAACCAGACCGAGCAGCAGTTGCGGCTCACGGTCGAGGCGCTGCGCGAGCGCCAGGAGCACGAGCTCATCAACAACCGCGAGTTCGGCCTGCTCAACAACTGCGACTACGGCCAGCGGCTCCAGCCGCACGACGGGGTGCCCAGCCCCGACGACATGGACGAGCTGCTCTCGCGCCGCCGCGGCTCCAAGCTCTTCCTCGCCCACCCGCGCGCCATCGCCGCCTTCGGCCGCGAGTGCAACAAGCGCGGGCTGGTGCCGGAGAGCGTCGACATCGGCGGCCACCATGTGCCGGCCTGGCGCGGTGTGCCGATCTTCCCCTCCAACAAGATCCCGGTCAGCGACGCCCGCACCACGTCGATCATCTGCATGAGGACCGGCGAGGCCGAGCAGGGCGTCATCGGCCTCCAGCAGACGGGCATCCCCGACGAGATCGAGCCCAGCCTGTCCGTCCGCTTCATGGGCATCGACGAGCAGGCGATCATCTCCTACCTCGTGACGGCCTACTACTCCGCGGCGGTCCTCGTCCCGGACGCCCTCGGTGTCCTGGAGAACGTCGAGGTCAGCCGCTGGCGGTGAGCCGCCGGGCCCGGACCCCGCGCGGGTCCGGGCCCCCGGCCGCGCCCGTGCGCGACCCCACAGCAACCACCCACGTCCCCGGCCCCCGGCGCGACAGCGGCCGGGGCGGGACGGCAACGACAGGGGTGACCGATTGACCATGACCCGAACAGACGCCGCGACCGAGGGCAACGAGGCCGCGGCCCTGCTGGAGTACACCCGGAGCCTCGTCGACCCGCACCTGCGGGCGGCGGTCGCCTCCCTGCCCGGCTCGATCCGGCGGGTCGCGATGTACCACTTCGGCTGGCAGCACGCCGACGGCAGCCCGGCGGCGGGCGGCGCGGGCAAGGCGATCAGACCCGCGCTCGTCCTGGCGGCCACCCGCGCGCTGGGCGGCGACCCCGGACAGGCCGTACGGGCGGCCGTCGCCGTGGAGCTCGTCCACAACTTCACCCTGCTGCACGACGACGTCATCGACGAGGACCACACCCGCCGCCACCGGCCCACCGCCTGGACGGTGTTCGGGATCCCGGACGCCGTCATCGCCGGCGACGCCATGCTGGCCCTCGCCCAGCGGCTGCTCGCCGAGGACGGCAGGGCGATGTCGCCGCTCGCCTCGGCCCGGCTCTCGACATGTGTCATCGAGCTGTGCGCGGGCCAGCAGGCGGACTGCGCCTTCGAGGAGCGCGACCCGGACCAGGTCTCGCTCGACGAGTGCCTGACCATGGCGACGGCGAAGACGGGCGCGCTGCTCGGCTGCGCCTGTGCGTTGGGCGCGCTCTACGCGGGCGCCGACGAGCGGTCGGTCGGGGCCATGGACGGCTTCGGCCGGGAGGCGGGGCTCGCCTTCCAGCTGATCGACGACCTGATCGGCATCTGGGGGGACCCGGCCCAGACCGGGAAGCCGGTCGGCGCGGATCTCAGCGCCCACAAGAAGTCGCTGCCCGTGGTGGCCGCGCTCACCGCGGGCGGCCCGGCCGCGGCGGAGCTCGCCGAGCTGTACCGGGGGCCGATGAACACGCGCGCCGAGGTGGTCCGGGCCTCTGAGGCGGTGGACCGGGCCGGCGGCCGGGACTGGGCGCAGAGCTGCGCCGGGGACCGGATGGCACGTGCCGTGCACCATCTGTCTCGCGCGGTCCCCGACCTCTCGCACGCGGGCGACCTGCTCGCACTGCTGGAGTTCGTCACGCGCCGCACGCACTGACAAAGAACCTGGTGGGAGGAGGTGTTGAGGAAGGCATCCGATCAAGTGGAGGGCGCCAGGGGCGGTGTCGGAGGCAGGGGCTACAGTCCCTGCTCATGACAGATGAGTCGTGGGCAGGGTGGTACCGGGACCGGCAGGGATCCGACGCCGTCATCCTCACCACCGACGGGCAGCAACTCCGCCTCCGCATACGGGGGGTGGACTTCGAGGGCGGCAGCTTCGACGCCCTGCGCCCGGTGGCGGCCGGGCCGGCGGAGAGCGGGCTGTTCGCGCTGACGGACGGCGTGCTGGGTGACTGCGTCCTGGAGTGGGACCTGCCGTTCCCCGTCATGGCGGACGGCGCGGAGCGGCAGGCGACCCTCAGCTGCCTGCTGTCCCTGCGCAGGCCGGACCCGTATCTCTACCTGGAACTCCGCTTCGGCGGGGCGGCCTTCGGCTCGCAGCGGGCCGAGACCGACTTCGGGTCCGCGCTGGCCACGATCCAGCGGGAGCTGCCGCCCGGGGTCAGCCTCCGGACCTGCATAGCCTGCGCCTTCTCCGACTACTTCCCGGCCGCCGAACCGGCCCCCGGCCGCGGTCTCTCCGGTGGGCTCGCCTGCTTCCGGGGTGCCAAGGAGGAGTACCGGGGTACGGCCGGGGAGCAGGACGTGCTCGGGCTGTGGGAGCGGCGGACCGGATTCGTCCAGGAGGTCTGGAGCTGCCGGGAGTTCGAGCCCCGCCCGACCGAGGGCGCCGGCACCGGCCACCGGGGAGCCTTCCCACTCGAAACGGCCTGACCGGCCGACCGCATCACCGGTTGACCGCCTGACCGCCTGAAGCGCGTCCCGTGCGACGCATCGTTGCTGTCGCCTCCATTGTTCTATTAGCATGCAAACAATGGAGGTTTTCATGAACCGGAGATCCGTCGGCCGCGCGGCCCTCGCCGCCCTGCCGTTCCTGCTCGCACTCGCCGTCGACCTGCTGCTCTTCGCCACCCGCCGCGACCGGCTGCCCGATCAGCTGGCCAGCCACTTCGTGGGCAACGGCCGGGTGGACGACTACGCCGGCCGGACCTCGTACCTGGTCGTCACCACGCTTGTGCTGCTCGGCACCGGCCTCCTGTGGACGGTGATGGCGTGGGCCGGAAAGTTCACCGGCCGGGCGTACCGCATGACGGTTGCCTTCGGGTACGCCGTCGCCGGCTTCCTCGGCCACCTCCTGGCGGTCGTGCTGCTCATCAACGTGGACGCTCCCGAGGACGCGCAGGGCCGGGGCCAGGACGTCACCTTCCCCATGTGGCACCTGGCCGTGGCCGTCGGCGTGGGCGCCGTCGCGTACGGCATCGGGCACCTGGCGGCCGCGCTGGGCCCCGGCCCCGAACCGGTCGAGGCCGCCGCACCGGGCGGGAACGGCGAGCGCATCGCGCTGGCCGCCGGGGAGGTCGCCGGCTGGGCCCGCGGCGCCGGGTCCTGGTGGCTGCCGCTCACCGCGCTCCTGGTCCTCGGCGCCGGCGTCGTCCTGCTGTTCACGGCGACCTGGCCCGCCGCCCTGCCGGCCCTCGTCCTCGGGCTGCTGCTGGCGACCTTCTCCCGTCCGTACGTGACCGTGGACCGGCGCGGGATCATCGTTTCCGGGCTGCTGCCCCGGCCGCGCGTGCGGGTGCCGCTGGACCGGATCGAGGCGGCGTCCAGCCGGGAGATCAGCCCGCTCACCGAGTACGGCGGCTGGGGCTACCGCATCCGCCCCGGACGCACCGGTGTCATCATTCGCTCGGGGGAGGGCATCGTGGCGCGCCTGGCGAACGGCCGGGAGTTCGCGGTGACGGTGGACGACTCGGCGACCGCCGCGGCGCTCCTCAACACCCTGATCGACCAGCGCCGAACGGACCACTGACCATGCTCTTCCGGGTCGACCCCACCTCCACCGTGCCGCTCGGCGACCAGATCGCGGCCTGCGTGCGCCGCGCGGTCGCCGACGGCGCGGCGGCCCCCGGCGAACGGCTGCCCGCCGCCCGCGTCCTGGCCGAATCGCTCGGCGTCAATGTGCACACCGTGCTGCGCGGCTACCAGCGGCTGCGCGAGGAGGGCCTGATCGAACTGCGCCGGGGCCGGGGCGCGGCCGTCGCGGACGGGGCGTCCCCGCACCGCGCCCGCCTGCTGGAACGGATCCGCGAGACGGTCGGCGAGGCGCGGGGGCTGGGCCTGACGAGCGACGAACTCCTGGCCCTGGTACGTACCGAGTACGGCGCCGGCTGACGGGGCGCGGGCCCGCACAGGGCGACGGGCCGCCTCGTCCTGCGAGGCGGCCCGTCGGTGGAAGCGCGGTACCGGTCAGGAGCCGGCTCCGGTCAGTGCGGCCGCGAAGCCGTACTGCCACAGGTAGTTCACCTGGTTGCGCTCATTGGCGTCCGGATACGGGTTGGTGCAGGACGGGCCGGGGCCGCCGCCGGACATCAGCTCGCTGCACGGGCCCGAATAGTGGTCCGGCAGGCCGAGCACGTGCCCGGTCTCGTGGGTGGTGACCCGGGTCGAGTCGTACTGCTGGTTCTGCGCGTAGTCCAGGAAGACGTAGCCGTTGCCGTGCCCGTCGGTGCTCGCGTACGAACCGCGGGAGTCGTTGCCCTCGTAGTACGCGAAGTCGGCGTTCGAGCCCTCCTGGAGCCGGACGTTGGAGACCGAGCTGTTCCAGATCGACGCGCTGTTGGCTATCTGGGTGCGGAAGCTCGGGGCGTTGGCGGCGCTGTAGACGATGGTGACGGACTGCGCGCCCGGGTTGGCCGCCCGCTTCTCGGCCACCGACTTCACGACCGCCTGGAAGAACGCCTTGTTGGCGGCGGCGCTCTCGTGCGAAGCGGAACCGGAGGTGTACGCGAGGTGGGGGCTCGGCGCGGAGGTCTGGGGAGCGGCGAGCGCGGGGGCGGTGCCCAGCGCGGCGGCGAGCGAGAGGCCGAGTCCGAGCACGGCCGACATCACGGTCCTGGGGTGTCTCATGTGGGGGGTCTCCTACCGGTCACCTGTCGGGGAACCCGTCCGATGATCGGACTCGGACGGGGACGGTACGCAGTGAGTGTCGGGGAAGCGGAGCCCGCGCGGATGATGTCAGCCGGTGATAACGCGGCCCTATCACCGATGTGTGGACATCCCGTGCACACCTGCGGTCCACATGCCCAACGCCCGGTGAATCGCCCGCCTTTGACAGGGTTACGGCCCATGGTGCGGCAGGGCGGGCCGCCCTAACCTCGGCAGCATGGAGCTTGAGGTGAGACACCTCAGGGCGCTGTGCGCCATCGCCGACACGGGCAGCCTGCACCGGGCGGCCCGCACCCTGGGGGTGAGCCAGCCCGCGCTCACCACCCAACTGCGCCGGATCGAGAACACGCTCGGCGCCGAACTGTTCAGCCGCGAACGTACCGGCTGCCGCCCCACCCTCCTCGGCCGGGCCGTCCTCAGCCGCGCCCGACCCCTCGTCGACGGCATGAGGGCCCTGGTCAGCGACGCGAAGGCGGAGGCCGACGCCGCCCGCTCCGGAGGGCCGCGGCTGCGCATCGGCTGCACCGCCAGCCGGGTCATCGGCGGCTGGCTGCGCCGGCTGCGGCTGCGGCAGCCCGGGACGGACATCTCGCTCCGGGTGGATGTCTCCGCCCACGCCCTGCTCCGCGCGGTCGACGCGGACCGGCTCGACGTCGCCTTCGTGCACGAGGTGGAGGGCTGCCCGCTCGCCGTTCCGGACGGGCTGGAACAGCGGGTCCTCGTGGACCGCGAACCGCAGTTCATCTCCATGGCCCGCGACCACCCGGCCGCCGCGCTGCCCGTCGTCGACCTCGCCGACCTGGCCGCCGACCGCTGGATGGTCGACCCGACGGTGGACGGCGAATGGGACGGGCTGCGCCGGGTGTTCAGCGAGGCCGGCGTGGCGCCCCCGGTGCTGCACGGCGACTACCTCACCGCCGCGTCCCTCGTCGTCCTCGGCGAGGCGGTCGCCCCCTGCCAGCCGACCTCGGGCCCGCGCGACGACATGGCCATCCGCCCCCTGCGCGACGACCCGCTCGCCGTCCGGCTGCTCCTGGTCTCCCGGCCCGGCGCGGACATGACCGCGGTCTACGGGGAACTGGAGGCGGCCTACCGGGAGGCGGCCCGGCAGGTTGCCGGATACCACCAGTGGCTGCTGCGCCACCGCAGCCCGCTCGCCGCTCCGGTCACCGGCGCGCCGCCGGAGGAGTTCCCGGTTCCGGCCGATTCAGCCGAGAGCGTGGACCGTTTCCCTTCGCCTCGCCCCAGGGCAGAGTCACTGTCATGAGGCTTCTGATGCTGGGTGGTACGCAGTTCGTCGGCCGGGCCGTCACCGAGGCGGCCCTCGCCCGCGGCTGGAAGGTCACCGTCTTCCACCGGGGTCACCACGCGCCCCCGCCCGGCGTGGCCGAGCTGACCGGTGACCGCACCGCCGAAGGCGGCCTGGCCGCGCTCGCCGCCGCCGACGCGCCGGACGCGGACGGCCACACCTGGGACCTTGTCGTCGACACCTGGAGCGGCGCGCCCTCCGTGGTGCGGGACGCGGCCCGGCTGCTGTCCACGAGGGCCGCCCGGTACACCTACATATCCAGCCGTTCCGTCTACGACTACCCGACCCCGGCGGGCATCGCCGAGGACGCCCCCGTGGTGGAGGGCGCCTCGCCCGACGCCGGTGACGACCAGTCGTACGCGCTGGCCAAGCGCGGCGGTGAACTGGCCGCGCTGGACGCCTTCGGGGACCGCGCACTGCTCGCCCGCGCCGGGCTGATCCTCGGCCCCTGGGAGAACATCGGCCGGCTGCCCTGGTGGCTGAACCGGATCGCGCGCGGCGGCCCGGTGCTCGCGCCGGGCAGCCCGGACGCCGACCTCCAGTACATCGACGTGCGCGACCTCGCCGACTGGGTGCTCCACGCCGCGGAGCGCGGGCTGCACGGCCCGTACAACCTGGTCAGCCGGCCGGGGCACACCACCATGGGCGGGCTGCTCGACGCCTGCGTGCGCGCCACGGGCTCGGACGCCGAACTGCGCTGGACGGCGGTGGAGAAGATCCTCGCGGCGGGCGTCGAGCCGTGGACCGACCTGCCGGTGTGGCTGCCGCCGGGGGAGTTGTACGACACCCTGCACCAGGGCGACGTCACCCTCGCGTACGCGGCGGGGCTGCGCTGCCGCCCGGTCGGGGAGACGGTCGAGGACACCTGGACCTGGCTGTGCGCGCTGGGCGGTACGGCCCCCCAGCGCCCCGACCGCCCCGTCGTGGGCCTCGACCCGGAGACGGAGGCGAAGCTGCTGGCGGACTGAGGAGCCGGACGCGTCCGCCGGACGCGCCGACGCGGCGAGGCGTTATCCACGGGGTACGGCCCGCGACCCGTCGCGGCGTTAGCCTCGGGCCATGGCCGAACTGCTGCACCTCACCGAAGGCCCGCTCTGGGAGGCGGCCCGCGGGATCGGGACGTATGAGATGTCCACCCGCGGCCGCACCCTGCACGAAGAGGGCTTCATCCACTGCTCGCTGCCCCACCAGCTCCCCGGTGTCGCGGAGATGCTGTACGGCGCCGGCAGCCGGGCCGGAGCCGCCGACCAGGACCTCGTGGTGCTCGTCATCGACACCGGCCGTCTCTCCGCCCCCGTGCGGTACGAGGCCGTCGCGCCCGGCGGCGAGGAGTTCCCGCACATCTACGGACCGCTCCCGGTCGACGCGGTCGTCGAGGTGCGCCCCTGGCCGACCGAGGAAGGTGCCCCCGCATGAGCCCCACCCACGACCCCGCGAACGAGACCGTCACCAGCGGTCCGCCCACCGCCGTCACCGGTGCGAGCGGCGCCCTCGGCGGCCGGGTCGCCACCCGGTTGGTGCGGGCCGGAGTCCCCGTCCGGCTGCTCGGCCGCGACCCGTCCCGGCTGCCCGCCCTCCCCGGCGCCGACCTCGCACCGCCCGCCCCCTACGGCGACGGTGAGGCCATGCGCCGCGCCCTGGCCGGGGCGCACACCCTGTTCCTCGTCTCGGCGCACGAGAGCCCCGACCGGGTGCGCGAGCACACCACGGCGGTGGACGCGGCGGTCGCGGCGGGCGTCGAACGGATCGTGTACGTCTCGTTCCTGGGCGCCGCCCCCGACGCCACGTTCACCTTCGCCCGCGACCACTGGCACACCGAGGCGCACATCCGGACCAGCGACGTCCGGTACACCTTCCTGCGCGACAGCTGGTATCTCGCCGGGCTCCCCGCCATGACCGGCGCCGACGGCGTGCTGCGCGGGCCCGCCGGAAACGGCCGGGTCGCGGCCGTGGCGCACGAGGACATCGCCGACGCGGCGACCGCCGTGCTCCTCGCGGACACCGACGCGACCGGCCCCTCGCACGACGGCCGCACCTACGACCTGACCGGCCCCGAGGCGTTCACCCTCGCCGAGGCGGCCGAGGAGCTGAGCCGGGTCACCGGACGGGCCGTCACCTATGTGCCGGAGACCCGCGAGGAGGCGTACGCCTCACGGTCGGGGTACGGGGCCGCGGACTGGGAGGTGGCCGGCTGGGTCACCTCGTACGAGGCCATCGCGGCCGGGGAGATGGCCACCGTCTCGGACGCCGTGCCGACGCTGACCGGCCGCCCGGCCATGGACCTGGCCGGCTATCTGCGCACCCACCCCGACAGCTACCGCCACCTGCTGAAGCAGGACTGACCGCCATGCGTACGGAGACCCCCTGGGGTGTCTGGGACCCGCCGCCGCTCGACGGGGCCGTCCGCCTGCTCG